>SVRS01000031.1 GCA_015064695.1 Oscillospiraceae bacterium | reverse complement strand
TGAAAAGGCAAACAGCCGAAAAAGTCAGTGTTTTCAAGGGGTTTCGAGCATTTGAAAAATCAAGAAGCGAAAGCCGCCTGCATGCTCCCAAAGCTAGCGCGCTACCAATTGCGCCACACCTCGATTTGTGAAAGATATTGAATTTTTAGTGATTTTCTGTAAGTGATCAAATCTGTGGTCAAGTCTCTTTTCGTTTGATGATGATCCGTAAACAGTAAAACCTTATACCAAGACACCTTATTATAGCAGACCCACAAGGATTTGTCAATAGGAATGTGAGATATTTCTCAAAAACCCATGTTGATCCTCGTGGGGAGCCTATATCAGCCCATTTGCTTGATGCCGTCTACGCAATGGGCGCAAACACGCTTTCCATTATAGAAAACAATATCCTGATCCGAGCCGCAAAAAATGCAGGTAAGCACATGCTTTTGCAGAATGATCCGATCCCCTTCCACGAAGATCTCGACTTGATCTCGAATGTCAATATTCAAATTCTCACGCATTTTTTTAGGCAGGACAATGCGGCCCAGCTCATCGACGTTCTTTATGATTCCCGTTGACTTCATTCGTTTCCTCCCTTTCGACATAATGTTCTATTTTGGTACAAATTTCCTTTTTTATAACCATTTTCTGCCTTTTTCTACATTATATCAGACAAAAATGGTTTTGTCAATAGTTTTTTGACAAAAATTTCCTGTTTTTGTCATTTTTCTTGATAGCCGATCGAATCAAAATCTGCCCAAGATCCAAAACGTGATTAAGCCCTTCCCTTCCCGGCTATACTGTATCCGATTCGTTCACTGGGGTCACCATTCGTCGGCAGAGAAGGAGGCAAGGAATGCTCAGAGGCGCAAAGAAGAACATGATCGTCATTCGGACGCGAGATAGCCGTATGTTTGAGGAAGCATACTTTGTCATGCGTCGGAACACGGATATATCCGATACGGACGAAACGGATATGATATTGGAAGCCAACCGTATTCTGGAAAGTGCAAGTCCCCGATCGGCATCCGGAGCATATGACGGCCGCAAGGGAAACGCCAAGCGATTTCTGCGTGCCCTTTTGTGGTTCATATCCGGGCTGGCCTGCGGTGGTGGATTTACGGGCCTTTGCTGGTTTCTGAGTTAGGGAAAATGCGTCATTATGACCGTCTGAGGGAAAAACTGCACGAAAAACATGATTAGATTCCACAAACCTTTCGAAATCATCAAAAGGTTGTTGACATAGGCATGGAAATAGTGTATAATGAATAGGATGTTTGTGTTCGGTCGTTCCCTGTCTGTCCTGCGACGGCACGGAACAAAACGCTTGGAAAACGGACGTTTTTCATGCATCGGATGGGCCGTATGAATCCGATGCCGCGACGGAAGCCTCCACACCTTCCCTCGCTCCGTCCGTACCATATGCCTTCAGCGGATTCCGATCCGCCCCTTTTATTACTCGCTTATTTCGCAGACCAGAAGGTGGCATATGCATGGGACTCTTTCCTCCCCCTTATCGAAGGGCGGATTTTGATCCGTTACCTTGTGGGCTCTCGCCGCACTGCTTTTCGGCGGCCTTGTAAAGATGTGGAAAGAAGTGCCCTTTTCGATTTTCCCGCGTCAAAGCTTCACAATACATAGCCCGTGTTCTCTGCGAGAAGACGGCAGATTCGTCATGCCCGCATCCCCGACGGATGCGCGGTGTTTTCTCTGCGCCTCACGATCTCCCTGGGAGCGCAGATCCATTCCACGGGAGATCAGAAAGGAAACCGCGTTACTACTTCATGAGTGCAACCGAAAAGAACAAAAAAAAGACCGCGTCCGAAAAGAGTCCAACCAAGGGTCTGAGCAACGGACGCCCCCGCAAAAGCAGCAAGCCCTCCGGGAAACGAAGCGAGCATGGGAACGGAGACTTCCGTATCGGATCCAGAGACATTCTGGAATCCCCGGAGATTCTGTCTCCCTTCTCCCTTGAGGAGGAAGCAGCGCCCAAGCCCAAGCGGGGCAAAAAAGCCAATATCCCCGAAGCACCCAAGCCCACCGCCCCCACCCATAACCGCAAGGGGCGTAAAAAAACCGATGAAGCCCCTGCCCTTGGCGCCAACGGCGGATCCGATACCGGAAAGGGCAAGCATACTGCCGCCAAGATTCCCGCATCCGGAAATAAGACCTCCCACAAGTCCGACACCGGAGACTCCTCCGCCAAAAACACCTCCTCGGGTGGACGTCGGGGGAAATCCTCCATCGTCAGCGCAGAACGCTCTATCGTGGTATCCGCCGACACCGTCACCCCCGCCCCCCAAGAAGGAAAGAAAAAAAGCGCTGCATCTCCCTTCTCTGCCTTGCAGAAGATTCCGGGTGCCAAGCTTCGGGTGATCCCGCTGGGCGGTCTGAACGAGGTGGGCAAGAACATGACCGTCGTAGAGTATGGCGATGACATCATCATTGTGGATTGCGGCATTGGCTTTCCCGATGAGGATGAAATGCCCGGTATCGACCTGGTCATTCCCGATGTAACCTATCTGGAGCAGAACCGCAATCGCATCCGCGGTCTGGTGGTCACCCACGGTCACGAGGATCACATCGGTGCCATCCCCTATATCCTGCAAAAGATCGACGTTCCCATTTATGCCACCCGCTTGGCGTTGGGTATCATCGAGAACAAGCTCCAGGAGCATACCCTACCCTGGAAGGCCGATCTGCGCTGTGTCTGCGCAGGAGACACGATTCGTCTGGGGAACTCCTTTACGGTGGAATTCATCCGCGTCAACCACTCCATTGCGGATGCCTGTGCCTTGGCCATCAACACCCCCTTGGGCATGATCATTCATTCCGGCGATTTCAAGCTGGACCTGACCCCCATTGAGGGTGAAATGATGGACATCACCCGTCTGGGCGAGTTGGGGCGCGAAGGCGTACTGCTTCTGATGTGCGAATCCACCAACGCCGAGCGGCCCGGATATACCCCCTCGGAAACCAAGGTGGGTAAATCTCTGGAGGTCATCTTCACCATGCACCAGGATCGGCGCATCGTGATCTCTACCTTCTCCTCCAACGTCCATCGCGTTCAGCAGATCATCAACACCTCGGTGCGCCACGGGCGTAAGGTAGCCGTGACGGGTCGAAGCATGATCAACATCGTTTCGGCCGCCGTGGAGCTGGGCTACATGAAGGTGCCCGACGGCGTTCTGATCGATATCAACGACATCAAGCGCTACAAGCCCGAGGAACTGACCCTGATTACCACGGGCTCCCAAGGAGAGCCCATGTCCGCTCTGTACCGCATGGCCTTTGGCGAACATTCCCAGGTATCTCTGGGCTACGGCGATTTGGTGGTTCTCTCCGCCAGCGCCATTCCCGGCAATGAAAAGCTGGTTGGCCGCATCATCAACGAGCTTTCCAAAATGGGTGTCACCGTCATCAACGATGCCTCGGTGGAGGTACACGTTTCCGGTCACGCCTGCCAGGAGGAGCTGAAGCTCATGCAGGGTCTGACCCGTCCTCGCTACTTCATGCCAGTTCACGGTGAGTACAAGCACATGGCCGCCAATCGGGATCTGGCCGTTTCTATGGGAATCCCCGAGGCCAACGTCTTTATATCCGATATCGGTAAGATCCTGGAGATCGACGAAAAGGGTGCCCTTTGGGGCGGAACCGTTCCCTCCGGTGTCGTACTGATCGACGGATACGGTGTCGGTGACGTGGGCAACATCGTTCTCCGCGACCGAAAGCACCTCTCCCAGGACGGTCTCATCGTGGTGGTCGCTACGGTGGACGCCGCATCGGGCCTGCGTGTGGCCGGCCCCGATATCGTCTCCCGCGGATTCGTCTACGTGCGGGAGTCCGAGGAGCTGATGGAGGAGGTTCGCCGTATCGCGGTGGATGCCATCGACATCAGCCTCCGCCGCTCCGGCTGCGACTGGTACGAGTTGAAGGCCGCCGTCAAGGATGATATCACCAAATTCCTCTACGCCCGCACCAAACGGAAGCCCATGGTGCTTCCCATCATCATGGACGTGTAAAATTCCCGTTCGAATAAAATTTTTCTTATATTCTATGAAAAATTTCATTCCGATTCACGCCTCGTTCATAATTTAATCATGAAAGAGAGTTATAATAGTAGCATTGTCCGATTGTATGCCCAAATTGGGTGTACGATCGGCGCACTATGAATACCGCGCCGAGGGGAATTTTTCCCGGCGGCTTCGGATGCAAAGAAAGGATTTTAAACATGAATCAGCAAGCAAAAGCAAAGCGTAGCTTCAACTACGTGAACGTCATCCTGTTGATTACTTTGGCACTGGTTGTTCTCATTTTGGGCTACACCTTTGTGGATTCCATCGGTTTGATCGGCCGTATGAACAATGCCGCCAAGAGTGACAACTTTAAGCTCAACGAGAATCAACTCGACGTCTACCGCTTCCACGTGGCTCAGAACCAGCTCTACTACCAGTACATGTACATCCAGTACGGTATGGCCGCTGACCCCACCGGCGGTCTGGCTCAGTACATGGACGCCAGCACCTTCATCAACTATATGCTTCCCTCTACCGTAGGAACCGGTGAGTACGATGCAACTGCTTACACCTACGCAGAGCAGTACCTCACCTACTGTGAGGGTGCCAAGGAGGCCGGCCTGTACGACGAGTACAAGAAGGAGATCGAGGCAGATATCGACGAGTACATCGATTCGCTCAAAACCTCCGCTAAGTCCAACGGTATTTCCTTCAGCAAGTACCTCAAGACCTTCATCGGCACCGGCGTCAGCAAGGGTGACATCCGGACCGCTATGGAGTACTACTTCATCGGCGGTAAGTACGCCGAGAAGCTGGTCGAGGACTACGCCGCAGGCGTAACCCCCGAAGAAATCACTAAGCACCGCGACGAGCATAAGGAAAGCTTCTACACCACCGACTACTCCTCCTACAAGCTGGTCAGCAACGATATGAAGGAAGCCATCGAGGCTTGCAAGACCGTTGACGAGGTCAAGACCGTGATCGTTGACCACTACCTGGAGCAGAAGTTCGAGGCTAACTACAAGTCCAACTTCACCGACAAGAAGGTCGAGGATACCGCCGGCAAGGACAAGACCAAGGCTGACGTCAGAACCACTCTGCTGGCTCTCTTTGAGGTTGGTGAGAACAAGGCTGTATTCACCGATAAGGATACCGATGCCTACAAGAAGGCCGCCTTCGGTATCGTCAAGGCCATCAACTCCCTGGTCTCCAACCAGAAGATTACCGAGACCACCTCTCCCTGGTCTGATCCCACGAGTTCCTCCGCTACCGATCTCCAGAAGTGGCTGTTCGGTGACGGCCGCAAGACCGGCGACACCAAGCTGATCGAGACCAAGTCCACCACCAAGGACAAGGAGACCGGCAAGGAGACCACCACCATCACCTACACCTGGTACATCATCGGTGAAAACGTCAACAAGCTGGACGAGGAATTCACCAAGAATGCTCACTACATCGTTCTCACCGACGACAAAGAGGGCACTGAGAATGCTATGACCGGCAAGGCCAAGGCAGAGGCCTTCCAGAAGGCTCTGACCGAGGCTAACACCGCCGAGAAGTTTGCTGAGTTGGTTGAAAAGTATGCTCCCGGCTACTCCTCCGATCTGGTCGAGAACATTTCCTACAAGGAAATGAAGGAGTCCTACGAGAACCTCGCTGATTGGCTGTATCACGTTGACCGCAAGGCCGGTGACGTCAGCCCCATCCTGGAGGTCAAGAAGGATTCCAAGGATCCCGAAAAGGTTACCGGCTATATCGTCGCTATGTTCATGAGCGAGAACCAGGAAACCTGGAAGGAGAGTGCGAAGAAAGCCGTTGCAGGCGAGAAGCTGACCGCTTGGTACGACGAGGCTGTCAAGAAGTATCACGTTGTCGTTGATTTCGAATTCGATACGACCGCCGAGACCACGACCAAGGCTGAAACCGATAGCAAGTCCGAGGGCACCAAGGCCGAGACCGAGGCCAAGACCGAGGAGGTCACCACGGCTGCTTCTACCGAGGAAGTCACTACCGAGGCCGCTACCACCGCCGACGGCGAGTAATTTCCGACCGTCACGAAACGCGCAGGAGAATTCCTGAACCATCTTCTGCCAAACCAAACATACGGGGGTGTCAACCAAATGCGCAACGCATGGTAGACACCCCCGTGCTCTTTGGCATATACTCTACTTGAAGTACTCACATCGGAAAAGCCCCACCGGGCAGGAAGGATTCATTTATGGTATTGAATGAAAAACGCACTACCGTGGCTTACCGCTGCCCCGCTTGCGGAGGCGGCATTCTGAGCGCTGTTGGCCTGTTCAATCTGTCCGCCGACATGGTCAAGCTGAAATGCACCTGCGGCAAAAGCGAGCTAAAGATCTTCTACAATCGGGACGGGACCGTCCGCCTATCGGTTCCCTGCCTGATCTGCGCCCAACCCCACACCTTTACTGTCAAATCCAGCCTGTTCTTCTCCGACGAGCTGTTCGTGCTTCCTTGCCCCTACTCGGACATCAACGTCTGCTTCACGGGCGAGATGAACCGCGTCAAGGCTGAGCTGGCACGCACGGAGCTGGAGCTTTTGGATATGCTGGAGGAGCATGGTATTACGGACTTCTCCGCCCTTCACGGTGACGAGAAGGATCTGGGCGACCCACAGATTTTGGACATCGTGCTATTTGTAATCGACGATCTGGATGCCGAAGGAAAGATCTACTGCCGCTGTCACCCCGATCCCGCCCTTCCCACAGAGGCCGATTCTCAAGCCGATTACGGCGAGTGGGATCTCGACCAAAGCCGTTACGAGGCCGAAATCACCGACGAGGGCATCAAGCTTACCTGCCGGGTCTGCGGCGCATCCCGCATGATCCCCGCCGATTCCATGCTCTCCGCCCATGCATTCCTGAACGCAGACAGTCTGCATCTGGAATGAATGCTTCCCGCCGTATAGGGTAATATTCTTAGCGGAGAATTTACACTTTGACAAGAAATCGTCCGGACAAATGCAAAAGGTCTAAGTCCAAGCCCTTAATACAAACAGAAAGAGAGAACAAATCGGCTTAAATCCCGAAATGCTCTCTCTTTTCTGTTCGTGATGCTTGCCCACTGTGCCGAAGGCAACATTACTGGCCGTAATATCAAGCATCGTTTAGCGCGAATGCTCCGGTAAGAGCATCTCGCTATGACGGGAACGTTCTGTTTTCGATGTCCGATGCATATAGTGGTGGTAACAAATCACGCAAAGGAGATGCGGATATGATGAATGATTTTACCGAGGACACCGTCGGTCGAAAGGCCATGCAGATCCTCATTATGGACCGCACGCTGACAACCGAAATCACGGGAGATTTTTCCCTGCCGGATTACCAGCCTGAGATCAAGCGTCTGCTGCGGATCGGCACGAACGTGCTTCCCCCCAACCGTTTTGCCGGCAGTAACGGAGCTGAGCTGCAGGGTATGCTGGACTACTTCGTTCTCTACATGGGTCATGACAACAACGTGTACTGCGCGCCCTTGGCCGCCGAGTACAGTCTGCAGGCTGAGCCGGACGCGGAGGGGAGAAGCCTTCTTTCCACCGCAGGAGAGCCCTTTATTTGCATTTGCGACGCCATGGCAGAGCCTCCCGTCGGCCGTGTAACCGCGCCGAGGCGGTTGAATATCCGTTGCAGAATCAAGGCTGATGTGAAGCTCTACGGCGAATATCCCTTAGAGAACGAGTTTAACGAGGATGCTACCCTGGAGCAGCTGACCGAAACCGTCGAAATCGGCCGTACCTACTGGGGATTAGGAGAAACCATGCCCCTGCAGGATGACGTCATTCTCTCTCCCTCCGACGGAGAATGGCGAGTCGTCTGCGCTGAGGGAAAGGTGATGATCACCGAAGCAACCCCCGGCATCGGCTCGGTGGCTTGCCGAGGAGACGTGGCGCTGAAGCTCACGCTTTGCCCCGCAGAGAGCGAGGCGGCGTTCTCCTCCGATGCAGAGGAAGTCCACGGCTCTCCTGCCCTGACCATCCTGCAACGCAAGATTCCCTTCTCCTACACGGTCGAAGCAGAGGGCGTCACCCCCTCCTGCGCAGCGGCGGCCTGTGGGTACTGCACCGACATCAGCGTAGAAATGGAGGACGGTCACCTGCACGTGGAGCTGGGCATGGTCGGGGAGATCCGCGCCCAAAAGAACGAAGCCGTCACCTATGTGAAGGATCTGTACTCCATCCGCCGCGAGGACGATTGCCGCTATTCCACTTACCCGGCTCTCCACGCACTCCACGCCTTGAACGGGAATTTCACCTTGAGCGATTCCCAGGCTCTCTCCGAGGTTGGTATCGATCCTGCCTCCATCATTGCCGACGTGACCGCCGTTGCCCAGCCTGAGGGTCTGACGGCTGATCGTGCCAAGGGCCGCTGCCTGCTGACAGGAATCTGCCGTTGCCACCTGCTCCTATTGAGAGACGGCGAGTATTCCTCTGCAGACATGACTCTTCCCTTCCGCTACGAATTTGACGATCCCACCCTACTCCGAGCCGAAAGCACGGCTCCTGATCCTCACTTTGACGGGGCGGTCACGGTGGTAAACTGCCGTGCCCGCATGGACGGAGAACGAGTCGGCGTGGATGCCGAGTTGGCGGTCGCCCTCCGCACCCACGCTTCGAAGCCCTTAACGGTATTGGCCGAGCCGAATTTCGGCGACGAGGTCTCCCGTAGACGGGGAGAATACGTCATCTGCTTCCCCGCCCCCACCGACACTCTCTGGTCAGTCGCCAAGCGGTATCACGCCCCCATGGCGGCTCTCACTGCGGCCAACAACCTCCCCTCGGGGGCCAATGTCGATTCCCGGGAATCATTGGAGGGGATCGGATATTTGATCGTGTAGAAGAACGGGGTGCGGGAAAGCGAGGTATTCTGCCCCGGCCCCCGCTTAAGGACCTTTTGAAAGCCTCCGCGCATTGCTCGGGGCAAATTCGCCTGCGTCGAAGCTTGCGAGGTCCTTAAGAATCCTCAAAGCTGTGATATAGAATAATAATGCCCACGTTTTTTTCTCTGTTGTTCTTAACGGAAAATGGGCAGGCACAAAATTTCGGCAGAGAATTTGTCTTCTCTGCCGATTTGTGATATAATGAAAAAGGAAAAACTTTAATTGGAGAATTTTGTACTTCTGTGCTTAGATCGGCGGATTGTTCGTGGGAACAGCACAATGGTAAGAAAGGATATTCCAACACAGACATCCCTGCTTTCCTCCGAGACTTTTTTGCCTCGGAGTTTTTTTACAATGACCGCGTTTTTTATTCAGGGCTTACTTTTTCAACAAGCTTATTATTGTATCGAGGAACAAAACACTGATCACAAAAAACATAGAAAACATTTCTGTAATCCAAAACATTGCTGTTTCCCATCCAGTATAAATAAAACCTAACACACAAAGCATGATAATATTTAATACAATATGTGTGATCAATACAGACAGGTTATAGAATAGAGGTTTGGGGCTTGCTCCTTTAACAATTGAAAAACTAATTGCGGAAACGATATACACAACGAATAAAGCTATTGCTGAAGTTATATCTCGAATTATGCCCTCTCCATATAATATCATCGCCAGACAAATCAACAAGTTAAATGAAAACGTATAAACAATACTTTTTTGCAACCATGTAATTTTTCTTTTGTTCATATAAAGCTCTTATCGTTATTGTGATATACCGTACAAAGACGATAATTGTGAGGCGGTGTAATTACCGATAGAACCGTCAATTCGTATAGAAATAAACTCCAAATTCGTAGTGGAGACCTGCGGTCTCCCGCGGGCGAACAAAGCTCGCCCAAACCGCGTGTCCGGTCAATGTTTTGTGATTTCTCCGCTAAGAGCATCATGCTTTTTGGTCTCGTGGTTTTTTAGGGTGGGCGTTAGTGTTTCATGTCCCACTTGGCCTCGTAGGTGTAGCAGTTGAAGGGAAAGAAATAGAGGCGGGTCTTTTGATCCTCGTTGGGGTCGAAATCGTCGGGGATTTCCATAGCACCCTCAGCGGGGGCGCGGTTCCAGTCGATGACCTCATACAGGACGGCTTTGTAAAAACGGGAGCCGCCGTCATTATAGGTCCCCTGCGGTGCAGGGATCAGCAAAAAACCCACCAGAAAAACCCCCAGGCAGATCATAGAAGCCCTACGCACAAGCCTGCAGCCGGAGTCCTTCCCCGCCTCACCGTAATGCTTGCGGAGGAATCTAAGTGTGTGGTTGGCAGCAAAATTCAGCACGAGTGCGGCCACGCAGATGATCAAGGCCACAGACCCAAACGCGCCGATTTGGGAGCTGATCGACAGATCATTCCATGGATACTTGAAATTATGCTCCCACAAAAAATCCAGCAGATACAAGGCGAGCGCCAGGAGTCCGCTCGCGGCGGCCACGCCCGACAGAAGCTTATCCAACGCCAGCTCAGGCGTTGGCCTGCTATACTTAGCCAGCAAGAGGTAACGGACGAAATTGGCGACAGCCAGCACAATGGGAGTCAGTACGAGGCCAATAACCCCCATCATCAGCAAGGTAAACCATCCATCAAAGAATCCCGGCTCTGTGACCACAGCCAGCACGACCGATAGGACAATATACGCGCCGAACACACCAACGGTACTCCAAATCAATATTTGCAAGGATCTTTTCAAGCGCGGGTCATACGTATTCCAAAGCTTCATAGCCTCCGTCTCCTTTCCTTTCTTCGGTCATTTTCATTATATCACACGCCCTGTCCCCTGTCAACCGGTCCGTCCGATTCTTCACAATTTTTCATACTTTCCTAAAAAAAACTCCCCTGCCGAAGCAGGGGAGTGAAAAGTCGGAAATTAGTGGCAAATGCAACGCTCAGTGTCCTTGTCGAAGATGTGGACGCGGGCGGTATCGAAGGCAACCTTGATGGTGTCACCTGCGCGAGAGGTAGAGCGAGAGGAAACACGAGCGATCATGTTGGTACCCTCATTTATGATCTTAATCTTACCGTCACCCTCCTCGGAACGGCCGACGTTCAGATACAGGTAGATCTCAGCACCCATCAGCTCGGTAACCTCAACGAAAGCCTCGAAGGAGGAATCAGCATGAGCCTCAACCTGTGCGGGCTGGTCGTAGATGCACTCGGGACGCAGACCGAGAACGACCTCCTGGTCGATGTAATCCTTCAGAGCAGGGTTGTTGGCCTTCTCTGCGGGCAGCTTGACGGATACGTTCTCAAAGTTGAAGTACAGATCCTCGCCCTTCTTGTTCAGGGTACCGCTGATGAAGTTCATCTGGGGAGTACCGATGAAGCCTGCTACGAACAGGTTGCAGGGAGAATCGTACAGGTTCTGAGGAGTATCAACCTGCTGGATCAGACCGTCCTTCATAACGACGATACGAGTTGCCATGGTCATAGCCTCGACCTGGTCGTGGGTAACGTAGATGAAGGTGGTACCGACGCGGTTATGCAGCTTGGTCAGCTCGGTTCTCATGGCAGCACGGAGCTTTGCGTCCAGGTTGGACAGAGGCTCGTCGAGAAGGAATACCTTGGGGTTACGAACGATTGCACGACCCAGAGCAACACGCTGCTTCTGACCACCGGACAGAGCCTTGGGCTTACGGTCCAGAAGGTGGGTAATATCCAGGATACGGGCAGCCTCCTCAACGCGGCGCTTGATCTCCTCCTTGGGAGTCTTGTTCAGCTTCAGACCGAATGCCATGTTCTCAAACACGGTCATGTGGGGGTACAGAGCGTAGTTCTGGAACACCATTGCGATCTTACGATCCTTAGGTGCAACGTCGTTGACCAGCTGGTCACCGATGAACAGCTCACCCTCAGAGATCTCCTCCAGACCGGCGACCATACGCAGGGTAGTGGTCTTACCGCAACCGGAAGGACCGACCAGAACCAGGAACTCCTTGTCCTTGATCTCCAGGTTGAAGTCAGAAACGGCAGTTACGCCGCCGGGGTACTTCTTGTAAATGTGACGAAGAGATACGCTTGCCATTGAAATTTCCTCCTAAATAATATATCATGTAAAATTCGACCTTTGCGATGTGCGCGAACGGACAGTAAGCCCATCTGTACACGATGATATTATACCAAAAAACACGCCAAAAAGAAAGAGGTCTTTTCCCCAAACTTTCCGCTTTCTATTTGTGCAACAAGCACAATTGTAAGTAGGATACGGTGGCTTTCGGGGCAAGCACAGGCACCATGAATTTTAATTTATTAACATCATTCAAATTAACTCCTGCATCAAAGCTTTCCCTTAACTGTCACTTTTTGAATTTCTTTTTTCATATTTTTTCCCAAAACATCTTGCGAAAGCGCAAAAATTGTAGTATAATGTAGGAAAAACGAGCGCACATCCAACGAAGCCGAAATCGCGCAAAGGAGAACATCATGATTGGTTTTTACAACTACACGGTCATTTTAACATATGTCAGCCTGCTGATCTCCACGGTCGGTATCTTCCTGGCTCCTACCAGCCCGCTGGCCGCCCTGCTTTGTCTGCTTACGTCGGGCGTGTGCGATATGTTCGACGGCAAGATTGCCCGCACCCGTAAGCAAAGCACCGAGGCGGAGAAGCGCTTCGGCATTCAGATCGACTCCCTCTGCGACGTCATCTGCTTTGGCGTGCTTCCCGCCGCCATCGGGGTCAGCCTTGCCCCCACTCATCCCGCCGCGAAAGCCGCCGTATGGGTCGTGTGCGCCCTGTTCGTACTCTGCGGTCTTATCCGTCTGGCCTACTTCAACGTCACCGAGGAGACCCGCCAAGCCACAGAAACAGGTCGCCGCACCCACTACATGGGCGTACCCATCACCACCTCAGCCGTTGTGTTCCCCATGGTGTTCGCCGTAGCCGAATTTCTCGGCTCTCCGGGTGGGGTGCTTTCCCCTTTGACGCCTTGGCTATATCCCGCATTTTTGGTCATTACGGGCGTGGCCTTCATCCTTCCCATCCGCATCAAGAAGCCTTACGGCGCACGGCTGGTCATCATGGGGGGGATCGGGCTTTTGGAGTTTGGGTTGATGGTGTTTTTGATGGCACGGTGATTGATTGAAGCGAGAGATAAAGGCCTCCGGGTTACGGCGGCCTTTTTCTATGTAATTTTCCTCTTTGGCTCCTTATATGTAAACACATCCAGATGCAAAATTCCCATCTCCCTCAGCTCTGTAACCGAAGCCTCCACGTCGGCATCGGTATTGAAGCCGGGAATATGGGGCACGCGGACGGTGATACGGTCGGGGCCCACCAAAGAAAGCAGGGCTTTCAGATTCTCCTTGACGAGGGTGTTGTCCCGCCCCGTGTAGGCCTTGTATATGGTCGGATTCATGTCCTTGATGTCGATGAAGAACCAATCCACGACGGCCGCGGCGGCGGGAATATGCGCGGCGGGGATATTCAGACAGGACTCGGCGTAGATACGCCACGCAGGCGGACAGAGGTGGCGGAAGGCTTGCATGAACTCCGTGTGGAGCAGAGGCTCTCCACCTCCGAAGGTGATGCCGCCGTTCGTGGCGAGATAGTAGAGGCTGTCGATCTTGACACAATCGTATAGCTCCCGGGCGGTCACCCGCTCGAAGGCGGGTTTACCATCGGCGGGCTCGTGCCAGGTCTGGGGATTAATACAGAGCTTACATTGTAAGGGACAGCCCCAGGCTCCTACCAGGGCGGTGACCCCTGCTCCGTCTGTGGCCATGCGGAGACGGTCACAGAAGGCGAGCGGAAAGGTGGGAAGGGCGGTTAGGTTCTGATCACACATAGCGGCTCCTTACTCGGCAGACACGCCTGCGAAAGTCTCGTCCGCGGTCTCGTCGTCGGTCGGGGGCTCGGTCTCCCCGCCGGGGATGGGAAGCTCGCCCTTGACAAGTACCGTATCGCTCTCGGGCGGGAGGAATTCTCCGTCCGAGACTTCGGTGAGGGCCTCATCGGTCGCGATATCGGAGGAAACCGTCATACCGCCCTCCACGGGCTCCACACCGTCGGTCACGGTCGTGCGGGGGTCACAGCCTGTCACAGCCAGCGAGATCGCCGCCGAAATGCCCACCACGGCCACCTTTTTGCCCAGGGCTTCCCGCTTGGCCAAGGCCTCCTCCAGCTGTCTGACCTCCTGCTCACATTTGGGGCAGGTTCCCTTGCAATTGCCCCGGTGCTTACATTCCGAGGTCACCCACTCAATATCGTTTGCCTTTGCGATCTCGGCGCGTATCTCCTTCAGGATACGGCATTTTTCTTTTCCGTAGTATTTCATACGCTGACTCCTTTCGGGTTATTCGGGGAACTCTCCCATTTCAGATTCATACTCCACAGGATCTCCCGCGGTGGCCGCAAATTCCTCGGTGTCGGGCGGCATTTCCTCCTCTCCCATCCACGCGGCCTCGCCGGTGTCAATCGCTTCCGTAGATACGGCCATATCCCCTTCCAGCGGCTTACCCCCCGTGGCCAACAGATCGTCGCATCCCGTCACCGACAGAGCAATGGTGGCGGAGATACCCACCACGGCCACCTTTTTGCCCAGGGCTTCCCGCTTGGCCAAGGCCTCCTCCAGCTGTCTGACCTCCTGCTCACATTTGGGACAGGTGCCCTTGCAATTGCCCCGGTGCTTACATTCCGAGGTCACCCACTCAATATCGTTTGCCTTTGCGATCTCGGCGCGTATCTCCTTCAGGATACGGCATTTTTCTTTTCCGTAGTATTTCATGGTAGGATCCTTCCTTTCAATTTATCGGATTTCTTCGCAGCAGACTTGACAGCCGCCGCAAAAAAGAGTATAATACAGATAATTCCCCATCACGGCCAAGGAGGTTCTATCATGAAACTGACGATCAAGGAAACCAAGATCATCTGCTCCAACCCAACCAACCCCTATAACGCTTACTTCGCCTGGCCCACGGTGGCGCGCCTGCAGGACGGGCGGCTGGCCATGGTGGCATCCGGCTTTCGGCGGCGGCACATTTGCCCCTTTGGCAAGGTCGTGCTTTGCCTCAGCGACGACGAGGGGCAGACCTGGTCCCGCCCCACTGTGGTCATGGACACCCCGCTGGACGACCGCGACGCGGGCATACTTCCCTTTGGCGAGCGTAGCGTCATCATCACCAGCTTCAACAACACCAAGGAAACTCAACGTTACTGGAACACGGTCCAACACGATCCCTTCGTCAAGGACTGGGACGACCCCTACGTCGGAGGCTATCTGGACGTGCTGGACGGCGGGAACGCGGAGAAAGCATATCTCGGCTCCACCTTCATCATCAGCCACGATGGGGCTAAGACCTTCGGGGATATTCAGCGCATCCCCGTGACCTGCCCCCACGGGCCTACCCTCATGAACGACGGGAGCATTCTCTACGTGGGCCGTTACTTCGACGGCAACCATCCCGACCGCCGCGCCAACTGGCTGGCGGCCTACAGGGTCTTCCCCGACGGAAGCTTTGAGAAGCTGGGTGAGATTCCCGACATTCCCGGCCACGAGAGCCACGAGCCCCACGCCGTTGTCCTGGAGGACGGGAGGATCCTTGTCCATATCCGCGTACAGGGTCAGGGATTCTTCACCACCTACCAGTCCGAATCGGCGGACGGCGGCAGGAGCTTTACTCAACCCCGCCAGCTCCTGGACGATTTCGGCGGTGCGCCCGCCCATCTGCTCAAGCTGAGGGACGGCACCCTGATCTCCACGTACGGATACCGCCTGCCGCCCTACGGCATCAAGGTCATGGTCAGCCTCGACGGCGGTGAGACCTGGGACGTGGGCCACGACCTCTTTACCGAGGGTCCGCACGACGACCTGGGCTATCCCGCCTCGGTGGAGCTGGAGAACGGCGACATTCTGACGGTATTCTACGCAAGGCAGGAGCAGACCGGGCCTGCGTCCATTATGCAGACGGTCTGGAGGATGGACAAAATTTGATTTTCCCAAGGTCCCGCCGATGAGCTCGGCGGGACTTTTTTACAGGGTGAACCGCTTACCCCAGCTTGGTGACAACACCCACGAACAGGGGCAGTCCCGTGACGTTATCCACGATGGCATAGACGAAGGGACGGTCAAGATAAACGGTCACGGGATCCGAGGGCACAGCGGCGGCTTTATCCTCATTCTCAGCCCAGGTAATGGCCGCAGCCTTGGTTCCGTTGCGGTTGACCTCAATGTAGGTCTTCTGGTAAACGCCATCGCAGTAGAGATTTCCTGCCGAGGAGGTTCCGATTCCTGACAGATCGGCCTTGCCGCTGTCGAACAGATCCGTCATGCCCATTTGCTCCAGGACGGGCCTCAGGAGCATCGAGCTATCGTAGGTGAACTCGGGGATGCGGGTGTAGACCGTTTCACGGGTCATGGCGCCCCACATATTCAGCCATGTCTCTCCGTCAAGAGAGGCGACGAAATCATATACGTTGGTTCCCTCCTCGGGAAGCAGACCAACAAAGCAGTAAGCCATGCCCTTGTAGGGTCTGGCCACACCATATCCTCCCTCCACGGTCAGATAGCGAGTCTCCTCCGAGCACATCATCTCCACCGAGGACACCGTACCGTCAAGTGCGGTAAACTCCAGAGACTTGATATCCTTTTTTTCGTACTCCTCCTTCCACTTGGCATCGAATACCAGGGCATTGATGAGATACATGACGGTATCGGCCGGAATGGGCTCATCCAGCATGGTATCGATCATACCGTCGGTGTACTTTTTGACCCAGTTATTGATGTCCTTTCGGGTGGATTCATCGAAGGGCGCGGCGTACTGCTGAGCCTCATACCAGTCGGCGCAGGTCTGGAGGAATTCCTCCTTGACGGTAAGTCTGTCTCCCTCCCGATACCAAATAGAGTCCGCCAAAGAAACCTTGCAGTCTTTCCCCACGTAAAGACCACTCGTATAGGCATAAAGCGCCTTGTTGAGATCGTTGATCCCCATGCCTAAAACGGCCTCCATTTGGGCGAGTGTCTCTCCCTCCGCGCCGTTGGCCAGCATGGAAAGGCAGATCATGGCAGACAGGGGAGAGATCAAATGGTTTTCCTTCCCTTCCTTTTCCATGGACACGGTGGTGTTCGTCATGGTCATGGCGAAATCCGCCATGGCGGTGATAAAGGCATCGGTTACCTCTCCCGTCTCGGTGGCAGAGCGAGTATAACCGGCGGACAGCTCCTCCGCCTTGATGGAGATCGTACACCCCGAAAAGGTCACGGCGGCAAACAGAATACACCCGGTCAAGACCACCGTAAGCCAAGCGCAAGCAGTTTTCCTCATAATCATTTCCTCCTGTAACGACGGAGCAACAATGCTCCGCTCTACCCTATATGACGATAAATCCCTCCGTCGGTTTCCTCCGCCCATCATCGTTTACATTTTATTTACAAAATCCCGCGCACACAGACACCTGCGGCGCGGGAGAAAATCATTCGGAATCGGTCGTATTTCTTCTGGATCGACCGTGCTTTCTTTTGAGTTTTTTCAATTCATCCATGAAGGAATCCACGTCGGTAAACTCACGATACACCGAGGCGAAGCGAACGTAGGATATCTCGTCGATATCCCGCAGCTTTTCCAGCACGCGATCCCCCAGCTCCACCGAGGGAACCTCCAGGTGCAGGGTGTTCTGCAGCTCGGACTCGATCTCGGCCACAATGGCGTCGGCATCCACGTCTCGCTTACGGGTCGCCTTCAAAATGCCGTTTACCAGCTTCACGCGGTCAAACGGCTCCTTGGAGCCGTCCTTCTTGATCACGATGATCTGGGCGGTCTCGATCATTTCAAAGGTCGTAAAGCGCTTGGCGCATTGCAGGCATTCGCGGCGGCGGCGGATGCTGTTGCCCTCTTCGATAGGACGGGAGTCAATGACCTTAAGGTCAGGGCAGCCGCAGACGGGACATTTCATAGTTATGACCATAGCTTTCGCTTAGCGAAAGCATCCTTTCTTGCGAATTGGGGCTGGTTTTGCGTAGCGAAAGCCGCAAAACGCTGTTTGAAAGATATATCTTTCAAGCTTGCTCCTTTCGGGTTGAAAAAACTGATTTGTATAATATATATTGAATTATAGCATATTTTTTCAATTTTGTAAAGGCTATTTGAAGAAAAAATCCCGAAACGATGCAGTTTCGGGATTTCTCCGTATGAATTACTTCTTACCTGCGTCATCCTTAGCGCGCTGGATGGCCGCGAACAGGGAGTATTCACCGTCGCCGGGCACGTCGCAGGCGTAGTGCCACGCCATCACGCCGCCGACGTTGTTTTCGATGCACCACTCGGTCTTCTCGTAGACCACGGCGGGGGTGTTGAAGGAGTGCTTGAGGCCGGTACTCTCCTCGTGGTAGAGGCCGTTCTCGTCCAGCTTGTCGTGGAAGCCGTTGTAGCCGTACCAGAAGGCCTCACCCGTGGTGGGACGGGCGTAGAAGGGGATACCCAGGTCGATCTGGGCGGGGCTATAGCCCTGGGCCAGCAGGTTTTGGACGTGCTTTTTGGCCAGCTCGGTGGTGGCGTGCAGGCCGTTCTCGTCCCAGAGATCGTAGCTCATCAGCTCCACCATGTCCATTACGTCGATGGCTTCTTGGGCGAAATTAGAGCACCAGTCAGCCAGGGCACAGCCGATGACGTAGTCGTCACCCAGGACGGCATCCAGGTCGATCAGAAAATCGCCGAACCATTTTTTGTGTGTCTCCATGATGGGATACTCCCAGTCGAAGAAAACACCATCCAGATCATAGGTCTCCAGGGTCTTTTTGATATTTTTCTCCAGCGTGTTCCCGGTGAAGGCCTTGCGCCACTCCTTGGCCACGTTGTCCATCTGCTCCTCCCACGTATCAGCGGGGGCAGAGGAGCTTGGGCCGTTCAGATTGATGTGGAGGCGGATGGGGCTGTCCCCGATGGCAGCCCGTGCCTTGTCGATGCAGGCCAGCGCGCTGTCCTCCACGGTGACGTTCCCTTCGGTATCAAACCGCGCCGTAGAGCCGATGAAAATGAGGTCGGTCACGTGGGGGATGTGTGTCACGTCAAATTTGAAGTTATTGGGGTCGGCCTCCAGGCAGACGTAAGCCGTCACGCGGAAATCGGGGGCATACTCGGGAATCTCGGGCGCATCCGTCTCAGCGGCAGAGGTCGCAACGGCAGTGGTGACCTCTGCCGCGGTATTTTGGGTATCCACCGTGTCGGTATCCCCTGCGGGGTGGGTGCAGGCGGCCAGGGGCAGCATGGTTGCCATCGCCAGGGCAGCAATCAGAAATCTTTTCCAAAAATATTTCATGTTCTTTTCTCCTTATCGGCTGTTATTTCACACCTGCGTCCGCCTTGGCCTGACTGACCGCCCGGAACAGGGAAAGCTCGTTGTCGCCGGAAACATCGTTCTGGTAGTTCCACGCCATGACGCCGCCCAGGCCTTTTTCAATAGCCCATTCGGTCTTTTTGTAAATGGTCTCTTGGTTGTTGAAGGACATGGTCAGGCCGATGGACTCGTCATAGTAGTAACCGTTTTCGTCTATAAGGTGGTAGTAATCCTTGTAAGCATACCAGTAAGCACCGTGGTTGGTGGGGCGAGCATAGAAGGGCATACCGACGTCGATCTGGCTGCTTTCATAACCAAGGCGACGCAGGGTTTTCCAACAGTCGATGGTCACGCTGAGAGGGGAGTGCATACCCAGGGTGTCGGGATCCTCCTCCTCCCACATATCGTAACACATCAGCTCCACGCGGTCGATGGCGCGGATGGCTTCAATGGGCAGGTCGGCGCTTCCGGAGGAAATAGCGCATCCCATAAGGTACTCGTCTCCCAGAACCTCCTTCAAGGAAACCAGGAACGCCCCCCAGTTGTCCTTATGCTCCCGACGGACGGGGAACTCATAATCGAAAAACACACCGTCAAAGCCGTATTGCTCCAGGGCGTTCTTGATGTTCTGCTCCAACACACCGCTATCGATGGCCTTCTTGTACTCGATAGCCATACTGTCCATATGCTCGTCATTGGTGCCGTTGCTCAAGGTAGAGAAGGGACCCAGAAGATTGACGTGAATGCGGATGGGATTGTCCTTGGTCAGCTCTCGCAGGTTTTGAACGGCGGTGATGGCATCGGGACGGATGGTGACATTGCCCGCATTGTCAAAGTGGGAGCTGAACAGGATCACGTCGGTGACGTTTTTCAGATTGGATGCGTCAAAGGTTGCAAGATCCGCGGCTAAAAAGTCATCCAGATAAGCTGATACGCGGAATTCGCGAGGCTCGGTCTCGGTGTCCGTTTCGGGCTCGGTGACAGGCTCTGTTGCGCGCTCGGTGTCGGAGCCGGGATCAAGGTCAGGGGCAGTAGCCTCCTCGGTCGGTGCCTCGGTGGTGACGGACTGGGTGCTTTCGGCAAAATCTAAGGTGGTGACAGGCTCCCCATCCGAGGGGGTACAGGCTACAAGCAGCGCGGCCAGCGCAACGAGGGATGCCGCCTGCAATTTTTTGATAATGGATAACACGGTTACATTCCTCCTTTACTGAAGCTCATCCAGATCTCGCATGTATCTGGCCAAGCCGTTCTTCACGGTCTTTTTCCACTGCTTTTGGTAGGTATCCATAGGCGCGTTGGGAGTGGGCAGGACTCCGCGCAGAGTATTGCGCAGCTCGCCCACGTTTTCTACGAAGCAATAATCGAAGGCGATATTCTCATACAGGTCATCCAAAGCCTTGCGGGAGCGGGCATCCTGCAAAAAGCTTTCGGGAAGCGCATGCTCGTAGTAGGCGGGACGAACCAGCTCGTTGCTGTAATAGGCCATCGCCTCCATCACGGCGCCCAGCATATCCCGACGTGCGGCATCGGTGACGGCCGCGGAGATACCGAAGGTGGTATTAGCACCCTCTACGTAGGTACGGTAAGACGTCTGCTCCTTGGTCAGCTTGGGCAGGGGGGCCATGCCGAAATTCATGTCATCCAGCACGTAGATGCAGGATTCCACGTAGGAGAACAGGGCGGTGGACATGAGACACTCGTCAAAGGCAAACTTGGACATGATATAGTTGTTGGCGCACACATAGGTACCGTGAACGTTGTACAGAGCGCTGACCTTCTCGTTCAACGCCGAGAAGCGCTCCGACACGCTCTCGTCCGCACCGCTGTAGTACAGCTTCCCCTCCGCATCATGGCTGATGAGAGGAACGTTGGCTCCCACACAGTAGCCGTCCAGGCTGACGTTACTGCCCGTAACGAAGCCGTAGAAATCGTATTTACTCTCCTTGCCGTTGCCGTCGGTGTCCTCGTACACGTCCTGAGCCAAGGAAAGCTGGTAGTCCAACGTCCAGTCGCCGCTATCCACTACGTCATACAAATCGGGAAGCCCACGCAGGGCCAGCAAAGTACGGTTGAACAGAGTGGAATACTGGAGCTGCAGCAGGGTCACGGCGGCAGGCGATGACACCACGAACTGCTTATTCTGCAGGGTCATCATGTCATTATAGCCCCGGCACCAGTACATTTTGGACAGATCCACGTGCTCGACGCCATTCAAGTCCACATAAGCGCCTCGGGTAACGGGGGTCATGCACAGATCCGCGCTCAAGGTGAAGATTTCCGCAGTGGTATCTCCCGATCCCACCATATCCTCCAACGACGAAGCCGTAGCCGTGCCGTCGCCCACGCGATGAAACACAAATTTCACGCCCAAACGGTTCTCCACGGCCAAATTACGCTCATAGACCGCATCCGAAACCACACCGTTCCCGGGAGCTGTGCTGATCAATTCGCTTTCGCGGCCGTCTACGTAGAGGATCCCGATTTCTTTGCCACCAAAGCTGAGATTCTCCGGCAGACCGCAATCGTATTTATGCTCGTCAAGCTCAGTATTCCCATTCGTCTCGAAAAACGTTTCTTTCTCCGTCTCCCCGACGGTCGTGACCTCCGCCTCCGTTTGATCCTTTGTCCCATCGGTATCGATATTCCCCTCAGAGGGCGTACACGCAGCCAGGGGAAGCATCATGGTGACGGCCAACAGTATCGTCCAAATTTTTTTCATGAAAAAGCTCCTTCCGTACCGAAAAATCGATTATATTACATTATATCATATCCTCTGCCCACATGTCAATTGGCGATTATCACCACAACTGCCCCGTTTTTTTATAAACATTTACGAACCCCGTACCGTGCCGGGTAGACTTGCCCGTCAACTGTTCGGAAAAGCTCTTGACAAATACCGAAATTTCTGCTATACTATTACGTTGAGGACTTATGTCCTACGATTTGCAGAAGGGAGATTATCATGGCCGTTTCGGAATCCGTCATGACTACCGCCGTAATCGGCAACCGCGACCTTATGGAGCGTCTGGATCGGGATATCCGCGCAGGTCAACTCTCCCACGCATACATTCTGGACGGGCGGGTCGGCAGCGGCCGCCACACCATCGCGCGGCACATCTGCACCGCCATCGCCTGTCAGAACCGGCCCGGTCAGATTCTGTCCCCCGGGGGAGATTCTGACCAAATGGGCTTCTTCGATCTGGATACTCCGCCCGTACCTCGGGAAATTCCTGCGGATGCTCCCCTTCCCTGCCGGGATTGTCCCGCCTGCCGGAAGGTGCTGGAGGAAAAGTGTCCCGATATCCACGTCATCGGACGGGAGGGCAAGGCCTCCATCGGTGTGGATGCGGTGCGTTTCCTGCGTCGAGACGTGCTGATCCCGCCCAACGATCTGGATACCAAGATCTATATCATCGAGGATGCTCATACCATGACCGTACAGGCGCAGAATGCTCTGCTTCTGACCTTAGAGGAGCCCCCGCCCTACGTGCTGTTCCTGCTTCTTTGTGACGGAGCGGAGGGGCTTTTGGAAACCATACGAAGCCGCGCTCCCGTATTGCGTACGAGACCTGTCCCCGACGAGGATATCCGCAGGTTCCTGCGAAGTCGGAAATGCACCCTTTCCGAGGATGAGCTGTCCTCGGTCCTGCTCCGCGCAGACGGTTGCATCGGGCAAGCGCTGACCCTCTCGGATGCCCGCTCCCTCAAGTCCATTTCCAAGCTGCGCGCCCATTGCGACGCCTTCATGGATGCTTGCGCCACCAGACGCTATGACCGTCTGCCGGCTATTCTGAACGATTTCGGAAGCAAGCGCGACGGCGTTTCGGAGGTTCTTGCATACGTATCCTTGGCCGTTCGGGATCTGATTCTGCTCCGACACGGAGAGGCAATCAAGCTGAAATACTATACCGATCCGGATGCCGCCGACGGGATGGCCGGGCGGTTCACCACGCGATCCCTGCTCCGCCTGCACCGGGCCTTGGAAAAGGCCACCGATAGTTTGGACGGCAACGGAAACGTCCGCTTGACCATGATGCAGCTGGCGGTGGATATTACGCCATAATCCTTCGAACCCGTATATACCCAGAACCCAAATCTGAGAAAGGAATCCCTCATGGATAACAACGAAAAAAAAGCCGGTCGCTCCGAGGGGGGCGGCGAAAGCAAGCGTCCCCACGGCGGGCACAACCACGGCCGTGGCCGCAATCATAACCGTAACCAAAATCACTCGCCCCGCAATGACAAGGGGAGCGGAAAGGGCAGCCATGACGCCCGCCCCCAGGAGGAGCAGGCAACGTCTAAAAAGCCCGACGAGGCCAAAGAAAGCCGTCAGGCACCCTCTACAAGCCGTCCTCAACGCAATATCCGCCGCCAAGCACCTCCCGCCGATCTGCCGGACATGGAAAATCTTCTCATTGAAGATGCCCCCCAGACCGAGGCTCTCCGCCCCGACGATGCTCCCGACGCCGCCGAGGTAGAACGTATCCTGGAGCGGGATATTTTCGTACAAACCGCCGCAACCATTCCCGACGTGCTTCCCGAGGGAAAGCTCGTCATTGTCGGTGTCCGGTTCCGCGCGGGCGGAAAGACCTACTTCTTCGACCCCGGCGATCTCACCTGCAAATCCGGCCAATACGCCATCGTAGAGACGGCCAGAGGTCTGGAATTCGGCGAGATCTGCATCCCTAACCGTTTGGTGGATGAGTCCATGATCGTGCCTCCTCTGCGCCCCGTTGTCCGTGTTGCCACCGAGGAGGATATCGCCCATAACAAGGAAAATCGCACCAAGGAGGAGGCGGCTTACCCCATCGGCGTTCAGAAGATTGCCGAGCATAAGTTGGATATGAAGCTGGTTTCCATCCAGTACACCTTCGATAATTCCAAGCTCCTGTTCTACTATACTTCGGCCGGCCGCGTGGACTTCCGCGAGCTGGTCAAGGATTTGGCCGGCGTATTCCACGTCCGCATCGAGATGCGTCAGATCGGTATCCGCGACGAAGCCCGCATGATTGGCGGCTTGGGTGCCTGCGGCCGTCCCCTTTGCTGCTCCACCTTTCTGAACGACTTCGGCCAGGTTTCCATGAAAATGGCCAAGGAGCAAAACCTCTCCTTGAATTCCTCTAAGATCTCGGGCTGCTGCGGACGGCTGATGTGTTGCCTGCGCTACGAATACGACACGTACATCGAGGAGATCAAGAAAACGCCCTCTCAGGGTGCCTTCGTCAACACTCCCGACGGTCCCGGCGTGGTCACCGAAATCTATCCTCTCCAGGGAGAAGTCAAGGTCAGCCTCCGTAACCAATCCGATTCCGCTCCCAAGCGCTACAAGAGAGAAGTGGTGGAGCTCCAGGTCCGCTCCCCCCGCTCAGATGAATCCGTCAGCGAGCCGGATTCCGACGAATGATCTCCTCTCCCCCCAAAAAAGCATGGATTCACAGATTATTAACATCTTTTCCGCTTTTTTTCAACGGGAAATTCACGGATACCCCTTGAAAAATTTCGGATTTGTGATATAATAATGAATAAGCCATATTTGCCGTACTGCGGCAGGTATGAGCAAATACTTAATCGGAGGTCATGACAATGGCATACAAGATTAGCGATGATTGCATCTCCTGCGGCGCTTGCGCTGAGAACTGCCCCACCGAGGCTATCTACGAGGCTGACGGCAAGTACGAGATCGACGCTGACAAGTGCATCGACTGCGGCTCTTGCGCAGACGCTTGCCCCGTTGAGGCTCCCAAGGCTGAGTAATCAACCAACGGTTTGATACCGGAACAACACTCCCGACCTCCCGGCTGCATATTGCGCGAGAGGTCGGGAGATGTTGTTTTCTGCACGAAGTATGGAGCTACCTATGGAATTACGAAACAACGAGACCCTGCATGAGGTCAATGAGCATATCCGGCTGATCCAGCGAACGGACGGGCTCACCTTCGGCACCGACGCCTACCTGCTCTCGGCCTACGTCCGCCCCCAGCCAAACGCCATCGCCGTGGATCTGGGCAGCGGGACGGGGATCATCCCCCTTCTGTGTCTGGCACGCAACAAGGCGTCCCACTTCACGGCTGTGGAGATCCAGCCTGCCTTCGGTGAGCTGATCCACCGCAACGCGGCCCTCAACGGCTTCGCCGACCGCATCACCCCGCTGTGCGCCGATCTGCGGGAAATCACAGCCTCCACGGTGGGCGGTGAGGTGGATATGGTCACCGCCAATCCTCCCTACATGGCGCCCGGAAGCGGCGCGCGGAATGCCACCGATGAAAAGTACCTGGCCCGCCACGAGGTCCGCGGCACCGTAGGCGACTTTTGCGCCGCCGCAGGACGCCTCCTTAAGCACGGCGGCCGGTTTATTTGCGTTTTCCGCCCCCAGCGGCTGGCCGATCTGTTCGAGGGTCTGCGGCGGGCACATCTGGAGCCTAAACGTATGACAGCCGTACAAGCCACCTACGCCGCCCGCCCCTCGGTAATGCTGGTTGAGGCGGTGAAATACGCCGCTCCCGCTCTGCTGGTCACCCCGCCCCTCTGCCTTTGGGAGGCGGATCCAACCTGCCCGGAAAAGCCCGCCGAGCCCCCGGTGCAAACCCCTGAGGCGGCGTATATCTATGAGAACTGCGCCTTTCCCATGCGCTTTACCGGAGAGAATCGAAAAATCTAAAGAGTACCCTGATATCGCAGGGTTTTGCAATCGGCTATCCCGAATCTGAAGCAAGGAGCCACATCATGGATCATATGAAACACATACTCAGCTATACCCGTCGCGCGGTGGATGATTACTCCATGATCCGCGCGGGGGACAGGATCGCCGTCGGCGTCTCGGCGGGCAAGGATTCCCTCACCCTGCTCCATGCCCTGGCCGGTCTGCGCCGATTCTATCCTCAGCCCTTCGAGCTCATGGCCATTACGGTGGACATGGGCTTCGGTGCCATCGAGGCCAATCAAGGCAAGGAGCTTCCCCCCGATCCATACGGCGGTATCCGCGCCCTGTGTGAGCGCCTGGAGGTGGACTACCACGTGGTTCCCTCGGAGATCGCCCGCATCATCTTCGACGTACGCAAAGAGCCCAATCCCTGCTCCCTCTGTGCCAAGCTCCGCCGCGGAGCCCTGAACAACGCCGCTAAGGAGCTGGGCTGCAACACCGTCGCCCTGGGCCATCACTTTGACGACGCCGTGGAGACCTTTATGCTCAACCTGTTCTTTGAAGGCCGTATCGGCTGCTTCCAGCCCGTGACCTACCTCTCCAGGGTGGACCTGCGAGTCATTCGCCCCCTGCTCTACACCCCCGAAAAGGAGGTACGGGCCTTTGCCGCCGCCGCTGATCTCCCCGTGGTGGAATCTGCCTGCCCCGCCGACGAGAACACCCAGAGGGAATCCATGAAGCAGCTCCTGGCCTCCCTGGAGCGGCAGCATAAGGGTCTGCGTCACCGCATCTTCCACGCCATGCAGGCCGCTGAGGTGGATGGCCTCCGCCTGCCCGACCGCCGTCCGCTGGTCATGCCCGAGCCCGACGTGGAGGATTGAACTGCCACCCCCGGAAAACTTTATCATTTTAAGATTTGTCCGCACGTATTGACTTTTGACGAAAAATGTGATAGTATATCTCCGTAACCGATTTTTCGCTCCAAACGTATTTAAGGATGGATAAAATGAATCAGAATACATCTCCCCGCAAGTGCGGCACATCCAGGGCGCGCCTTACCGCGCTCCTGCGGCTCCTCTCGGATCCCGACCGCCTCCCCCTCTACTTTATCCTGGCCGCCCTTCTTACCTACCTGGTGGAGTCCCTGTCCCGCCACTCCCCCTTGGCCGCCCTGGTCTTTTTGTGGGAGGCCCCCCTGGCCTATCTCGCCAACTACGGCATCATTCTCCTGACCCTGCTCCTCGCTCTGATGTTCAAAAAGCGGATCGCCGCCATCACCATGCTCTCCTTCGTATGGGTGACCCTGGGAATCGCCCAGTGCATCATTCTGTATACCCGTGTCACCCCCTTGACCGCCGTGGATATCTCCATCGCCCTCAGCGTCATCACCATCATCTCGGCTTACCTCTCCGTGTTCCAGATCATTCTCATTTGCCTTGCCCTGGTGGCCGCCATAGCCCTGGTGGTGTTCCTGTTCATCAAGGTTCCCAGGCATTCGGTCCGCTGGAAGCGGCTGGGAATCCTGCTGGCCTCCTCCTTCGCAGCCGTGGCTCTGACCATAGTCCTGGGATTCGCTACGGGTCAGCTTTCGGATCAGTTCCCCAACCTGGCCACCGCCTACAACGATTACGGCTTTCCCTACTGCTTCGGACTCAGCGTGGTGGACAAGGGGGTGGACCGTCCCGAAGACTACGGAGAGGAGCTCATCACCGATATTCTGGAAGAGCTTCCCCTCCCCGAGACATCCCCCTCCCCTCCGGAAAGCAACGAGATAACCAGCCCCAACGTCATCATCGTCCAGCTGGAGTCCTTCTTTGACGTAGGCTACATGGAAGGCGTCACCTTCTCGGACAACCCCATTCCCTCCTTCACCGCCCTCAAGGAGCAGTACCCCTCGGGGCTTTTGACCGTCCCTGTGTTCGGAGCCGGAACCGTCAACACCGAGTTCGAGGTGCTGACGGGTATGCGCATTGCCGATTTCGGTGCCGGCGAGTACCCCTACCGCTCCATCCTATCGGAAGCCACCTGCGAGACCATCGCCTACGACCTGCTGGCCTCCGGCTACCGCACCCATGCCATCCACAACCACGAGGGCTCCTTCTACTTCCGCAACGAGGTATACAAGAACCTGGGCTTTGAAGACTTCACCTCTATCGAATACTTCCGGGATCCCACCTTCAACCAAACGGGATGGGCTCACGATGCCCTTCTGACCGACGAGATCCTGGGTATGATGGCCTCCACCGAGGAAGCCGACCTGGTGTTCGCCGTCTCGGTACAGGGTCACGGCCAGTATCCCGACGACTATATCCCCCAAGAAGGCGACGTCACCGTAACGGGAGGGCTGGAGGACGACGCCGTTCGCAGTCACTTCAACTACTTTATCAATCAGCTTCGGGAGATGGACGCCTTCGTGGCCGCCCTGTACGAAGCCGTCATGGCTCTGGAGGAGGACACCGTCCTCCTGCTCTACGGCGATCATCTGCCCACCATCGCCCGTGATGAGGGCGTGACCCTGTCCACCACGGATTTCGAGACCGAGTACGTGATTATTACCAACTACGACGCCCCCCACGCCCTCACCGACGAGGATCTCTGCTCCTACCAGCTCTTCCCTACCATTATGCACCTCATGGACAACGGGGAGGGCATCCTGAACCTCTTCCACCGCACCTACCGGGAGGATCCCGAATATCTGACCCTGCTGGCCGCACTGGAATACGACTCACTGTACGGAAAACGCATGGCCTACGGAGGAGAAGCATTCCCCGTCATGGAGCAGATGAACATGGGATGGCGTCCCATCAAAATCACCGACGTCTATGCCGAGGGAGACTACCTGTACGTCAAAGGTCAAAACTTCACGGCGTACAGCATGGTGGCTCTGGACGGTAAGCGAACCCAGGACACCGAGCTGCTGGACAGCGACACCCTCCGCATCCCCCTTCGTGACGCCGCACACAAGCTTTCAGAGCTGAAATCCATCACGGTACAGCAGATCTCCAGCAAGAACGAGCTGCTGTCCGAGACCAAGCCCCGGGCCTGCCGCCCCCAGAACGGTACGGAATCCATCGTACCGCCGGAGCCCCAAAGTACTCCTTGATTACATCAAAAT
>SVRS01000030.1 GCA_015064695.1 Oscillospiraceae bacterium | reverse complement strand
TTCTTAAACCCTTCGCAAACTTCGCCGAAGGCGAATTTGCACCGAGCAACGCGAGGAGGCTTTCAAAGAAGGGTTTAAGCCGCCGGAGGCACGCACTTTTTTCAATGTTTTTATCAAGGATTAGTATTATCCGTAAATTCGTATAAAAAATCCCTTCGCGTAGTTGACCCTACGCGAAGGGATTTTTTGATATGCCCGTTAAGAGACGTTTGAATTTCCGTTTTCAAGGATATCCGGGAGCATCATGCCCATAAGGATCTCTGCGTTGGTCCAGCCCGATTCGGAGGCATAAGCCGCCCAGCCCACGTCATGGGGGCATCCGTAGGCAACGCGGCGCTCCATATCGAAGGCACGGCACCAGGAGCCGTTGGTATCGGGATCCTCGCTGAACACCTGGGCGCTCATGCAGAAGCCCACCACCTCCCGCCAGAGCATCCTGAACCACTCGTCTCTCGTGACGTGGTAGGCGTAGGCAAAGCCCACGGGAAGCCAGTTGGTGGAGTAGAGCAGATCGGCAACGGGATCACCGTTCTCGGTCAGCAAGGAGCATTCGCCGGAGGATTCCCGGGAGAAGGAGGCCTTATAGCCGGTATCCCACTCGCGGTAGCCGCCCGAGGGGTGCTTGTGGGTTTCCAGATCCTTCACCACGCGGTAGAGCATTTCCCTGTGGCTCGCCTCGCCCGTGACGTCGTAGAGTGCGGCCAGCGGCAGAACCAGGCGGCACATCTCCTCGGTCTCGCTCTGCTCGCGGACCGTGTCGGGATACAGGGCCATCAGGGTCTCCAGCCCCTTTCTGCCCACCTCCAGGTAGGTGGGATTTCCGCCGTGCTTGTAGGCCAGGAGCAGGGCGGCGTGATAGTATGCGTTGTAGTGCGCGGAATGACAGCCATGCTCGGCGGCAGCCAAGGCCTTGAAGGAATTCTCGTCCATGCCGGGGCTATCCGTTCTGGGCACGCGGCAACCGTCCTGCGCCGTGGTGCGCACCAGGAAATCCAGGGCACGGCAGATATCGCCAAAGTGGGTATCCTTCCCCATGAACAAGCACTCGTACAGCCCGCTCAGAATGCATCTCGCTACGTCATCCTGATAGCAGACCTCCCAGGCATCGTCGGTCCAACGGATCATACCGTCGAACAAGCCGCCCTTGACCTGCATAGGGCCAAACACGAACCCATCCAGGTTCTCGGCGTATTGCCGCGCCGTTTCGTCTCCGTACAGACGGGCGTACATCTTGAGGGCGCCTGCCGTTTCACCGCTGCAATCACTGCGAATGACGTCGGTACGGGCTTGGTTTCCATCGGGATCCACGTTATGGCGCAGACCCTCGGCAACGCCGCACCGTCCCTCGTCAACCAGGTAGCGCTTCAACCAGCCAATGCCTGCCTCAATGGAGCGGCGGCGACAGGCATCGAAGGACTCCGCCGCAAAGGGGGCGCCGTAGCGAACGGTGGGCTCGGGCAAATACGCCGGCTGAGAGCCCGTGATCCAAGCTGCCACGAATCGGATCAGCTTTTCCCAGGACTCACGGGGAGCAAAGCGAGCCTTGTTGTAATTGCGCAGGCGGAAGGAGGTCATCATGATGCTCTCTCCCAGCATCCACAGGCCGCTGGAGCCTCCCTGCAGGATCTCCTCGGCGGAGGCGTTCAGATGGTCGTGGGCAATGATCTGCGTCTTGTACACCAAAAGAGGCTTGTAGTCGGGCACCTGGTACCAGGGGTTCATGGCGCTGTTGGCCTGGTCATCCAGCAGATCTCCCGTCGTCAGGCCGGGGATCCCGTTTCCGTCCCGGGGCTCTACGTAGATCAAGCGTCTTCGGGTGGTATCCGTGGGATTTCCCGAGTAAATACCCCGCAGGCTTCCCACAGCCTCCGCAAACAGGTGCTTCCCTCCCGCGGCCTCAGCCTCCAGAACCTGTCGAATGCGGGGGTCCATGCGCTTGCCCGTCCCCAGCACACAGTAGGCATCATAGGCTGTCAGATCCACACCGAGAGCCTGCCTCTCGGTCAAGCGATGAATCTCGGCGTTACAGCTTTCCAGCACGCGGCTGAAATCAGAAGCCGATTCGGCCAGCAGTAATACTTTCATAGATGCCTCCCTTCACGATGTTACCGATGCAGATCGAAGCGGCACCACAGGAGATTATGATCCGATCGGTCGCTGTCGATCATGCCATGCTCGGCGGGGGTCAGATAGGACGTCAGGTATACAATGTTATCTATGGGTGTCGAGCTGCCCCGGAAGGTGGGGTAGCTATGCTCGGCATTGTTGATCAGGGAAAAGCCCAGGTCCGTCAAGCCGTCAAAGACCGTAAAATCTGAGGTATTGAAATCTCCCGTCAGGATCACCGGCATTTTCGTTGCTTCATTTCGATTGATCCATTTGATGATCTGAGTGAACTGCGTGGATTGCACGAATACGTCCTCGTAGGACAGGTGGGTATTCAGAAACAGGAGTGAGGAATTGTCCTCCAGAGTCACGGTTACCGCTCCGAAGGCGCGGGGCTCGTAGCTACCCGAATTCAACTGAACCTTTTTCGCAGAGGCGATGGGGTAACGGGAAAGGATGGCCGTACCGTACTGACCGTTGTCGTAATCCATGGCAGGGGCAAAGAAGTAGTAGGGGTAGCCCGTGGCCTCAGCCAGGCCGGCCATAGTATCCATCCCCTGGACTCGTCTCGTCCCCATATCCACCTCCTGGAGGCCGATGATATCGGCTCCCGATTGCAGGATGATCTCCGCCAGCTTGCTCCAATCCAGATCCACGTCCTCGCCGTGGCGAATGTTGTAGGTCGCGACGGTGATGGAGGTCACGGGAGGAACGGAGGGCTCGGTTACCGCCTCGGTGGTAGCCTCCTCGGTGGTGGCCGCCTCGGTGGCTTCCTCCTGCGTGGTAGCCGCCTCGGTATCCGCAACGGTAGTTTCCCCGTCCGTGGTCTTGTCGGTTTCAGTGTCCGTCCCGGCGGCTGGATCTCCGTTACCGCAGGCTACTGCAGTGAGAATCAATGCCAGCATAAGTGCCAGGATCCATAGCTTTCTTTTCATATTCGTCTCCGTTCTGCCGCTCCCGAGCGGCATCGTATTTGGTTATTCTCCGGGTGTCCCCCGTTTTGAGCCTTGAGGCTTACGCCATCTCAAACCGACACCACAGGAGATTATGGTCCGATCGGTCGCTGTCAATCATTCCCTGCTCCACGGGTGTCATTTCGATTCCTCGATACGCGATGTTGTCAATGGCCATGGGATTTGTGCGGAAGGATTTATAGGTCGTCTCCGGATTATTGACCAGAGAAAATCCCAGGTCGCACACAGGAGAGAAGGCCGAGAAATCCTCAGTATTGAAATCTCCCGTCAGGACAATGGGCACGGTCTTATCCACGTTGGCGTTCACCCATGCGGCTATCTGTCCGAACTGGATGCTCTGCTGCTCGACGGATTCGTAGGACAGGTGGGTATTGAGGAAACAGAGCCGCCCGCCGTCCTCGGTCTCCAGCATCACGCAGCCGAATGCGCGGGGCTCGTAGCCGGCCGAGCTCAGCGGCTGCACCTCGGCCGTGACCATGGGGTAGCGGGACAGGATCGCCGTCCCGTACTGCCCGCCGTCGAAATCTATGGCAGGCACGAACAGGCCGTGGGGTAGTCCCGTCGCCTCGATCATCCCCGAAAGGGTATCCCGACTGCCCACGCGGTTCGTGTGCATATCCACCTCCTGGAGGCCGACGATATCCGCGCCCGACCGTCGGATGATCTCCCCCAGGCGAGACCAATCCAGGCCCACGTCGGCACCGTGGCGAATGTTGTAGGTGGCAATGGTTACTTGCTTCATAACAAACTCCCGAGCGGAGGAAAACAATCCCCCGCTCTACTTTTGATCATTAGTTTTTCAATTCACGATCCAGAAGATCAAAGGTCACACCGCCCTGGTGAGCCACGTTCAGCTTTCGAACCCTGCCTCCGTCATAGTACCGGAAGCCGGCGTTTTCCAAAAGAATGGTGCCGCGAAGGTTTTCCAGCTTAATGCCCGCCATGGAGCCGTCACCTGCCTCGTTGTGGAAGGTGATCCGGATCTCCAGGTCATTCTCATAGAGCTGGTTGGCCAGGACGAAGCGGTAGGGGGTCATGGTATCGGTCAGCTGATAGGTGGTGACCGAATCCGTCAGAAGGGTCTCTCCGTGGTAGACCTCAACGGTCACCCATGCGGCGGCGCTCCCCGTCTTGGCGGCGGTGAAGGTGATTTCCACCTGGTCCGAATTCTTAATGGCCTTGAAGTTTCGGTTGCTCGGAATCAGCGCGCCCGTGGAGAAGGTGTTGGCCGTTCCCTCGACGGGGGTGTTCAGCGCGTCAATGGCATAGGGGGTCACCTTGGTATGGAAGGGCACCAGGTAGACCGAGCCTTCCCAATTGCCCCGGGTGTCGATGGATTTGAGCAGGCCGACGCTCTCGCTGTCCGAGCCCGCGCCGATCTGCACGATATTGTAGGTTTTTCCGCCGATCTGCACACCCATGGCGTTGGTGGTGCCGCCGGTGTAGCCGGGGCGCGGCAGATTCTCATCGTAGATTCGATCGATGGCATACTGCTCGGCCTCTGTGAACTGGCCGCCAAAGTCCATCTGATGGACCATACGAACACCGTTCCCCCACAGGTTCTTCAGCTGATTGTAGGAAGCGGTATTATCGGTGGTCATACTGCCGTACTCACCCAGGGTGATATTCCAATGACCCATTTTCCGGGCGTTCAGAACCAGGTTCACCTGGTCTCCGAAGAACTGACCGTACCGCGTACCGCCGTAGGCTGTACCGCAGGTCAGGATAACGTCAATGGGACTCAGACGGGTATCGGCCTGTCCCAGGAAGCCCGAAACCGCCTCGCCCTCGGGAATGGAGTGAGCCGAGATGGACTCGGGAGGATAGCCGGCCAGCAGAGCCTCGCGGTAGGCCTCCATGATACGCTTGGACACGATGTAGCGGTTGTACATGGACCACTCGGTGAAGTAGTCGCCTGCATAGGCATCCCAGTCGCCGCGGCCCATGTCACGGGGCGGGTCGATGGAATCCCGCGTAGTAAAGCTTGTTCCGAACACGCGGTTCAGATTCTCTACGCTGCCGTAACGCTCCAGCATGTAGGATCGGAAGCCCTCAATCATGTAGTGGTTGTAGTCACCCACCGAGTTACCCACGCAGATCTCCTGCTCGTGAACCGGGGACATACCCACCAAATGCTCGGGGTTCGCTCCCTCGCCCCGGAATGCGGTGGCGGTAGCCTGGAGGAAGGAGCGCAGGGGGTACATACGGAGCTTGGCCAGCTCCAGGATGCCGTCGGCGTAGGTACCCGTCAAGAACTCGCTATCCAGCTCCACGTAATTCCCCTCTGCTCCCTTCTGATCCAGGGAGGTGTAGCGATTGATACCGGTATACGGCTCTACGTAGTTGATCAATTGCATCATCTGGGGGGTCTTATGCCAACGATGAGTAAAGCAGGGCTCCAGCATGAGGTACTCACCGGAAAGCCGATTCACGTACTCGCCAATGGAACTGCTGGTATAATCACTGTACGTAACCGAATCGAACCATTGATCGATGGCGAGGTTATCATTGCAGCTCGACACGTTGTTCAGGGCATGGGCCGAATATTCCATACGAAGATGGCAGAAGGTACTCTTGGACACGTAGCGATCGTCGTTATAGTCCTTGGCGTGCGTGGAGAAGAAGCGGTTCTCGCGGAAGCCCACGTCCAGCGGGGTTCCCTCGGCGGCGGTACCGTCATAGACGGTCATGTAGGAGATATCCTCCTGCCCCTCGCGGGAGGGGAGGGCGACCAGATACTTCTGCCCGACCACGTTGGAGGCGCTGACGCCCGTAGCGTCGGCAGGGAGTGTGACCTCCGCGTTGGTAAATTCCGCCTTTTGGGCGTTCCCCTCATAGACGGCCTGGACGGTGTGGAAATACAGCACCAAGGAATCGGGGGTGGTTGCGCTCTCGCGGACGGTGATCTGAACGGGAGCCCCCGCCTTCTCGGTCAGAGCGAAGGAGCAATCCAGAGTATGGGTGGAAATGACCGAGCCGTCTGCCAGGGAGATCAGCACGTAGGGCAGCTCTCCCTTCTCGTTGGTGGTCTGAGAGGCCACCAGCAGAACCTCATCCGAAACCCCTTCGGCAAAGTGGCCGGTCACGATGGTGTGGGGGCCGGGGATAACGTCGCGAACGTCGATGGTCATGCGCAGCAGACCGAAGGTATCGAACACCCGCACATCACCGTCGGTTCCCTCGTGAGCCGCAAAGGGTGCGGTCGCGATGAGGGTATCCTCCCCCACCCGGGCGGCGGCCACCTGCACGCCTCCCTTAACCGACGCATCAAAGGCCAGAAACTGGGTGGTACAGGCATTCTGATTGTTGAACACGCGGACGGTGGTGAAATTCTCGGCATGCTTACCCTCACCTGCAACCAGGGCGGGCGCTGTATTCAGTCCGTTGGTCTGCCCCATCTGGGCATAGTAGATGGAGGTTTGGATACCCAGGTTCAGATCGGGAGCGGTATAGAAAATGGTATTATTCTCGTCGTTGGAAATACGGCCGGGCAGATCAATGAAGGCGTTGACAATATCCTCCTCCGACGCATCGGTCATGTAGAGGTGCATGGCCTCGTAGGTGTACAGATCGTCGTAGGTGTGGAGGGGCTCGTTGCCCTCGTAGAACAGAACCAGCTTATAATCGTATACCGCCACGCCCATTCCCAGGCTCTTGGCGATCTCCTCCGGGGTCGAGCCTGTCAGATCCGTCCGGCCGATCAGCGAGCCGATCTTAGCGGCATCCAGGGTCAGGGTACCGTCGGCGTTTCGGGTGATAATGCCCTCGACTCCCGCCTTCAGCTCACCGTTGGCGTAATACTTCCCGCCGCCCAGGGTGAAGGAGTAGGTCTTACCGGCTCCCAGCACCTCCTTGATGCGGCTGGCCGTGGTGTACTTCGCATAATCGGGGAGCTTGGATGCGGGGAACTGCACGGAGGACACGGTGGGCGCGGGATTTACGCCGGGATCGGGACTGGTGACGGGATTCGTGATCTCGTCCGTCACCACGGTTTCAATGGTATCGGGAAGCGTATCGCTTCCCTCCGTGGGGTCATTCTTCTTACAGGAGGCTGCGCACAGCAGAAGTCCTGCCAAAAGGATGGCGAATATCATTCTTGCATTATGCTTCATGGTAGGTTCCTTTCTTTTTGGTCACGGGATCTTCGCCCGTTTTTCCTTTGTCTATAAGGATTCTCCCTCATTTTACCACATTTTCAAAGCAATGTAAATACCTCAATCAAACCAAATTTCGAGCATTGTTTTATGCATCTTGCACATGCGCCCCGGAACGGCTCAAATAGGCCTCCGTGTCGAAGGGCTCCAGAGGGGTATTGCTCTTGAGGTACAGGGGATGATGGGGATGTCCCTTCACCGAAAGCGGTCCCGCATGATACCAAACGGCACCCGCGCGGTTACCGATCTCGGCCATTTCACGAACGCAGTCCGAAAGATAGGCTCGCTTTTCGATGATGGCCCCCCAGGCAGCCCAAACGGCAGGACGTTCCCCGGCGATGGACAGTAGGTAGGCAAAGGCCTTCATATTTTCATCGTGTAGCCACTGGTTGCGCTCCTTTTCCATATCGTCGGGGCGGGTAGCTCTTTGGGCGTAGACGTTGAACATAAGGAAGGAGTCATAGCCGTTGGACAGAGCAATGCGCTGGGCAGATTTGAGGGTAGGGTCAAGATCGTTGGGGGCGGCGGTGGAGGGGTTGATGCCCACGCAGATCAGGGGCTTCTTCCCTCTCGTGCCCAGTATGTAACGGTACTCATCGTAGCGATTGGGGACGTAGAGCCAATCGGCCACCTCGTAATCGGGGTGGGGATTCAAGGCCTCGGTCAGGGCCTCGTCGAAGGACAGGACCTCAATGCCTGCGGTGTTGGTTTTTGGGATGTGCATGGTTTTCTCCTTTTCAAAAGCGGGGGGTAAGCCAACGAGTCTCTCCAAGAGCTTCCAATTTTCACTGCTTTGTCTCACTGCTTGAAAGCTCCCTGTGGGGTACAGGGGCAACGCCCATGCTTAAAACTGCATGGTCATCTGATCCGTTTCATTCACCCCGTCCAGGACGTGGTTTTGCCGCAAAATGTCCACCACAGCCCGGGTGAGCTTGGCGCGGGTCTGCAGATCCTCCACCGAGAAGAAGGGCTCTCGCTCCCGGGCGGCCACGATATTGGCGGCGGCGTTCTCGCCCAGTCCCGCCAGGGCTGAGAAGGGCAGGCGGATCTTGCCATTTTCCGGCACGTACTCGTCGGCGGTGGATTTCTCCAGGTCAACGGGCAAAAAACCAATGCCGCGGGCGTAGGCCTCGTTGACCAGCTGAAGAACGGGGAGGCTTTGGGTCTCCTTGGGGGAGGCCTCGTTCTTTTGGGAACGCTTTTCGATGTCTGCGATGTAGTCGGACACGGCCTTTTTGCCCCGCATGACCAATCCGCCGTCAAAGCCCAGGGGCTGGACGGTAAACATGGCGCAGTAGAAGGCCAGGGGAATGTGAACCTTGTACCAGCCCAGGCGGATGGCCGACATATCGTAGGCGGCGGCGTGGGCCTTGGGGAACATGTACTTGATCTTCTTGCAGGAGGCGATGTACCAATCGGGGACGTTGGCCTCCCGCATTTCAGCCTCGTATTCGGGGGTCAGACCCTTGCCCTTTCGCACCATTTCCATGATCTTGAAGGCATGGGATTTCTCCACGCCGTAGCGGATGAGAGCCAGCATAATGTCGTCTCTCGTACCGATAACCTCCGAGACGGTACAGGTGCCGCTGGCGATCAGCTCGGAGGCGTTGTTGGTCCACACGTCGGTGCCGTGGGAGAGGCCCGAGATCTGGAGCAGGTCGGAGAAGGTCTGAGGCTTACATTCCTCCAGCATCTTGATGACGAATCGGGTACCCAGCTCGGGAAGTCCCAGGGTGCCGAGGGGGCATCCGATCTCCTCGGGGGAAGCGCCCAAGGGCTTGGTTCCCAGGAACAGCTCGTAGATGGAGCGGTCGTTCATGGGCACGTCCAGAACCGAGGTGTTGGAATATTTTTCCAGGTACTTATACTTGGTCGGCATATCGTGGCCCAGCTCGTCCAGCTTCAGGAGGGTATCGTGGAGATACTCGAAGGTGAAGTGTGTGGTGACGATATCCGAATTCGGGTCGTCGGCGGGGTGCTGGACGGGGCAGAAGTCGTAAATTTCCAAGTGCTTGGGGACTACCACGATGCCGCCGGGGTGCTGGCCCGTGGTGCGCTTGACACCCACGCAGTGGGCGGTGAGGCGGTTGGCCTCGGCGCGGTTAACGCTGATCTTTTTATCCTCCAGGTACTTCATAACGAAGCCGTAGGCGGTCTTGTCTGCCAGCGCGCCGATGGTACCTGCGCGGAAGACGTTCTCGGCACCGAAAAGCTCCTCGGTGTACTTATGGACCTTACCCTGTACTTCGCCCGAGAAGTTCAGGTCGATATCGGGGGATTTATCGCCGTAGAAGCCCAAGAAGGTCTCAAAGGGGATATCGTGGCCGTCGTAGTTGAGCTTGCGGCCGCAGTTGGGGCAGACCTTGTCGGGGAGGTCGAAGCCCGAGAATACCTTCAGCTCCTTGGCGGTTTCAAAATCAGAGTATTGGCAATCGGGGCACCAGTAGTGGGGCGGGAGGGGGTTGACCTCGGAGATGCCCGCCAGATTGGCGACTACCGACGAGCCCACCGAGCCACGGGATCCCACCAGATAGCCCTGGGACTCCGAGTAGGCCACCAGCTTTTGGGCGATCATGTACAGCACCGCAAAGCCGTTCTTGATGATGGAGGGCAGCTCCCTCTCCAGTCTGTCCTTGACGATCTCAGGCAGGGGGTCGCCGTAGCGGGACTTGGCGGTCTCGTAGCAGATGCGCTCCAGGTCCTCGTTGGCTCCCTCCATTTCGGGGTTGAAGGTGCCCTTAGGGAAGGGACGGATGCCGTCCTCGATCATATCAGCGATCATATTGGTATTGGTGACCACCACCTCATAGGCCTTTTCCTCGCCCAGGTAGGCAAATTCCTCCAGCATCTCATCGGTGGTGCGGAGGTAGAGGCCGCTGTCCTTGTCGAAGTCCTTGAACTTCATGCCCGCTTGCAAAATCTTACGGTAGACGTCGTCCTCGGGGTTGAGGAAGTGGGCGTCGCAGGTGGCGACTACGGGCTTTCCGTACTGCTCGCCCAGCTCCACCACGCGGCGGTTCAGGTTGCGAAGCTCCTCCTCGTCCTTGAACCTCCCCTCCTCGATGAGAAAGCGGTTGTTGCAGATGGGCTGGATCTCCAGGTAATCGTAGAACTTGACGATCTCGGCAATATCCGCGTCGGGACGGTTGTCGATGATGGCCCGCATCAGCTCTCCTGCCTCGCAGGCCGAGCCGACCAGAAGTCCCTCGCGGTGCTTTTCCAGCTCGGTTTTGGGAATACGGGGATTCCGGCGGTAGTATTTCAGATAGCTGTAGGACACCAGCTTATAGAGATTCTTCAAGCCCACAGGATTCTTGACCAACAACACCTGGTGATACGGACGGAGCTTGAGAGGATCGGTCTTTTCGGCCATCTCGGAAACCAGCTTATCGTAGGTGCGGATGTCCTGCTCGTCCAGGTCGCGGAGCATACAGAAGTAGATCGCAGCCAGCATGGCGGCGTCGTCACAGGCGCGGTGGTGGTTGAAATCGCCCAGCTCATAGTGGGTGGCGACGGTATCCAGCTTATGATTCTTCAGGTCGGGGAGCAGGAAGCGGGCGAGGGCAAGGGTGTCCAGGTAGGGATTTTTGAAATCCATGCCGTTCCGGACGGCGGCGGCACGGATGAAGCCGGTATCGAAGTCGGCGTTATGGGCGATGAGAAGCACCTCGCCGCCGTCCTCCCGCTTCCCGAGGAAGTCAAAGAAGGCGCGGAGGGCATCCGCCTCGGAGGGGGCGTTGGCGACCATCTCATCGGTGATACCCGTGAGCTTGACGATCTCCTCGGGGATGGAGGCTTCGGGGTTGACGAAGGTGTTGAAGGTATCCAGAACCTTGCCGTTTTTGATCTTCACCGCGCCGATCTCGGTGATGCGGCAGTTCTGAACCGACAGACCCGTGGTCTCAATATCGAATACAACGGCTTCCCCGCTCATCTGGCCGGGGCAATCGCCGTAGAGGGCGGAGGCGGTATTATTGACGAAGTAGGCCTCCATGCCCCAAATGACCTTCTGTCCGATCTTCTCGGCGGTGAGCATGGCATCCTGATAGGCCTGGACGTTGCCGTGGTCGGTGATGGCGATGGCGGGATGCCCCCACTTATTGGCCTGCTTGACCAGGTCCGAGGGAGGAATGATGGCATCCATGGAGGACATTTGGGTATGAACGTGAAGCTCTACCCGCTTGGCTTCGGCCTTATCCTTACGGGATGCGCGGCTGATCCTGGCGATGGCGTTGTGGTAGAACAGAAGATCGGGACCCTCGGTCTTATCCCGACGGATCTCCCGCTTGCAGTAGCCGCGGATGGCCAGCACCGCGCCGTTGGAAACCACCTTGGAGAGGGCGTCGGCATCCTCGGGAAGGAGGTTGCCCGCCCGCACCTCGATGGAGGCGGAATTATCGGTGAGGTCGAAGGTGATATTGAATTTATCTCCCTGGCGGTTGGGCTCCTTGGTGAAGCCAAAGACCTCGCCCAGAATGACCAGGTTTTTGGCGGGCTTATCAATGGCGGACAGGGGGGTGGGGATAATATCGAACTCTCCGCCGATGGCGTATTCGGGATTGGAAATATCGAAATCCATGAAGCCGATCCTTACCCGTCCGTCCTTGACCACAGGGGTATGGACGGCACCGCTTCCCTCGTCGAACAGGGATTGCACGCGGGGCAGGATCTCCACGGGCTCGGCAGGCTTGGGCGCAGAGGCGCCTCCGTTTTCAGCGGCGCGGCGCTCAGACACCGACCGGGAGTAGTTCTTCTCCGCCTCGGCGATCTGCTTGTCCATGGCGGCCAGGCGTTCCATTTGCCGATCGCTCAGCATATTCTCCTGCAGATCCTCCGCGATCTCAATGCTGACCGCGATATCCAACCCGAATTCGCTATGCAGGATACGGCTCATGATATCGGGGGTACGGGCGTTGCGGATGAGATTGATCCCCTCTTCGGAAAAGGGGATGCGGACCACGAGGGTATTCTCCGTCAGCTCATAGCGGTAAATACTGAAAAATCCCCGCGCCACAACACCGACCCGTTCCGTCTCCTTCAAAAGCTCGGGGACGTAGTCGGCGGTAAACAGCTCGGGGGGATAGTGAGGGAGAAATTTGACGTATCTCAGCTCGTAGGTCTTTGCCACCTCGTCCTCAATGCGGTACAGCTCGTCCTTTTCAATGAGGCAGGGGAAATTCATCTCTATTTGGAGGGCGCGGTTCTCTTTATCGGCGAGGACGACAGAATTTTGTGCCTTGGAAAGGATAGCGCGGGCGGCGGGATCGGGGGTATAGCGGTTCAGAATTTCAAGAACTGTTTTCATATTTGATCTCCGGTATGTGGGTTGCGGGGGGTGTCATCCCGCGGTTATGTATGAAATGGTTTGGTGTGCGGGCTATTCACCCGCACACGGATCGCAAAATAATGTAAGTTTTACAGGCCAAGCAGGAATAGGATCACGGCGGCGACATACATGAGAAATGTCACGGCGGAGATAACGATTAAGAATACGGCGGTCTTTCGCTGTCTGCGCCAGAAGGTGTAGGAAAGCAGGAGCAACACGATGCAGGACAAGAACCCCGGGTACAGGATGGCGTGTTCCAGAATATTGAAGATTTGCAGAATGGACAGGATAATCTGAACGGAGGCAATGACGATAGCGGTTACGGATGCGATCTTTTCAGTTTTTGTGCGGTCGAGATTCATGCAAGGTCTCCTTTGAACGCTTCTTTGGTGTGCTTGAAGGATTTTAAGCGGTCGATCAGGGTGGGAATGATGGCCTCCTCGGGAATCTTACAAAGGATCTCGCCCTTGGAAAACAGAAGAGCCTCGCCCTTTCCGCCCGCAATGCCGAGATCCGCTTCCCTTGCCTCTCCGGGGCCGTTGACGATACACCCCATAAGCGCGACCTTCACGGGAATATTCTCCAGCCCCTCGGCCTTCACGGCGGCCTCGAAGCGGGTATGCAGGTCGATGAGATCGATCTTGGTGCGTCCGCAGGTGGGACAGGAGACGATCTGCAGACCGCACTGCCCCTCGATGCCCAATGCATTGATGATCTTGCGGGCGGCATCGATCTCCTTGACGGGATCGGCGGTGAGGGACACGCGGAAGGTATCACCGATGCCCTCGCAAAGGAGCGCGCCGATGCCCACGGCGGATTTCACCAAGCCCATTTCCGCGCCGCCCGCCTCGGTCACACCCAGGTGAAGAGGGTAAGGGCAGGCCTTCGCCAGGAGACGGTTGGCGGCGATCATATCGGGCACGGTAGAGGCCTTGATGGAGATGACGATATTGCGGTAATCGTACTTCTCCAAAAGGGCGGCGTGGTAGAGACCGCTCTCGCAGAGTGCCTCGGGGGTGGGGGCGCCGTATTTGGCCAGGATATGCTTTTCCAGAGAGCCGCTGTTGACGCCGATGCGAATGGGGATATTCTTGGCCTTACAGGCATCCACCACGGCCTTCACGCGGTCATCGTCCCCGATATTCCCCGGATTGATGCGGATCTTATCCACACCATACTCGGCGCATTTCAAGGCGACCTTATAGTCGAAATGGATATCCGCCACGATGGGGGTGGTGATTCCCTGCTCCTTGATGATACGGACGGTCTCAGCGGCCTCCATATCGGGCACCGTAATGCGGACGATATCGCATCCGGCGGAGGCCAGAGCCTTGATCTGGGCGATGGTGGCCTCTGCGTCGCGGGTATCGGTATTGGTCATGGATTGGATAGCGATGGGATGATTCCCGCCGATGCAGAGCTTACCGATACGGACCTCAGGGGTCTTGCGGCGGATTTCACGATAATTCATGCGTATACCTCGTTTCTGTCATGGGACGGGCTCAGAAAAGCTTGATCACGTCCTTGAAGGTGATGATGACCATCAGGGCGAGCAGCAGCATCATACCCATACCGTGAATGGTTCCCTCCAGCTTCTCGTTGACGGGCTTCCCGAAGCGAAGCACCTCCACGAAGCGGAAGAACAGGCGACCTCCGTCCAGCGCGGGCAGAGGAAGCAGGTTCATCACGCCCAGATTCATCGCAATGATGGCGAACAGGTAGAGAATATTCCAACCCGCCATAGGCTGGGTAGCCACCTCCTGCACGGCGGTGGTCATACCGATGGGGCCGGACAGATCCGCAAGGCTAAAGCGTCCCGTAATGATCCCTCCCAGAGAGTCAAAGACCATCTTGATGGAGGAAACACCCCGGTAAAAGGAGGTTTTCAACACGTTCCCCACCGAGGATTCGGCGGCCAGCACGTTGAAATCCATACCGCCCAGCAGGATGCCCTGCTCCTCCCCCGTGGGGAAACGGACGTCGGGGATCAGCACCCGCCGGCCCTCCCGCTCCACCACCACGTCCACGGGCTTATATCCGTTGAACATGATCTCGTAGGAGAGGTCGTAGCCGGTGTGGACCTTAACGCCGTCGATACTGACGATACGATCCCCCAGCTCCAGGCCCGACACGTAGCTGGGCGCCCCTTGGGCGAACTCAGCAACGGTAGTCGAGGGGAGCATGAAGCCCGACAGGGTCATCCCCGCCGTCAGCACCAGCATTGCCAAAAAGCCGGTCAGTACGTTCATGCCCGCTCCCGCCACCAGAATGACGATGCGTTGCCAGACGTTCTTTTTATTAAAGGCGTTGGGATCGTCCTCCTCGCCCTCCTTGGTTTCATCCTCGCCGGCCATGGAAACGTAGCCACCGATGGGAAACAGGCGAATGGAATACATGATCCCCGTCTTTTTGGACGTGAAGCCACCGATCCGCTTACCCATACCGATAGCAAACTCGTATATGGTCACGCGGCAGGCGCGGGCGGTGAGATAGTGTCCCAGCTCATGAACGAAAACCAAAACGCCCATGAGAAGGAGTGTGATCAAAAGATACAAAAGAAACTTGAAAATACCGAGAAAAGCCATAATGGAATGGAATTACCTCCAAAAAAAATACGAATGGTTGCGGAAGGAGCTACAAAAGATCGGCCGCCATCCGGCGGGCCTCTCCGTCGGCCTCCACGAGCTGCTCGTAGGAATGCCATGCCGCCGTGTGGAGCAGATCCTCCACCACGCGGGTCACAAGCTCGGGGATCTCGCAGAAGCGAATACGCTCCGAGAGGAAGGCCGCTACGATCACCTCGTTGGCCGCGTTCAGCACGCAGGGCAAGGCGCCTCCCCGACGGATGCAATCGCCGGCCAAGGCCAGCAGGGGGAACACCCGGGTATCCGGCCGCCCGAAGGTCAGCGTCCCCAGGGAGAACAGATCCGCCTCCGCCAGGAGGCCCTCTGCGGAGGTGCGGCGGGGGTGGGTCAGGGCGTATTGGACACAATGCCGCATATCCGGCACTGACATTTGCGCGATGATGCTATGGTCAATATATTCCACCATGGAGTGGATCATGCTTTCCCGATGGACGATCACCTCCACCTGCTCGGGGCTCACCCCGAACAAATGCACCGCCTCGATGACCTCGAAGCCCTTGTTCATCAAAGTAGCGGAATCCACCGTGATCTTGGCACCCATTTTCCAGGTGGGATGCTTCAGGGTCATGGCCTTGGTCACGGTTTCCAGCTGTTCCTTGGTGTAGCCGTAAAAGGGGCCGCCCGAGGCCGTCAGAAGGATCCGCTTGATCTCCTCCCTGCGCCCCGCCCGGAGGCATTGAAAGATGGCGCAATGCTCGCTGTCCACAGGCAGAATGGTGGTTCCCTTCTCCCGGGCCAGACCCATGACCAGCTCGCCTCCCACCACCAGAGATTCCTTATTGGCGAGGGCCAGCTTATGTCCCGCCCGTAGGGCTTCCAGGGTAGGCAGAAGCCCCGCCTCCCCCAAGATGGAGTTTTCCACGGTGATGCCCAGAGGATTGTCGCTCCGAACGGTATGAAGCATTTCGGTGATGCCCTCAAAGCCCGCCAGCACACGGGTAGCGGTATCAGCGACCCGAACGGCAAGATCCGCCGCGGCGGAGGCATCGGTCAGAACGGCGAAATCGGGGTGAAAGGCACGGATCTGCGCCTCCACCGCCTCCACGCTTTGATGGGCAGTAACCCCTCGCACGGGGATTGAGTAGGCGCGGGCTACGTCCATAGCCTGCTCTCCCACCGAGCCCGTAGAGCCCAGGACGATCAGATCGGGATATTCACGGAAGATATTCTGATTCACGGTAAGACCTCTTTACATAATGGTTGCGCCCAGGAAAACGGCCAGGATCACGCCAACGGCGATCACCGAGTCAAAGCGATCCAAAAAGCCGCCGTGACCGGGAAGAATTTTTCCGTAGTCCTTGATGCCGTAATGGCGCTTAATGAGAGACATGGTCAGATCGCCCACCATGGAGACCACGGCGGTGACCAGACCCACGATGGCCATGAGCCAAATGGGCAGAGCAGTGCTTCCCTCTGCCAGCCACAGGTTGTTGTACAGCAGGGCAAAGCCCACGAAGGCCAGCACGCAGAACACCGCGCCGCCGATGGCCCCCTCCACGGTTTTCTTGGGGCTGACGTCCGGAATCAGCTTATGCTTGCCGAACAGAACTCCCGTAAAGTAAGCAAAGGTATCCGGTACCCACGCGCCGATGAAGGTCAGCAGATACAAGTATCGGCCGCCCTCGTGGAAATCATGCAGAAAGACCATGGAGGAAAAGCCCGCGATGATGTAAAGGGTGGTCATCAGAGCGGTGGCGGATGCGTTCACGTTCACCCTTCCGCGGGAGAAGGTGGTTACGGCCAGTATGTACAAAAGCAGCACCAGAACAACGGCCAAGGCGGCGGGCAACGTTTTTTCAATGCCCCAGAACCGCAAAGCAAAGGGAGCCGCCACAGCCGCCAGATACAGCGGCAGAGACAGAGCCAGGTTCTTATGCAGGCCCACGCAGCGGATCATCTCAAAGGTCGACACCAGCCCGCAAATGGCCATAGCCACGGGCAGAGCAGGGGTATCCGCAAAGATCAAAAACGGCAGAAAAACGAGGAACGCGATCACGGCGGTCAGAATTCTTGTTCGCATGGCGGTACTTCCTTTTCGAATATCGTTCAACGGTTAGCCGCTAACGGTTAAACGTCAGCGCATTTCATTGTATGCAAAGCCCGAGGGATCATAGCCCTCCGTAGCGTCGTTTGCGAGAGTAAAAGTCGCGGATCATGTCATCCACGTCTGCGGGTGTCAGGTCGGGCCAGAGCTTATCCGTAAAGTACAGCTCGGCGTAGGCGGCCTGCCACAAGAGGAAATTGGAAATGCGAAGATCTCCTCCCGTACGAACGATCATATCGGGGTCCCCGCTCTCCCTTGTGTAGAGTGCGCCCGATATATCCTCCTCGGTGACAGAGGTTCTTCCCTCTGCGGCCAGATTTTGGAAGGCGCGGACCAGCTCGGCCCGTCCTCCGTAATTGATGGCGATATTGATGGTGGTATCAGCTTGAGGATTCAACATCTCGGCGTTGGCGATCTTCTCCTTCAGCTCAGGGGTCAGAACCGACGTATCCCCAATGAAGCGAATGCGGTTATCGTATTTCTCGTAATCCCGCATCAGCTCATCCAAAAAGCTATCGAGCAAGCCCATAATCGCGTCGACCTCAGGCTTCGGCCGCTTCCAGTTCTCGGTGGAAAAGGCGTAGACCGTTACGGCCTTGAAGCCCACGTCATGGCAATGGGAGCAGATTCTGCGAAAGGTCTCGGCTCCCGCCTTGTGGCCGTACTCACGGGGCATTCCCCGTTTTTTTGCCCAACGGCCGTTGCCGTCCATGATGAAGGCGATGTGACGGAACCGTTCGTCAACCTTGGGAGCATCGGCTCGATTTTTCGTAAACAAAGGCATAGCGCAATCCCTTCTATGCGCCCAAGGGACGGGCCTTTACGCCCGCCCCTTGCGCGATGTATGCTTCGCTGAAGGCGGATCAGATCGCCATCAGCTCCTTTTCCTTAGCGGCGGTCAGAACGTCTACCTGCTTGATGAACTTATCGGTAACGTCCTGGATGACCTTCTCTGCGGCGGTAACCTCATCCTCGGTCATGGTGCTGTCCTTCTTGGCCTTCTTGACATCGTCCATAGCGTCACGGCGGATGTTGCGGAGAGCAACCTTTGCCTCCTCACCCATACCCTTGACCTGCTTAGCCAGAGCCTTACGGCGCTCCTCAGTCAGCTGAGGGAACACCAGGCGAAGAACGGTACCATCGTTCTGAGGGTTGATACCCACGTCGGAGATCTGAATGGCCTTCTCCATAGCCTTCAGGGTGGACTTATCGTAGGGAGTAATGACCAGGGTGCGGGCATCGGACACGGAGATGCTGGCCATATCCTTGATGGCGGTGGGGGCGCCGTAGTAATCAAAGGTCACGCGGTTGAGGACACCGGCGTTTGCCTGGCTTGCGCGGACGTCTGCCAGGTTATTCTCATAGGCCGTGATGGCCTTCTGCATTCTGGATTCAAGGGCTTTGGAATCGTACTTCATGGTTTTTGTTCCTTTCTGTATGTACAAATAAAAGTTTCAGTTATGCATCCGCGTGCCGACGGCCTCACCCATCACGGCACGGTAGATGTTTTCGGGATCAGCCAGGCCGAAGCCGTAGGATTCAATATGGTTATCCTGGCAGAAGATCACGGCGGACATATCGAAGGCGCGGAGGTTCTTTTCGATGATCTCGGCGTAGGTCACGTCGTAGATGGGGGTAGCCGTAGGATCCTTTTTGGGATCGGCGGTGTAGATGTAGTCAATGTTCTTGGCCATGAGAATGGCATCGGCTCCGATCTCGGCGGCGCGGAGCGCGGCGCCCGTATCGGTGGAGAAGTAGGGCGAGCCCGTCCCCCCCGCAAAGACCACGATCTTTCCCTCTGAAAGCAAACGGTCCGCATGGCGGGTTGCGTAATGATCGGCATACGTATCCATTTCGACGGCGGACATCACCACGGTGTCCAGACCGTTCCGGATGAAGGCATCCTGCAGGGCGATGGCGTTCATGGTCGTGGCCAGCATCCCCATATGGTCGGCGCGGGTGCGCTGCATCTTAACCGACCCGGTCACGCCGCGCCAGATGTTTCCGGCGCCAACGATGATTCCGATCTCCACGCCGGCCTCCCGGCATTTCTTCAGAACGGCGGCAATCCGATCGATAAAGGCGAAGTCCAGTATCCCGCTCTGACCGCCGTTGGCCAGGGCCTCACCCGAGAGCTTGAGGAGAATTCTGCGATATTTCGGTTGCTGATTCATGTGAAATCACCTCGTCTTTGTAGATTCATATCATTATACTACAAATTTTCAGAAATGTATACAGTTTTTTTGTGAACATTCCGTTTTTTTGCATTTTTTTCTGTTATTCACACGACAACATTGAAGCTCACGTCAAAGGAGCAGTCTCCGCAGGTCACGGTGATCCTTCCCTTGCCGATTTTGCCCGTAGGCAGAACGTTTCCGTCGGGCCGGATCTCGAAAAGCTCGGGAGTATGGTTGACGTAGGTGACACCGTCGCTTCCGCACAGCTCGAAGCGGCATCCGTCGGCGTAGGTAGCCATGCCGCGGATCTGCTTCATTTCTCGCTTTTCCAGGGATGCGGTGTAGGAGGGGATCATGGGCTCAAAGGCTACGACCTCCTTTTCGGGGTAGGGCTTCCAGTCCTGCCAGCCCAGGGGCATGGTGCTTGTGACGGTGATCAGAAACTCACAGAAGCAGCCGTCACAGTCGGCGCGGACGTAGGTATAGCCCTCCTTTTTGCCGGTGACTCTGTCACCGTTGATCTCCACGATGGCGGGATCGTAGTTGGAATAGACCACGTTTCCGGGCATAAGGCGCATATCGTAGACGATATTGCCGATGGTGGCGGGGATATCCGCGGTATCCCCCACACGGAGGCGGAGGCGGTGGTGATTCCCCATGCAGAGCGTAGTGGTCTTATACAGGGCAGGCTCGCCGGCGTAGGTCATCTCGTGATGAACGTTCGGAAGATGTCTCTCGTCGTAGAATGCCTCGTCCATGGCCTCAAAGACGTAGGCATGGAGTCTCGTCGCCCAACGTCCCCAGGCATTTCCGTAGGCGTAGGCCAGGAGCAGCGTATCTCCCGATTTGATATGATGATGCCGGTCTCCGGAAATACCGCAGTTATGGCACATCCAGCCCACGTTGGCCTTGACGGCGTTGACGGGGGTGAAGCGCAGGCCGTCATTCGACTCAAAGACCGCCAGGTAGCTGTCCTCCGAGAAGCGCAGATCGGTGGAGAGGGCGATGAACCGATCTAAATCCTCGCAATAGACCATATCGCAGGAATCGTTCCCGCCGCCGAGCCGCTTAAGGGCCGTTCCGTGATGAATCAATTTTCCCGGCCAGTTCTCGTCGGTGATATCGGCGGTAGCCACGCGGGTCTCGCTGATGGGGGTGCCGTCCCGATCCTTGGAGGACCAGGTGTAGTACATATAGATAGTCTCGTCCTTGATGACGAAGGAGGGCTCTCCCGCACCCCAGTTGTGCCAATCCTCGTCGTAATAGATCACGGGAGCGGGCTGTCCCATCCAATGAAGGATTCCCGCCTCGGTCTCTCTACTCTCGCCCCAGCCGTGTCCCGTCCAACGCTCGAAGGGGCCGTCGGGGCTTTTCGAGCGGGAAACGTAGGCGTTGTTGCAGATCCCGCCGCCGTTGGCGAAGAGGGTGGAGGTATAGCCCATGTAGTACCACTCGCCGTACTTGATCACAGCGGGATCGCAGACCGAGAACCAGTCCATGGAATCGGGAACGGGCGACATGACCGTGCGCTCGTCGCTCCAGGTCTTGCCTCCGTCCTCGGAGCGGCGGTAGGTAAACCAATCCGCCTCACATCCGTCGCCGGGAGAGGCAAACCAGGCGTGGCAGACGTTCCCTTCCACCATAATGGTAGGACCGTAGCGGTAGCCCCAGGCTTGGGCCTTGGCGGGAGCGTAGATATCCCGACCCTCGTCGGGGAGAATCAGCTTGAAGTGCTTGTTCATGGTATTGTCCTTTCTCATTCGTCCTTCCAGACGAAGTGATAATTAATGGATTCTCCGCCGTCCACCAGAATGCTCTGGCCGGTGCAGAAGGTGTTGGTGACCGTGAGGAAGTAGGCCCAATCCGCCATTTCCTCGGGGGTGGCCCATCTTTTGAGCGGTGTCTCGTCCATGATCTGCTCCCACAGCTCAGGATCGCTCATGACGCACTCGTTGAGGGGGGTCAGCACGCCGCCTGGATCCAGGCTGTTGCAGGTGGCGCCGAAGGGGGCCACTCGCATGGCCACGTTCTTGGTATAGGCAAGGATACCGCCCTTGGATGCGCAGTACAGGGGGAATTCCGCCCCCGTGTGGGCGCTTGCAGACCCGATGTGAAGAACAGAGCGAATGGCCGGCTGAATGCCGTACCGCTCGGTGACGTAAATGAGGGCCTTGAGGTTGATATCGATATCCTCCTCGTTCTGGGTGCCCGCGTTATTGACGAGGATCTCCACTCCCGTCAGAGCGGGCAATCCTTCCTTGTCCCGGATATCGCATTGGTGGTGGGTATATTGCTCGTGAGTAATGCTCGCGCCTTGGCGGTCGATGCCGTGGACGGTGTGACCCTCCCGGAGGAATTTTTCAGCGATGGCGCGACCGATGCCTTGGGTGGTGCCTGTGATCAGAATTTTCATGCTTTGCCCCTTTCGATATGCTCCAGGTATTCTTTTCCGACGTTGTGCTTCTTCCATTTCTTGACGATGCGGTAGCCGATGGGGGAAAACAGAATCTCCATAATCAGCTCGGCCACGGCTCCCGTCAGGGCACACATGGCGCACTGGAGGGGAGTCCAGTGAAAGCCGTCCCAGAAGATGGGGGCAAAGACGGTAAAGACGATGATGGAAAAGAGAAAATTGTCGAAGAACTGGCCGATGAAGGTGGAGACGTAGGTTCGCATGGCGTAGGCCAGCTTGCCGTCGGGGTTCTTGCGAAAGCCCTTGCCGATGAGCCAGTTGAGGGTATTGTTCAGCACGGCCGAGGCCAGAAAGGCAACGGTACTGCCCAGGAGGATGAACCAGGTCCCGCCGAAGATGCCGTCAAAGGCGGAATAATCCCCCGCATTGGAGGGGATAGAGGCAGCGATAAAGAAAATGGCGCAAGTCAACAGATTGATGCCGCAGGCCAGCACCGAGACGCGGTTGGAGGCTCCGGGGCCGAAATGCTTGGTGGTGATATCCATACACATGAAGGACAGCCAGGATATGAGGATTCCCCCATCCAGGGCGATCCAGGAAAGCTGCAGAAGGGTCTTGTTCGCCAGCAGATTCATGCAGATCACGCTGACCACGAACAGAGTCACCACAGGAGCAGGAATGGAGCGCATAAGGATGCGCATGGATTCGGCCTCCCGCTTGAGCCGGACTCTCAGAGTATTCATATGGTAAAATTCCTTTGTATGTAGGTCTAAGGGAAACCCGGTTTTCATTTGCGAGGGAGAACACCTCCGAGCGGACTCGAGGGGTGCTTCCCTGCGCATAAGGAGCTGAAAGCGCTTGGCTATAGCTGCTTTCTGAGCTTTTCCAGAGCCGCCTTCTCCACCCGGGAGACCTGAGCCTGGGAAATGCCGATCTCAGAGGCGATCTCCATCTGGGTCTTGTCCCGATAGTACCGCAGGCGGATGATCTTTTGTTCTCGGGGGGTAAGGGTACGCACCGCCTCACGGAGGGCGATATTCTCCAGCCAGGATTCGTCGGTGGACTCTCGCGAGGTGTCCGAAAGCTGGTCGATCACGTAGAGGGAGTCTCCGTTTTCCGAAAAAACCGGCTCATAGAGAGAGATGGGCTCGATGATGGCCTCCATGGCATTCACCACCTGCTCGCGGGGGACGCCCAAATGGGCAGCGATCTCGTCGGGGGTGGGATCCCGATTCAAGGCGGCGGACAGCTCATCCCGCGCCTGGAGGGATTTATAGGCCAGATCCCGCACCGATCGGCTGATGCGCACCGAGGCACTGTCCCGCAGGTAGCGGCGCACCTCCCCCACGATCATGGGGACGGCGTAGGTGGAGAACATGACTTCCTTATCCAAGTCAAAATTATCCACCGCCTTGATAAGACCGATACAACCCACCTGAAACAGGTCGTCGGGATTTTCCTTCCGCCCTGCAAACCGCTGAACGATGGACAGCACCAGACGCAGATTGCCGCAGATCATCTCCCGTCGGGCATCCTCGTCCCCCTCCCGCACCCGCTTCATGATCTCCCGCTTCTCCTCCTCGGTCAGCACCTTGAGCTTCGAGGTATTGACCCCGCACAGAATAACTTTATTATGATACATGGCAATACTCCCATTTTTTGAGATGGAAAAAGTATTGGCCACGGAAGGGGGTGGATATGCAGACGGAGGATTGGGAGTTATTGGAGGAACGGGTGAGCGTGCCTCCGACGGCTTAGGGGACCTTTGAAAAAAGCCCTTTAGGTTGTCGATCAAAGGCATGGGGCTTTACCCCATCCCACATTTAAGGTGCTTTTTCGAGAAAAAGCGCCTTCATAATCCTTCAAAAGCGTTCCTCACGATTGATGCGGAAGGACGCTTTTATGTTCAAGGGCGGTATGAGTGCTTATGGGCACAAAGAAACGCGCCTGCGGCACCCCGTGGAGGGCGCACACGCAGGCGCGCCCCCACGGGTGTGTTTGAATTTTCAGGTAATACCGCACCATGATTGCCGATTGCCGTACAGATGCGTTGCCCGCTCCGCGGGCGCAGATTTTCGTCAGACGCAATTAACCGTTCAGCGCAGCCTCGTCGCAGACCACGATAACGTCGGAATGGAGGTTGAGCATGGAGGCGGGGCAGGAGGTATCCAGCTTACCGGCCAGCATCTTGGAAACCGCCTCGTGCTTGGCGGCGCCGTTGGCCAGGATGATGATCTTCTTGGCGTTCAGGATGGTGCCGATGCCCATGGTCAGAGCCTTGGTGGGGACGTCGGCCTCGGAGGCGAAGAAGCGGGCGTTGGCCTTGATGGTGGACTCGGTCAGGTCGGTGACGTGGGTGCGAACCTCCAGGGCGGTGTCGGGCTCGTTGAAGCCGATGTGGCCGTTCTGACCGATACCCAGCACCTGAATGGCGGCGGCACCCACGTTGGCCACGGTCTCCTCGTAGGCCTCGCAGGCGGCCACGGGATCGGCGGCCATGCCGTTGGGCACGAAGGTGCGGGACTTATCGATATTGACGTGATTGAACAGATTCTCGTTCATGAAGTAGCGGTAGGACTGGTCGTTATCGGGCGCAATGGGATAGTATTCATCCAGATTGACGGTGGTGATCCCCGAGAAATCGATCTCACCGGCCTTGTTCATCTCGATGAGCTTCTTGTACATCCCCACAGGGGTGGAGCCGGTGGCCAGGCCCAGCACGCAGGCGGGATCGGCCTTCATGACGTCGGCTACGATCTGAGCAGCGGTGACAGACATTTCCTCGTAATTCTTGCAAACGATGACTTTCATAATTCGTATCCTTTCTGTGCTTGTGAGATTATATTTGTTGGATTATAATATAGTGTATCCGCGGGAGGGGTGCTTTATGACCTTCTGTGCCGTCACGCCCGATCACAGCATATCGCTCTGATCGTCGGGAATGGCCTCCTTCATGGCGACGATGGCGCACTCGATCATGTCATCGTCGGGCTCCAGAACCGTGATCCGCTGGAACCAGAGACCGGGTGCGGCAATGATACGGGTCATAAAGTTGTCGTAACGGCCGCAGAGCTTGATCAGCTCGTAGCCGATGCCCATGACCAGGGGCATAATGAGCAGCTTAATGCCGGTCAGCAGCCACTTGTTGAGGGTAGCGGGGATGAAGAAGCCTATGAGGATACTCACGAGGAGCATGAGAACCAGGAAGGAGGTGCCGCAGCGAGGGTGGAAGCGGCGCTCCTTACGGACGTTCTCCACAGTCAGCTCCAGGCCATGCTCGTAGCAGAAGATGGTCTTATGCTCGGCGCCGTGGAACTGGAAGGTACGGCGGATATCCTTCATGAGCAGCATACAGCTCATGTATCCGATGAGCAAAAGCAAGCGGATAGCGGTGGTACAAAGGGATTGCAGGAAACGGTTGTTCCGGGGAAATCCGGGAATGTGGGCCTCCATAACGTCCTTATACAGGAAGGAGGGCAAGAGAAAGAACAGACCGATCATAATGGCGATAGCGAAAATCATGGATACCGCCATGACGATTCCTGTCAGAAGGGAGGAGTCCTTCTTCTCCTTCTTTTTTGCGGGAGCGGGCTCGACGGTCTCTGAAATTTCCGGTGCTCCATCGGCCTCGGCATCCGCATTGGCCGCGTCAGCGACCGCAGGTGCGGCGGTTTCCACAGCGGAAGCATCCGCCTCGACGGCGTCGGCATGGCCCTTTTTGGAGGCCTTGGCGGCCTTCTTAGCGGCCTTTTTCTCTGCCTTTTCCCGTTCCATCTCGGCCTCGATCTCCTCAAGCCCCGAGATCTCGGCGGAGCGCATCAGACACTTGTAGCCCAGCGTCATGGAATCCACGAATCCGATCACACCGCGCACAATGGGCCAGCGGCAGATCGGGTGGCGCTTCTTCCCCACCGTGGGGAATTTCTCCAGGACGATCTCTCCCTGGGGATTACGGACGGCCATGGCGGTGGTCTTGGGCCCCCGCATCATGATACCCTCCATCAAGGCCTGTCCTCCGATGGAGGTTTTTCGCATGGGGCAGGCGTTCGGTTTCTTTTTACTCATAATGTAAAATCCTTTCCGTGGTGCCCGCAGGCACCGAGGGGTAATGCGTATTCAATCGATATATTATACCACACAGATATGAACTCCATGTGAATATACAAAAAATGCTTTCCCGATTTCACGATTTACCTTTTTTCAGGTCACGGCCAAAAAAATTTTTCCCCGATCCTTTGCGACAGATTTTGCAGAGGAAATGGGGTATAATGGGGCAAGAGAACGAAAATCCGCCGAACATTCCGTCGGTGCGAGCCGTTCACCAAGAGAAAGGAAAAAAATCATGCTATGCGAAAAATGTAACAAGAAAAAGGTCACGGTATTCTACCGCGAAAGCATCAACGGGCGAAACCGCGCCCTTCGTCTGTGCAACGAATGCACCGATGCCCTGGAGCAGGCGGGCGAGCTGGAGGACGTCAGCGCCGCCGTGGCCGGCGGTATCTCTCCCCGTTTTCTGTCCGACGATACCCCTCTCCCCCTTCCCTTTCCCGGCACAGAGACCGGCCGCGGAAAGGCCTCTGCCTGCAAATGCCCCCTTTGCGGCACCACCGCATCCGAAATCGCCTCCGTCGGTCGGGTGGGCTGTGCCGCCTGCTACACCTGCTTTGAGGCCGAATTGACCCCCACCATCCGCGCGGCCCACGGAAGGGTCGAGCATACCGGACGGACCACCGCGGCCCATCGTGCCCGTATGCAGAAAAGCGAGCAGGTGGCTCAACTGAAAAAGAAGCTTCGGGAAGCGGTTTCCGGAGAAAACTACGAATCCGCGGCGGGACTCCGAGACGAGATCCGCGCCCTGGAAGCACAACTGTAAGGAGGACACGATTATGGCTTGGTATCACGTTCCGGGAAACCGACAGGACACCGTCATCAGCACCCAGGTGCGCTTCTCCCGCAACATAGCGGCATATCCCTTTCCTTCCCGTTTGGATGCCTCCCGCGCGCGGGAAATTATTGCCGAGATCGGGACGGTGCTGGAGGGAAACGGATTTACAAGGATCGATTTTACCGACGTATCCCGCACCGCCGCCCAATCTCTGCTGGAAAAGCACTACGCTACCCCCGCCGCCCTTCGGGAAAGTCTTCCCCACGCCCTGTTCCTCAACGAGCCCTGCAACCTGTCGGCCATGGCCTGCGAGGAGGACCACCTCCGTCTGCAGTGCATCCTGGCCGGCTTTGCCCTGCGGGATGCTTACGAGGGTGCCTGTAAAATCGAATCGTTGCTGGACGCCTCCCTGGAGTTCGCCTTTGACAAGCGCTTGGGCTATCTGACTGAAAACCCCGCCAATTTGGGCACTGCCCTACGGGTGTCCGTCCTGCTCTGCCTCCCCCTGCTGACCGACAGCAAGCGTATGGAGACCGTATCCCTTCAGCTCAGCCAAGGGGGTCTGATCCTGCGGGAGCTGCAGGGCGACGGAGAGCCGCCCCGCGGGCTCTACCGTCTCTCCAATCGGGTATGCCTCGGGGTAACCGAGGAGGAGATCCTGGAGCGTATGGAATTGGCCGTGGAGCGGCTGACCGCCGCCGAATCCGAGCTTCGGAGCCGTTGTATCGGTGCTGACCTGGATATACTCACCGATCGCGTGCGCCGCAGCGAGGGGATCCTGCGCTACGCCCACGCCCTCTCGGCACGGGAGCTACCGCGGTATCTGACGGACCTCCGCCTGGGGGCGGCCCTGGGGCTCACCGAGGTACGGATCGAGGCCCTGACCTCCCTTCTGGTCGAAGCCATGCCGGCGACCCTGACCCTCTCGGCCAAGGAATCTCCCACGCGGGATCACGAGCGGGATATTCTGCGGGCCGCACTGGTTAAGGATACCCTGTTCGGGGCATAATTTCTGATACCGGCTATTAACGATCAACGATCAACGATCAACGATCAACGATCAACGATCAACGATCAACTATCATCCACACAGGAGGAGCATATGACCAATCGTTTCACACTGCGGGCGCAGAACGCGCTGAACGGATCTCTGCGGGAGGCATCCTCCCTGGGGCATACCTATATCGGCTCGGAGCATCTCCTGCTCGGACTTCTCTGCGAGTCGGATTCCATCGCCTCTAAGCTCATGACGGCGAGGGGCGTGGATGCCGACCGCTTTCGCGGCGCCGTGGTGGAGCTGTCGGGAATCGGAGCGGAGAGCTGCATCTCCCCGTCGGATATGACGCCTCGCGTACGGAAGATCATCCTGGATTCCGCCGCCGAGGCCAACCGTTGCGGCCAAACCTACGTCGGCACCGAGCATCTGCTTCTGGCGCTTCTGGACGAGCCTGACTGCATCGCCGTTCGTCTGCTGGAGGCCGTGGGCGTATCTCCCGACGAATTGAAGCGGGACGTCGTTGGCTTTTTGGCAACCGAGCCCTCCGGCGGACGAGCCGAGGGCTCCAAGCGGGATTTTTCCCGTTCCTCGGACACAAGGGAGGAGCGGGGGCGGGGGGACTCCCCAAGCTCCCGTCGGGGACGGGAGGCCTCGGAGGACAAGGAGGAGGAGCGGCTCTCCGGCATGCCCACCCTGTCCAAGTACGGTCGGGATCTGACTCGGCGGGCGCGGGAGGGCAAGCTGGATCCCATCATCGGGCGGGATGCCGAAACCAACCGTTTGATCCGCATCCTGTCCCGTCGGCAAAAGAACAATCCCTGTCTCATCGGGGAGCCGGGAGTAGGCAAAACGGCCGTGGTGGAGGGCTTGGCTCAGCGCATGATCGACGGAAACGTCCCCGAATCCCTGAAGAACCGTTCCCTCATCACCCTGGATCTCCCCGGGATGATCGCGGGTGCCAAATATCGGGGAGAATTTGAGGATAGGCTCAAAAGCATCATGAACGAGATCCGCAAGCATCCCTCGGTCATCCTGTTCATCGACGAGCTTCACACCATTGTGGGCGCAGGAGCCGCCGAGGGAGCGGTGGATGCGGCTAACATCCTCAAGCCCGCGCTGTCCCGCGGGGAAATTCGGATCATCGGTGCCACCACGGTGGACGAATACAGACAGCACATCGAAAAGGATGCCGCCCTGGAGAGACGGTTCCAGGCCATCACGGTGGGAGAGCCCACCGTCGAGGAGGCTCTGCTCATCCTGCAGGGCCTGCGACCCAAATACGAGGCCCATCACAAAATGAAGATCACCGACGAGGCTCTGGAGGCGGCGGTGGAGCTGTCGGTACGGTATATCCCCGATCGCTTCCTTCCCGACAAGGCCATCGATCTTATGGACGAAGCGGCGGCGGCTCTGCGCATATCCAGCCTGACCGCGCC
>SVRS01000029.1 GCA_015064695.1 Oscillospiraceae bacterium | reverse complement strand
AAATGAAGGCGGTCGCCGCCAAGGAATACAGAACCGAGGAAGAGATCAGAGAACTTGTAGCCAAAGGACAGGTTGCAATTTGTGCCAATAAGTTACATACCTGCATCGATCCAAACGGTGTCGGCTCGATGCTCCGCACTAAGATCAACGTAAACCTCGGTGTCTCCCGTGATTGCAAGGACTATGATATTGAAATGGAAAAGGTTATGGCGGCCGTCAATATGGGCGCAGAAGCCATTATGGACTTGTCCTCTCACGGCAATACACAGCCCTTCCGCAGAAAGCTGACGAGTGAATGTCCCGCTATGATCGGTACGGTTCCTGTATATGACAGTGTCATCCATTATCAGCGCGATCTCGCAACCCTTACCGCAAAGGACTTTATCGACGTGGTAAGGCTTCACGCAGAGGATGGAGTAGATTTCGTCACCCTTCATTGCGGAATCACACGCAAGACCATTGAGCAGATCAGGAAGCACAAGAGAAAGATGAACATCGTTTCCCGTGGCGGCTCTTTGGTTTTCGCCTGGATGTGCATGACGGGCGAGGAGAACCCCTTCTACGAGTATTACGATGAGATCCTTGAGATCTGCCGTGAGTATGACGTGACCATTTCTCTCGGAGATGCCTGCCGTCCCGGATGTCTTGCCGACGGAAGTGACGTGTGTCAGATCGAGGAGCTTGTGCGCCTTGGAGAGCTGACAAAACGTGCTTGGGCGCGTGACGTGCAGGTAATGGTAGAAGGTCCCGGACATATGCCTATGGATCAGATCGAAGCCAATATGAAGCTGCAGCAGACCATCTGTATGGGCGCACCCTTCTACGTGCTTGGCCCCATCGTTACCGATATTGCTCCCGGCTATGACCACATCACCGCTGCCATCGGTGGAGCATTTGCCGCAGCATCGGGAGCAGCCTTCCTTTGCTACGTAACACCTGCGGAGCATCTGGCGCTCCCCAACGTGGATGACGTAAAGCAGGGAATTATCGCTTCCAAGATCGCGGCTCACGCCGCCGACATTGCCAAGAAGATCCCTCACGCCAGAGATATCGACGACCGCATGGGAGATGCCCGTCGCAAGCTTGATTGGGAGGAGCAGTGGGCGTGCGCTCTTGATCCCGAAACGGCAAAGCGCATTCGTGACGAGCGTAAGCCCAAGCATGAGGATACCTGCTCGATGTGCGGTAAGTTCTGCGCTGTCAGGAGCATGAACAAGGCACTTAATAACGAAATGGTAGATATTTTGTAAGTTGTTTTTTCGGCGTTTTTTAAACGGAATTTCTTACATCATTTATGTACATAGATCCGTTTGCAGGCATGGTGTTTCTTCCTGCAAGAATGAGCTCGTCGAATTAAACGGCAGAGCTTTTACATCCTTCTCCCAAACTTGGCAAAAAAAATCCCGTTTTTTTTTGAAATTGTTGCAATTTTCCTCTTGACAAGCGAGACGTTTTATGGGATAATAAATGAGGAGGGAGCGATCTCCCTCCTCAACTGAATACCGTTTGCAGAACTGACGGAAAACGCGGGCTACCGCGGGGGACTGCAAACCGGGCATTCCGAAAAGCACTCCGCTAAGCGAGTGATCGGAGATGTCCAAGCAACTCGTTTTGAGAGCTGCTTTATGCCGACCGTCTGGGCAAAACTGTTTTCTCAAAGCAGGTTTGTCCTTTTTGTTTTTCAGAAAAATATCATCATAGGAGGAATCAACCATGAAACACACCAACTGGACGGGATTCAATCCCGGTGCATGGCAGGACGAGATCAACGTTCGCGACTTTATCCAATCCAACTATAAGGCATATGAGGGTGATGCGGAATTTCTGGCTGCCGCTACCCCCCGCACCCAGAACTTGATGAAGAAGATCCAGGGTCTTTTCGCCATCGAAAGACAGTTCGGCGGCGTTTTGGACATCGACACCTCCACCGTGTCCTCCCTCACCACCTTCTCCCCCGGCTACATTGATCAAGAGAACGAGATCATCGTGGGTATGCAGACCAATCGCCCCCTCAAGCGCAGTGTCAACCCCTTCGGCGGTATGCGCATGGTGAAGCAGGCCTGCGAGGCCTACGGTTACAAGCTCAGCCCTAAGGTCGAGGAGGAGTTCCGTTTCCGTACCACCCACAATGACGGCGTATTCCGCGCATATACCGACGAGATGCGCGCCGCCAGAAAGTGCCACATCATCACGGGTCTGCCCGATGCCTACGGCCGCGGCCGCATCATCGGCGACTACCGCCGCGTGGCTCTCTACGGCGTGGATCGCCTTATCGAGGAAAAGCGCAAGGATAAGAGCAAGCTGGCCGAGCAGGCCTTCAATACCGACGAGATTCGTCTGGACGAGGAGCTGTATCAGCAGATCGCCTTCCTGGGCTATATGAAGGAAATGGCTCGGATGTACGGCTTTGATATCAGCCAGCCCGCTAAGGATACCCGCGAGGCCATCCAGTGGACCTATTTCGCCTATCTCGCTGCCATCAAGGAGCAGAACGGTGCGGCTATGTCCCTGGGCCGTGTCAGCACCTTCTTCGATATCTACATGGAGCGTGACATGGCCAACGGTACCCTCACTGAGGAGGGTGCCCAGGAGCTGATGGACGATTTCGTCATGAAGCTGCGCATCGCCCGCCACCTCCGTACCCCCGAGTACAACGAGCTGTTCGGTGGCGACCCCATGTGGATCACCGAGGCCGTGGGCGGCATGGGCGAGGACGGCAGAACTCTCGTCACCAAGAATAGCTTCCGTATGCTCCACACCCTTTACACCCTGGGCTCCTCCCCCGAGCCTAATCTGACCGTGCTGTGGTCCGCCAAGCTCCCCGAGAACTTCAAGAAGTACTGCGCCAAGGTTTCGGCGGATACCGACTCCATCCAGTACGAGAGCGACGACCTCATGCGCCCCATCTACGGCGACGATTACGCCATTGCCTGCTGTGTCTCTGCTATGAAGGTGGGCAAGCAGATGCAGTTCTTCGGCGCAAGATGTAACCTGGCCAAGCTCCTGCTCCTGGCCATCAACGGCGGTTACGATACCTCCGGAGCTATGCACATCGGCCCCCAGATGCCGGTTATGGAGGGGGACAAGCTGGACTATGACGAGGTCATGTCCCGTATGGAGACCTACATGGGTTGGCTGTGCCACCTTTACGTCAACACCATGAATATCATCCATTACATGCACGATAAGTACGCCTACGAGAAGACCCAGATGGCCCTCCACGATACCTACGTAGACCGTTTCATGGCCTTCGGTGTCGCAGGCTTGTCCGTAGTGGCCGACTCCCTCAGTGCTATTAAGTACGCAAACGTTGCCCCCATTAAGGACTCCAACGGCTACATCGTGGATTTCAACACTACGGGCGATTTCCCCAAGTTCGGTAACGACGACGACCGTGTGGATCTCATTGCTAAGGATATGACCCACCGTATGATTACCGAGCTTCGCAAGACGCCCACCTACCGTAAGGCGATCCATACCCTGTCGGTGCTGACCATCACCTCCAACGTGATGTACGGCAAGAACACCGGTGCAACCCCCGACGGTCGCGGCGCCTCCGCGCCCTTCGCACCCGGTGCCAACCCCATGCACAACCGCGAGGAGAACGGCGCCCTGGCCTCCCTCAACTCGGTGGCCAAGATCAGCTACGATGACTGCCGCGACGGTATCTCCAACACCTTCTCCATCACCCCCGAGGCGCTGGGCAGAACCGACGGCGAGCGCATCGACAACCTGGTTCACATCCTGGACGGTTACTTTTCCAAGGGTGCCCACCACATTAACGTCAACGTGCTGAACCGCGAGACTCTGATGAAGGCCTACGAGAATCCGGAGGACTACCCCAACCTGACCATCCGCGTGTCGGGCTATGCGGTGAACTTCAATAAGCTTTCCCGCGAGCAGCAGCGTGAGGTCATCAGCCGTACCTTCCACGAGACCGTATGATGGTCGAGTCCACGATGCAGAATTTGCCCCATGAATCCATCGTGGGGCGCGTCCACTCCATTCAGAGTATGGGCACGCTGGACGGCCCCGGGGTGCGGTTCGTGATCTTCGCCCAGGGGTGCCCTCTGCGGTGCAAGTGCTGCCACAATCCCGACACATGGGATATGGAGGGAGGGAAGCTTTATACCCCCGAGGCTCTGGTGACCCGCATCCTCCGTTTCCGGGAATATTTCGGGGAGGACGGCGGTGTGACGGTGTCGGGCGGTGAGCCGCTGTTGCAGGCAGAGTTTGTCACCTCGCTGTTCAAGCTATGCCACCGTGAGGGCGTGCATACCTGTCTGGACACCTCCGGGTGCATTCTCACCCCCGCGGTCAAGACCCTGCTGGCCCATACCGACCGGGTTTTGCTGGATATGAAATACACAACCGAGTTCGACTACCGTGCATACGTGGGCTGCGGGATAGCCGCCCCCATGGCGTTCCTGGATCATCTGGAGGCAGAGGGGATTCCCACCACCCTCCGGCAGGTGATCATCCCTACGGTCAACGACACCGAGGAGCAGGTAACCGAGCTGCGACGCATCGCTGAAGCACATAAAAACGTAGACAAGGTAGAGCTTTTGCCTTTCCGCAAGATCTGCCAGGTAAAGTATGATAGCTTGGGGATGGAGTTCCCCTTTGGACGGATTCCCGAGCCTACCAAGGAGCAGATGCTTCGGTTGGAGCAGGTTGCGGGGATGCGGCACTGAGATCCTTACAAAACATCTTACGGGAATTTCTGAATATTCATCGTGGGATGAATGTTAAGAGAAGCCCTTACATCAATGGCGGCGTCCTGCTTTGCGGTGGGTCGCCGTCTGTATTTGGGAAAGTCTTGCAATCCATTGCAGGAAAATATTGCGGATGGATCGGGCCGGGTGATGACACGGTGAAACAGAAATCGGAGAGATATATGGAATATAGCAGAAATACAAGGGAGCGCCTGGTACGGCATAGTCAGTGCTATCCGGGACTTCAGCCAACGGACGTTTTCAAATACCTGTTTCAAAGCGCCCTTGGCTGTGAGCATATGGTGGCATCCGAGGCGAAGGCGATCGAGTATATTCGCCGTGAATACGACGCCGTAACGGAGGAGGGGGCGGCTGATTGCTTGCCTCGAACGGAACGCTTGGACGGCGGGTATACCCGCGTGCATTTGTCATGCCTGGACGAGGGGCTGACGGCGGAGACCCTGGGACGGTTGTTCTGCCTCTCTGCCGTGTCCGAGCCAAATGGACGAGAGGCGTTGGAGGAAAAGCTGCAAGTCGTGCGGGAGCTTGCGAAGGCGGGTGAATTCCCCTTTTCGGCGGATGCATTTGAGGAGGCATTGGCCGTTTGGCGGGAGAATGGGTGTCCCGCCGTGCATCATTCCCGGGCTTTTCGCGAGGCATACCGTCCGGCATATCGCGTGATCGCCAATCGATACGCGGCCTTTTTGTCACTCTTTACGAGGATCGATGATCTTATGCGGAATGGCTTGGCCGTGGTGGCCCTTGAAGGGGGAAGTGCCAGCGGAAAAACCACCCTTTCCGGGATTTTGGAAACGGTATACGGCTGTACCGTGTTCCATGCGGACGATTTCTTCCTGCGCCCCGAGCAACGGACAAGGGAACGCTTGTCTGAGATTGGAGGAAACCTGGACAGGGAACGGCTCCTATCCGAGGTGCTGGAGCCTCTCCGACGCGGAGAACCCATCCGATACAGGCGATTCGATTGCTCCCGAGGGGAGCTGGAGTCTCCCGTGGAGACTTTACCTAAGAAGCTGGTCGTGGTGGAGGGGGCATACTCCATGCACCCCGAGCTGGCCGGTTATTACGATTTTTCGGTGTTTCTGGATATCGATCCCGTCTATCAGCGGGAGCGTATCCTGGCGCGGAACAGTCCTGCCTTTGCCGAGCGTTTCTTCCGGGAATGGATTCCCCTGGAGAGGGAGTATTTTTCCCATACGGATGTCCGAAATCGATGCGATCTGGCCTTTGAGATCCGTAGAGAGAGCTTTTGAGGGCGGTAAACAAATCATTCACCCCGACAGATTTTGGAGGATCTGCCGGGGCTTTTTTCTCTCTGTAACGAAAATCGGCAGAGAAGCAATATCTCTGCCGAAGCTGGTTGACGTGTCCACGGGAGGGGGAACCTCTCTCCTACGATGTAGAGAGGGGAGCAGCTTCCTTATGGGAGCCGGTCTGAGGGAGCGGAGCTACAGGGATTTCTTGTTGAAAAGAGGGATGCTTACGGCGAGGCAGGAGAGGCCTGTGGCGATGGTGATGATCCATGCACTTACGTAGGATTCCGTATCCGCCAAGCCGTAGATGAGGGAATTGCCGTCGGTCAAGCGGGTGGGCAGATATTCGTTGATCTTAGGAAGAATTCCCGGCAGGTAGGTGCCGAAGACAATGCCTCCTGTTCCCAGCAGAACACCTGAGCTTTGCTTGGACAGCACCGAGAACAGAACCGACAGGGAAATGACCCACAGACCGAAGATCCACCAGGAGAGAATCGAAAAGATCAGATTCTTTGCAATGGTGTTATCCCAAAAGTAGGCGTTATAGGTGTAGGTGATGCCAAAGCATAGCCAATAGCCCAGACTCCATAGGAGGACGAGAGTGGCGGACTTAGCGACCACCACCTTGTAGCGCTCCAGACCCTTGGAAAGAGAGAGGGTGAGGGTTCCCGATTGGTATTCCTTGGTGAAGATCCCACCCTCCAGGAGGACGAACAGAATCAGCCCCATGGGGATGTTCTTGAAGAACTGCATCCAGGAATCCAGGGCTGTGACCGTTACCTCGGTGACGATGATACCGCTTCCGGACAGGGTGTCCGAGAGTATTTCCATCAGAAGGGGAGTGAGCTTGGCTATGGCGGGGTTCATGATGCCGAACAGCACGAATACGGCACCCAGTATGGCCAGCTTTCCCGTGCGGAGCTGCTCGGTCAATTCTTTTTTGGTAAGGGCAAGCAAGGATCTCATGATTTCGCCTCCTCGATAAACAGAGATTCCAGAGTTGGCTCGGCTCGTTCCATTCTGAGCAGGGGGATGTGCTGTTCGGCCACGAACCTCAGCACGTCGAACAGGGTATGCTCTTGTGCGCAGAGGATCAGCCGCCGATCGCCATCGCTCTGCATTTGCGGAAAGGCGGTCAGAAGGGCGTCGGCACTCGCACTCGTTTCGGTTTCGAAGAGATATTCCTCGCGGCGATATCGGGTCTTGATCTCCGAGAGCTTTCCTTGGATACACATGACACCGTCGCGCAGAAAGGCCACGTCGGTACAGATGCGCTCCACGTCCGATAGGATATGGGTGGAGAACAGCACTGTGGTCTGCTTGCGGGCGGCAAGCAGGATATCCAGTATTTCCTTGCGCCCCACGGGATCGAGGGCGGAGGTTGGCTCGTCACAGATCAGAAGCTTGGGACGGTTCAAGAGGGCTTGGGCAATGCCGAGGCGTTGCTTCATGCCGCGGGAGAAGCCCTTGATGCGATGGGTTTCCTCCGAGAGCCCCACCAGCTCCAAAAGCTCCTTGACCCGAGCTTGAATCTCACTGCGGGGCATTTCGGTGATCTCGCCGCAGAAGCGGAGGTATTCGGGGGCGGTCATGAAGGGATAGAATTCAGGGACGTCGGGCAGGTAGCCCACGAAGCGGTTGGTGGGGGTATGGCCGTAGACAACGGGCTCGCCGTTTACGGTGATCTCACCTGCATCGGCTTGTAAAAGCCCCAAGACGGCCTTCATGGTGGTGGTCTTTCCTGCACCGTTTTTCCCGATGAAGCCGAATACGCTATGCTCGGGGACACGCATATCCAAGCCGCGCAGGACCTCCTTATCGCCGAAGCGCTTGCGGAGACCGCAGACGGTCAGCATATCCATTACGCATCCTCCTTGCCCAAGAGGAAGTACAGGACGGGACCGATAACGTTCAGACACAGGCAGAGGATCAACCACAGGATGCGGTTTCCGCATTTGTATTTCTTATGGGTCAGGACGTGGTATACTGAAAAGCCCATCAGCGAGAGCTGAAGGATCAAAAGCGGGATGAGAAAGGGAAGGGCTTCCATGATTCCGTTCATAGTCGTTTCTCCTTGTTTTCTGAATTGACTTCGTGGTAGACCTCGATGCACAGGCCCTTTCGACCGCACGAGGGACAGGTCAGGCGGCGCATTCTCGGCGTGTGATAGGCCCAAAAGGCTTCCTTGAGGCGAGGCTGGAATACATCGTGGCACTCGGGGCAGATGTAGGCGACGTGCTTAAAGTAGTAAACCGACATGATGATCCCCCACGGAACGGCCACGCAGACCCAGGGGATGAGAAGCCACCACATACCGTGGGTAATGCCCAAAATGATGGCGACCAGCTGGAGCGCGGAGACGGGGATACCCGAGACCGTCATGAGGATCCGCATGCGCGCAAGTTGATTCTTTTGCTTCATAATGTGCGCTATATCACCAATGGATTCGACGGAGAAGCGTTGGATTTCCTTCATCTCACGCTTTATGGTTTCCACGATCGCAAGCTTCTTCTGCTGCTCCTTCAGCTCCTCACGCAGAGTCTGCTCCTGCTGGTCCAGCAGGATGGAAATGATCTTTTCGGGATGCTCGTCGGCAAACAGTGCGCTGATGCTGTTGATGGGAAAGCCCGCATCACGGAGAAAGCAAATGATATGCATTCGCTTCACGTCATCCTCGGTATAGAGTCTTCGACCACCCTCGGAAAGCTCTGTGGGTACCAGAATGCCACGATTGTCATAATACTGCACCGTTCGTACGGAGACGCCGCAGAGCTTGGCGATTTCTCCCGTCGTGTAAAAATTGGAACCTTCGTTCGCTTGTGACATAGCCTTCACCTCCTTCTGACGTCTATTATACATCATAACGCGGCGTTACAAGCAATACATTACCCAGGGGGATTTTTTGAAAATGAGAAATTTTTTTGCCTCGCACGGCCGAAGCATCGGCGGGCGAGGCGGTTTTATGGAGCGGACGAGGTAACGATGGGCGGAGTGACTCTTGGGGGATCGGGAATATAGGCTCCGATGGGCTTTTCCAGCCAGGTCAGATCGTACCAACGGCCGAACTTGCAGCCGCAATTGTGGAAGGTGCCCACGGGGGTAAAGCCCAGGCGGAGGTGGAAGTGGAGGCTGGCGTTGGTGAGGTAGGGATCATCGTGGGAGACGGTGGCCACGGCGGCGGTCATGGTGCGGATTCCCTGGGCCGCCAGGCGGGATTCCAGCTCGGCATAGAGAGCGCGGCCGATGCCCAGACCCTTGCAGTCCTCGCGGACATAGATGGCGGTCTCCACCGACCAGTCGAAGGCGGGGCGGCTACCCAGGGGGGCGGCGTAGGCGTAGCCCACGGGGACACCCTCCATTTCGGCCACCAGGTAGGGAAGCTTAGCGGAATAGGTCTCGATGCGGCGGCGGAACTCGTCGTGGGAGGGAATCTCGTACTCGTAGGTAATGGCGGTTTTCTGCACGTAGGGGGCGTAGATGTCTACCAGGGCTTTCGCATCCTTCGGGGTTGCGGAGCGGAGACGCAGAGTGGAGGCTTGGTTTGGCAACATGGTCTCACTCTCCCAAAACCGCTTCGCGGACCTCACCGTACATATAGAGAGAGCCCAGGCAAAGCAGGGCTTTCCCCTCGGCGGCGGCCGTAGCGGAGGCGGCGCCCACGCCCTCGGCTACCGTGGCGTAGCCCTCGGCGGGTATATCGATGGCGCGGAAGGCTTCGGCGTACTTGGCCGCATCCAGAGCGCGATCGTTGGCGGGGCGAACACAGAAGGCTCGGGCGGTGACCTCACCCATACGGGCAACCATGTGGGTATAGTCCTTGTCGGCCATAACGCCGGTCAGAAGAAGGATCTTTTCCTTGCCGAAGTAAGCTTTCACGCTGGCGATGGCGGCGTCGATGCCCTCGGGATTGTGGCCGCCGTCGGCAATGATGAGGGGGGAGCGGGAGAGAATCTCAAATCGCCCGGGCCAGTACACGTCGGCAAGGCCTGCGCGGACCGCTTCCTCGGGAATCACCAACCCACGGGAGCGGATAACCTCCACTACGGTCAGCACGTTGGCGGCGTTGTGGGGCTGGTAGAGTCCTGCCAGCGGAATATGGAGACCCTTGTAATCTTCAAAATCGAAAGCGCAGCCGAACAGATCGGCGGACACGTTGGAAAGCTTGGTGTGATCGGTTACCAGGTAGGGGGCATCCATCTCGTTGGCCTTTTGGCGGATGACCTCGCCGCAGGAGATGGCCTCGGGGGAGGGGGCGGCCTCGCCTACGGCCGGGTGATAGCCGCCGTAGACCACGGGAACACCCGCCTTGATGATGCCCGCCTTCTCGGCGGCGATCTTCTCGGGGGTATCGCCCAGGAATGCGGTGTGATCCATGGCAATGCCTGTGATGACCGAGGCAACCACCGTCTCGGCGTCAATGATGTTGGTGGAATCCAGCCTCCCGCCCATGCCGACCTCGAAAACCACGTAATCGCAGTGGTGCTTAGCGAAGTAGCAGAGGGCGATGGCGGTGATCAGCTCAAACTCGGTGGGTGTGTCGGCCATAGCGTCCGCATGGGGCCTGACTCGCGCGGTGACCTCGGCCAGCTCCTCGTCGGGAATGTCCTGCCCGTCGATCTTCATGCGCTCGTTGAAGCGGAGGATGAAGGGGGAGGTGTACAGACCCACGCGGTAGCCTGCCTTTTGCAGGATAGAGGCCAGCATGGCGGAGGTGGAGCCCTTGCCGTTGGTGCCGGCCACGTGGATGAATTTCAGATGGTCCTGGGGGCGGCCCAGGCGGTCGGTCAGTTCAACGGTACGCTCCAGGCCGGGGCGGCTCCCCTTCCAGCAGACAGAGTGAATATAATCGAGGGCTTCTTGGTAGTTCATAGCGGAACCTCCTTACAATTTCTCAAACAGGCGTCGGAAGGATTTCTGCTTCCACAGCACGCAGAGCAGAAAGATCTCCAGGGGTGCGATGACCAGGTAGAGGGGGATGCGGATCAGCACCGCCCACTGGTAAAACTGGAAAAGGCCAATGGGCTTGATGATCATGGAGCCGATGAGATGGGCCGCGCCTGCCGAGAGGATGATCTGCTTTAGTCCGCGATCACGGACCACGAGCTTGGCCATGAGTCCCGATACCACGCCTACGGCGCAGGCGCCCAGGGTGACGATGAGGTTGGGGGGATAGATCTGTCCCGAAAGCATATAGCTGGTCAGGTCCGATATGATTCCCACCATGCCGCCCGACAGGGGACCCAAGAATATACCGGCCAGGATGATGGGCAGGTTTTCAAAGGTGACGCGGAGCAGACCGCCTGCAAAATTCAGAAAATTCTTGCAGAGCATGCCGATCACGACACTCAAGGCGGCCAGCATGGCGCCCAGCACCAGGCGCTTGACGAGGATGGAGCCGGCGGATGCACGGCGGTGGGGTGGGGTGGAATCCGTGTTTCTTGACATAAAAAGCCTCCTTTCCCTGCGACATCGGGCGGGGAAGGAGGCAACACTCCAAGCAACGGAGGCGGCGACCCTGTGCCAAACGAAGCGGGATGCAAAGCGCGAACCGCAGGCTACTCTCGGTTCCCCGAAAGCCCTTTCGTCCGACCGGCAACTCCCCGTCCCGTCGGCACTTGACGCCCGCACTTTTACTCTTCTTTAGATTTTACCCTCATTATACACGTTTTACGTCCGCTTGTCAAGATGCAGGATAAATAAATTGCAATTTACCGGAAAAACTTGCGGAAGATTTTCTTGCTTTTTCTGAGAAAGTATGCTATAATGAAATATGGTATATTTTTATATCAAGGAGTATGGCGTATATGGTTTTTTCAAACCTGTTTTTTATATTTTTCTTTTTGGTTCTGTGCTACGGAGCGTATGTGTTCATGCCTACGGTGAAGGCGCGGAACGGCTTACTTTTGGGCTTCTCGCTGATTTTTTATGCATGGGGCGGGCCGCCCTTGGTGCTTCTTCTTTGCTTGGAGACTCTGGTTTGTTTTTTGGGTGCGCACATTATTTGGGCGCAGAATCCTCTCCCCGGAGAGGGCGATGGCAATCCGCGTCTTAAGAAGCTTGCGCTGACGGTTACGGTGGCAATCTGCCTGGGCTTGCTGGTGCTCTATAAATACACGGGCTTTTTTGCGGAGACTGTGACGGGAATTTTCGGAATCGAAAACCCCCTTCCCTCCGTGGCTCTGCCCATCGGTATCTCCTTCTACACCTTTCAGCTGATCTCCTACGTCATCGACGTGTATCGGAATGAAACCCCGCCCCAGCGGAGCTACGGTCGCTTGCTTCTGTACGCGGCGTTGTTCCATCAATGCATTGCGGGTCCTATCGTTCGATACGTGGACGTGGCCAAGGAATTGAACAGCCGGGTGGTTTCCCTGGACGAGACCTGGAAGGGAATGCTTCGTTTTACGGTTGGCCTGGCCAAGAAGGCGGTGCTGGCCAATACCTGCGCGGTGATTGCGGATTCCCTGCTGGTGGCGGACAAGCTGTCTGCCGGTTCGGTGTCCTCTTTGGGCGTGTTCCTGGGCATGACGGCCTACATGCTGCAGATCTACTTGGATTTCTCGGCTTATTCGGATATGGCCATTGGTATGGGATGGATGCTGGGCTTCCACTTCAAGGAGAATTTCAACTATCCCTATGCGGCGGATTCGGTGACGGATTTCTGGCGCAGATGGCACATTTCTCTATCCTCCTTTTTCCGGGATTACGTGTACATACCTCTGGGCGGTAACCGCTGCTCGGTGGGACGGCATATTTTCAATCTGCTGGTGGTTTGGATGCTGACCGGATTTTGGCATGGGGCTTCCTGGAATTTCGTTCTGTGGGGACTTTACTTTGCTCTTTTCCTCATTCTGGAGAAGTTCCTGCTTCGCTTGTCCAAGCACGGAAAGGGTGTTGGCCGCCATATCCGTCGGTTGTATACCTTGGCGGTGGTATGGTTCGGCTGGGTCCTGTTCCGCTTTGACGATATGGGGCTTTTGGGCCACGCGCTGAAATCTCTGGTTGGTTTGGGCAACGGGCTGAACCGAGACAATGCCCACTTCACCCTGCTCAACTACCTGTTCTTCCTGATAGTCGCGGTGATCGCTTGCTCGCCCATCGCGCCTTTCGCGGCAGGAAAGCTGACCGCCGCCGCCCGAAGAGAAGGGAAACTCGGCGTTGCAGCTCGGGCGGTATGCAATGCGGCCGCTGTGATCCTGCCTGTCGTGCTTTTGATCCTGTCGGCGCTGGCGCTGGTGGGAGACAGCTATAATCCGTTCCTGTATTTCAGATTTTAATAAATTTGGGTTTACAGGGCTCTGCCCTGCACCCGCTTAAACCCTTCTTGAAAGAAGGGTTTAAGAATCCCAAGAACTTTCAAAAAGCATTGTCAAATAATCCTTTTTGAAAGTTTTGAAGATTCCAAAGGGACTTTTTCAAAAGTCCCTTTGGTGGGGGTCGAGGGGGCAACGCCCCCTCGATAAACTGCAATTTGAAATTCAATACAACCTCAAGAGGTAAATAACCTATGAAAGATACACACACACATTTCTCCCGCGACGCCGTGTCCGATGGCGCCAAGACTCTGGGTCTGGTCCTCACGGTTCTGATCCTGTGTGCGGGCTTTTTGGTGGGGCTTTGCTGGTTTCTCCGCCCGGAAAAATCCGAGACCGAGAAACGGGAGCTGACGAAATTCCCCACCTTTACCATGGAATCCTTCCTTTCGGGAGAGTTTACGGATCAGATCTCCCTGTGGTATGCCGACACCTTCCCGGGAAGGGAGGGCTTCATCAAGGTCTACCACGGTATTGAATCCCTTTTCGGTATTCGGGGCGAGCAATTCCAGCAGGGGAGCATAGGTGACTTGGTTCCCGACGGCCCTATGGATCCTAACACGCCGATTGACCGTCCGACGAATGGCGGGGAGAGCGGCGAGCAGGTGGGGGGCTACTACCTGTCGGGGGATACGGCTTACGAGCTGTATTCCTTCTCGCAATCAGGCGCTCAAACCTACGCCGCCCTCATGAACGAGGCCGCGAGGCTGACGGCAGGAAAGGCCAAGGTCTACGATCTCATCATTCCTCTCCACTACACCTACGCGTTGGGCGCCGGGGTGCAGGATTCCATGAGCCTTCCCGATGCGGGGAAGGTGATCCCCTACATGTATTCGGGTATGAATGACGATGTGCATACCGTGGACGTTTACGCGGCGCTCATGGCTCACCGTGACGAGTACATCTACTTCCGCACCGACCACCACTGGACGGCTACGGGGGCTTACTACGCCTGCGAGGCCTTCTGTAAGCAGGCGGGCATCACCCCCACGCCTCTGTCCTCTTACGAAAAGCTATCCTTCGGTGGCTTCCTGGGCACTCTGTACAGTAAGACGGGGCAACCGTCGGCCATGGGGAAGAACCCCGACGTGGTGGAGGCTTACATCCCCAAGGGCACCAACGACGAGTATATCTACGATGCCAATGGCGGTGACCGTACCCGCTACCAGGGCGGTGTGGTGCGCCGTGACACCGACAGATTCTACCAGGCAGCGGCCTCCAAGTACAACTGCTTCCTCATGGGCGACCATCCCCTGATCGAGATCCACAATGAGAATATCAGCGCGGATCGGAAGGGAACCACCGTGCTTTTGGTCAAGGAGTCCTTTGGCAACGCCTTTGCGCCCTTCCTGGTGGACAGCTACGAGCACGTGTTCGTGGTGGATTACCGTTACTACAACGGCACGCTGACCGAGCTGGTCAACGACAAGGGTGTGGATGACGTGATCTTCCTCAACAACGTCGTGGCAACGACAGGCGGGGCGAGACTCTCTGAGATGGAGGATTTTATTCAGTAATCATACAAAGAGAGCGTGGATGCGTTTATGACATCATGTACTCGAAAAATCCACATAATAAGGGAGATCGTAATGGAACATATCAGCGAAATTTTCACGTGTCCCAAGTGCGGATGCAGTGTGACGCCCACCTTGCTGTGTGATACATGTGGGACGCAGTATTCCCATCAGCATGGCGTATATAATCTCATTTCTCTTGAACTGTCTTCCGAACAGGAATATCTGTATAGAGGGGATATGCAAGATGATCTGAATTCCATATTGGGTGAAAGCTATTTGTCCCGGAGTTTCTCTGCCGAATCTGAGAATCTGCAAGGATTTGATGAGCGAGAGAAAGAGGCATCGGATCATTACTACTCTCTGTTTAATGAGGAAACCAAATTGGCGTTTGAAAAGCAGGATGAATACATGAGGCAGGTAGTTGCATCCCTGTCCGGTGTCGTATGCGACTTGGCAACAGGCGGCGGTACCATGCTTCAAATGCTCTTGGATTCCCATAATCCGCAAATTACGGACATTGTATGCACGGACATTAACGAGTTGGAAATGATCTGTACAAGGTATCGAAGAAATGGTTCTCGAAATGATGTCAGCTATATAGTTACCGACGGAAGATATTTGTCCTTCAAGGATAATTCCTTTGATTATGTGACGTCCTTTGCGGGATTCGGTAATATTCCTGATGCGGAGAAGGTGGCTTCCGAGATATATCGTGTTCTGAAACCAGGTGGAAAAATTCTTATAAAGGGCAACTATATTGAAAAAGAGAGCCGTAGTTTTGAACTGGCTAAGAGCGTTGGAGTCGAGCGCGGCGTGGTTGAAGAATTTTTGATGGATGACTTGCGATCTGCCGGTTTTACGGATATACGTTCTACTGTGGTGGCTGAGGCTATTTGGGCAGAAAATCCGTATGACCTGATCCCAGCCGCCGGAGATACACAAAGATTTTGCATTATCGAAGCAAGTAAAGCATAACATAGTATGGGAGCGCAGACGATGGTTTGCGCTCTTTTTTGCGTGAGTATGCTAAAAAAGAGACCCAAAAACGGAATTTGGATATTTGCGCTTTGTAAAAAATGAAAATAAAATTTCCGAAAACGGAAAATAATATTTGAAAACCTATTGACAAATCCGTTCGGATGGTGTATAATAGAGCCACTGAAAGAAATCGGCTTCCAAATATGGAACGGCCGCAACGGAGGAACTGATTATGGCAACCAAATCCAAGAAACCCATTACCCCCATGGTGACGTTTGATGCAGACCGCGAGGAGAAGCGCAAGGCGCTGAAAACGGCTATGAAGCAGATCGAGAAGGACTTTGGCGAGGGCGCCATTATGAAGCTGGGTGCTAACCCCCACATGGCGGTACAGGCAATTCATACGGGCTCCCTGTCCCTGGACATGGCCCTGGGCATCGGCGGTGTTCCCCGCGGCCGTATCATTGAGATCTTCGGGCCTGAGTCCTCGGGTAAGACCACTGTGGCTCTCCACATTGCCGCCGAGGTGCAGAAGGCCGGCGGCGAAGCCGCTTTCATCGACGCCGAGCATGCGCTGGATCCTGTGTACGCCAAGGCTTTGGGTGTGGATATCGACAACCTGCTGGTCTCCCAGCCCGATTGCGGCGAGGATGCTCTTTCCATTTGCGAATCCCTGGTGCGCTCGGGTGCTGTGGACGTGGTGGTGGTGGACTCGGTGGCCGCCCTGGTGCCCCGTCAGGAGATCGAGGGCGACATGGGTGCCGCTACCGTGGGTATGCAGGCCCGCCTCATGTCCCAGGCCATGCGTAAGCTTTCGGCCGTAATCTCCAAGAGTCAGGCCGTGGTCATTTTCATCAACCAGCTCCGCGAGAAGGTGGGCGTGATGTACGGTAACCCCGAGACCACCCCCGGCGGCCGTGCGCTGAAGTTCTACGCCTCTGTCCGTATCGACGTGCGCCGTACCGAGCAGCTCAAGCAGGGCAACGAGATCTACGGTAACCACGTTCGATGCAAGATCGTTAAGAACAAGGTGGCTCCTCCCTTCAAGGTGGCGGAGTTCGATATCATCTACGGACAGGGAATTTCCCGTTCCAGCGAGATCCTGGATTTTGCCATTGAGCTGGACATCATCAAGAAGAGTGGCTCCTGGTTCTCCTACAACGGCGAGCGGTTGGGGCAGGGAAAGGACACCGTCCGCAGGCTGGTGGAGGGAGATCCCTCCTTCATGGCCGAGCTGGAGGAGAAGGTGCGCATCGCCTCTGCCGAGACGGATCTGCTGGCGGCTAAGGAATTTGAGCTGGACGAGGACGAGGGGGAGGATGAGGACGAAGGCTTCGACATCCGCACCCTGGGCGAGGAAGAGGACGAATGAGATTTGACAGAGAGGATTCTGCGAATTTGCGTGAAGTCACGGAGGGCGAGGCTGAGCCTCGCCCTCGTCGCGCAAGACGGCTGGCGGAGCTGTGGGACGGGGAGCAGGAGGTACGCGCTTCCGTACCCGTTGCCACTGAAAAGCTTGCGATATCTGTGGAAGGACGGGCCGTATCCTACTCTGCATCAAGGGCCGCGGCCGAGAGGGAAGCTCCTTTGGAAAACGGCATATCGGAGGGCTATGCGATCCTTTCGGTCACGCCGGAGGGGGAGGGCGAAACGGTGCTGGTGATGCTTTCGATGCCTGCGGCATCGGAGGATCGAGGCTGTGAACGGGTCAAGCTACGACTTCTTGTGGAGCAGTATGCCTCCATGGAGCTGCGGCCGGGCCGTATCACGTTCGAAGCAGCCGAGTCCCTTCGGGAAGCGGCGGAGCTATGCGAGGCGGTACGGCACGGCATGTCGCTTTTGCAGTACGGGGATCAATCCTCCAAGCGCTTGGCGTATAAATTGACCGCCAAGGGAGTCGATCGGGCAACGGCTGTGGCGGCGGCTGCGTATCTCTCCGAAAGGGGATATATTCGCGAATCGGACGCGGCACGGCGGCGGGCAGAGTGCGGTCTCCGCAAGGGGTGGGGACTTCGCCGCATCCGTGAGGATCTGCGGGCGCAAGGCTATGGCCGCGAGGAAATAGCGGAGGCGACCGAGGGGCTGAACGTGGATTTTGCCGATCGGTGTGCCGCCGTGATCCGCAAGAAGTACGGCTCTGCTCCACCGAATCGAGGCGAGCAAAAAAAGATGATTGCCGCTCTGATGCGCCTTGGCTATGACGGCGATGAGATCCGAGAGGCTCTGCGATTGCTCGCGAAGGAGCGGTAGGCATGGGCGGCAGTGCATTTGGATTTCGACGGATGCATCAAATGTTCACGATTTGTGCGTATGTACGCCACAATTTCATGGTATACTGGTCACGGATACGTATGAAAGGGGGGCTGATATGAAAAGGAATCGAGGACGGATCGCGGTGATGGTCTGGGCTGTGATGATGTGGATCGGTCTGGGGTGTCTTGCGGCTTGCTCGGAACAGGTCTATATCCCTTCCTCGGGAAACACGGATGAGGTGACAACGGCGGGGCCGGTTTGGGAGATCCCCTCGGGGAATCCCTTTGAAAATGCTCCCCACGTTCTGTACGCAGACTTTCTGAACACGGGGGATTCGGATGCCATCCTTCTGCGGGCCGACGATACGGTGATTTTGGTGGACACGGGAGAATCCGATGATTATCCCGCCATCAGCCGCCGGCTGAACGAGCTGGGAATCTCAGAGATCAATTATCTGATTCTGACGCATTTTGATAACGATCATATCGGCACTGTGTCGCAAATTCTGCAGGCGTACACCGTCGAGCAGGTTTACATGCCTGCGTACGTGCGGGAATCCGTTCTGTATCGCCGCATGATGAATACTCTGGAGACGGTGTCGAGGACGATTCTGCACCGTGTGACGGATGAGGTGCGTATCGAATTGCCCTATGGAAGTATGTGGATCAATCCGACGCGTCTGTATGCGCCGGAGGAGACTCTGGGCTCGGACGACAGCCATTCCCTGGAGGAGAACAACTACTCCTTGATCACGTCGATCAACTTCGGGGAGCGGTCTCTTTTGCTGATGGGCGATGCCGAGCAGGATCGGATTCTGGAGTTCATGGAGGTTGCAGGAAAGGATGCCGTTTACGACGTGATCAAGATTCCGCACCACGGCGGGTATGACAAGGCCTTGAGCGATCTTCTCCGTCAAAGCGTGGGACTTCGCTACTGCATGATCCACGTGGGGGAGGCTTCTCATGCCAAGGACAAGCTTATGACTGCGGTGCGCAGTGTGGGGGCGGCAGCCTACCTGACTTGTAACGGGGATATCCGCTTTTCCACCGACGGCGTAAGTATGCTGGTGGAGCAGAAATGAAAACAGAAAAACGGTGATTCCCGTCAAATGCGGGAGTCACCGTCTTTGTATATGGGTATCTCCGGATATACGGCTTTACGCCTTCAATGCGTCGAGGTTCTCGTATGTCAAACAACTGCGTACAGGTTGATATCCCATGCGGGGACACCTGCCATACGGCGGAGGTACAGCTTGTAGGAGGGATTTAACTCATGCACCAGCAGAGGGAGTGAAAACAGATCGGCGCTTCGGTGGTAGGCGGAGACCAGCAGGGCGGGCGCATCCCGACGGATGATCTCACGAGAGCCCAAAAGTGCTTCGGCTTCGGCGCCCTCCACGTCGTATTTGACGTAGTCCAATCGGGCATCTCCGCCAACGGTGGCGGTCAGAACCGAGTCGAGATCGATCACGGAAACCTCGGCGGTTTTCCCGAAATAGGGGTTGTCCGCGGTGGAGGGGAGGATGTGACCGGAGGCCTCGGTGAGAGGATCGGTCAAGCCGGCATTCCGGTTGCCGCTTCCATGGAAGGTCAGGGTGGCGGTATGGCTCCAGGCTCCGGCTTGGACGGGATATACCCGGCAGGGGGCGTTGGTATCCACCAGACTGTTGGCATATTCCGTGAGCTTGCGGAAGTTCCTTTTGTCGGGCTCCAGGGCGACCACGGCGCGGAGATCCGGGGCGTAATCCTGCAGAGAGCGGATGCTGTCACCGTTATACGCCCCCAGATCGGCGGTGATTTGAAACCGTTCGGCGCGGAGAATGCTGCGGTAGGCATCGGAGGGGGAGGATTCGGTAGCGCGGAGGATGTCCATGCGGCCGGTGAGCTTGTAGGCCAGGATTCCGTCATAGACCCTTTGGGACTCCTCGTCGGCAAACAGGGCTCGGGCGGCGGTGATCTCATCAAGGTGAGCTTCGTAAAATTCGGCGTTGAAGAGGTCGGTGCCGCAAACGGGTACGTCGGGAATGTACATTTCGCAAACCGAGGCCACACGGCTGATGGTCTCCAGCACCTCGGGACGAGAGGAAGCGAAGGAGAGCAGGACCACCATGTTCTCAGCACCGTATTTTTCGCAGGCCTGCGAGAAGGACAGTACCACCTTGCCGTGGAAGCTATGTCCGCGAACAAATCCGTCGCTGGCGAAGAAATCCGCCACGGGGATGCCGTAGCTTTCGCAAACGGTCAGAATTTTATCGGCACCGTTACCCATGCCGTAGAGGAGGATGGGGCGTCCGTTGTCAGCGGCGGTTTTGAGATTTTGCCAGAGATCGGTCATGGGGGACTCCTTCTTGAAATTCAAATTTGGGTTTATCGGTCTGTTCGTTCTCCCGTTCCCTCGTTCTCCGACCTTCCCCTTTGGGGAAGGTGGCGCCCGCCTTTAGGCGGGTGACGGATGAGGTAATAACGTTGGCCCATCAAGATCTTTTAGCCCAAACGTATTACCTCATCCACCATCCTTCGGATGGTCCCCCTTCCCCAAAGGGGAAGGTCGGAGAACGGGGGTGCGAACGCACCGATAAACTGCAATTTATTGACAAAAGTTCTTGACAATCTATGAATTTCGGTGTACAATAAGAGCAACGAAATCCATCGTGAAAGGAAATTGAAATATGGACTGCTTATTCTGCAAGATTATCGCCGGGGACATTCCCTCGGCCAAGGTGTATGAGGACGAGATGGTATACGCCTTCCGTGACATCGCGCCCATGGCTCCCACCCATATCCTCATCGTTCCCAAGGCCCACATGGCCTCCGCCGACGAGGTTACCTCGGACAACTCTGCCTACGTGGCTCGCATCTTTGAGGTCATCCCTCAAATCGCCGCCGCTGAGGGGCTGACAAACGGCTACCGCGTCATCACCAACTGCGGTGAGGACGGCTGTCAGTCGGTCAAGCACCTCCACTTCCACCTGCTGGGAGGCAAGAAGCTGCCGGATCAGATGGCGTAATACGGGCTGTGCCTCCTCGATGTTTGCAGGGGCGCACTGTGTGCGCCCGCTGGCGTTCAAAGAACGTCCCTACGGAAAAGAGGTTTGGCGTGAGGTATGAGTCTGCATACGTAAACAGGGAGAACGGTTTCCCGCGAGGGGATCGCTCTCCCTGTTTTTGTCGGATCATGCCCGATAGAAAACCTCTTCCAAATCACCGTCTACGAAGCCTGCTGCTACGTATTCGATGGTATCGGGGAGAATTCCCTCCGCGACGGCCTCGCTCATGGTCTCCAGCATGAGATCCAGTGCGGCTTCCCAATCCTCGGCGGCGAAGCCGAATAGCTCCTCGCCGGTGGTGTACAGCTCGTTTTGGGGGCAAGCCCAGTCGGGATCCTCACGGTCGTATGCAGCACAGGCCACCAGTTGGGCATCGAATTCACCGTCCTCCTCGGACTCATAGAGGTTGAGGCAGAGCGCCTTGGCCTCGGCGGGGAGGGCGTTCAGGTGAGGCTTCAACCAGGCAATCATGTTTTGCTTCATTGTGTAATTCCTTTTTGGTAAAGTTTCAGGAGATTCTTAAGGATCTTTTTTAAAAGGGGCCTTAAGCCGCCGGAGGCATGCTTTCCCGTTCTCCTTAATGCACAAACTCGGAGTAAGCCGCGCGGAGTGCATCCTCGTATTCTTCCTCGTCAACACCTACGATGATGTTCAGCTCGGAGGAGCCCTGGTCGATCATACGGATGTTGACGTTTGCGTTTGCCAGCGCATCGCATACGCGGGCGGCGGTACCCTTGGCCTTGACCATGCCTCGGCCCACCACGGCTACGAGAGCCAGGCCATCCTCAATGAACACGCTGTCGGGACGGACGGCGCGGACGATGGCATTCATGAGCTTCTCCCGGCGGCCTTCCAGGGTGGTGGTGGGAACCACCACGCTCATGGTGTCGATGCCCGAGGGCAGATGCTCAAAGGAAATCTCGTTATCCTCAAAGACCTCCAGAACCTTGCGGCCGAAGCCTACCTCGGCATTCATCATGTCCTTCTCGATGGTCAGAACCGAGAAGCCTTTCTTACCGGCGACACCCGTGATGATATGCTCGGAATCGTATCCGGTGGAGTGGGATACGATCATGGTACCCTCGTCCTCGGGACGGTTGGTGTTACGGATGTTGATGGGAATACCGGCGGAGCGGACGGGGAATACGGCATCCTCGTGGAGGACGGTAGCACCCATGTAGGACAGCTCACGAAGCTCACGGTAGGTGATCTCCTTGATGATGCAGGGGTTGTCGATGATGCGGGGGTCGGCCATCATGAAGCCGGATACGTCGGTCCAGTTCTCATAGAGGTCGGCCTTGGCGGCGCGGGCTACGATGGAGCCGGTGATGTCGGAGCCGCCACGAGAGAAGGTGCGGACGGTGCCGTTGGGGGTGCCGCCGTAGAAGCCGGGGATGACGGCGTACTGGTGCTTCTCCAGCTCGGCAGACAGCTCGGCGTTGGTGCGCTCCTCGTCCAGTGTACCGTTCTCCTTGAAAAAGATGACGTTCTCGGCATCGATGAAGTCGAAGCCCAGGTACTTGGCCAGGATCAGACCGTTGAGGTACTCACCGCGGGAGGCGGCGTAGCCGCGGCCTGCGGCGTGAAGCATGGCGTTGCGGACGTAGTCCAGCTCGCCGTTGATATCGTAATCCAGGCCCAGATCGGCGATGATGCTGGTGTAACGGGCGCGGATCTCGTTGTAGCAGGAATCGATGGACTCCATGGAGGAGCGGGACTTAATGAGGTCATAGCAGCGATAGAGCATATCGGTGACCTTGGTGTCGCTCTTCTCACGCTTGCCGGGGGCAGAGGGAACGACGTAACGGCGGGTGGGGTCAGCCTTGACGATGGCTGCAACCTGGCGGAAATGCTCGGCATCGGCAAGAGAGCTGCCGCCGAACTTGACAACTTTGATAGACATGGTATGGTCTCCTTTTAAGGGTTGAAATACTTACGGAAGATCTTGTATCCTGTTACTGACAGGTTATGAATCGTGGCGCTTTCCTGCTCCGAAGGGTGGGGGACCCATGGGCGGGCGGTTGCCGTGGAGATGAGGGGACATGGGGCGTCGAGGCTTTACGTCATCGGGAACCTCCTCCAGGACGGCCTCACCCTCGGTGACGTAGCGCTTGGCTTGGGTGGAGAACAGCTCGTAATAGCGGCCTCGCTTGGCCATGAGGGTACGGTGATCGCCCTCCTCGATGAGCTTGCCGTATTCCAGCACGGCGATCTTGGAGGCGACCGTGGCACTGGACAGGCGGTGGGATACGAAAATTGTGGTCTTGTCGGCGCGGAGGCGGTCGAACTGGTTGAAGATTTCCTGCTCGGCCATGGGATCCAGGGAGGCGGTGGGCTCGTCCAGGATCAGCACGTCGGAGTCGCTGTAGAAGGCTCGGGCAATGGCCAGCTTTTGCCATTGGCCAATGGACAGCTCGATGCCCTGTTCCTCAAAGATGCGCATGAGAGGGGTGTCAAAGCCGTCAGGCAGCTTAGAAATATAATCGGATGCATCGGCTTCCTCGGCGGCGCGTCGGATATCCTCATGTTTGGCCTCCTTGCGGATGTCACCAAAGCGGATGTTTTCGCTGACGCTGACGGCGTACTTGCCGAAGTCCTGGAAGATGATGCCGTACATACGGTAGAGATCCTTCACGTCATAGGCCCGGATGTCCTCTCCGTCCAAAAGGATCATGCCCTCGGTGGGATCGTAGAGACGGGTGAGGAGCTTGAGCAGGGTGGTCTTGCCTGCACCGTTCAGACCCACCAGCACCAGAGTCTCGCCGGGGCGGATGACGAGGTTGACGTCATCCAGCACCTTGCGCTCGGTACCGGGGTAGATGAAGCTGACGTGACGAAACTCGATGGTGTGGGCGGAGCCGTGATGGACCGGAAGAGGGCCTTCACTCTCTCTGCCCGCCGGAGGAATGGGAACGACGGTGGGCTTTTCACTTAAGAAAGAGGTCAGATTATCGATGAACAAGGTGCCCTCGTAGATGGTGGCGGAGATTCCGATGAGGGAGCCGACCTGACCTGCAATCTGTCCCAGAGCGCCGGTATAGAGGGAGTAGGTACCGATCTGGTAGCCACCCGTGATCACCCGGTAGGCGAACCAGGCATAGAAGCCGCAGTTAACCACGGCGGAGACCACCGTAATGACAACGTGCCAGGCGTTTTCCTGCCAGATCAAGGAACGTATGCCCGCGAAATAGCGATCAAAGGTTGCACGGTAACGGCCTATGAAGGTGTCGGACAGATCGAACATACGAATTTCTTTGGCCATATCCTTGTTGACCATGAGATCCGAGTAGTAATTCATCTGTCTTCGGTCCTTGGAGCGCCGGCGCATATATTGGAAGTTCTTGCGGCGGTAATAGAAATTAATGATGGCCGAGGGAACTGATACCAGCACCATAACGAGGGCGGCCCACCAAAGCTCAGCGGCCAGGATCACGATGAAGGAGATCAACGTAATGACGGCGCTGACGACCGAAAAGGTGGAGGAGAGGATCTGCAGGGGACGCATACCTGCCTCGCGGTTGGCATTCTCCAGCTTTTCGTAGAATGCCGGGAGATCGAAGGAGCAGAGATCCAGCTCCTTGGCCTTGTGCATGATCTCCAGCTTGACGGTGCGGACCACCAGCTCGCCTGCGATACGGGTGACGGTATTCTTCAGCGTACCCACGATGCTGTTCAAAATGTTGTAGGAGAACATAAAGATCAGCAGGTAGAACACGGTATGGGTAAGAAAGTCGGAAAAGCCGCCGCTGAAAAGGGCGTACTGGCTTTGCAGCTCGTTGAGTACGGTCTCCGAAATCTTGGAGCCGACCACGGGCATGATGCCCTGGAAAACGGCGAAGAACAGCATGGCGAACAGAATCCAGGGGCCTGTCTTCCAGACCAGCTTGAAGATGTAACCCATGCGGGAGAAGAATCCGCCGAGAAGCTCCCGCAGGTAGCGGGGAACGTCGGCCACGTTTTGGGGAGGGGGGACCTTGGCATACTGGAAGCGAGCGCCGGGGGGAGGTCCTGGAGGCATAGCGGATAACCACCTTTCCGAAGAGCTTTCACGATGATGATCCAATAAAAAACAGAATTATTATAGCACAAAAAGACGAGAGTTGTCAAGAGATTTTCGAAAGTTTTTGCCTCCTCGGAGCGAGTATGGCAAAAGGTTAAAAACAAAGGGAAAATGTTCGTTTTTTTTGTCGAACCTATTGCAAAAAAAGAAGAATTCGTGTATAATAAATAGAAAACCACGCTTTTTTATCCGAAAGGAGCTTTTCATGAATATCCCCTTCCAATCTGCCGACATTCTGCTTCCTCCCTTGTCCTCCGACGGAACGCGCTGGTCCTGCGTAGCCTGCGATCAGTATACCTCCCAGCCCGAATACTGGGAAGCCGCCGATGAGCTGGTGGGAGACGTACCCTCGACCCTGCGTTTGATCCTTCCCGAGGTTTACCTGGCCGAGACGGATACCAGGAAGCCTGCCGTTCTGACGGCGATGGACGCATACCTGAAATCTCTTCTGATCTGCCACCCCGACTCCATGATTCTGGTGGAGCGCACACTGGGGGATGGAAAGACCCGCTTTGGCATTGTGGGTGCGGTGGATCTTATGGCGTACGACTACCGAAAGGGGGCTGATGCTCTGATCCGCGCCACCGAAGCGACTGTGGCGGAGCGTATTCCCGCCCGCACGACCATCCGCCGTGATGCTCCCATGGAGCTTCCTCACGTGATGATGCTCATCGACGATCGGAAAAAGACCGTTGTGGAGCCCTTGACGGAAAAGAGGGAAGCCATGGAGGTGGCCTACGACCACGAGCTGATGCAGGGCGGCGGTCATCTCAAGGGCTACTTCCTTACGGCCAAGGACGTGCAGGCGGTGGAGGATTCCCTGGCTACGCTGATTACCCCCGAGGCTATGGCCGAGCGGTATGGGAAGGAGGGGCTGGCGCCCCTGCTCTTTGCGGTGGGGGACGGCAACCACTCCCTCGCGGCCGCCAAGACCTGCTTTGAGGAGATCCGCGCCGCTATTGGGGATGAGGCCGCTATGGATCACCCCGCTCGCTACGCGCTATGTGAGGTAGTCAATCTGTACGACGAATCCCTGCAGTTTGAGCCCATTTACCGGGTTGTATTCGGCGTGGATCCCGAGACTCTTCTGACGGCCTTCTCAGACTACGTTCAGAATCTTCACGGTGACGCCGCACCCCAGCATATCGTTTGGGCATCGGACGGACGGAGGGGTGCCATCACGGTGCCCTCGCCCGTGGCGGCCTTGACGGTGGGGACGGTACAGGATTTCCTGGACGAATACCTGCAGAGCGTCCCTTCCGAAGCCTATATCGACTACATCCACGGCCGAGATCCCGCCATCAGCCTGGCGAACCGTCCGGATGCCGTAGCCTTCCTCTTTGACGGTATGGCCAAGGAGGAGCTGTTCTCCACCGTAATCACCGACGGCGCCCTGCCTCGCAAGACCTTCTCCATGGGTCACGCCGAGGATAAGCGCTTCTACACCGAGGCGAGACGGATTCGGTGATCCGTATGACGTTGCCAAAACAGAATCCCTTCGCGCAGGGGGCGCTGCGCGAAGGGATTTTTTGTTTCAGGGAGAAATTTTCACGCTTTTCGCGCGATGGGTTTTCGAGGTATTCTTACGGGTTATTCGGCCGATTTGGTGAGCTTTGAAAGCCGGATGTTGATCTGCTTGATCTTTTTTTCGGCAATGACGGATTTTGTCTTGAATTTGGAAATGGCGTTGTTCTGTCCGCCGCTTACCACGGCGCGGAGCTCATGGTGGAAATACTCCAGGGAAGCCACGTAAATAATACCTGCATCGATGTAGATTCCATCGACAATGATATCCATCATTTCGGCGGTTTGAGGATCCTTGGCGATTTTGGTCCGCAGGGTGTCTTCGTAATATACCGGCTTTACAACACGGTATCCCGTGGAGGAAAGGGCTTCCAGGGTGGCACTGACCGCGTCCAGTCGCTTATCCCGGACCGTAGTGGGGATGGCAACAATCGTAAACTGATCGTGGAGCAGGGTCTTGTATTCCTTCTGCGCCACGTCGAATTTAGGGATGGGTACCACGCCGAACTCGTCCTCCATGTTCCGCATACTCTCGTTCTCCAGCTCCAGGAGGCGGAAGGAAGCCATAGCCGCGTAGCCGTCCGCAAACAACTGGCGGATGCTGGGCCAGTCGGAATCCAGATGGAAGCTGTACATACCGTTGTCGGTTTTATGGTAGAGATGGATCAGCTTATCGACCACGCTTACGATGCGTTCGGTGTCAAAAACCATCTCATATTCGTTATCTTCATTCTTGCCGACGATCGGAATCTGGCAAGCGCTCCAGTAGGCATCGATGTTGGTGTAGTCGGTGCTGACGAAACCGTACACGTCACCTGCGGTGTCCTGCTCACCGTTACCGTTGTCGCGGTGGAACAGGGGGACCAGCTCGATCTGCTTATCCAGGGTCCAGGTGCCGTTCTCCACGTACTCGTAGAGCATGGTCTGATTGGCATCCTGGAATATCTGCTTATTGAATACCGTCACGAAGCCGAAGCGGTACATGGAGAGTAGCATGGAGCCTGTTGCAACGTACTGGGAATCCTGAAAAGAGATGGTCTCATTCAAGCCCTGGCTCCACCATGGCTGCGTCAGATCCAGATATGGGGTGGATTTCAGATTGGCAAAAACGCCTTCCAGGGTCTTGGGCAGGGAGAGATAGCATTCGGCGGCCATGGCATCGTACTCGGCCGTGCCGGCCTTGACGGAGGTAGCAACCTTATCCACGATGCCGCTGTCCTCTTCGTAGCTGGTGATCTTGACTCCCAGGCGTTTCTCCACCATCATGTTGCGTTCAAATACCGCATCGTTGACGGGCTCGCCGGTAATTCCCGAAACTGCGACCTCGGCCAAGGTCTCAGGCCGCTTGTTGCATGCAACGGAGAGCTCCATGTCATCAAAGTTCAGATCGTCGGGGAGATCGTCGCGCACACCCGTTTCTTCTTCGGCGGTGACGCCGTCGGCTTGGGGGGTGCTTTCGTTGGAGGGATCATCGGTGGTTCCGCAGGCAGTCAGCATCAAGCCCGCCAACAGCAAGGAAAGAAACCGTTTCGCTTTCATGGGAGATCTCCTTTTGAATTGTGATTTGAATAGGATACAGGTATACAAACTCATTATACTATATTTCTACTGAATTGTCAAGGGGAGTTTTTGTATGGGAAGATCGTAATACCGCACAAAACACACGTGATTATTTGCGTGTATATACACTAAAACCGCGAAATTTGCCGAGGCAGGGAAGGAATCTTTCCGATGCCCTTGACAGACGGTGAAAAAAGGAGTATAATGTGGGTACAGTATGCGGAATCATATCCCATCGAAAGGAGCGCTCTGTGTTATGAAGAATATTTCCCGCAACCTTACTATGCTCTGTGATTTCTATGAGCTTACCATGGCCAACGGATATTTCAAAACCGGCTTGGCCGATCAGATCGTCTATTTTGACGTGTTCTACCGTAAGAATCCCGATGAGGGCGGCTTTGCCGTTGTGGCGGGATTGGAGCAGATCGTGGAATACATCCAAAATCTGCACTTCGATGAGGACGACATCGCCTACCTCCGCGGAAAGAACCTGTTCGACGAGGGCTTTTTGGACTACCTGCGCAATTTCCGCTTCACGGGTGACATCTGGGCCGTTCCCGAGGGAACCTACGTATTTCCCGGCGAGCCCCTCATGATCGTCCGCGCCCCCACCATCCAGGCACAGTTCATCGAGACCTATGTTCTCATGGTCATCAACCACGAATCTCTCATCGCCACCAAGGCCTCCCGTCTGGCTCGCGCCGCCAAGGGCCGTGCCATCTCGGAGTTCGGCTCTCGCCGCGCCCAGGGTGCGGATGCTGCCATCCTCGGTGCCCGCGCTGCTTATATCGGCGGTATCAATAACACCGCCTGTACCATTACTGACGAGATCTACGGCGTGCCCGCCTCGGGCACCATGGCCCACTCCTGGGTCCAGATGTTCGACGACGAGTTGACCGCTTTCCGTAACTACTGCACCCTCTACCCCAACAACGCCACCCTGCTGGTGGACACCTACAACGTCCTGGAGTCGGGTATTCCCCACGCCATCCAGGCCTTCAACGAGGTCCTCAAGCCCTTGGGCATTACCAAGTGCGCCGTCCGTCTGGACTCGGGTGATATTGCCTATCTGACCAAGAAAATCCGCAGAATGCTGGACGAGGCAGGTTGGTTCGATTGTAAGATCGTGGTCTCCAACTCCCTGGATGAGTACATCATCCGCGAGCTTATCCGTCAGGGCGCCGAGGTGGATGCCTTCGGTGTGGGTGAGCGGTTGATTACCGCCAAGAGCGACCCCGTGTTCGGCGGCGTCTATAAGCTCTGTGCCGTGGAGAATCCCGACGGCACCATCAAGCCCAAGATCAAGATCAGTGAGAACGTGGGCAAGATCACCACCCCCCACTTCAAGAAGGTCTACCGCCTCCGCGGCCGCGACACAGGCAAGGCCGAGGCCGATCTGCTCTGCCTGTACGACGAGGTCATTGACGATACCCAGCCCCTGGAGATCTTCGATCCCCAGAACACCTGGAAGCGCAAGACCCTCACCGACTTTACCGCCACCGAGCTGCTGGTGCCCATCTTCAAGGACGGCGAGCTGGTCTATGACCTGCCCACCCTGGAGGAGATCCGTGAGCATTGCAAGCAGGAACGGGACGGTATGTGGGAGGAAGTGCGGAGATTCACCAATCCTCACAATTACTACGTTGACCTGTCTCAGAAGCTGTGGGACATTAAGCATGGCTTGCTGAATCAGAGAAACCACTAAGGAAGATACAAAGATACAGAGATACTAAGATACAAGATAGCGGAGGAGTCCCTTCCGTTTTTGAAGGTCGGTTCAATTTGTGAAAAATTGAATCGGCCTATTTACATTTTGGGGTTTTTATGATATAATGGGTTTGAAGTTGACAAAGGAGGAATTTTATGCGAAAGAAGATCTTGATGCCGCTGTTCCATGTAGGGTATTATGTGCTTTGCTTGCTTTTCTGCGTTGGGGGCCTGATCGTCTCAACGCTGGCCTTCCGGTTTACATCGGGGCTTGGCGGGGCAGTGGCCGTGGCGTACGGTCAATTATTCCTGGTAACTCCAATCATCGTAGTGGTTCTTGCGCGTTTCAGTCTCTTGAAATGGTACGTTGACCCAATAGCCGCTGCAGAAATCCCGCTGTTGCTCTACGTTGGAGCGATATACGCGCAAATGCACAGTTGGGGTATCAGCTTCTATGATTCTTTTTTGAAGTATAACGAAAAGCTTTCGGCGGATGGAAGAATCGGGTGGCTTTTCCTCTTGGGCTTGTTTGTTATCGGCCTTGCCGCCTCGTTCTCACTTGCCAGAAAAAGAGGCGAAAGCATCTCCTACCGCGCCATTTCAAAATTTTTCGCATAAAGCCAATATCACCCAGACCCCGTTCTATATCTATCTTGTATCTTTGTATCTCCAAGGAGGTTTTCCATGCCCGAGCAAATTTTCCCCCGCCCTGACCTCCGTCCCTACCTGGGGCAGACCGTGACCATCGGCATTGACCGTCCCATCGGCTACGTTCACCGTAAGGGCGAAAAGACCTTGATCTACCCCATCAATTACGGCTACATTCCCGACGTCCTCGGCGGCGACGGGGAAGAGCTGGACGTGTATCTGCTGGGCGTGGATCACCCCGTGGAGTCCTACACCGGCCGCATCATTGGCATCGTCTTTCGCGCCGACGACGTGGAGGATAAGCTCGTCATGGCGCCCGAGGGGATGGACTTTACCGTAGAGGAAATGACCGCGGCGGTGGAGTTTCAGGAGAAGTATTACCATTCCCACGTGGAAAAATAAAGAAAGGCTATACGGCTTTTCTCTGTTGTCCTTAACGGAGAATTGGCAGGCACAAAATTTCGGCAGAGAACTTGTTTTCTCTGCCGATTTGTGGTATAATGGGGTTAGCAAAAAAGCCTTCCTCCGGGAGGAAGGTGGCACGC
>SVRS01000028.1 GCA_015064695.1 Oscillospiraceae bacterium | reverse complement strand
TAGAGAGCGTTCCAAGTGTACCGCCGAGCAGATATTCCATAGCTTCGGGATAACTTTTGCCCATGAACCTTTGCACGAAGTCTACTGCGTTGCCGCCTGTTTGTTCGTACTGATGAAACCACAGATTGCCACGGATGGTGACCTTTTGGTAGCCGTCCATCCATTCGTACTATAAGCCCAAGAAAAAAGCCATTCGCAAAAGCGAATGGCTTTTTTCAGTGAAATTCGCCTTCGGCGAGTGAAATATGGCTTCGCCATGTGAAATAGCTACGCTGTGAAATATTTGCTTCGCAAATGTGAGGAGGCGAATTTCATTTCACATTGCGACGAAGGAGCAATATTTCACAATTCACGAAGTGAATTATTTCACATTCGGCATCGCCGAATATTTCACTGAAAAGAAAGTTGTATTTCTGTACTATGACCACATCCAAACCGCCATAGATACTCCCCTCCAAAAGGGAAGTACCCATGGCGTTTTCTTTTCAAATACAGAAAATCACCGCCCAATTCAAGCGGTGATCTTCATGATAATTACTTAAACGCCGGCGCGTGTGTCTCTCCCGTAGCGAACGCATTCGGCCCGGGATTGGACATGGAGAAATACATCTTGGCCGCCTGAGTCGTGCCGAAATCGCGGTTGGAGCCGGTCTCCTGTACTTTGTTGAAGGCATCGCGGAACATCTGATTATGCGCCTCCTCGCGGTTGAGCAGAAAGTCGATGGTCTCCCGTACCTTCTTGTCCTCAATCTGACGGTAGAGATACTGGTACACCACCTTGGCTCTCTGCTCCGATGCGATATTGGACAGCAGATCGGCGCACAGATCCCCCGTGACGGTGACGTAATCCGCCGTCCAGGAGTACCCCGACGAATTGATGAGGCCGGGATTCAGACCCAGCAAAACGTGAGTCTGCACCTCGCCCGCCTGTACCTTCGTGGCGTCCACGTCGTGACCGTTGAGCAGGTTGATGGTCTGCGCCACCATCTCCATGTGCCCCAGCTCCTCGGCGGCGATATCCAGGAATAAGTCCTTGATCTCGGGATCCTTGATGCGAAAGCTCTGGGACATATACTGCATAGCCGCCTTCAATTCTCCGTTGCCGCCGCCCAACTGCTCCTGGAGCAGAACCGCATACTGGGGATTCGCCCGCTCCACCTCCACGGGATGGAATAACTGCTTTTCATGCTTGAACATAGCCTACCTCCGTTTTTGAGTTGTGGAGATTATTTCCGGGGCGGAGGGGGGATATGCATTGACAAATGGGAAAAAATGTGTATAATAGTATTGTGATACGCAAAAGTCCTTCCATGTGAAAGGAGGAGCAAGAAATTGTCTATGACGAAAAATGAATTGCAATTTATAAAAATGACCGAAACGCCGGTTTGGAAATTGGTGATTATCCTCGGTATTCCTACCACAATCAGTATGCTGATCACCAACATTTACAATATGGCGGATACCTATTTCGTCAGTACGCTGGGTACTGCTGAAGGCGGCGCGCCTTCTATCGTATTCAGCATTATGGCGATCCTGCAGGCATTCGGCTTTATGTTCGGTCATGGCGCGGGAAGTCACGTCAGCCGTCTGCTTGGCGCAAAGGATGACGAAAGGGCGGGCAAGTTTGCATCCAGCAGCCTTTTACTCTCTACCGCTTGCGGACTGATTATGATGATCTTCGGCTTGATCTTCTTGGAGCCTTTGATGTGGTTCCTTGGCAGTAACCAAGAGATCTTGCCTCACGCAATGGATTATGCCAGATGGATATTCATCGGCGCGCCTGCCTTGACCGCATCCTGCGTCTTCAATAACGTTTTGCGTTATGAGGGCAAAGCCACCTTTGCAATGATCGGTCTTACATCGGGCGGAATACTGAATATTTTCCTTGACTATATTTTTATTGCCCGCCTCCATATGGGAACGACGGGTGCCGGTCTGGCAACTGCGATCTCGCAGTACGTCAGCTTGATTATTCTGATCATGCCGTATCTGATGGGTAAAACCCAGAGTAAGATCAGCTTCAAGAAAGGCTTTATCAGCCCTGGAATCGTTTGGGACATCGTCACCACAGGATTCCCGAGCCTTATCCGTCAGGGCCTTGGCAGTATTTCTACCGCGATGCTCAACGTTCAAGCAAGATTTTACGGAACTGCGGCAATTGCGGCGATGGGATACGTTTCCAAAACGGTTCAGTTTATCTTCTGCGTGGGACTGGGTATCGGTCAAGGCTTCCAGCCCGTGTCGGCGTTCAACTACGGAGCGAGAAAATATAGCCGAGTCAAAAAGGGAAGTTACGTTACGATGGCGTTCGGGCTTGCCTTCATCGGCGCGTTATCTGTTGTCTGCTTCGCTTTGGCACCTCAGATTATCAGCTTTTTCAACTCCGAAAAAGACGCTCTTATTGCCGAGATCGGCGCGCAGGCGCTGCGCTTCAATTGCGCGGTTCTTTGGGTGCTGCCCTTTACCGTGGTTGGTAATATGATGTTCCAGAGTATCGGAAAGAGAATTCCCGCGATTCTTCTGTCGGCACTTCAGAACGGCGTTGCGTTCATTCCGATGATCTATCTGCTTCCTATGATTTGCGAAAAGATATATGGAAACGGACTTGTGGGACTTGAATTGGCACAGCCCGCGGCGTATGTGATCACGGCGGCGATCACCTTACCCGTAACGGTCGTGTTCCTTTCCAAATTGCCCGGGGACGGCGAGGAAGTGAGAAGGAAAAGATAATTTTTGAGTGCGTCTATGATGGATTCCCGAGGAGTGGCGGGATGCTCTGATAAAACGGGAGTACATCGAGGAGATGTGTGAGAGGGTAGGGAAGGTGTGGGGTATTGATCATTTACAGAATTGACATTGAAAAACTCTAGAAAAAGTGATATAATTTAGATAACATTAAAGACAGAAAAAAACCGGATAATTGATGATGTGGGAGGCTATATGTGAACGAACTAATATACGGTATTCGGAATGCTGATGGGAAAACGGTCAGCATTGACGAGATTCCTGTTGATACGCCTGGATTGTCTTGTGATTGCGTATGTGCTTTTTGTGGTGGAGATTTACAAGCTTGCTCGTTAAATGGAAAGGTGAGACGTTATTTTCGACACCATGTCGACAGCAGAGATGACTCTGGGAGCGGTGGAAACGGAACTTGTAACGCTGAGACAGCAAACGAAACGGCTCTCCATCAAATGGCCAAAGAAATCATAGCGGAAGAAAAGAAAGTTTTTGTCCCATCGAAGAACATTTCCTTGCAGGAAGCCGGCATATCTGATTTGCCCTCGGAAATTGCAAGACAAATCCCTTGTTATGAACGTCAAAAGGCGGTTCTGATAGAGGGACAATCGGTAGAATTAGAAAAGCATTTAGATGGCTTTACACCAGATGCAGTTGTGAGAACATCTCGTGGGGAGCTTTTGATAGAGGTTTTTGTTCGTCACAGGGTAGATGCCGAAAAAGAAGAAAAAGTCAAAAAATATGGCGCGGCCATGCTGGAAATTGACTTGAGCGATTATGCCGAGACTCCAATCCATAGGGATAAGCTTCGGGAAATCATTGAGTCGGGAGATCAGCAAAAAAAATGGATATTTTATCCCTTGTCAGAAAAAGCATTACAGAACGCATATCAATATTATGAAAATAATGGGGTTGTAAAAAAGTACCGGGCAGAGCTTGAGGAAAAGAAAAAAAAGGAGCAAAGAGAGAGGGAGGAGAGAGTTAGGCGCAACAATAAGATACAGCATTTGTTTGATCCTACCAACTACACCATGGAATTGAATAGATTTCGTGATGATGACGTATTTGCAGAAACATATGGGAAATGGCATCGAGGTCATTGGTACCATTTCGGAAAATATTTTCAAAAGCACCGTTCAGTCCCCTTTTTTGTGGACATCCCTATTGCCGGAGAAATGGTGTTTCAATGTGACCGCAGAATATGGCAGAGTCTCCTTTTTAATCGCTTTATCTATGGCAGAAAAGAAATCGAGGCGAAATTTAGCACTGAAAGTCTGTTTGATTGCCTAGTGAATGATTATGCAGTTGGCGTTGATTATGATTTGACCTACAAATTAGATAACCCTTTGCATGAAGAAGATGTATTGCGGCTGCGGCGTGATGTGGTTGAAAGATATATACACTATTTGGAGATCATTGGTTTTATTATCACGGAAAACCCCACCTGGCGAAACAAGCAAGCTTGTTGGAAAACTGTTCAAGCCAATAAAACTATAGTTCCACCCAATAAAGAAGCCGCTAATTATTTGCAAACCGTCTTGAAAAGTGTAGACCTTCGATCCCCAGATATCGATAGGCTTATTGCGGAAAAATTGGATGTCTTTTATGAGGAGAAAATACAAAAAGACCTAGCGACAAGAGAGGCGGCGGAGCGAGAAGCCGAAGAAAAGGCGCATTTGGAAAGAATAAAGCAAGAGGCTGAAGAAGAATTACGACTGTACAACAGTGGCCTCGAGTACGTGCAAAAATTCAATTTTGATGAGAATAAGATAATATTCGACCAATACAATAGACGATGGGTTCAGTGTGTATTTTGCAATAAAATAAAGCGATTATGCGAGATGGATTCCTACGAATACGGAAAAGGTGAATGCCACGATTGCCGAAAAAACAAAATTGAAAATTCCGAAGTATGATGGTCATAACACTCTACACAATAAACGATGGTTTCACTTTACAGACGCAAAGGATCCGGATAGCTTTTTGTGGCTCCGATCCCAGGACAATACAAAACGGTGGTGGTCTCAGAGACCACCACCAAAATTATTTCAAAACGGCACCCACGCAACAGCCCATCATGTCTTCGGAATCAAGTCATATCGTTTCATGACCAAATCTACGACCGCCTGCGTTCGCACCCTCATGTGCAACCCCTCGATTACCTCGCGTACCATTGACTCGGTAACTTCCGGAATAAAAGACCGATATTGCGGATATTCCTCCATAATATCCTTATGAGAACCTGCCGTTAGGGAATTCTTTTCTTTCTGAACACGAACCACCAGAGTGCGAAGCCACCGCCGCCGAGAACGGCAACAGAGCTTGCGACGATGGCTGCGATAGCGCCGCCCGAGAGTCCGCCCCCCGGCAACTTTGCGTTACAGTGGTCACAAACGTGATCCGCATTCTCGTCGGCGTGTTTGTCCTCCTCAGGCGAGGTCATTCTGATCTCGCTCTCCCCGCAATCGCGGCAAACGAACGACTGCTCTCCGCTTTCAACGCAGGAGGGAAGCTTAGAATGATCTCCGTAATCCCAGTTATGCCAACCGTATTCAATCGAACCGCATTTACAGGTTCTTTGATGACTTGCGGCATCGTTCTTTTCCCATTCGCCGTATTCATGTTCTTGAACGGTAACCGTTCCGCCGACATACGTTATTTCATAATTATCTCCCGCATAAGCATCGTGGAGCGAAATCTCGTATTCCCCGGGCGTGTTCAAGTCAACATCTGTGGTAATGATGGGATGCTTTAAGAGAACGTCATCGCCTATAAGCCCCTCTGTTTTAAAGGTCAGCAGAAGGGGGGGAGCTGTGCCGACGCAAACCGTCATGCTGTCCGCTGTGATGGTAATATTCTTTTTGATGACCGGGACGGTGATCATCTTTTCGGTGCTGATGATGACCTCGTAATTATTCAGAGCTTCAGCATTGGGCGTGAAAACAAGCTTATAGTAGACGGTTAACACGGATGGGACAAGTGTGCCGTCCGCGAATGTAAAGTTGCCGAGCTCGGTGCTTCCGCCGACGAGTGTGACCTCTGAAAGGGGCTGACCGTAGGGGACGGCGTCTGCAGTGGGCCAAACGATTTCAAGCGTTTGCGCCTTTCTTATGGTCGCCGTCGTAGTCGGATAGATGATCTCGTAGCAATCCGCGTTTACTCCCTCTAAGGTGACCTCGGAATCATTCACCGTTACGGTTTTTCCCGCCCCCGCGTTAGCATCGGAGAAGACACCCTTCAGGCCTGAAATCGTAATACTGTCGCCGTTGATCAATTGATCATCGGGAATGTTCGCTGTAACAGTCGTGTCTGTATTTCCGTCGTAGGTCTTATCCTGTGCCACGACGGTAGCCGTGACGGGCTTCTTACGGATCGTCACGTCAATGGACTCCGCCGAGGTATTGCCTTGTGCTTCATCGCCCCTCACGCGCCACCAGATCTTGTAGTTGCCCACGAGTCTTGCAACGGGGATACTTTCTGCCCAATCGCTGCTGTCAACGGCAGGGGCGGTCTCGCCAAGATAATACTGTACGATGCCGTTGCTTGCAACACCTACCGTCACAAGAGGCATTTCCGTGCCGTCATAGATGAGGCTTGATTCAAATAATATCGCAGCATTGTCCGCTTGAACCAGATGCTCATGCTCGCTAAGCTCGCCGTCGGCGGCCGTTGTCAGAGCGATGACAAAGTCCGTGATCTGCTCGATGCCCACCGCCCCGGAAAGACGTTCGGTGTATACCTTGGCGGTGAAGGCTTCCCGTGCATCATTGTAGGAAAGATTCTCGCCAAGATCTGTCAGTGTCGTCAGGGCATCCTGTGTGGAGGTCCCGCCTACCGCTTCGGGGGAGTAGAGCAACACGTCTTTGGCAGCTATCCCGCCAACCTCAAAGCCGTAGTAACGCACGAGGTAGGTAAGTCCCAAAAGGATCTGAACCTTGTTTGCTTTGAGCGCATTTGCATCTGTTGATGCGGAGTGCCGCAATATCTTGGGGATGGCGGTATCCAAATCTGCCATTACGCGGTCAAAAGCATCTCGCATACCTAAGTTGTCAAGGTAGATCAGAACCAGCCGTTCCGTTACCTCCTCTTCTGTGGGAGCGCGCCCCAGCTCCCGGAATATTTCCGTTCTGACAGTAATCCGTTCGCTGCTGGAAACGTATGGATTCAACTGATTGTAAAGATCCGTATACGTCACATCCCGGAGGTCACTTTTTACGGAAGCGTACAGCTCCTGCGCATCCTCAGGCGTTATCCCATACCATTCGGGATTGTCGGCATTCTGCCAATCGGTCGGAGCTCCGTCTGTTGCAAAAGCTGTAATTGAGGACATGCCCAGCATCGCCGCAGTCAGCATAACCACAAGCAAAAGTCTTGTTGTTTTCATTGTTTTTGTTTCCATATTTATTTTCTCTCCCTCGATTTTGCATTTTGCACTTTGCATTTAATCTGCGATAGTCCTTGCATCCAGCGCATAGTTTATGCCCGGCTTTGTGCCTTCGGGATGCTTTTCGGCGGTGAAGGTATATTCTTCAAGAGTTACTTCGCCCTGCTTCACACTTACCGTTGCAGCCACGGCGAAAGTACCGTAAAGGTAAGTATTTCCGTTTTCATCGGCGGTGAGAGTGTGCGCCTCGGTCGCCGCTTCGGTTGCACCTGCAGGAGTGAAGCCTGTTGTGTTAACCGTCAAGGTCTGACCGGGTAATGCGGAAATACGCAGGCGGCTGTAATTACGGGGCGCGCCCTCAAAGCTGATATTGATAGTTCCATCTGTGATGCTGCAAGCTGCCGAGATATACTCCGTCATTCCAAGCTGCATACCGTCCTTCAACTGCATATTACCGTCCACTACCTCATAGCACGGTGCATATATTGCGCTGACGGTAGGTGTTTCATTTTCAAGGTAAGAGAAGCTCGCGTCCGTTGACCACGAACCGTCGGAAGCGTCGTAGGTCAGCGTTCCATACTGTGTGCCGAACCACGGAGAGGTAAAGGTTACTATGATCTGATCGCCCACCTCCCAATAGGTCTTGCCCTCATCCTGAGTACCGATTGCTTTGAGGTCTATTTCATTGTGCCAACCGTCACCGAAGGGACTATCGATATCACCCGTTGATACTTCCACAATTGTAAGCACATTCTGCCCTACCTTAACATCAAAGGTGTACTCGCCGCCTTCTTCAAGTGTTATAGCGCCGGGATTTGTTATTTCAATTTGCACTTCTGTGTCACTAATATAGAACTTAAACATTCCGTCAGTATTGTACTCACCGGGCGCAACGTAAGCGGTGAACTGATTGTCGTTATGATAAGGAATTATCCAAGCATCGTACTGTCCCACAGAGGTGATAATAGGCAGTCCGTCAGCATCACTGAATATGCAATACATTGCATTGCTGTATATTTCTGCGATAACAGGTGCATCCAGATCAAACTGAGATGCAATCGAATAATTCACCGTAATTTTTGCCATGCGATGCTTCAGCTCGAACTCGATAACGTTGGTTGTAGGCGTGCCTACCCACCTTGCATTCATATGGTCAGCTTCACGGAGCAATTCTGGTGTGCTTTGGTCACCGGGAATTACAAAGTCATCCCAACCTAAACCCATGTTCGCAGGATAGCTGACAATCAAACCATGCTCACCCGTGCCATCCCAGTAGAGCGGCTTGTCGGGTGTCCAAGTGACCGTGCCATCCTCGTCAACCGTTGCGGTGAAGCAATATTCCTCCCATTGATTGTCACGAGAAACACGGCAGAAGTAGAGCGTGTCGCCTGTTTTCCATTCAAAGTCGCCAGCGTCAAAGCTGACTACGATCTCCATCGCACCGCAAGAGGTACAAACGTGGTTTTCTATGGTGTGATTTTCGGGTTCGCCTACGGTAACGCCGCACTCGTGAGTCTTGGTATGTGTACCGTTGCCGTTGTCGGTGTAGGTGTAATTTTCGCTTGCGTGGTTGGTAGAATCCATCTCGCTGTAAACGGTCTTGCAAATATCACAAATTTTACCGCTTACACAGGTTGCTTCGCCGCCCTCGTGGTTATTAAGAGTTGCTCCACAACCGTAGTCGCAAACGTGATCATTATCCTCGGCGGAATCAGCGTGTGCGCCAAGGTCTGTCTTTCCGCATTCACGGTCACAGGCGTGGTCGGTGTTTTCGTCTATGTGATTGCTTGCATCAACCGTGCCGTATGCTGTGCCACAAGCTGTGCAAACCGCTTTTTCGGTGCAGGTAGCCGTACCGCCCGTATGACTATCCCTTGCAGGTGTGGTTGTTGTTCCGCATACGCTGCAAGTGATTTTCGTTAAGCAGTTTCCGTCGTCCTCGGCAGGCTTGTGTCCGAGAGCCGAGCCCTCTGCCGCTCCGCAGACCGTACAGGTTTTAAGTGTCGTGCAGGTGGCATCCTTCCACTGATGCGCCGATACCTCTCTTGTTTCACCGCAATCATTGCAGGTCGCATCGCAAGCGTTATCGTATGTATGCTCACATTTGTTGCCGCAAGCGGCAAGGAAAATGCAAAATGCAAAGAGCAAAATGCAAAATTGAAACGTTCTTTTCATAGAGCTTTGCCTCCAAATAATATATCTTGGTTAATTATACTCAGTAACCGTTGCCTTCGTGCTTTTCGATATTTCTTCGAGATTATGCTCGTTGGTTTCGGTCACGTACCGCTGGAAATCCGCATAGACCTTTCTTCCGATTGCGCGGTAGTCCATGGCAAGCACCTTGGCTACCTTTATTTTTCGGGTTTCTTCGGGAACGCCAAACAGATGCATGATCGTATTTAGCGCACCCGCTATTCTATGCTCCACCGATGCGGAATGCTCGGTTTTCATGATGGTTGCATACTCGATGCCCGATGTAATGGCTTCGTTCTCGGTGTACTTTTCGTCATCCCACCCCTGCGTGTACTCGGAGAATACCTGCTTTACCTTTTCCACGTCGTTTGCTCGGATCAGCTCGAGCGTCATCGGGTGAGAATACGCCGCCGCGAAAAAGTCGTTCATTTCGGGAAATTCATCGGCGATGGCAACCAAGGTGGAAAGCTCAAGACAGTACGCAAGCAGAGAGCTTTTTCCCTCGTCTGCGGCATTCTCCATCTCCTTCCATTGGTAATCGATCATCATCTGTACGAGTACCGCTAAAATATGCTCCTTGGTCGGGAAATAGAAGGTCAGGTTACCCGTTCCCATTCCAACCTTTGAACACAGCTCGGACGAGGTTGTCTTTGAAAATCCCTTCTCAAAAAACAATTCCGAAGCTGCTTTTACGATCTTCGCCCTGAGTAGCGACGGTTGTTTCGTTCTTGCCAAAGCGCTGTCCTCCTGTATGGTTCGTTAACATTTTTTGGATTTATCCAATTATAACATATTTTTCTAAAAAACGCAATAGGGTTTGAGAAATTTCTTGGATGCTTCCAAGTATTTTTTCATCAAGAAAAGCATCGGTTGCTTCACCGACGGGGAATCGATCGCCATCTGTACAAGTATCGTATGGATATGTGCCTTGACCGGGAAGGGAAGAGCTGAACAAGCGAAAAAAGCTCGAAAAAAATTTCAACTTTTTTTCAAAAAGCCCTTGACAAACCCGAAATGATGTGCTATAATACTACCTGTTCCGCGGGCATGGCGGAATTGGCAGACGCGCTAGATTCAGGTTCTAGTCGGGGCAACTCGGTGGAGGTTCAAGTCCTCTTGCCCGCACCAAAAGCAAAAAGGAGTCGCAGAGCGGCTCCCTTTTGCTATTGGTGCGGATATGGGGCAACGAAGAACCTCAGCAAGTTGCCGTGAAACATCCCATTTCTGCACACTCGGCGCAACTTGCCCCTCGCGGAGCGAGGATGTTCAAAGTCCTCTTGCCCGCACCATGAAAAAAGCACTTGCGAGAGCAAGTGCTTTTTTCAGTGAAATTCGTTCCTGCGGAACGAGTGAAATGCTCCTTCGGAGCGTGAAATTGCCTGCGGCAGTGAAATGCGCTTCGCACGTGAGGGGAACGAATTTTATTTCACATCGACCGAAGGGAGATATTTCACAACGTAACGGCATCTACTGAAGCCCAAAACAATGAAAAAACAGCGCGCCTCTTGACAAACGACCGGGTATAGTGTATAATATATTTCGGCAAGACGATCATTAAATGTGCGTCGAGACGAACAATGCGGCCGTTGTCGGACGGAAGGGATGGAAGTCATGGAGTATTTGAAGATTGATGATGTGGCAAAGAAGTGGGGGATTGGCGTTCGCCGTGTCCAGCTTCTTTGCGCAGGAGGCAAGATCGAAGGGGCGGTCCGCTTCGGACGGGATTGGATGATCCCCAAGGATGCCGTGAAGCCTGTGGACGGCCGCACGAAGGAGGGGAGGACTCTGCAAAACGAGGATATGCCCATGCCGCGAAAAACCCCCTGCCTGTACATGACGGATCTGTACAGTGTCCCCGGAACGGCCGACAGCGTGGGGGAAGGTCTTTTCTATAACCATGAGGCGCAGGTGCTTTTCGAGGCAGAGGTGGCCTACTCCCGAGGCAATATCGACAAGGTCTACGAGAGCGCGAACTACCTGCTGAACAAGCATTCGGGATTCTATGCGGTGATTTCTGCGGGCATGCTCCTGGCCATGTGCGCCATCTGGAAGGGGGATGTTGATATGTGGCGCAAAGCTAAGATCCATATCTCCGAGGCTCCCGCCAAAAACGACGTGGATCGGGATACTATGCTTCTGGCCATCAGTGCCGTGGATATCATGCTGTACAATGTGGAAAATTTTCCCGAATGGTTCAAAATGGGCTGCTTTGAGCCGTTGAACAAGGATTCTCTGCCTGCCGCGGCGGTTTACTACGCCAAGTATTTATACGCCTTCGGCTATTCCGTAGCCACGGGGGTGGTTAAGCTGGACGGTGTGCAGGGGGTGTCTCTCCTGGCCATGATTCCCCAAACCCTGGAGCCCTTGATCTCCTGGGTACATGCCACCGGAACCGTGGTGTCCGAGATTTATCTGCGCATGACCTGCGCCGCAGTGTACCATAATGCCGGCAATGACGAAATGGCTACGCGGCACATAGACACGGCCATATCCCTTGCCGTTCCCGACAGATTATTCGGCCTTTTGGGAGAATACTGGCGGGTGATGGATACGCTTCTGGAGCAACGGCTGGAGGCTATGGATCCCCATATCTGTAAAACGGTTCGGAATTTTTACCATACATACAATCAAGGCTGGTCAAAGCTGTCTGGCGCGGTACGCGGGAAGACCATTATCACCACCCTGTCTCCCAAGCAGCGGGAGGTGGCCAAGCTGGCGGCCTTCGGCATGAGCAATCAGATGATCGCGGACAAGCTGCATATGTCTTTGGCCGCCGTGAAGCAAGCGGTGCGTATTGTTTCGGAAAAATCGGGTATGTCCCGTTCGAATTTTGCGGCTATCCTTTGATGATGTGTATCCCCGAAAACCGCAAAGGATATGCACATTCCGAGGGAACTCCTCCAAAAATATCCCGAAATATCGCATTCGGGTAATACCCGAAAACCGAGAAATCTGCTATACTGTTAAATGATAACAGTGTGGCAGATTTTTTTGTCGGTCTGTCGAAGGGAGGTACTATGTTTAGAAAAATCCTGCAGAATGAAGCCACAGCCCCCCATATGGCTCCCAAGGAGGGGGATCTCTACAAAACCGTGACGGTTTGCGGGACGACCTTCGATCTGCGCTTTGGCTACTACGCCGAGATCGACCGCAAGAGTGAGCCCGATGTGATCTACCCGGATCTCGTAAGGGTGCCTGTATATACCGAGGAGGGTCGCCCCCTCGCCACCATGATGCAGGATCCCTGCGAATCCTTCAAGGGGAAGAAGACCGAGGACACCTGCTGCGGGGATTGCTCGTATTTCCAACGGTGCGAGGATCTGATTGGAATTTGCGTGTGCGATTCCAATCGCAAAAGGGAATAGCACCTCGCCGCTTACCAAGACCATTTCACGAAAGGAACAGAATCATATGAATACGAGAACGAAAGGGATTCGTCGGTTTACGGCGTTGCTGCTCATGACGGTCATGATGCTGGATATGACCGCCGCTCCCATTACGGCACTGGGAAATGAGATTTCAGAGAGGATTACCTCCGGCCGTGAGAAAAACGGGCAGGAGGGAGACGACATTCAGGATACGGGTCAGACCAATCAGCCCTCTCTGGAAGAAATCCAGATACCCACCTACGGCTCAAACCCCTATCCGTTGCAAAATAACCAGCAGGTCCTTCCAATATATACATGGCGTATATATGATTACCTCAGAAGGTACGAAACAGCATTCAGCTCCTATGAAAGCCTGTATCAACGAACCGAGGAGCGCAGTCAGTATTACACAGGCTCGGTGCTGGTTCTGGCGGATCGGGCAGAGCTTCCATGGTCAACCCCTACCTCGGATCTCCCCTATACCGAAAACCGAGCCCTCATGTTCCACCCCGAGCTGACGGTTTCGGGCGGGGAAGGAGAATTGCGGGGAACGCTGTACGCCCATCAGTATGAGTACGCAACTCCTCGAGGGGATAGTATGTGGAACTATCTGGATCCCGATCAAGTGCAGATGATCGTCTCCGGACGCATTCTTTCGGGCAACGGCGAGCTGTGGGTCTACCACCGTGATCACAACTATAGCTCGCAGAAATTCGAGGACTCCTTCACGTATAACATCAATGCTCAGGGCTACAAAACCACCCTGAAGACCCTTGGAGAGGGAGAGACCTATGATCTCACCGTCAAGGTTCCCGTTTCGGAGAACACAGAATCCATTAGCTTGGATTTTCATGCGTGGAACGATTCCACCGTGATCACGGATCCCCATGCCGCTCTGATCGATGATTCCGCACCCTATATCAAGAGTGTGGATTTCGACATGGAGAAGGGTCTGCGGGACGACGAGGCGGATCTCATCATGCGCGTGACCCTGAACGAGGGTATCCGCTATCTGGGAGATTATCAGCTTGAGGAGTATTTCTCTCAATCCTATGTGTCCGTCAATCTGTGGAACGCCACCAAGGGGAAGAGTGAGATCGTCAAGCTCTACTTATATAAGGTAGACGGCGGCAAGGTGATCGAATTCCGCGCGAACATCGGCAGGCTTCATTACTGCAACCTGGTCATGGACTTCGTGAGCGCGGTGAACATTCCCAGACAGACTCACTATCCCGTCTACTCCGGATTTTTGGATCTGGCGGACGGCATGGTGCTGGGCGCCGGCAACGTGCAGGAATATGGAAACCGCGTGATCTCGCCCCAGTTTTCCCTTGCGACCAACGGAATCACACCCGCCTTCTTCCTGGGTGACCATGCAGGCAATTCCTTGGATCTCACCCCCCTGTACGACTGGAAGATCAACTCTTTCCGCTTCAACGCCGATAGCTTTGAAGCCGAGGAGGTCCGAATCTACAACGACAAGACCCTGGGCGTGGAGCAGGGAACAACGGCTGCCACCGCCGCCCGCGAGGATGACCTGTACGTTGGTCCCGGCCGTGACCTGACGGTGCACGTGCGGGTGGACAGAGAGCTGGAGCAGGTCGTATGGGAGCAGGTGTTCATCAAACTCAATGTGCTGGATGCCAACGGAGAACCCCTCAAGCTCTACCCCACCTCGGCCGGTAGGTATGTCAACAATGAGGTGTATGCAGACGGTGTGCAGACCGGTACGGTGATCAAATATGAAAACGTTCCTCTCACCGTCGGCATGACGGTGGATGTACCCGACGGCCTGGAGGCCAGGATTCGCGTCATCGAGATAGGCACCGACTACACCCGAGAGGAAACGGGATATCCCACCGCCTACCCCTACGTAAAGGAGCCCGACAGCATCATGTACGGTGATTTTACACCCCCTACGGTCACGGTGCGCAAAACCGCTGAGCGGGTGGTGACGGCGGAGGATTCGCCCACCTATTACAGGGTTACAGCCGAGGTTCTGATCGAGGAAACCCAGGATAACCCCAAGGTGGTTGGCCTGCGGGGCGGAGAAGCCCGTATGGGGATCGGAGGCGGTGTGGAGAAGGAAACCAAGATCCGCTACGTCCTGACCGATGATCCCGTTCCGCCCGAGGATCCCGCCGCGTATACCGGAGAAACTGTCCTCGCACCTAACGCGTTGGTTACCCTGGGAAGCAGGGTGCTGTTCAATAACGTCGAGAGGCTGTACATTCATTTATTGACCGAAAGCGACGACATCTATCTCAACGGCTTGCAGGTGGACGTGCAGGTCAGCGACCTGGTGGGCAACAAGGCCACGGCTGATCTGCCCGGCGAGATCGAGTACCTCATTGACGAGATCCCCCCCTCGGTTACAGTCCTATCCAAAACGGCTGTCCCCACCAACGGAAATGCCACCATTCTTCTGACCGTGGATGTGGAAGCCACCGACCACACGCGGGTGGATCGAGTCCTGTACTGCTTTGGCGATGACCCTCCCTCAGAGGATGCCCAATGGAGCGTGGCGGTCATCGAGGAGTTTGGGGCGAGCGTGATCGCCGCCCTGGAGCGGGAGTACGGCGATCCCAACGCCGCCAACCCGGACGAAAACCGCATCTACGCCGAGACCCTCTGGGTCAAGGCCATCGATTCTCATGGCAATGAGAGTGAGCCCGTTGGAACGGACATACAGCTCAGCCTTGCAAAGCCCTCCGCCGTGGTGGAATACCATGGTAATCCCTCCGAGATTCATCGGGGCGGAGAGCTCCTTGTGAGCGGCCCCGAGGCATCCCCCTTTGATGGGGCCGATGCCTACACCCGCATCACACTGACCCCCCTGGTCGATTCCACCTACTCCTTCGTGACTCTCGTGAAAACGGGGCAGGAGGATGTGGATATTCTGTCTCTCACAGGGCTGACCTGGTATCGGGTCAAGGTGGCCGACGGTCGGTACGAGGAGGTCTCGGCACCGCTGCTGCTCACCGAAGATGACACGGGCAACGCCGTATTCAACGGATTAACCGACTACTACGGAGACCTGAGGATCACGCTGGAGAACGGGTATGGCAGTATGACCCCTGCTGTGGGGGACGTATCGTCCATGGCCAACGCGGGCAGTTATATGGCAGATCCCGATGACTACATCCTTCGCTACGCGTCCCCCCTACGGAGCGGGAACGGTATCCATGGGGTGAACTTCGGTCAGATCATAGACTACGCCATGCCCTTCGGAGAAGGTGAAACCGTTCGATTTGAAGGCAAGACCGTGGTGGAGGATGCAGACCCCGGAGCGGCACCGTACCTGTTCAATCAAGCCTACAAGGGCGTAAATCCCATGCGAAACGCCCAGATCCATTTCAGCATTGCCAATCAGGCGCAGTCCTCCTTTGGTCTCAAGGATTTCGATTACCTCAGTTCCTACGCTGAGCTGCTGCTGGTTGGAGAGAATGGAGCTCCCGATAGGGTCGTGGCCCGACAGGATGGCCTTTGGGCTGCGGGATCCCAGTATTTCACCATCGAAAATACCATGGATAACGGGGAAGACTACGTGACGGGTGCTTACTATCTCCGTGTGACGGTGGTAACCTTTGGCGGTCAGGCCGATAGCTTTGAAAGCTCTCGCCTGGTGCTGGATGCCCAAACAGCGGATTCCGCAGGCTTGTGGGAATACTCCTACAAGACCGTGGCGGATATTATAGCGGCCAATTCCGACGAAAGATACGTGGACATCGTCAAGGAAGCCGAGTATGCCCCCTTTGATGACATCGGCATCTCCGTCATCGGCGGCGGAGGCGAGACCTCCCGAAACCGATTCTTCGCTACCTACTCTTACGGCGTGGCGGGCTTGACCGTCAGTCTCCGCGCTCCCGATACGGTGAGGACCGTGGAGGGCTTGACCCTGGGCGAGGTGGAGGGATTCAAGATCTGGAATCTGCTCAGTGCGCCTACCGAGGATGAGATCAATGCCAGACGATTTGAGATCAGCGGCGGGGACGGCGTGTTGACCCGTTCCGTCAGTACGCAGGACATTTACACATCCGAGACCATTCCCACCGGCATTGCGGGTATGTCCAAGCTCTATCTGATCAAGGGCACCAACACCATTTGCTATCAGGTCAAGCTGGAAAACGGGTATGTTTCCCCTGTCAGACAGTTCACCATCACTGTCACCGACGAGACTCCCGTGCTGTCGGTGTCCATCGGCGGCTACCAGCCCTCCCTCCATCCTTCCCAAATGGATGGGATCATCAACGCCGACCACATCCGCTACTATGTGGATACTGCTTACTCGGTCAACGGATCGGGAAGCGTCAACGTGGAGCTGTGGTCCAGCTATGGACTCAATCTGGGACTTCTGGATGACAGCGGTCGTACGGTCGATACCTACGTGAACACACCGCAGCCGGACCACATCATGCTGCAAAAGACCTACGAGGGGCTGCAGGTGGAGGAATACGCGGATCTTACGCAGAATACCTACACCTCCAATTTCCCCGAGTCGGGTGTGTACTGGTGCACGGCGGTCTTTGTGGCCAAGGATGAGTACGGCGGCGTGTCTGTCGTGGCTCCCCAGATCGGTGACATGGAGCGCATCAATGTGAACGAGGGCGTGATCCCCTACGGACACGAGATTCGCATTGACTACTACGGACGGTATTTCGATGACCCCTACACCGTAGGAGATCACATCTTCGGCTGGCGCGTGCTGTACAATCAGCCCGTCTACTACGGTGCCGAGCTTCGGGGCTTTGAATCCTACCTTGTGGAAAACACGGCGGACGGTGAGGTGCGCGCTCGGGATGTCCAATCCGCGGACGCATCCCTCCGCTACAATCAATTCAATATTTCCACCAACGATATCGCTCTCTACGACGGAGAGACCAGAGACGACGGCTACTGTGCCACGGTGCGCTTTGAACCGTATCGGGAAAACGGAAATCTGGATCTTGTTTTGCAGTCAGATGCCACCGTGACGTTGAGCGGCGGATATGTGGGGAATACCCCCGTGACCCTTGCGTTCCTCAGCGGAAACGTGATCACCTTGGATGAAAACGGTGACCGCATCGAGCAAACGGGGAACGATATCGGATATATGTACGGCTACGGCAAAGGCGCCCTGTCATTCCGCCTGGCCTATCCTCAAGCCACGGCTACCAAGCCGGCGGGCACAAAGGAAACCCTGCACTACACCCTCCGCTACACCAACGCATATGGAGACGTGTATGAAAAGAGCGGGGACGTAACGGTTACGTACATTGATTACAGGATCACCCAAGTGAGCATGACCGAGAGCGGTGCTGCTTTGAGCTTTGGCTTTGCCGTAAAGGATCAGTACAACTCGGGCGTGGAGAGAACGGGGAACTACCAAAACGGCACCTACGAGGTGACACTTCCCGACTACTTCGGCTCCACCGTGACCTGTTCGTATACCGTCAGCAATCAAACAGACCTCAACACGAAGATTACCTACAAAAAGTTTACCAATACGGCCAACCCGGTGACCATTACATTGGAGAATCCGTACGGTGTGTATGTAGATGTGACCGACTACGAGGTGATGAGCGTGGACTACGGCCAAGGAATCGTCACGGTAACCGTCAATCAGAATACCAGATTCTCCTACCGCTACATGGATCCCGACGGCAACGAGCGGATGTATACCATCACCGTAGACAACATTTATCGGTTGGCTCCAACTACCGTCATGAGTGTGCCCAAGGGTGAGTATAACGTGGCCGAGGAAGGAACGAAATACCGATACGGAACGGTTACGGTGTACTTGACGGATCCCCATTTCACGCTGATCGATAAGTATACGGGCAAGATGCCCACCTTCACCTTCCTCCCCGGAGGCGAGGGCGTGTATACCTTTAGGAAAGAGGATATCGTGGCTCGCATCGGAAACGAGGAACGAACCTTGGACGAGGATATCACGGTCATTCTGGATTACGTACTGTATGAAGTACCCGAGCTGGAGTTTACCGTTACCGAGGACGAGGAGACACCCAACGTCCGCGTCCGTGCCTACGCCAAGCTGGGTGATGCGTATCTCGACGCAAGCATGGCCGTGACGCTGACGGGTACCCGTAATTCCTCCGCCTTTTCCCGCCTTGCAGTGGATCAGCATTTTGAGTATATCGGCAACCGAGCCAATATGACCGAGGTTTTGGAGCGCATAGGCTGGAGCGATGCCTACCGCTTTACCGTGGATACGGTGGATTCCAGCCGCGTCCGACTCTTCATCCGCGAAGGGTTGTACGCTGAGGCGCCCGATTTCCATACGGGTGTCAGCGAGGTCATCGAAGGCGTGCAGCTGAACTCCAAGCTGTTGACCGTGACGAAGAACGCCAAGTTTACCCTGTTCGTGGTGGATTCCTCCAACAACGCCACCTCGGTGGCTTTCAACGTGACAAGCATCAGCGATGCCCCCGTTCCAACCGTGGAAAAGATCCCCATGGGCTTTGATTCCGTCCGCCTCTATCTGATCGCCCCCGAGGGAGTCAACGAGGAGGATCTGAAGATCCTGTCTCCCACAGAACGGGTGGACAGCGACCCGCAAAGTCCCTATTACCTGAAAAAGTATGTCGAGATTCAGGCAAACGACGACTACGACATCATCTACGAGATCAAGTACCAAGGCACCGCGGTGACGGATACTCTCAAGGGAGTTTCGGTCAGCGAGATCGCCCTCGACGAGATCGTGATGCAGGGCCTTGCCTGGTCTGCCAATAAGGCCGCTGAGGCAACACCCCACAATGTTTCGGTGGATATCAAATTCTCCCATAACGTCTCGGAGATCCGAGCTGTGGGTGGGTACGATGCCGCCAAGGTTCGTTTTGATCTGGCGGGGAATACCCTGAAGATCACCTTCTCCGACAATCATCCGACCCTTCGCTTCACCGCTGTGGCCGATAATGGTACCTTCGTAACAGTCACTCTGGATGCGGTTACCAACATTGACCGCGAGGCTCCCGTGATCCGGTTGGTTTCGGAAATGCTGGCCGCCGACGGACGCTCTCTTACCTTAATCCTCTCGTCCGACGAGCAAGCTTCCTTCCGAGAAGGGAACGGACGCCTTGGTGAAGCCGTGATCGACGGGGAAGGGAACACCCTGTACCACTACACGGTACGCATTACCCAAAACGGCGACCATACCTACACCTTCGCGGATATGTCGGGTATCATGACGACCTTTACCTACAAGGCCACCGCCCTTGTCCTGGAGGACATCGAGGCGCTCTACAACATCCGTCCCGAGGAAGAGGGAGCCGTGACCGATCCGAGTGCCCTGCCTTTGGAATCGGGAACCAAGGTGTACGTAAAACCCTCGCGCACCGTCAGTGCTACCCTCACGGGGTTTGTGGAGCCCTTGACCATGATGGGCGGCGAGTGGTTTGAGTTAACCATTCCCGCAGCGTCGGAGGGCATACCGCCTTACATTATCTACACCGATGAGTACGGCAACGTACTGACCCACCAGTTCTCCACGGTAGCCGTTCCGGATCTGACTGCCCCCACCATCGTCGTATCCAAAATGACTTACGCAGTTAAGGTTGGTACCGATCGGGAGCAGGTCATGGCCGCCCTGATGGCTAACTTCGTTGCCTTCGATGACACGGATGATTCCGTAACGAGAACGGTACAATTTACCGAGGATATGGAGGCGGAGGGCTTGACCGATGTTACCTATACTGCCACTGACAGCGCAGGGAATATGACAGAGGCCTTTGGTAAGCTCCGCATCACCTCCATCTACGAGCCCGTTGTCACCGTGAGCGGAAAGCAAGCTCTGCGGGATGAGGGCATCCGCCTCCAATCGGGTGAGACCATCACCCTGCAGGTGGATACCGCAGGCGTGGGCTACAAGGTGGTGATGGCAGAGGGACTCCTCACCGCCGCCCAGATGAAGGGCATGGATGCCGTGGGGTCCTATACCGCAAGCTCCGACATAGAGCTGGGTATCCACCCCGACGGAGTCTATACCGTCCTGATCATCACCGAGCGACGAGAGTATTTCCGCCTGTTCATCGCTGTACAAAGCACGGATTAAACCGCAAAGCAGCATAGGGGATCTTCCCCTGTGCTGCGGATAACAAAACTGAAAACCGGGCGTACGCGCCCCAATACCCTTTGGATTACGCCGCCCCGAGCGGCTGAATGGAGATTGCTATGAAAAGAGTAACCAAAAGAATCGTCAGCATGCTGTTGGCTCTGCTGCTACTGCTCACCGCGTTGCCCCTGTCTGTTTTTGCGGATGAGCTGACCGAGGGGGAGGACAACACGCAGAATACGAGCGGAGGCTCGAATCATATCATCTCCCGAAACACCCCCGATTACATGGAAATCTCGGATGGATACGTGACCGTCAAGGTTTCTGTCCACAACGGAGGCTTCTACGTAGGTACCGCCGAGGGTGATGTGATCGTCAAGAGCGATGACAACAAGGATCTCGTGTACAGCGACGATGATTTCGATACCTCCTTCACCTCCTTCCGCATTAAGCGCGGGGAGAAGGTCAGCGAGTATATTTTCGGAAGAAGCTACGCGTACATGGGGATCGAAACCTCCGCCGTTAACGTCTACAAATCTGCCGACAACGCCATCGTGGCCGAATGGCAGGTGGACGGCATCCTGTTCAAGCAGACCATTGCTCTGATGGGCGCGGACACCTACCAGCACGGTATGGCCTACGTTGCCTACTCCGCCACCAACGTATCGGGCGAGGCGGCTGATTCCATTGAGGCCAGAGTGCTGATGGATACGGCCCTCGGCAGTACCGATTACGGATACTATATGCTGGGTCAGAACGACGGAAGCTATGTAACGGTAGAGGAAGAGAAATCCGTTGCTGGCTCTGCCTACAGCAATTATTTCTTTGCATACGACAACAAGGTAAGTCCCACCGTAACCGCTTACCTTTTGAACGGAACCGTTGGCGGTGAGTCGATTGTTCCTCAGAAGGTCACCTTCGCCCATTGGCTGGATCTGGCCTCTACTATCTTTGAGTACACCCCCTCGGAGAAGGACCCCGTGAAGTTCACCGAGGTCTACGGTAGCGACGATAAGCTGACCGCCGACAGTGCCGTTGCCCTGTACTACGATCTGGGTGCCGCGCCTGCAGGGGCTATGGGTGGAACCGTCAGCTTCTACTACGGTGTGTACTCTAACTATAAGGCCGGAAGCTCGGATATCGCCGTAAATTTCACCTCTGCAGGTGCCATGTTCTTCAACGATGAGGAAACGGCGTACAAGGATCAGAACGGTGACAATGCGGGAAATTTCTCGGCTACCATCAAGCTGTCCAACATTGCCGATACCACCTTCGGTAACGTCTCGGTGGCCATCTATCCCGAGGAAGCCATCTCCCTGTATAACGGCTCCAGCTTCGTCACCTCTTCCATGGATGATCCCTACTTCCAGACCGTGACCGAGCTGAAGCCCGGCGAGACCCGTGACGTTCGCTTCGATTTCAACCTGGAGCCCACCCTGGTTACCAGCTACCGCCGCATTCGCCTGGTGGTGTACAATGCCAATAGCAGGGACGGGTTTACCGACGAGAACCGTATTGTGGAGAAGGAAATGTTCGTCCTGTGTCCCGGTATGGAGAGCGCAGAGGTTGGTTTTACGGGTATGACTCCTGCCTCCGTATTCATGAAAGGGAAGCGGTTCGCCTACATAACGGGTACGAACTTCTCTCTGATCCGCGATACCACCCAGTACCGCATTCTCCTTCGTCCCGCAGACGGCGGTGAGGACGTGGTGCTGGATATGGATAAGGTGGTCATCAATCCCGAGCGCAACACCGCTACCCTGATCCTGGACATGGAGCTGCGTCCCACCACCTACGATATCATTCTGGACTGGAACGATACCACGGTGGAGGACATGAAGAGCGATGTTCTTCGGCTCATGGTTACGGATATTCCGTCCCCCGGTGATCCCGGTTACATCAGCTCCGGCGTGTACGGCATTATCACCGTGGAGAGAGACGGAACCAGCTACGAGATCGTCAACTACGACAGCGAGGAGACCTACAACCAAAGCAGTACGGCTCCCGAGGACATCATGCTCGTGCTGCGCGGCGATTTCAACATCCTCTCCTCCGAGGAAAAGCATAACTTCAAGGCCGAGGCCGTCACGCTCATGTCGGGAGAGGTCATTACCGTGAACGACTGCCTGGAGGTTCGGGAGGGGCGTGTGACCCTTACCAAGAACTATGACGACGACGGCAATCAAACCTCCATCGACGTGGACATCGACGGTAAGCTATATACTGCCGTGGCCAACACCAAGGTCTGGGACGGTGTGCTGGCCGTTACCTCCTTCAAGGAAGGGAAGCTGTACACCCTTCCCGTGTACAATGAGCAGGGCAAGATGAGCTACCGCAAGGGCGAGGAGAACGGCGAGCTTGTTCGGCTCCTTTGGCCCGGTGCTGCCAGCGTCACACAGACCATAGCGGGGCTTCTGCTCAATTTCCGTTACGGCGAGTTCGCCTTCATGGAGCAGGGGGAGAGCCTGGGCCGCGTCATGGCCTTTGGAGCCGCCCTGGATCCTTCCGTTTTGGTTCCTCCCGGCATGGTCGGTACCAAGGCCCACTATTCCAATCTGGAGAAAAAGCAGTTGGAGATGGGCGTGAGTGCCTATACGGCTAATCAGCTTCGCGCCACCGACAGCCAATACGCCAAGGATCAGGCCGAGTGGCGCAATAAGCAGCTGGGAACCCTGAACCTGTATATGGATGACATTCTGTTTGGCGCAGGCGGCTTCATCGGCTTCAACACCGAGATCAGCGTTGGGATCCCCTCCTATGCGGAGCCGTTGCCCTATATTGAAGGTACCCTGTCTCTCAAGGTGATCAACGATTACTGGGAGTTCGGCGTGGAGGGCTCGGCCGATTTGAAGGTCTTCGAAATGGAGGCCACCCTCAAGCTCAAGAGCTACAAGGGCATCCCCATTCCCGATGAGTTCTATTTCTTCATCGGCGGCGTCAAGCCCGGCGTGCCCGTAGACCCCTTCGGGGTATTCTGGGTACGGGGTGCGGGTGCCGGCATCGGAAATATCTACAAGACCTTCTTCGGCGGCAGCCCCGTTCCTCCCCTGACGCTGATGATCAGCGGTGAATTTGCTATTTTCAGTACCCTGTCCGCCAGGGCAGACCTGGAGATCTCCGCCCGAGGCTTTTCGGGGTATCTCAACAACGTGGGTGTGGCAGGTATCACCATCATCGACCGCATAGGCGGTAGCGTCTATTGGTACCCCGATCTCAGCATTTCCTTCGCCATTCGCGTGGATATTCTGGACTGCATCGTGGGTGAGGGTGGTATCATTCTGAAGGAGACCGATGACGGGCTCTACTTCTGCGGCTACGCCAAGGCCACCGTGAAGATCCCCGATAAGATCTGGTTCGTGGGCGGTACCGAGATCGGCTCTGCCTCCATCGGTGTGGATACCGAAAAGGTGTGGGGCTCGGTCAAGGTCATCGGCGTGGGTGTCGGCATCCGATACTACTGGGGTAAGGATGTGGAGATCGACGTGGGCAAGGTCTACGACGTTCCCACCCCCGTGATGCGCCGTTCAGGGGTGCCCATCTATACCGACAGCAACACGGGTGATACCCTGTACATGAGCATCCAGAACGACGTGATGCTCCTGTCGGATGCATCTGCGGGGCTGGAATATACCCAGATCACCACCTCCCTTGACGGAAGATCCCACAGCTTTACCCTGGATCCCTCGGTGAACGAGGACGCTCTCATGGTGCTGACCTTCCGCGCTGATAACGCCTACATGGCACAGGACATCAAGAACAGTGTCAAGGTCAAGTACGGTGACGAGCAGACCGCCTATAAGCTGGAGTGGTTTGTGAGTGAGCTGGCGGCGGATCATGAGCTGAACGCAGGCACCAACGCCATGTTCCGCTACGACGAGGAGAGCGGGCTGGTAACGGTGAGCATTTCGGTCACCGATAGCGTTTACTATGGCTCTCCCATGACCGTCAGTGCTGACGGTGTCTCCGAAATGGAGCTGTTCGGCATCGGACGGCTCACCTCCATCGATACGGTAGAGGCCAACGAGTCTCTGACCGAAGTGACCCTGACGGGATCGGGGATGCACAAGCTCTCCAAAATCAGCCTGTACGCCGAGGCCGAGGACGGTACTCTGTACCGCTTGGCCGAGCAGACAGGAGACTCCTTCGGTGAGGATACGATTATCCTTCCCATTACCCTGCCCATGAATCTGCCCACGGGTGCGTTCACCCTGAAGGCCATCGGCGTGGTATTGGATGCGTCCGGTAACGAGAAGGAAAGCCCCATGGCCGACGGCTCCTTCGATTATGTCAATCCCCTGCAGCCCGCCGCCCCCGAGCAGGTTTTCATCGATCTGACAGGTGACTACACGGTAACCGCGCAGATCACCGCCTCGGACACTGCCCGCGATGGCTATCTTACCTCCGTTTACGAGGTCACCGAGGATGGTCATGTCGCTACGGTGTATGCCGACATGGCTACGGGGCTCTCCGAGGAGGAGGGGAACGGTGCCGCCAAGTCTATCCGTATGGGCGGACAGTACACCACCACTGACGACCGTGGTGTCAGCACCCTCCGCGGACTGGAGGCAGGTAAGACCTACGTTGTCTCGGTTCAAAGCTACAAGGATATGGAGGACGGCTCCAGACTCCTGTCCGCCGTCACCCTGTCCAACGAAGTCATCATGTCCATGCCCATCCTCGTGGAGCCCTCTTTCTCCATCGACGGCTCGACCAAGGCTGAGCTTGGTCAAACGGGAGTTATGATCGACACCGTCAAGACGAACAGCTTCACCCTCAACGTGACCGCTGCAGGCTTCGGTGACGGAACCTACACCGTCAACGACGGCGAAGCGGTGGCTTGGGACGGTAAATCCATTGCCTTTGAGAATATGGAGGACGGCTTCTACACCATTTCCGTTGTGGGTACCAGTACCACGAGGGATGCCTTCAACGCCAAATATCAGTTCTCCATCGACACCCTCGCGCCCTCCGTCCTGCTGACAGGACACGAGGACGGCGGCTTCTTCAGCGGCAATTCCATCACCATGAAGGGAACCACCGAGGGCTATTCCAAGGTGCAGGCCTTCGTGGAGGGAGTGCCCGTTGCTACAGCCGAGGCTCCCGAAAGCGGCGAATTCAGCATCGTCATTCCTCTGGACGAGAGCCTGGCTTACCAGGATGTCAAGCTGTACGCCACTGACCGAGCAGGGAATGTCAGTATGCCCTTCGGCCTGGAGCTGACCAATTCGATTCTGGGCGAGGAAAACCTGAAGGCTGTGATCCTTCAGGACGGCAAAGAGGTCAAGAATATCGTTCTGGGCCGTGAGGCTATCGACTTGACCTTCGCCTTCCGCTCGGGCTCCAAGTACGTTACTGTGAATGAAGGTTCCGTGGCGGGAAGCCGCATCCGCTGGTCTGTGGACATCATCCAAAAGGATGCCGAGATCGATGCAAACGGTCGTCTGACGGGTGAGAGCGGCGCGGGCGGTATCGTCCTCGCCACCCTGGAGGGAAAAACGGCCATGGCCGAGCTTGTGCGTGTGGATCTTTCCACCGCCGAGCTGACTCTTGCGATCCCCGAGGGCGGATTCGCGTATACGGGATTCCCCCTGACCCCTAAGCTCCAAAGCGAGTTTAATCTGGAGGAAGGGCTGGATTATACCATTCAGTATGTAAATAACACCAACGCCGGCCTTGCCAGTGCCATCATCACGGCCACCGAGAACGGCCAATGCACAGGCACAAGAGTCATCAACTTCGCTATAGCTCGCCGCGATCTGGCCGATACCGAGATCACGGTTTCCGACGGCGGAGAGAGAAATCCTGATGTATTGGTCACGCTGGGGGAGTACACCCTGGTGCGTGACGTGGATTATACCGTGACCTACAAGGTCAGCCCGAACGGGAAAGAGGTTATCGTGACCCTGGAGGGAATCGGTAATTTTGATGGCCTTGTGAGCCAAATTCACACCGTTCATGCCTTCGATCATTGGGTATGGATCATTCCCACCGCCACCGTCATTCTTCTTGGTGGGGCATGGCTGACTCTGTACCTGATCCGCAAGCGCAGAAGAAGCATTCCCAATAACAGCAAGGAGCCTCAGCAACCCATTGATCCGCCCGAGGCTCAACCCGATCATCTTGCGGATGATCAAACAGACAATCAACCGGATCATTCGACCGATGGAAATGCGGAGGTTGAGTGAATACCACAACGGAGGTCAGATATGAAGAACACGAAATGGATCCAAAATGCAGAAAAGGCTATGGTAGCGGCTCTCTGTGTCGGTCTTGTGACACTGGGAGCGATGACCTCCGTTGTGGCTGCCGAGCTCGACCACAATTATTGTGTGTACAACCAAAACGGCGTATGTACGCAGGGGACTGAGCCCCATTACGAGCCGCCTGCCTACGTTCGCATGGGCGGAACGGTGGACGTGACCATTGAGAACGAAGGGCAGTGGAATGCCCTGGCCCGGGTTATCGGCGGCGAGGAGCTGGCCTATGACCAGAACGGACGGGTTGTCGATCCCCGGGATGACGAATTCTACGTTCAGCTGGAGGCAGATCTGGATTTCTCCTCTATGGAGTTCGTTCCCCTGGGAACCGAGACTCAACCGTTCCGCGGGACCCTGATCGACTTGCATAAGAATTATACTGTAAGCGGCATCAAATATAGCCGTGAAGAGGCGTATGCAGGCCTGGTGGCCTACGCCGATGGGCTTCGCTTGGAGGGCATTACCCTGACGGACTCCACCTTCAGCGGCGCAGCCTGTGTCGGTGCGTTGGTGGGTTACGGAGTAGATATGACCATCTCTCGAGCCTATGTCCATCAAGTGACGGTAACCGCCGTCGACGGCACCGCAGGGGCATTCATCGGTCAGGCGGGGATCCGCGAGGACGGGAGCGGTGCATCCAAGATCACCTTCACCTCCTTGGCCATTGATGTTACGGATGAGCAGGGAAGGGATCTTGCCTTTACGTCGGGGGAACACGTGACGGTGCAGGACTCCTTCTGCCTCTATGAAACCGACGGCGAGGGGGGGAGAACCTCCCGTGAAACCTTTGCTTCGGGCGCTGTGACTTATCGGCTACAGAATCTCACTTCGGGGTGGAGCCAGATCGTGGATGCGGTGATTTCAGACGAAGCCGCCGGTGAGGATCGGCCCCTGACCCCCCAGCCCTTCCCCGTAACCATCCCCCGTAACTCTGCTGAAAAGTCCTATCGGGTGTACGCGGTTTCCTACTGCGACGGCAGTGCCGCCACCTATACCAACAACGCCAAGCGCGACTACACCGTGCATAAAGTCAAGGAAGTGCTGGAGTGGATCTGGGACGGTACCTACTGCGAGGCGAAGATTCTTTGTGAGCTTTGCGGCGAGGAGGATACCGTGGTGGCCCATGTGGAGACCGACTATTCCTATGTGCCCGTTCGGGGTGATTACATCGCTACCATCACAGGACCCGACGGAAGACCCTTGACCGACAGCGAGGGCAATGTTTTTACGGATACCAATATCATCATCGGCATTCCCATTGAGTCCATGATCGGTATGGAGAATATGGAGAAGGTGTTTGACAATACGGATGTACATCCCGAGGATCTGATGAACAACCACCGTCTGAACGACGGTACCCCCATCCCCGCGCGCAAGGAGTACGAGGTGTTCTTTGTGGATCCCAAGACAGGGGAGAAGCTGGTGGAGATCTACTACAACTATTACGGTCAAAAGGCGGAAAGAGCCCGCTCCGTGAGCGATGCGGGGGTATACGATCTGCTGGTGGTCGGTAAGAATGATTATTCCGGGCAGTCCTACACCTTCAAGTCCGCTTTGACTATCCTTCCTGCCGTGGTGGAGATCCGTCCTTTGGACGTTTACAAGTATTACGACGGTACAGCGAGGTTCTCTGCGGATTACGAATTTGCGGATAAAACGTTGTCAGGGAACTACTCGGAGCTTTTTACGGTTACCTTCGGGGAGGCCTCCGCCTCTGTCGCAGGAGAATACGAGATCCGGGTTACACTCCAAAGCTCAGCTGACGGCAAAAATGTCCGCTTTACCCTGACCCGTGACACCGTACAGGCCTTGATTCTGCCCCAGCTTCACGCAACGGTGGAGAACAAGAGTTACCCTACGGAATTTACCTACGGTGAGTCCGTTCCTACACCCACCGCAAGCCACTTTACCTTCACAGAGGGCGGCAAGCTGTCCTTCACATGGTACCGTGCGGAGCTGGAGAAATGGACGTTTGAGGAGGAGAACGGTGAGTGGGTAGAGGGATTTGAGATCCTGTCCCTGCAGCAGTTGGAGGGGAAGCCTCGGGATGCGGGTGACTACATCCTGCGTGTGAAGGTGGATCACGACGGCGAGCTGGCCGCTGCCTACTGCGATGTTAAGGTTACCGTGAACCGCGCTGATACGCTGAATATCGAGTTGGATACGGAGGGGCTTACGGTTTTCAACAACGGCTACAATGACTATTATGTTCTCCGTCCCGGAGAGCAGATCCCCTATACCGTAAAGGGACTTCTGGCGGGAGACACCATGGAGTCTGCGCACGTTCACGTGGATATTTTTGTGTATCCTGCAGAAGGGAACAGTGGGCTGCCCTCCTTCTCGGGGGATTTCCCCGACAGACCCCATAATGTCAACTATACGGTCTCCTACATGGTGTACAGCACCGACGAATTTGGCAACGAGGGTAACTACGAGCGGAGCTATAAGAGCGTAAACGTGATGGTGCGAGCTGACGGATACGCCACTCCTACGGGTGGTAGCCATCTGTATGACGGCGAGGCGCAGAGCATCGACATGATCCTTTCCTGGACGCCCGTATCGGATGCGCAAGCCTACTACCTGACCGTGACCGCGCCCAATGGGGAGCAAACCGAGATCATAAGAACCGTAGGCGATAATCTGTACAACGACATCTGTTACGGGAATGTGTTCGCCATGTACTCCCTGACCCAAGCGGGTGAGTATACGGTGGAGGTGTTTGCGGGTGGCGAGAGAACCGAGAGCTACACCTTTGCCGTACAGATCTGTAACGAATACGGCGAGCTTGTGGACGAGATCGTGGACCTCGGCCGTCACACCGTGACCGTAACCGAAAACGGCAAGGCTTCCGAGGCGGTCGTATTGGTCAGCCGCGAGATCGTTATGCTGGTTAAGGAATGTGAGTACGAGCTGGACAGCGGGATCGTCACCTTTGATCCCAAGAGGATCGTCATGGAGGCAGGAAAGGTCCTCATGCTGGGCCACACCCTGATGGACGTGACCATCGCCGTGAACGAGGAGGACGGGACTATCTGCGTGACGAGCTTCCGTGTGGTGGATGCAGGCGGACGCGACGTGTCCCATCTCTACCGACTCAATAGCTACGCGAGAGGCGGCCACGACAACGAGGACGGGCGAAACGTAGCCCACATCTTTGATTCCTTCTGTGATAGCACCTGCAACGTATACGGCTGTGAGTACGTCCGCTCAAGAACCCACAGCGGCGGCACGGCCACCTGTACCGAGGAGGCAATCTGTCAGTATTGCCATGCTCCCTACGGCGGGTATAGCAAGACCAATCATACCGACAGCACTACCCATATCGCCCCCAACGGCGAGGATATGAGTACCCATCTGCTCATTCACAATTGCTGCGGCCAGATCGCCGAGATCATGCCCCATACCGAGACACGGGCGGCAACCTGCCTGGAGCGGGCCTTCTGTGGAGATTGCGGCTGGTCATACGGCGAGCTTGATCCCCTCAACCACGCAAGCGAGGAATGCTCCTATGAATCGCTGGGCGAGCATGATCACCGCGTTACTCACCTCTGCTGCAATTCAACCGATACGGTAGCGCATGGCGGCGGCGAGGCCACCTGTACGAATCTGGCGGTGTGCGCCTACTGCAGCGCAAGCTATGGTGTGCTGGATCCCCAAAATCACACCAAAGAGATCGTTTACATCCCCCATGCCGAGGATCCCTCTGTTCACATAGAGGAATACCCCTGTTGTAAGATAACGGCCACAGCCCCTCATTCCGGCGGCGAAGATACCTGTATCTCCCGTAGTGTCTGCGACCTATGCAAGGCCGAGTACGGCGAGATCAACCCCCACAATCACGCCACGGATGAGCTGCTGTACACGGTCAGAGGGGACAACGTATCCCTCCACGATATGACTCGTGCTTGCTGCGGCGAGTTTGTGGGTAAGGCCTTCCACACGGGTGGAGAGGGAACCTGCGTGGCGGGGGCGGTTTGCGAGCATTGCGGTACCGAGTACGGCGTGGAAATGGACGCGAACAACCATGCATCCGACGAGTTTACCTACATCGTGGATCCCGCTGATCCCAACCAACACATCAAAACCCATGCCTGTTGCGGCGTGGAGGTGGATCGCGGCTCCCACAGAGGCGGTCAGCCCTCCTGCAATCACGGAGCCTTGTGCGAGGATTGCGGATACGATTATGCAGGCGAAGTCGTAGATCATTCTTATGAAAATGATTGTACGTCTCTGTGTTCCGTGTGCGGCCGCCATACCCGCCCCGTCTCCTTCCATAAGGACGGCAACCATGACGGTCTGTGCGATCTTTGCGGCGCGGAGACCTCCAAAACAGGTCTTTCGGGCGGAGCCGTATCAGCTATCGTGACCGGGTCTGTTCTGCTCATCGGTGTCTGCGTGTTCTCCGTGTTCTGGTTCTTTGTCAAGAAAAAGAGCTGGAATGAGCTGGGACACCTGCTGGTCGGCTGATACCGCTCATTCTGAAAAATATTATGGCTGATTGGATGCAAGCCGCATTCGGTTGGGTTCAACAGCCATGCAAAAAGGCACCGCGTTTGGCGTACCTCCGATAAAGCAGGTTTAGAATGAATACGAAAATGCCGAGAGCAGCTAAAGCGCTCTCGGCGTGCTTTTTTCAACCGTCACAACTAACAGTTGAAAAAGTTCAAGAACGGGATGTTTGACTACATTTGATTGATATGGTATAATATAATCACGGAAGGCGCCTCCGAAATGAAACAAAAGGAGTAAACAATATGAATCTCGGTAATAAAATCCGTGAGCTTCGCAGAGCCAATAATCTTACCCAAGAGCAGTTGGCGGCTTCACTCAACATCTCCGCACAAGCTGTATCAAAGTGGGAGATGGGGGCTTCTTACCCCGATATGACAATGATTCCAACTCTC
>SVRS01000027.1 GCA_015064695.1 Oscillospiraceae bacterium | reverse complement strand
TCATACTTCACAAAAATCCTTCGCGTAGACTCCACTACGCGCGCGGACTTTTGTTGCGTCTGACAAAAAATCTTCTCGCCGCTCTCCGCACGCTGAATATTTAGAGGTCCCCTTGATTGTAAAGATCCGTTTCTCATGGGGCTTTGCCCCACCATATCGGACACAGCTTTGGAGTGGTGCAGGGGGTGAAACCCCTGTATTTCCACAATCGTCTACTGGTTTTACTCGTTTACGTCGTTGTAGTAGATCTCCTCGTCGGGGAAATACATATCCAGATACTCGCGGGCGTATTCGATGATATACTCATCGTCCACTTCCTTGTTGATATAATACTTCAACCGAGAGATCTTCTCCTTGTAATTCTCAATCTGCGCTTGGTACTCATCCGTCTGATTCCGAAGCTGGTTGGTGACCATCAGGTTTGCGATGCTGATGACGAGAGAAGCCACCAGAACCGACGCAAGAGCCACCTTCATGAGCATGGATTTACCCAGATTCTTTTCCGCATCTGCAGCCGAGGGCTGAGCCTGCTCAGACTCAGTTACGGGAGCGGGAGTATTCTCCGGCTCATCCTTCCGTACTTGGTTGTGACGTTCTTCCATATCCGCATATCTCCTTCCTTGATTGTCTCCACACCTCGCAGATTTATACAGGCGAGGCTAATTTTCATACCCAATCGTGGCAATCGCCCTTATCGGTCGGATTCCTCCTCCGCGATACCGAAGCCACGGGAGGCAGCATCGGTCAAAAGCTGAATGTTCTTTTGGGTCATCCGTTCCTTACGCTTGCGGAGCCCTCGCATGAGCCACCGGCCTGCCGTCCGCGACCACAAGCCCCTTAGAGGGACCAACAAGACCATCACGCAGGCACGCAGCAGGCGGTGCAGCAGGTGCAGAAGCATCCCGATCAAGCGAATGAACCAGGGACTGACGGCGGCGACGTAGACGAAATAACCGCCCAGCATGCCCACCACAGCCAACGCACGGATTTGACCGTCGTTGGCGTAGTAGCAAAGCAGGATCAAGGTCACCGATGCCACCAGCATGAACAGGACATCCTCCGCAAACAAAAGGATCGCCCTTAAGATCCTTCCCTTTCCCGTCCGGGAAGCCCCTCCTTTGGAGGGGGAGAAGCCCGCCGCTCCGAGCAGCATACGGGAAATACGAAGGATATCGTAGACTACGCCCATTCCAAAGCCTGCCCACGCGGCATACACGAACAGGAGCGCCAGGGTACGCTGGGCGAGGTATAGATCGAGTCCGCTCATACCGATGGCTCTGTTTACGCAAATCGGCGGCGGCCACGGCCCTTCTCGCGGGATGGCGATTGCTCCGAGGGGCGCGCATCCTCATACAGGACGCCGCAGAGCTGCCCCGTGACGGCGACAACGCCGTCCTTCAGATTCAACACGTGGACGCGAAGTCCCTCCCCCTCCAGGTTCAGAACGCCGCAAACCGTCACCAACCGTACCAACGTCTCGTCAAAGCTCAACACCTCGGAGACGCCCTTCACAGTAATGTCACGGCGATCCATAGCCGTCAGACTGTGTCCCCGATTCTGCACCGAGGAGCCTCCGTTCGTTGCTTGCGCCACTCCCATATCGTTCATATTCTGCCTCCGTCCTTGAAATCTATGGAATTCTATGAAAGCAGAGACGGAATTATGCCCTTTACGGGAATGCAATTCCAGGACGGAAGCATCCGCTCTGAGGCCAAGAGGCACCGCCGCGAAAGCCCTTCAGCCTACTCTACAACCTCGTATAGGGTGGATGCTGCGTCCTTGCCGACGGTTTCCCGCACCTCCAGCACGTGGATGCGTAGGGTACGCGCACCAAAGGTGATCTCGATGAGATCGCCGATCTTTACGTCGTAGGAGGCCTTAGCGGGGCGGCCGTTCACGGTCACGTGGTCTGCATCGCAGGCATCGTTCGCCACGGTACGGCGCTTGATGATTCGCGTTACCTTCAGGTACTTATCCAGGCGCATATCAGTTCAGAGCGTCCTTCACGGCCTTGGCGGGCACGAACGCGAGATACTTGCAGGAGGGGACGGAAACGACCTCACCGGTCTTAGGATTGCGACCCTTTCTCTCGGCGCGCTCACGAACCTCAAAGGTACCGAAGCCGGAAAGCTGGATCTTCTCGCCTGCCTTCAGATTCTCAACAAGGGTATCCTCAATCAGGCCAAGCAGCTCGGCAACCTGCTTCTGGGACAGATCACCCTTATCGGCAACGGTTTTAATCAACTGACTCTTATTCATGGTTTTATTACTCCAATCTGATGTTGTTTTTGGGATACCGCTATTATATCACAACACGGGCAAAAATGCAATACCCTACAACGATTTTTTTGTAAATTATCCCGTTTTTGAGGGAAACCCTTACCCTTGTCCGAGAGAATTTTTCTGTAAAAATCTGTCAGATTTTCCCGCTCCGGCATATGCTTGTATCGAGGGCGGAAAACTGCTCCGTCCCAATATGATATGGAGGTATTCATCATGTCCGATAACCGTTTTTCCTCTTGCGGCTCCCTCGGAAACGGCTGTGGAAAGGGTGGAGACACGCGGACGGTCTGCATTGAGACCAACCGCATTCTGGACTCCTGCCGTGACCGCGATTGCTACGAGAACGTACAGGTATTTCTCACCGATCTGGGGCGGGAGATCATTGAGCACACCACCCAGGTTCGTGTCAAAGATGCGTGCATTGCCTGGACCTACATCGGCATCGATCCTGTGCAGTTCAACCGCGGCTTCTATACGATCCACGTTCGCTTTTACGTCAAGCTTATCTTCGAGGCCTGTCTCTGCGCAGGACGCTCCCAGGAATTTGACGGAATCGTGGCGCTGGATAAGCAGGTCGTTTTGTTCGGCGGCGATTCCTCGGTGAGCATTTTCCGTTCCAGCGCCGACGGAAGTGCCTTCTGCGCTGAGCCCCAGCCCTGCTACAAGGATCGCAGTGTTCCCACCGCCGTGGTAGAGGCCGTAGAGCCCATCGTGCTGGGTGCCCGGGTTCTGGAGCCTCTTTGCCCCGAGCCCGTTTGTTGCTGCTGTTGCGTCTGCGACATTCCCGCATCCATCGCCGGCTGCCTGTCCGCGCCTCTCTGCTCCGACCGTTGCGGTGAGCATGAGCATGAGGGGATGGGACGCCGCCTGGTTGTCTCCTTGGGCATCTTCTCCCTGGTTCGCCTGGTACGCCCCGGCCAATACCTGGTCAACGCCTCCGAGTTCATCATTCCCGACAAGGAATGCGTATCCGCCTCTCCGGATAACCCCTGTGATCTCTTCCGCTCCATGGCCTTCCCCATTTCGGAATTCACCCCCGCCCCCATGCCTCTACCCACGGCAGATCGGAACAAGTGCGGGTGTAACGGATAGGATTCACCGCTTTTCCCTGCAAGCCATGAGCAACGAAACGCTTCGCCGGGCCGAGGTAACCGGGAACAAACCGTGAAAGGAGGCATCCCGGCAGAATCATATTCGCGTTCTGAACTCAGAAAGGAAGCGTTTCGTCAGCCGTCTCGCCGGCAATCAACAAGCCCCATTCGCGTAGCTTCACCTACGCGAATGGGGCTTTCAAATATTGAGCAAAGCGGGTCTCAATAATTTTTGACCGTTGTGCAGGGCTTTCAGAATCTCCCTGCGGTCATTCTGCGGCGTACTCTCCCGCGTACGAGGGGTGATGCTCCTCCTGAGATTTCACGGCGGTACTGTTCAGATTATAAAAGCCGTATTCATTATCCAAGCGAGCCAGGAACCCTGCAGTGCCGTTATATTCGCCCACGGCCATATCCGCGATCTTGCATCGCTCGTAGCTCATGGCGGCGTTCTGGTTGCACATCATAGCATGCACCGCCACCTCGGCGGCGAAGGAACAGAAGGTCACGTCCATGGTATAGAGCGCCAGGATAGCCTGCTTTTCATAATCCGTCAACGCCGTTTGGTCCGCGATACGGATCTGCGCAGGGCGATCATTCTCCCACAGGATCAGCCCGGGGTGCCGGTGATCCAGATAGCGCAAAGCCTCGGCAACTCGCAGGAATTCGGCATCCTCATCCGAACAGGCAGCATAATGGGCGGGCACCTCCACCAAGGAATCCACAGCCGTAGCGGTCACGGCCTCTACGAAGCACTCCGCCATGAGGTAAGCGCCCTCAGAGGCAGGGCTTTGGAAATAGTTGGTCAAGGCATAGGTATGGACACCTTGGGCAGAGGCGGACGTAACCTCAGTCAGCGCCAAAAGCGCCTCTCCCCCTTCGTCCTGCTTCTCCAGGCATAGTCGCAGGACGTCGAAATTCAGCTCGATAAAGGACACGCCCATACCGGCAGATTGGGAATCCGTTCTCATATAGAACATACTGCAGGTATTTCCCAGCGTATAGAGATACCAGCTTTCGTAGTGGGTCACCGGTTGGACTTCTCCTGCGGCATCGGAGATTTCCTCGACTCCTGCCCGCGTCAGGATATCTCCCAGGGACACAGTCAAGATCGTCAGGATCTCGGGAATATCGGAGCTATCCGCCGTACGGATCTCATCGGGGGTGATCCACTTCCGATCCAGGAGATAGCGAACAGGCTCGGCGAAATCTACCAAGGGCGCAGATTCCGCCTCGCCGGTGCCGGTTGCCGTAGCATTCTGCGTATCCGTCGTTTCGCCGTACGCACTGCTCTCGGGTTGGGCGACGGGATTCCCGTCACAGGCACTCAGATGTGATCCCAGGAGCGTTCCGAGAAGCAGGCAACCGACCATGCCCCCGCACAGCCGAGTCATACGATTCTTTTTTGGGAAAGACATATCCTTCTCCTTTTCATCAAAAGCTTATGAAAGCGCCAACAGAATCGGGCAGTATCGAAAAAGGATACTGCCCGATGTCGATGGACGATGAACAATGATGCCTGATTGATCACCGTTCACCGAAAAAATCAAAGAGTCTGAAATACGGCCGCGCCGTACAAGGCGAGCTCGTGGTCCTCCTCACCTGTGCCGCCGCTGACACCCAGGCCACCGATCACGACACCGTCGCGATACAAAGGAATACCGCCGCCAAAGGTAATGACCTTATCCAAGGCCTGCAAGCCATAGAAGGTTCCGCCGGGCTGACAAAGCGCCGACAATTCCATGGTAGACATTTTGACCGCCACGGCGGTGTAGGCCTTTTTGACCGCCACCTCGTAGCTCACCAGGAACGCGCCGTCCATCACGTGTACGGCAATGGGATTCCCCTCGGCATTGCAGACTGCAATCACGGCCTTCCTTCCCTGCTCTGCGGCGCGCTGCTCCACGGCCTCGATCAAGCGCTTGGCTTTATCCAGATCCAGAATCACAGGGCCCCCCAAGCGCGCCAACACCTCAGCCACCAGCGCCGCCGTTCCGTCGGCGGAGAGAGCGGGAGCTGAAGCGGGAGATGGAGTGATCACAGGCGTTTTCGTCTCCTGCTTCCCATCTGCCTGCTCATGGAGATGATCCGAATAGCGGGCCGCCACCAGAAGATAATCCGAAAGGCGGTTGAGATACTGCTTGAACAGAGCCGGAGCGGCGTAGCGCCGATCCATGGCGACCAGCTCACGCTCTGCACGGCGGGCGGTGGTATGTGCCACGTCCAGCTGAGCCGATTGGGGATTCCCTCCGGGAAGGCGTTCCGCCAAGATCTCCTTGGGGAGAACCGCCAACATGGCATCCATATCCGACTCCAGGAACCCGACCTCCTCGGCCGAGAAAGCATACCTACCGCTTCTGGGGTCGCGGAGACCCAGCGTCATGGTACGGAGAGTTTTTTGGATCCGCTCCACCTTTTCCCGGAATATGGGGCAGGACGTAACCGTTTTCACGACGCCCAGGGCCGATACGATCTCCTCCACGGCACCCACGGCGGCGACCCGCTCGTCCGCCTTTGACACCTGAGAGGCGGGAGACAGGGCCGTCAACCCCTTATCGCCTTGTCCCGTATAGAATTTCGGTTGCTTCTTTTCCATGGCGGTATCCTCTCTCCTTTTGCTTTCGGCAGAATCATTTATCTTATATGTTATATCATAAAAGGCCGGTTTCGTCAAGGGGCATTTCACAAATTGATACGATTCTCTGATCGGTCTCTGAAGCCTCGGCAAGGATCGAGGTTTATCGACACTCATACCAATTCACTTTTAAAATCCTGAATCATTTCGGTAAGTGAGCCCCTACCACGAGATGTTCTGGATTCAAGGTTTTATTCGTAAATCAGGGTCTGTCCGCAGAGGAGGCCGACATCGTGGCTACCGCCCGACATGGGCAATTCAACGTTTATCGTGCAGGCGATCAGAGATGCGGAACGAAAAACGCCTCGCGCTTCCATTTGCCGCGAGGCGTTTTTCGATATGTCTGACAGACGTTTAACAGAGGCGCCGCAAAAAACGGGCGCAGGGCTTACGGAAGCCTGTAGAATTACTCTTCCTCGGTAAACTCGCCGTCAACCTTGTCGAAGTCCTCCTTGGATGCACCGCACAGGGGGCATACCCAATCAGCGGGCAGATCTTCAAAATCCGTGCCCTCTTCGATACCGTTGTCAGGATCTCCCATGTCAGGGCGGTACTCGTAACCGCACAGCTCACAAGCATACACGCTCATTCCAAATCCCTCCTTCCAATTGTATTCGTTGTCTCCGCGCAGGCCCTGCGGAGGGTCTTGCGGAAAGTCCGTAGTATATAATATAGCATGACGAGCGATTTGTCAAGGGTATTCTGCACATTTCATAAATTTTTTTTGTTTATCCAAATTACCGTGAGCTTCCTGACCTTTTTTTATGAATTTCACAGATTTTTCCAAGCTCTTGACCGAACCAAGGGGCCATCACTTGCGCTTCATTCCCTTCTTTTTTCGCAGTCGGCATTTCCCGCATCCCTTTCGCATAGATTGTAGCAAAAAGCGGACAACCCGCCCCTCAGCGAAAGGAACTGCCTATGCCGAATATTACTCCTCCACGAATGCGGATCTCTCTCTCCGCGCGGCGCTTCGCGCGGAACGCGCTGCTTCTGATTGCCGTGAATCTGTTCATGCGAACGGTGGGCGTATCCTTTAACGTTTACCTGTCCAATCGCGCCGGCGGAGAGGTAATGGGGCTATATTCCCTTTTGTTCGGCGTATACGGATTGGCACTAACCTTGGGGAGCGCGGGCATCAATCTGGGCACTACGCGTCTCATCGCAGACGTCATGGGTGCGTACTGTCCTGCCTCAGCGGACTTAACCGAGGGTGACGATCTTTGCCGCTTGAGCATACGCGCCGCCCTGCGGCGGTGCTTGATCTACAGCATTGTCTGCAGCACGGCCACCGGGTGTCTCCTGTTCACTGCCGCTCCCATCATAGGGCGGGTGTGGCTGAACGACGACCGAACCATCCTGTCCCTTCGGGTTTTGGCGTTGACTCTGCCGCCCATTTCCGTGTCTGCCTGCTTGGGTGGGTATTTCACGGCGGTACGGAGGGTTGCCAAAACTGCGGCCGTTGGTATTGGAGTGCAGTTCCTTCGAATCGCCTTTTGCGCCTATCTTCTGACCCTTTGGCTTCCCGAGGGGGTGGAGATGACCTGTCTCGCTCTGGTGTTGGGGGGCGCGTTGTCCGAGATCTGTGGTCTGGCTCTGACGGTTCTTGCGTATCTGGCAGACCGTCGCAGGCATTTGCGCGTTCACCCCGAAGAGGCGTCTGCTCCGTCCCGCATCGATCCCGACCGGATTGCCACAGGGAGCAAGCTGTTAGGCATCACGGTGCCTGTTACGCTGAGCGCCTGTCTGCGCTCGGGGTTGCTGACCCTTCAGCATATTCTCATTCCCCGTGGGCTCAAGCAGAGTGGAGCAAGCTGGGAGAGCGCTCTCACCTCCTACGGTGTTCTGCACAGCATGGTTTTACCCGTGGTTCTGTTCCCCTCTGCCTTCATATCATCCTTTTCGGGATTACTGGTACCCGAGGTAGCCGAATCCTGGGCGCGGGGAGATCGGGCACGGGTGGCACGGCTGGCCAAAAAGATCATTACTCCTGCTCTCATTTTTTCCTTCGGTGTGGGCGGGGTGATGGCTTGCTTCGGCAATGAATTGGGCGTAGCCATATACGGCAGCTCCGAGGCGGGTACCTACATTCGTATGCTAGCTCCCCTTGTCCCCATCATGTACGTGGACAGCTCGGTGGATGCGTTTCTCAAGGGGATGGGCGAGCAGGTCTACTCCATGAACGTCAACATCATTGATGCGGGCGTATCGGTGCTGCTGGTGTGGTTGCTCCTTCCCCGCATGGGGCTGTGGGGGTACATAGTGGCGATCTATGTCACCGAAACTCTGAACACCACTCTGTCTCTCTGTCGGATGCTCCGCATGAGTGCCATGCCCGTGTCACTGTGGAAGCAGGTATTCGGGCCGTTGCTCTGCATTACGGGCGCCACGGCGGTATGCCGTATGGGCGGTATACTCCTGGGTCTTCCCATCCGAGAAGCATGGGAATTGGCCGTGCATATCTCTGTGTGCGTCATTGTATATCTTCTTTTGTTGGGATCTACCGGTGTATGCAGGTGTTCTGTGAAAAAAGAGAGCGTTCAAACGGTGGACGTAAGCAACGGTAAGCGGTAAAGCAAAGTTTCATTTACGCCGTTCAAAAACAATCCCCGCGGTTGCACCGCGGGGATTGTTTTTGAAGCAAGGTACAGCCTGACTTCACACTCTTTTTTGATCATTTTTTCGGCACGTAAGAAACAACGATGGCACCGGGGCCTGCGTGCGTTCCGATCACGCACCCCAACTGACCGCGGATCACCTGATCCAGATGATCGCCGTACACGTCATGGCTGTCCTCAAAATATCTGTCCAGGGAGCCGTTCTTCAGATCACCTCCGTAGGTAACCACAACGGGGTAATCAAAATCAATACCACCGGATGCCAGAATGCCGTCGTTCAGCATTTTGTGGCCGGCCTTGATGCCTCTTGCCTTGCCAACGCTTTCCAGCGTTCCCTTTTCGTTCAGGGTCAGTATGGGCTTGATGCCGATGATACCGCCGACGAGGGCAGAGGTCTTGGAAATTCTGCCGCCGCGCTTCAAATACTCCAGAGTTTCCAGGCAAACCAACAGGCGGAAGCTCTTTCGGATGGTGCATAGCTCCTCGTAGATCTCACACGCCGTTTTTCCCAAATCCCGCAGCTTCAGGGCATGGTACAAAAGCACCTGTTCACCTGCGGTTGCGGACAGGCTGTCCACGACGAAGATCTTCCCCTCATAGTCCCCTGCGGCGACTTCAGCGCTCTGATAGGTTCCCGAAAGTCCGCTGGAAAGGGTGATGACAACGGCCTCGTCGCCGTCGGCAACCACCTTCTCAAAAACATCCAGGAATTCGGAGGTATTTACCTGACTCGTATGGGCCAGCTCCTTATTCTGCTCCAATTTTTCGAAGAACACGTCGGGCACGATATCAATGCCATCGCGGTATTCAACACCGCCAAGATTGGTTTTCAGGGGTACGAATGCGATATCATTCTTATTGGCAAAATCAACTGTAATGTCCGATGCGGAATCTACGATAATTTTTACGCTCATGGTAATTAACCTCGATATAATATTAACTTGTTCTCAAGTCAAGTATTATTATACCACAATTTCGTTGATTTGTCAACATTTCCAGAAAAATAAAGGCCGCATAAAATCAAACTTGCCGCAAACCGTTTACCCGGTCTGCGGCAGATTTTGTTTTACCGATGAGAACATGCGTTTCTCGTATGACACTACGTATACGGCGTACCGATACGGTCATTCTCCTCTTCCGGCCATGCCCATTTCCTTCCGATGGAAACGGCTCAAAAGAAGGAGCGCGACGAAATAGAAGATTACGCCGACGAAAATATCCGCGAAAAGATCCAGCACCATTACGAGCAGACCGTCGGTATAACCGGTATGGGTGTAGAGGGTGAGCTGGTAGATCTGATGGCTTCCGAAGCGCAGAAGAAACACGACGAGGGCCATCAAAAGCGCGGACAGCTGCAGGGGATTCTTGGCCGAAACCAGGCGCACGAAGGGAAACAGGGGCATTTCCGAATCCTCGCAGCCACTCTCCAGCAGAGACTCTGCCGCAGCAGCCGCCCGCTTGCGGAGGTAACGTCGCTTGACCTCCCAAGTAATGGCAATGACCAGGGCGTATTGGAGCATTTCAAGCAGATACAGGGTTGTGATGTAGGGCAGGTCAAAGGACAGGAAATCCGTAAGATTGGGCAGAGCGCTATCGGCAACGGCGGTCATAAAGAAATCCGCCACAAACCGAGCCAACGTAATCAGCGCGAAGGACAGGGGAACGCGGATCGCGCCCTTCAAGCCTGCCTTCCAGACCGCGTAGATAGCGGCAGGATAGCATACGGCATAAACCGTGTGGGCCAGGAGATCCTCCTCAACGAGGTAGTAAAGAATGTAGACCCACCAAGAATCCGCGTAAACCACATCGGACGCAAAGCGGATATAGATGGGGGAGAAGATGAATGCCATAAGTGCAAAGCAAGCGGAAGAAACCAGCACCGTCAGCAAGCACATACGACGGACGATCGGTTGTGTGTTGGGGATATTTTGCTCCATAACAGAAAGGCCTTTCGTAAAATATAGATATCCTATATAGTATACCGCAAAACCGTAAAGATTTCAAGGGGGTGAGGTGAATTTTTTTATTTTTTCAAAAAAAACGCTCTGCACAGGCAGAGCGTTTTCTGTATGGGGGGCAGGAATTACTTGTTGCCGGAGGTCAGCTTCTCGATCTCAGCAGCGAAGTCATCCTCTCTCTTCTGGATACCCTCGCCCTTCTCAAAGCGGCAGAAGGAAGCGATCTCAATCTTGCCACCCAGCTCCTTGGCGGTCTTGGCAACATACTGAGCAACGGTCATATCGTCCTCCTTGACGTAAGCCATGTCCACCAGGCAGTTAGCCTCGTAGAACTTGCCCAGCTTACCCATAACGATGCCGTCCAGAACCTTCTCGGGCTTGTTGGCCATCTTGGGATCGTTAGCCAGCTGAGTCTTGATGATAGCCTTCTCGGACTCGATCACAGAAGCGGGAACGTCGTTGCGGGTCAGGTAAGGAGTGGGGTATGCGCCGATCTGCAGAGCGATGTTCTTTGCGAACTCAGCGAAGCCCTCCTTGTCGCCGCAGTCGGTGTCGAACTTAACGATAACACCGATGGAGCCTGCGCCGTGAATGTAGGTAGCGGTCAGACCCTCCACCAGAGCGAAGCGGCGAACGCTCAGCTTCTCACCGATCTTGAAGATCTCCTCCTTGACCTTATCCTCAACGGTCATGCCGCCCTCGACGTACTGAGAAGCCATGAGAGCCTCCAGGTTCTCGGGCTTGGTAGCCAGGATGGTCTTCAGCAGGTTCTTAACGAACTCCTGGAAGGACTCGTTCTTAGCAACGAAGTCGGTCTCGGAGTTAACCTCGATCATAGCGGTCAGGTCGCCCTCCTTCATGATGGAAACAATACCATCAGCGGCGATACGGTTCTCGATTTTGGACTGAGCCTTCAGCTCACCCTTCTCACGGAGGATCTTGATAGCGGCCTCAAAGTCGCCCTCAGCCTCAACGAGTGCCTTCTTGCACTCCATCATACCGATACCGGTCTGCTTACGCAGCTCGGCAACGTCCTTTGCAGAAATGTTTGCCATGATAGTTTACCTCTTTTTTATAGAATAGGGGTTTTCAGCGGGAATTACTCAGCATCGGTAGCCTCGACAGCTGCAGCCTCGCCGGTCTGCTCACCCTGACGGCCCTCGATAACGGCGTCAGCCATAACGGAGGAGATGAGCTTGATGGCGCGGATCGCGTCGTCGTTACCGGGGATGACGTAGTCGGCATCGTCGGGATCGCAGTTGGTGTCCACGATAGCGATTACGGGAATACCCAGCTTCTTGGCCTCGAGAACAGCGATGTGCTCCTTGTGGGGGTCAACGATGAAGATAGCATCGGGCAGTCTCTCCATGGTCTTGATACCGCCGTAGGACTTCTCCATATCGAAGATCTCCTTCTGCAGACCTGCAACCTCCTTCTTGGGGAGCAGATCGAAGGTGCCGTCCTCCTGCATCTTGTTCAGACCGTTCAGGCGGTTGATGGAGCGCTTGATGGTCTTGAAGTTGGTCAGCATACCGCCGGGCCAACGAACGTTTACGTAGTACATACCGCAGCGCTCGGCCTCTTCCTTGATGGCCTCGGCTGCCTGCTTCTTGGTACCGACGAACAGGATGTTGCCGCCCTGAGCAGAGAGGTCACGAACGAAGTTGTAGGCCTCCTCGAACTTCTTAACGGTCTTCTGCAGGTCGATGATGTAGATGCCGTTTCTCTCGGTGAAGATGTACTCCTGCATCTTGGGGTTCCAGCGGCGGGTGTGGTGACCGAAATGAACGCCGGCCTCCAGCAGCTGCTTAATGGTGATGATAGACATTTCTATGTCCTCCTTCGGTTTTTTCCACCACAGAGGCACTTGCGGACTGATCGGAGGAAGCCTTCCCGCCGACACCGAGCCGCCGATTGCGTCTGTGTGTGTATTTGATGTTGTGCTTTTCGCACACCCAGTTATTATATCATACTCAAGTCGAATATGCAAGAGATATTTTTCTTTTTTACAATTTGTTTACAAAGTCATTCTCCTGTTCGCCCGCGGCAAGAGCTCCATCGAGGGGTGCCTTACGTTTTTCGCTCGGGGCGGCGTACTTCCCTGTTTCGGCGTATCTCGTACGAATTTCTTATGGATGCTTGGAACAGAAATCCGCCCTGTCCGTCACGCATCCAGCCGAGCTTGCATCGGCCTCCGAGTTTGCATCGGCCTCCGAGCTTGCATCGGTATCAAAATTCCCCGGCAGAATTTTAGGTCTGTCGGGGTTTGATTATTGGATAGTCACGCCAAATTTTCCATACGCCTGCCGAATAGCCAGCCGAACCTCCGCATATCGCTGTTCCATATCCTGCCAACCCGGTTCGTCCGTGTTGTCCGAGGCGTCGATTTGAAGGTCGGAAAGAAGATCCACTACTCGGATCAGTAATTCAGCCAGGTCGGTTGTAGCGCTGATCATGTAGATCCCGCCGTCCATCTGATGGGACGTCCGTCCTGCAAAATGCTCGAGGATCAAAATTCGTTGCCGTTTATCCAGCAGAGGCGCGAGAGCCACCAGCTGATTCAGCAGGCCTTCGGCGTTTGGCTCCCGCATGGTATGGGATCGGGAGATCAATCGGAGCAGATTCCCGACGGTGATCCAGGCGTTCGGCAGATCGCGTCTGCTTGAAAGCAGTTCAAGGTCCGAGGCGATCAGCTCCTGCCGCCAGGCCTCGACCCTGCCTTCACCTATTGTGCAGTACCGATCATATTTTTCCGGGTCAGCCCGATCCATAGACATTCCATCGCCGTGGTGCTCAAAGAAGAACTGCTTGATCTCGTTTTCAAGCCCTTCGTCCACGTGATTTTGGGTGTTTTTCCTTTTGTTCAATCGAAAAAATCCAAACATTTTCTCTCCTCTTTATCGGGTATCCGGCGGGACTTTTCGGGAGGTTTTGGTTATGCTTTCTCGGCTTCAGCGTCCGTCTTCGCCATCTCCGGCCGTCTCCCGTACAACCAATTCATGCGTGAGAGGCGATAGCGATCGATCTCCGCGATCTGGCTTCCCGTGACGCGGAAGGACCAGTTGCCCTCGGCCTCGCCGGGGGTATTCATGCGGCAGTCGGCACCGAAGCCCAGGATGTCCTGAATGGGCAGGATAGCCAGGTCGGCTACCGAGCGCATGAGAGTGCGGATGATGGCATCGTAGGTCTCGGGGCGGTCCCAGTTGCGGTCGGTGAAGCCGCAGTAGTCCAGCATATCCCGACGGGTAGCCTCGTCGCATTCCCAGACGTAGCCCAGGAGGGTGTTGTTGTCGTGGGTACCCGTGTAGGCCACGGTGTTGGCCACGTAATTATGGGGCAGGTGGATATTCCCCGCATCTCCGTCAAAGGCGAACTGCATGACCCGCATACCGGGGAAGCCGCTGTTCTTCACGAAGGCCGCCAGCTCGGGGGTGGATTCGCCCAGGTCCTCGGCCACGATGAGGGGTCTGTAGCCCAGCTTGGCCTCGCACTCGTCCACCACGCGGCGGAGCTGGTCCACGAAGGCCTCTCGGGGGCCGGGCTCCCAGTGGCCCTCCTTGGCGGTCTTTGCATCTGCGGGAATGCTCCAGTAGGCCTCCAAGCCGCGGAAATGATCAATGCGTACGCCGTCGAACAGGGTCAGCATATGGTTCATGCGAGCCGACCACCAGGCAAAGCCGTCTTCCTTCATACGATCCCAATCGTAGAGAGGATTGCCCCAGAATTGGCCATCCTCGGAGAAGTAGTCAGGGGGACATCCCGCTACGGCGGTGGGCTTACCGTCCTCGTCCAGCTGGAACTGAGCGCGATTGGCCCAGACGTCGCAGGAGTCGTAGGCCACGTAGATGGGAATGTCGCCCATGATACGGATTCCCTTCTCATTCGCGTAGGCGCGAACGGCGGCCCACTGCTTCATGAAATGGTACTGGATGAACTGCCAGGCAAAATGCTCGGTCTCGTCGATCTCGTCGGAGGTCCACTCGTACCAAGGGGTATCTCCATTGGCGGCGCGACGGGCCATGAATTCGCAGAACTGCTCCAGATAGGGGTTTTCTTCGGCAAATTTGGCGATTTCGACGCGGTCCTCGTCGGTAGCACGGGTAGCGGCCAGGCGGAGGATATTCAAGCGGGTGAGAGCCAGCTTACCGAATTCGCAGACGTAGGGGGTATCCTGCTTCATAGTGGCCAGCTCCTCGGCAGTCAGATACCCATCGGAGGCCAGGATACGGAGATCCACCAGGTAGGGGTTCCCGCCGAAGGCAGAAAAGGATTTATAGGGGGAGTTGCACTCGTCCGCCATGCAGAAGGGCAGAACCTGCCACCAGGTAAAGCCGGAAGCGGCCAAAAAATCAATAAAATCGCGGGCTTCCTTACCGAAGCAGCCCACAGAATCGCTCCCCCAGAGGGAGGTGACGTGCATCAGCACGCCGGATGCGCGGGTCGGGGTTTTCATGAGGGTTTTCCTTCTTTCTATATTATTTCAATGTTTCTATTGGTGGGAGAGAGCGTACAGGGACGCTGTCCCTGCACCCTGCTTAAGGACTTTTTGAAAAAAGTCCTTAAGAATCCCAAAAACTTTTGAACGAATATGATCGAATCATATTTTTTGAAGGTTCTTGAGATTCTTAAACCCTTCTTTAAAGAAGGGTTTAAGCCGCCGGAGGCACACTCTCCCGTTCTCTCTGCTCAATGCGCCTCAAACCAGCTCTCGCCGATATGGGCCTCCACGTCCAGGGGAACCGACAGCTTCACCGCGTTCTCCATTTCCTCGCGAAGGAGCAACATAGCAGCCTCGGCATCGGATCGGGAGGCCTCCAGGATCAGCTCATCGTGAACCTGCAGGATCATTTTGGCATCCAGGCCGCTCTCCTTCAGACGATTGCGAACGCGGATCATGGCCAGCTTGATGATATCGGCAGCCGTTCCCTGAATAGGGGAGTTCATGGCTACCCGCTCACCGAATTTCTTGCGCATTTTGTTGGACTCAGAAAGCTCGGGTATGAAGCGACGGCGCCCCAGCTTGGTGGTGACAAAGCCCTGCTCGTAGGCAGATTTAACGATCTCGTCCAGGTAGCGGTTGACATCGGGGTAGCTGTTCAGGTAGTTATCGATATACTCCTTGGCTTCCTTACGGGTGATATGCAGATCCTCAGACAGAGAATGCTCACCCATACCATACATGATCCCGAAGTTGACCGCTTTCGCTTGCTTCCTCTGCTCCACCGTTACACGATCCTTACCCACACCGAAAATACGGGAGGCGGTATCGGTATGGATATCAAAGCCGGACACGAAGGCCTCACGCATGGCGGAGTCGCCTGCAATATCCGCCAGCAGGCGAAGCTCGATCTGAGAATAGTCAGCGTCGATGAGAACACGGTCAGAGCCGGTGGGAATGAAGAATTTACGCAACTCCCTTCCAAGCTCGGTGCGGATGGGGATATTTTGCAGGTTGGGCTCGGCGGAGGACAGCCGCCCTGTGGCGGTGCCCGTCTGCTTGAAGGTGGTATGCACCAGGCCCGCCTCGTCGGCCACCTTCAGAAGCCCCTCTACGTAGGTAGATTTCAGCTTTGTGACCTGGCGGTATTCCAGGATATCGTCCACGATGGGGTGGTATTTACGGAGCTTCTCCAGCACCTCGGCGGAGGTGGAGTAGCCTGTTTTGGTCTTTTTATCGGCAGGGAGCATGAGGGTCTCAAAGAGGATCTCGCCCAGCTGCTTGGGGGAATTGATGTTGAAGGGCTTACCCGAATACGTGAAGATCCGGGTCTCCAGATCGGCGGCGTAGGTATCCAGCACCAGACCGTATTGGTAGATGGATTCCCGATCCACCTTGAAGCCGATGCGCTCCATGTCGTAAAGCACCGCGGCGAGGGGCATTTCCACATCCCGGAAAACACTCCACTGCCCGGTCTTGCTCAACTGCTCGGTGAGGGTGTCGCAAAGAGACTCATAGCAACAGATAGCCTCGGCAGGAGGCGTATTACCCAGGTAGGTAACCGAAATGCGGTCAAGGTCAAAGCTGCCCAGACCCGAATTGAGTGCGTAGGCGGCCAACATCACATCAAAGTCGCAGTCCTCAAAGGGAATTCCGTCGGCATTCAGGCGGTGGTAGAGGTTTTTGGCGTCGTAGGTGATGAAACTGGTTTCGGGATGATCCAGAAAATCCTTGACGGCGTCGGCTTTTTCCGCCTCCACAGGCTGACCGAGGGAGCAGACGAGCAGCTTCCCTTCCCGACAGAGCATGAGGGTGCCGTCCTCGTAGGTGAGGGCGTAGCGGCCACGGGGAAGATCTGCCAGGTCAGCGGGGAGGATGGAATGATGTGTGGCTTCACCGCAGGAGGCGGCTTCTGCGGAGCCGTGATGCGCCTCCTGCAGAGGCAGGGAGCTTGCCTCCTCGAGGTAAATCCGTGGGGCGGCGGAGGCGGGTTCATCGTTGAGGCCAAACCGCTTGATGAAGCCCGAGAACTCGTAGCGGATGAACAGCTCCCGTGCCCTTGCCCGATTCATGGGGCGGGTGCGGATGTCCTCCAGGGTCAAGCCCAGGGGGACTTCACAGAAGATTCTTGCCAGGGCTTGGGACAAATACGCGCTATCCTTCCCTTCGGTGAGCTTTTTTCGCACCGAGGGGGTGTGCTTGGCAGTTTCCAACTGCTCGTATATGCCGTCCAGGGAGCCGAATTCCGCAATCAGCTTGAGAGCGGTCTTCTCGCCGATGCCGGGAACGCCGGGGATGTTATCCGACGAGTCACCCATGAGGGCTTTCACGTCCACGAACTGGTCGGGACGGACGCCGTATTTCGCCATGAAGGCGGTCTCGTCGGTGTCGGCGGTCTCGTTGTTCCCTGCCAGGAGGACGTGGACCTTGGGAGAGATGAGCTGGAGGGAGTCCTTGTCTCCCGTCAGGAGGTAGGCCATGCAGTCCTCGGGGTCGGCCTCGGCCATGGCAGCCAGGGTGCCAAGAATATCGTCGGCCTCATAGCCCTCCATATCCAGGATGTGGAGGCCCAGCATCTCGGCGAACTCCCTGGAGACGGGCATCTGAGCCCGCAGCTCGTCGGGCATGGCGTGGCGGCCGGCCTTGTAGCCATCATACATTTTATGGCGGAAGGTAGGAGCCTTGAGGTCATACGCGATGGCGGCGTAGTCGGGCTTCAGCCGCTCCAGCTCGCGGGAGATGATGTTGGTGAGACCATACAGGGCGTTGGTGGGCACACCGTCCTTGGTGGTCAGCAGGCGGATGCCGTAAAAAGAACGGTTGAGTATACTGTTACCGTCTATACAGAGAAGGGTTTTCATAGAAACTCCTTTGATTTTAGGGGACCTCTAAATATTCAGCGTGCGGAGAGAGCCGAGTGAGCTCGGCGGCGAGAAGATTTTTTGTCAGACGCAGCAAAAGTCCGCGCGCGTAGTGGAGTCTACGCGAAGGATTTTTGTGAAGTATGACGGAAAAGATTCCGTCGATTCTCCATGCGATGAATTTTTAGAGGTTCCCTTTATGGACTATTGTAGTATTATACCACTTTATATAGAAAAAGTCAATCGGTCCTCGCGATTTCATGCAATATTTACAAATCGGTTTTCGAGACCGCCGAGGGAGAAACATTGATTCAATCACCAATCGGCAATCGGTTTTCGCAGGGGTGACATTCCGCAAGCAGCGATCATCTGCAAAAAAACAAGGCCCCCCGCAGGGAGCCTTGTTCCGTATTGGAAAAGCTCAGTCCTCTTCCTTCTTACCGATCTTGCTGAGTACCAGAACCGAGAGGATAATGACCGAGGTCACCAGGAAAATACCCAGCATACCCATACCCATGGCAGGCAGAGTCTCCTTCATGGACTCGGGGTAGAAGCCAAACTGAGTCTTGGCGGATCCTTCGGTCTCGGCAGAGGGCTCGGTCTCCTCGGCGGAGGTGGTCACCTCGACGGAATCCGCGTTAGTCTCAACAACGCCCGTTTCCGAGTCATCAAAGGCAGTCGTGGTCTCTTCTGCGGCGACAGCCACGGGCAAAGACAGCACCATCAGGAGGGTCAACAGGATTGCAAACAGTTTTTTCATATCAGCTTTCCTCCTTTCATCAACCGATCAGGCTCAGGATCAGACCGCCTGCGATAACCGATGCAATCTGGCCGGAGACGTTAACGCCGATGGCGTGCATGAGCAGGAAGTTGGAGTTATCGGCCTCCAGACCCATCTTATGCACCACACGGGCGGACATGGGGAAAGCGGAGATACCGGCTGCGCCGATCATGGGGTTGATCTTCTTGTCCTTGGGCAGGAACAGGTTGAGCAGCTTGGCAAACAGCACACCGCCTGCGGTGTCAAAGATGAAGGCGAACAGGCCCAGACCAATGATGAGCAGGGTTTCCAGGGACAGGAAATACTCTGCCTGCATCTTAGTGGCAATGGTCAGACCCAGGAACAGGGTGACCAGGTTGGCCAGCACCTTCTGGGCGGTCTCGGAGAGGCTATTCAACACGCCGCATTCGCGGATCAGGTTACCGAACATGAGGAAGCCGATCAGAGGCGCACTCTTGGGGGATACCACGCCGGTGATGACGGTGATCACAATGGGGAACAGGATCTTGGTACGCTGGGAGACGTTGATATCCTTGTTGGACATACGGATCATGCGCTCGTTCTTGGTGGTCAGGAACTTGATCACAGGGGGCTGGACGATGGGCACCAGAGCCATGTAGGAGTAGGCGGCCACCATGATCGCGCCCATATACTTGGAATTGAAGTAGTTGGCCACGAAAATTGAGGTGGGACCGTCGGCCGCGCCAATGATGGCGATAGAGGCAGCATCCTTGATATCAAAGCCGATGAGTCCTGCCAAGAACAGGGTGAAGAAGATACCAAACTGTGCGGCCGCGCCGAAGATCATGAGCTTAGGGTTGGAGAGCAGGGGGCCAAAGTCGATCATGGCACCGATACCAATGAACAGGAGCAGGGGGAATAGCTCGTTGGCGATACCCGCGTTGAACAGAACGTCGATGGGACCTTCCTCCAGTATACCGTCCACCCACTGGTTAACGGCACCCGAGTTGGGAAGGTTGACCAGGATGGCACCGAAGCCCATGGGAAGGAGCAGAGTGGGCTCCATGTCCTTTTTGACAGCGAGATAGATGAGCAGACCGCCGATCACCCACATGACAAGCTGTTGCCAAGTAATATCGGTGACGTTAGAAAACAAGTCGCCCAGCTGTTGGAAGAAATTCACGTCTTTTTACCTCTCTTTTATTCTTTTAGAAGCAGCGCGGCCTCATCGCGGCAAAATAAAAAGACCCTCACCGAATCATCCTGACCGTAAAGCGGTTAAGGACTCGGCAAAAGTCTCGCTATTTCATCTTCGCGCGGGTCTTCCGACCGTATTGACGCCCGAAGCACGGCTGAGCCGCAAGCTACTCCCTTTTACTCTCCTATTTTAACATAGTTTTGTTTTTTTGTAAAGGGGTTTTGGCAAATCTTTTTTCATAAGATTTGTCAAGCCCTTAGGCGCATAAGTTGTAAATTCTTGACAAATGGGGCGGCGTGTGGTATAATATGGAAAATGGATTGGAGGTTTTTCCCATGCTTCTTTTTTACATTCGCCACGGCGATCCCATATACGATCCCGATTCTCTCACTCCGCTGGGACAGGAGCAGGCCAGGGCCTTGGCCAAGCGCTTGCTTCTCTGCAAAATAGACCGCGTCTACTCCTCCCCCTCCACCCGCGCCCGCATGACGGCAGAGCCCTTCTGTCAGCTGACCCGCAAGGAAATGACCATCTGCGATTGGGCCGACGAAGGGCTGGCGGGGCGGGATTTCTTCCTCCACACCGAGGAGGGTCACGGCTGGTGCTTCCAGATCCCCGCCATGGTGCAACGCTTCAACACCCCCGCCATCCGCAATTTAGGAGATCGATGGTACGAGCATCCCGATCTGCAGGCTTTCACCTTTGCGGCAGGCATCCGACGGGTCAACGAGGCGGTGGATAACTTCCTTCTGACCCTTGGGCTACGCCATGACCGCGAGAACAGTCGCTTTGAGGTAGTGGGCGAATCTCCCGAACGGGTGGCGCTCTTTGCTCACCAGGGCTTCGGCATGCTGTTTTTCAGCAGTCTTTTGAACCTTCCCTACCCCTTCTTCTGCACCCACTTTGATCTCGGCCATAGCTCCATGAGTGTGGTGAATTTCGAGCGGCAGGGCGACTATATCTACCCCAAGGTGTTGCAGTTGTCCAACGATTCCCACCTGTACCGAGAGGGGCTTCTGACGGGATATCAGAATGAGATCTGGTTCTGATTCGCCCGTTTCCCTTGACAAATCCGCTTTTTTCTGCTACAATAGTTGCATACAACGGAAATTCATTTTCCGAAAGGAGATACTCGTATGAACAAATTATTTCCCGAGATCCAAAAGAACTTTGGCTTCGGCATGATGCGCCTGCCCATGGACGGCGAGCGTGTAGACACCGATCAGGTCTGCAGGATGGTTGATGCGTTTTTGGCGGCGGGCTTCAATTATTTCGACACCGCCCACGGCTACATCGGTGGCAAGAGCGAGCTGGCGGTGAAGGAATGTCTTACCTCCCGCTATCCCCGTAACCGCTACGTATTGACCGACAAGCTCTCCCCCAGTTTCTTCAAAACCGAGGCAGACATTCTTCCCTACTTTGAGTCTATGCTGGAGGCCTGCGGCGTAGAGTATTTCGACTTTTTCCTGCTCCACTCCCTGACGGCGGGCAACTATCCCCACTACACGAGCAACCGCGCCTTCGAGATCGCAGGCGAGCTTCGTGAGCAGGGCCGCGTGCATCACGTGGGCATTTCCTTCCACGACACCGCCGAGACCTTGGACAAGATTCTCTCGGAGCAGCCCGTCATCGAGGTGGTTCAGCTTCAGTTCAACTATTTGGACTATGAGGACGAGCGGGTGCAGAGCCGTCTGTGCTACGAGGTCTGCGTGAAGCACGGCAAGCCCGTCATCGTGATGGAGCCCGTTCGCGGCGGTAGCCTGGTCAACCTACCGAAGGCGGGTCTGGACGTTTTGGAGGGCCTGGGAGAATATTCCCCCGCCGGCTACGCCATCCGCTACGCGGCCTCCTTCGACAATATTTTCATGGTCTTGTCGGGTATGAGCAGCATGGAGCAGACCGAAGATAATATCAAAACCATGAAGGATTTTTCGCCCTTTTCCGAGACCGAGCACGAGGCTGTCCGCAGGGTGGCCGATATCATTCGCGCCATTCCTACCATCCCCTGCACCTCCTGCAAATACTGCGTAGACGGAGATCACTGCCCCATGAACATTCACATTCCCGGTCTGTTCAGTGCCGAAAACAAGGCTCGCCGCTTCAACACCGAGGACGCTCGGGGCCACTACAGCTGGGTCACGTCCAACCGGGGCAAGCCCGACGATTGCATCGGTTGCGGAGCCTGCGAGGAAATTTGCCCTCAGCAGCTTCCCATTCGCGAGCTTCTTAAGGAGATTGGTACGCGGTTTGCGTGAAATTAAGGAACGACTGTTCATGCTCCCCGCCTGCCGAAGCATCCGTTCTCCGATCAGAGAAGGCCTATTGGAGACCGTTTTTCCGCTTATAAAGCATGACAAAGCAAAGCTCCCACCAACCGTTTGGTTCGTGGGAGCTTTCTCTGTTTCGACGATAAGGATGCTTTCCATTTCTACGGGAAGGGAAAATTTAAAGCTTCCTAAAAATAGAACCACCTCTCAGGAAGTCCGGGGAGGTGGTTCTATTTGATAGAGAAAAGGCTCGATCAGTCGATCTGCTCCTTGACCTTGGAAGCCTTACCAACGCGGTCACGCAGGTAGTACAGCTTAGCGCGGCGCACCTTACCAACGCGGATAACCTGAATACCGGCTACGTTGGGGGAGTGCAGGGGGAAGGTCTTCTCCACGCCGCAACCGTAAGAGATACGGCGGACGGTGAAGGTCTCGGAGATGCCGCCGCCGTGCTTTGCGATAACGGTACCCTCGAAGATCTGGATTCTCTCTCTGTTGCCCTCTTTGATCTTGTTCTCGACACGAACGGTGTCACCGATTTCGAAGGAGGGGACAGTCTCCTTCAGCTGCTCATTGGTAAAAGCCTTAATCAAATCCATGATATTTAGCCTCCTTATATCCGGGGTGTTCATGCAGAGCCGTCGCAGCGGACCACCCGTGAAATACGCGGTGTTTCACAACACACACGCAGGATATTATACCATATTCCCCCCAAAAAATCAAGATTTTTCAGAAAATTTGTTTTCGTTTTTTTGCATAAAGTTCGTCTTGACACAGGGGAATATTTATGGTATAATGAAAACCGTCTAACCAAAGCAAAGGAGACTTCTCTCATGACCAACCAAGAAAAAATGCATGCAGCCATGCTCTACGACCCTGCTGATGGGGACATCATGACCGAACAGACCGCCTGCCTTGACCGTCTGTACGATTTCAACAATACCCGCCCCACCGAGATGGACAAACGACAGGCCCTGATGAAGGAAATGTTCGCCGAGATCGGGGAGGGCTGCTACATCGAGCCTCCCTTCCATGCCAACTGGGGCGGCAAGCACGTCCACCTTGGGAAGAACGTATACGCCAACTTCAATCTGACCATGGTAGACGACACTCACATCTACGTGGGGGACTACGTCCTGTTCGCCCCCAACGTCACGGTGGCCACGGCGGGCCATCCCATCGACCCCGATCTCCGCGCCCGCGGCCTGCAATACAATGCTTCCATCCGCATCGGCAACAACTGCTGGATCGGTGCAGGAGCTCTCATCATGCCCGGAGTGACCATCGGGGATAACACGGTCATCGGGGCAGGGTCCGTTGTGACCCACGACATCCCCGCAGGGGTCGTTGCCGTGGGAAATCCCTGCCGCGTCATGCGGGAGATCGGGGAGCATGATAAGGAGTTTTATTTTAAGGGCTTGCGGGTCAAGGACTGCGGGTTCTGAGCAGGCAGCCTCTCCCGCTGCTTTCCGCCGTATGAACCCGACGTTTATGGTGGGAGGAGAGAGGCTTTCTCCTCCCGCTCACGCCTCCCCCGGGATAGATATTTCGGGAAATTTCGCGAAAAATTTAACAATCCCCCTTGACAAATCCCAACCTTTGTGGTATAATTCATCCATTCCAAAGCGTATGAACCGAAAGAAGTACGCCGACACCACGATTTTCAGAGAGACTGCGGGCGCTGTGAGCAGTCAGTCGGGACGGCGGAATACATTCGGTCAGCCGCGCACCGAACCTTCCCTCTCGGGTGGCAGTAGGCTGCGCCGGGTGCGCCCGTTATCGCGCAGGGGTATCATGGGTACCCTGTGAGGTCACATCCGTAAGGATATGATAAAATTGAGGTGGTACCACGCCCGCTCCTTTGCGGTTGCGTCCTCTGTTCGGCAGCTTCGCCGTGCAGGGGATTTTTGTTTTTTCACCGATTTACCCTGTCTATTCCATATTGGCCCTGTGCCAAAGAAAGAAGGTTTCCTATGCCCATTACCGAATACCTGGAAAAGCACGCCAGACTTCACCCCGACGAGGTGGCTCTGGTAGAGATCAACCCCGCCAACCAGCCCGAAAAGCACACCACCTGGCGGGAATACAACCTCATTGAGTCCGCCGGCGGCCAACGCTACCGCAGGGAAATGACCTGGCGGGATTTCGACGTCCGCGCCAACCGCTTCGCCAATCTTCTGCTCTCCCGCGGCCTCAAGCGGGGTGACAAGGTTGCCGTCCTGCTGATGAATTGCCTGGAATGGCTTCCCGTTTACTTCGGCATCCTCAAGGCGGGCGCCATCGTAGTTCCCATGAACTACCGCTACGCCTCCGACGAGATCAAGTACTGTCTGGATCTGGCCGATGCACGTATGCTGGTTTTCGGCCCCGAGTTCACCGAGCGCGTAGATGCCGTCCTTCCCGAGTTGACGGGTATCACCGATTTCTTCTTCGTCGGCAAGGAGTCCGAATGCCCCGTCTATGCATCACGCTACAATCAAATGGTCTACTACTGCTCCACCATTGCTCCCGCCGTGGAGCTGTCCGATGACGATTACGCCGCCATCTACTTCTCCTCCGGCACCACCGGCTTCCCCAAGGCCATCCTTCACGACCATCGTGCACTCATGGCCTCCGCCAGAACCGAGCAGGCTCACCACGGTCAGACCCGTGACGACGTCTTCCTCTGCATCCCGCCCCTTTACCACACCGGTGCCAAGATGCATTGGTTCGGTTCTCTGGTTGCAGGCAGCAAGGCGGTTCTGCTCCGCGGCGTCAGTCCCGAATGGATCCTCCAGGCCGTCTCGGAGGAACGAGCCACCATCGTTTGGCTCTTGGTTCCGTGGGCCCAGGACATTTTGGATTCCATCGACAGAGGCGACATTCAAATGGACGAGTACCGTCTCTCCCAGTGGAGGCTCATGCACATCGGCGCACAGCCCGTGCCTCCTTCCCTGGTCAAGCGTTGGCAGGAAAAATTTCCCGGCCAGGCTTACGATACCAACTACGGCCTATCCGAGTCCATCGGCCCCGGCTGTGTACACCTGGGTGTGGAGAACATTCATAAGGTGGGCGCCATCGGTGTAGCGGGCTTTGGTTGGCAGACCAAGATCGTAGACGAGCACCGCAACACCGTCGAGCCGGGCGAGGTGGGCGAATTGGCCGTCAAGGGTGACGGTGTCATGAAGTGCTACTACAAGAACCCCACCGCTACCGCCGAGATTCTCACGGAGGACGGCTGGCTTCTGACGGGCGATATGGCCCGAGAGGACGAGGACGGCTTCATCTATCTGGTAGACCGCAAGAAGGACGTCATCATTACGGGCGGCGAGAACCTCTACCCCGTTCAGATCGAGGATTTCCTCCGCGCCCACGAAAAGGTCAGTGACGTGGCGGTCATCGGTCTTCCCCACGACCGACTGGGCGAGATTGCCGCGGCCATCATCCAGATCAAGGAAGGTATGACCTGCACCGAGGAGGAGATCAACGAATTCTGCATGAATCTTCCCCGCTACAAGCGTCCCCGCAAGATTATCTTCGCCGACGTACCGCGCAATCCCACAGGTAAGATCGAAAAGCCCAAGCTCCGCGAGCGCTACGGTGCTGATCGCCTGGTGGAGAGTGCAACCTCCAACTGATTCTTCCCTCCGAGGCACAGCCTCGCGGATCCTCCCCCGAGAGGATCCGCGAGTTTTTTGAAAAAAATTTCAAAAAAACTTTTCAAAAACCTATTGACAAAAAGAAACAGTTGTGCTATAATGTCACCGTTGCAAAGAGAAATCCACTCAATCGGGGGTATAGCTCAGTTGGGAGAGCGCTTGAATGGCATTCAAGAGGTCAGGGGTTCGACTCCCCTTATCTCCACCAAAACAATCAAATCCGAACCGCTTCGTTACGAAGGAGTTGTTCGGATTTGTTTTTTATTTCAATTATCCATATTGAAACACACCGCCGAGGGCAAAGATGCCTTCGGCGGTTGTCGTTATGACGCTTTTGAACTGTCTTCCCGATGCTCTTCCCGCCTTTTGGCTTTCCATTCTTCAAAAATTTTCTTTCCTGCTTCCGATTCATAGAAGGCGAGAATATCGGGCATCAAGCACCGAGCCACCTCAGTGATAATATGTTCCGGAATTTTCGGAGCACGTCCCCCCCCTCTCGTATCACGGAACAAAAATTCGAAGCGCATCAGAAAGCGTTTGAACCGACCCGCGTTTATATATTCCTCACGCATGAACCATATGGTGAGAATCTCCTGTTCTTTTTTCTGCCGCTCCGCTTCTTTTTCACGCTGTATGCGCTGATCTTCTTCCCAATCTTCGATGTTGTCTTCCTTACGAAGAACGGTACGATTATCGTGCAGAAGCGCGATCACACGCTTCCAGAATTTTCTTACAGCCATTGTAAATATTATTCCTCCGTCGAACATATTTGCAGAACGGTTGCCCTTTTCTGATGAATATTCCAAAGGAACAACCGAAAACCTCTTCAAAAAATTGGGCACGCGCTTTTTCATTTTGTGCCCGCGTATGGTAAACACATCGGGAGCTCAAACTCTTTAAATCGCCACAAATCTCGTTTATTCCCGCGAACGGCGTTGCCGGTCGCTGTAACAGGCGGGCGAATGAGCACGCCTTTATCCTGCTTCAAAATCGGAGATCATGGTTTCTTCGTACTTTCGGGGTGCATCACTCAAATTTCGTCTTTTCTTTGGTTTCTGCATACAAAAATTTACACCGTAAATCATCATGAAAGTGATTGGCCGCTAAAAAACGCTTCCAAGTTATTTCGGTAGCCGCTACCGAAATTCAGTTATCCCCCAATTTTTTGAGTTCGTACACGGCTTTATAAAAGATCATTTCCATAATTTCGTTCTCCACATCGACACTATATTTTTTCTGTGCCGTGCGTACCTTGCGCATGGCTACCGTGATCTCTTTTACACCGACTCCCGCCTTAACGGCATTGATGGCGTAGTTGGCCACGATGACGCAATCCTCAAGAGACATACGATCTTGAGCCCTCATGCGGCCGAGTTGCTCCAGGATGCCGTTCTTGCAAGCCTTAAAACGAAATCTTTCATTGTCCACTTCATACAGAATATGTCTCTCCGGTATCTTATCGACGGCTTCCAAGAGCACACCTACACCATCAAACATATATTTGTAGTTCAGCTCCTGTCTTCGATTATCATAATGCTTGTCGGTTAAGTGTGTGTCCACCCTGGGGCGTCCGCGCTGACGCTTTTCCACATTACCACCTCATTTCTATTTTCAGTAGCGGCTACCGAATTTCCAAAATCATAAGGTTGTACGTCCGATATTCCAACCTCCTTTGGTATTTGATATTATATCACAACGAAGTTGTGTTGTCAATGGATTTCTATAATATTTTTAGATTTTAAACTTGACAACTACAAGGATATATGGTAAAATAGAGCAATAACACAATTGGAGGTATATCCGTATGAGCTTTATTGGTGAGCAGATAAAGAAGTACCGCAACATAAAAGGCATGACCCAGCAGAACATTGCTGACGCTCTTGGTGAGAGCTCGGGCAGAGTTATCTATAACTGGGAAAAAGGTATCGGTCGTCCCGATTGTGACAAACTCGCCCGTCTTTGTGACCTGCTCGGCGTATCTGCTGACGAGCTGATCGGATGCAAGTCCATGGCCCAGCGTCCTACAGCTACCGAGTGGACAACATTACAAAAATACCGCGCCCTTGACGAGCACGGTAAAGAGGTTGTGGATTATTTGATTGACAGCGAATATAAACGCGTGACGGTGCTGACGAAAAAGCCCAAGCCTCGTATGCTGAAGATTGATTGGTTCACGCTCCCTGCATCCGCAGGTACAGGCAATATCCTTGACAGTGATTTGGCAGAAGAGCTTCTCGTTCCAGAGAGCGCAGAAGCGGAGCAGGCTGACTTTGTTATCTCTGTGAGCGGTGACAGCATGGTGCCCACTTATCATGACGGGGATAAGGTCTTCGTTGAAAAGTGCGATGCTGTCGGTGTTGGTGAGGTCGGAATCTTCGTTGTCAATGGCGACGTTTACATCAAGGAACTTGGTAACCAGTGCTTGATCTCGCATAATGAGAAGTATAAGTCTATCCGCATCGGAGAGAACGATAGTGTTTATTGTTTTGGTAGGGTTATAGGGAGAGTTGAAGAATAAAACAAGGGGCTGAGTCAAAAGCTTTTCAGGAAGCGAATGGCTCAGCCCCATCTGTTACGTTATTCAGGGTTTTACCTGTTCCAAGCGTAAATCGACAAAGGTAAAGAGGTCCTCACCTTCTCCGCGGAACATAAAGCAGAGGCTACCTTGATTCGGAATCATTCCCATATCCCCCTTTACTGCTTGACTCTGAACGTACGGTCACTGTTGCTCAATATGCTGCTCGTTGCAATCAACAACGGAGGCTGAGCGTCGAAGGACCGGTGGGTCACGATGAGCTCTTGCCGAGCTCAGAATCCTTAGGCCTTGGGCACATGGAGGCTATTGTAGTAGGTCTCAGCAGCTTCAATAGTCTCGAAGAATGCAACGTACTCGAGGTCGAAGTAGTCGCCCTCATCACCGGCACCGGTAAAGAAGTCCAAACGCAGGAAGTTGACCATGTCGCCGGTAATAGAGGTCAGACCCTGAACAGTGGAGAGATCGATGACCATCAGATTCCAGCCGCCCTCGATCCAATCGACGACGAAATTATCTCCCTGAGCGGTGATACCTGCACCGGAGCCGACGAAGAACTGGCCACCGAAGGTGCTGTTGGTGCGGTAGGCGATCGCCACGATGTCGGACGGGATGTTTGACCCGAGAGGTATGATCATGAAGTAAGGATCGCCGCCGGTAGCGGTCAGACGAACGAAGGTGGTGCCATCCTCGGTGGTGACTTCACCGGCAGCCGTATCGTTGCCGCCCTCTGCCTGCGTTGCGATAAATGCGGCACCGGCTTTAGCGACGGGAGTCGCAGAATCCGGAATATCGGGCTCGGGTTCGGGATTGGGATCGGGAGCGACCGGATTATCGGGAGCCGAGGTAGCGTTTTGCGTGACTCTGAACGTACGGTCACCGTTGCTCATATCCACGATGAAGGAGAAGGAGTAGGTACCGTCTCCGTCGTAATGGACCATGTAGCCGTCGTAGCCGTTGATGGAGGCGGTCTTGTACTCCACCCACTCACCGCCGACATACTCCTCGATGACGGGCTTTATGTAATCATCAAAGCCGTACACGCGGACGGCCATGTTGTTGTCTGCCCCCGACAGGGTGAACTCTGCCACCTCGTCCTTGGCCTTGATCTTAGGCATATAGGTGTCGGCCAAGAGAGTCCCTGTCTTGATGGCTACCTTGATGGGATCCAGGCAGGTATCGTTTCGCACGTTCAGCACGTTGGAGATATCCTCCTTGGGGGTAAGCTGAGAGCCCCAGGGAAGAAGGATCATGCTGATGTTGATGGTATCTCCCGCCTTAAAGGTTACCTCGCCCAGGTCGAAGGACAGGGAGACACAGTTCTCGCCGTTCCGATAACTCTCCTGCATAACGATGTTGCCTGTAAAGACCTCACCGCTCAGGGTGATCTCATAATCCTTGATCAAAATCGCCTCGTTGACGTATTGAGAGGTGGATCTGTCCGAGAAGGACACGAAGGGACATTCCTTGCCAAGGGTGTAATACCGGACCTCATCGGTCTTGTTGAGCGAGGTAACAACGGGCTGGTTGTTCTCGTCCAGATAGCCGAGCGTCAGATAACCGTGTTGATTAGCCATGGATATGAAGGAAAAGTCCTCCTTGAAATTCTTGAAGGAGACATCCTTCAGCGCCGTCATGCGGATCTCGTAGTAGGTGCGGTTCTCATCGGTCTGGGGCATTTCCATGTGACGGTAGGTAGCGGAGAAGCACCCATCATCGGAGATCTGATCCATCGATACGTCAGCGTACACAGGTCCATGGGACGCGATCTCGTCCACGGTTTTATCCAGTATGGAATAGTTCCCCTCCGCGTCGGTGTAATGCACGAAATAGTGGTTGCCTGAACCGTCGTGCTGGGGCGAATCCCCAATGAACGGAGCCGACATGGAACGGTGATCGGTGACAAGCCAATTGTCCTTGCCGTTAACGCCGAAGGAGGGATTACAGTTGGTCTCCGTAACTCCCGTAGACCAGTGGTAGTAGGGGATGCCGAACTGGATGGAGGAGACCTGCTTCAAGGGGAAGATGCCCCAGTTCTGATAGAGATTGAGCACCGAGAACTCCAAGCTCTCTCCGCTCTTGACGGTCAAGGGGAAATAGACCTCACCATACGTGGCATCGTCACGATCGATGACGGGCTCCTCGTACTCACCGCAGAAATTCTTGCAGACCTGCAAGAGGTAGGGCATGACCTGCTCCTCCTTATCCAGAAGCGCAGCGCACTCGAGGCAACCCCAAGTAGTATAGGAGTACATATAGATGTTGCGGTCATTGGCATCGCCCTCCACTTTCACGTCAACGCGATATTGGCGGTCGGGCTGCTGGAAGTAGGCCTGGCTGAAGCCCGTGCCATCCAGCTCCACGCGGTACGCACCGCGGAGAGCATCGTAGCTAGCGAGTCTGTCGACAAAGAGACCGGTCGAGAAGGTTACCGTCAGAGGGTTGCGCTCCTCGCGGACAGCCTTGCGGAATCCGTCGAAATCATGGGTAGAATCGTTGTAGAGGCGCTGGCCGAGATTGATTTCCTCATACGCCTCGTAGGAGGTCTTGGCAAGGGCCTTCTGATCGATCACGTAGTAGCCGTCCTTTTCGGTAACGGTCATGGTGCCAGCACCCTCATCCAGGGGCAGGATATAACCGAACACGCCTGCGCGATCCACGTCAAAGGCCACGGCCACGGCGGTACTCCAATCCACGCCCTCGAGGGAGGTATGCTCCCCGTCCCCGTCGATCACCAGCAGGGATTTTACGCGGGATTTCTCAATGGCGGTCTCCATACCGTAGGCCGTCATATCCGTAATCTCCTTGGTGGTAACCAGATGAGCGGCAGAGTGGAGCTTGTCGGGATAGGTATAGAGAACGCGATCCATCGTGACGGCAGGAACGTCCGAGGCGCTGGTCCTGACGGCCTTGATCTCCTTCACCTCTATCGTTTCACCATCTGTACCCCCCATAAAGTCCAGGCGAAGGGCTTTCAGACTCCCCTCGTAGTCCGGGAGATTTTTCAAGCAAACGGCATAGGTTCGCATCTCACCGGGGACCACCGTGAGTGGGAGTCTCTGATCCACGTTGATGCCGTCATTGGGACCTGCTGCCAGCCAGACCTGTACTCTGGTGGAGGATTCCGTCTTCATGGTGATCAAGAGGGTATCGTAGGTATCAGCATCCACTGTATAGGTGCGTGGGAAAGTAATATGCGGTTCTCTGTTAGACGTCACGGAGATGATCAAGGGATCCGCCAACGCATCCCTTTGGGCAGTGAGGTTGTTGCCGGTCACATGCTTGATACCTTTCAGCATATCCACGGGTTTTACCGACTCATCCACCACGAAAGAAGGCATGAAGTTCTCACCGTGAATGTGGGTTTCGTAGTAGTAAGCACCGTAGCGGAAGATATTCACGTCGGCGGTATTCAAGGAATCTTTGGAATAGAAACGTCCTTTGGCGGTCTCCACGTAGGCGGACATGGTATTCCGCAGGTAGGGGACACCGTACTCGTTAACCATGGAAGAGATCTGACGGTTCCCTTCCTCGGCCATGTTATGGGTAATGGACATGGTTTGGTTGGTCATGAGGAAGGCTCGGCGACTGCCGTCAGTGTAGTAGCCCTGAACGCTGTTGGCCACGCTGTTAGCATAGGCGATGCTGGCGGCGTATGGGCCAGTCAGGGTGGGGATGTCCTCTGCGGCGGGCTCACCTACGGCCTTGCAGACGTAGCCCTGTTTGAGGCCCAAGCGGTTGCCGTCGGAGATCAGGTCAGCGGTCAGGCGTGCGAGAGCTTCGGACATCCCCGACTCACTGTTTGCACCGATGAAGAGCTTTTCTCCGATAGCGGCCACGTGGTAACCCAGAACGCCCACCTCAAAGAAATCCTCGGCCAGCTCAGAATTGCGGTTGGTATAGCCCACCACGATCTCCTTGGACGTGGACTCGGTAGA
>SVRS01000079.1 GCA_015064695.1 Oscillospiraceae bacterium | reverse complement strand
AATAGACGTGTTCGATAACCTTCGGTTGTGCTCATATTTTGTAGGGACTGGCCTCCCGGACAGTCCGAAAATGATGCACTTCAACCGAAAGCAAATCGGACCGTCGAGGACGCCGGTCCCTACAAATAGGGTTATCGAACGATTCTCCATGCGATGAATTTTTAGAGGTCCCCATAACAAAGCGCCTCATTCGGTCTTGGCCGAATGGGGCGCTTTGGTCTTATAGGGCGTTGTTCAGGAGCTTGTCGCACAAAGGATACGGCTTTTTATGGATCACGGGTATGACTCTCGCTTCCCCTCGAAAAAGTCCTCCCCAAGGATTTTTTTCAGCTCCCGGGCCAGATTCTCACCGGCCACCTTCGCACCGGCTGCATCGGGGTGGAGTCCGTCGGTGTAGGTGATCTCCCACGTGGAGGTCTCCACCACGTAGGTATTCGCCATCTCCATATCCTTGAATGCTTTTCGGATGGAAAGGGCGTGGCTTTGATTGAAGGGGATCATGTAAACGATGGGGGCATCCGGGTACTTTTCCCGAAGGCGGCTGATGGTTGGCTTCATGACGTTCATGAATACCTGATTCGTTACGCCGGAATCGTTGGTGCCGTGGTTAACCACGATCACGTCGGGCTTCATACGATCATCCACAAGACGGTCCTTGCTCAGATAATCAATGGCCTTCATCATGGTATTAAAGGATCCAACCTGAATGATTCCCGATGCGCCGTAGCCGATGAAGTACGGGGTAGCTCCCAGCGCTTCTGCGCACAGCCAGGAATAGGCGTGAGTGGCGCTGTTTTCATTGGAGGAGTTTCCCCGGCTCAGGGCAGCGATCCCCTCGGTAATGCTGTCACCGTAGAAGAAAATTACGGGCTCGGTGGGCTTGATACCCACGATGGAGCCACCCTCGGCGGGGGTGATGGACTTAAGGGCGAAGCCCTTTTCCATATTCCACTTACCCTCCCGCTCCTCCATACCGTCGGCAATGATACGGACGGTGTGGCGGCCGCTGTCGGGCAGGGTGACGGTGGGCTCGGTGATGAGCTGACGAACGGCAGCAGCGCCGTCGATGGAGTAGGAGAAATAGGGGGTTGTCCCCGTGGTTATCACGGTGAAATTCACGTCAAAGGAGTCTGCGTCCTCGATCAGAAAATAGAAATGCGCGCCGTCGGTGACGGTGATCTTGTGGGGAATACCGTCCAGGCTCTCGTCGAACCAGCGGCCCACGTAGTAGGGCTCGCCCCCCTCTGTCAGGACAAAGTCACGGTAGGTGACGGTAGCGAGATACGCGATCCTCTCTGCGGTCAGCTTTTCCTCGGGGGAGAGGATATCATCATCGGTCTCGGAGACGGCGCTCGTCACTTGGTTCTCTGCGTCGGGCGCAGTGGTCACGCCTTCGGGAGAGCCGGACTCGCCGCACGCGGCAAAGGAGAGGAGAGCTGAAACCCAAAGAACAGCGGCTATGAGAGTACGGAGTGTCCTTTTCATGCTTCCGGTTCTCCTTTAATCGCTGTATTTCAGCTTTTCCACAGTCCACCCCTCCAGGTGGCGGCAGAGGTCGGCGGCGGCGCGCTTGGCCTCGTCGAGATCATGCTCCAGGTAGTTGCCGCACTGCCACCTCTCGGTTCCGGGGATCTCCCCCTCGTAGGCGGCGATAAAGGCGAAGGAATCCTGCACCAGCTTGATGGCGCGCTCGTGGCTGACGGTATCGCGGACAAGGAGATAGAAGCCCGTCCGACAGCCCATGGGGCCCACGTAGACCACCTCGTCGGCGCACCCGCTGTTGCGGGCGTAGGTAGCGAAGAGATGCTCGATGGTATGGGCGGCGGGCGTGGGCAGATAATCCCAGCCGTTGGGGATCTTCATGCGGATATCGTAGGTGACCACGTCTCCGTCAATGCGGGAAATATACATTCCCTCGGTCAGGGTATCGTGGTTCACGGTAAAGCTGGCTATGGTTTTCATCTCATTCCTCCTCCAGCATACCCTCGGCCTCCAGCTCCTTCAGCGCATCCCAGGCTTCGGACACGGCGGTAGAGGCGTATTTGGCCAGAGCGTAGCGTAAGCCTGTCGGGCAATCCTCAGGCATGGGGAGGGTGATCGCGGGGAGCATTTTCTTCTGAATTGCGTTCAGGGTCACGGTTGCGGTTTCCTTCAATTTTACCATGGTGGTTCTCCTTATTTTTGGTGTAGGGACAATTCAACGGGCTCGGGCGGGGTGATTCCCTGTCCGATGGGCGGGGCGGCTCCTTCGGGGACGGGTTAAGACGCCGCCCAGGGTAGAGACGGGGATGGGTATGAGGCGGAGCAGGCATTCGGCCGCGCCCCCGATATCTCCTGCGGCGAAGCCCACGACGTAAAGCAACGCCGACAGAAGGACTCCCCAGAGCAAGCCCCGGAGAACGGCTGATTCCCGCTTGCAGAGTCCCGCGGTAATGCCTCCCGCCAGGGAGGACAGGGCCAGGGCGGCGGCGGACAGCCACGGGACCAGGGACGCGGGGTCGGGGGTATTCCCTGCGAGAGCCGCAAGGGCCGTAACCGAGAGCAAAGCCGCAGCGACGGCGGCGGCGACAGGGGCCAGGACTGCGCGCAGGACAGAGGAAAAGCCGCCCTCACTTCGGTCGGGCGGCTCCTCGGCGTGCCCGATACGCCCTGCCGCAAGGGCGGGGTGGGACAGGCTGTCGGGGCGCTTCCCGACGGTTGCATAATTGGTCTTTTGTTTTTGGTTCATGGACTTGCCTCCGTTTGTACCGTTTCTGATTGGTACACTCTATGCGGAGGGAGGGCCGAGTATGCAAAATTATGAAAACAGAACTCAGCCTGTCCGTTTTCCCAAAAGCAGTGGGCAGAGCCCTGCCCCTCTCCTAACCTCAGTCCTGTGCGTCCTCAGCCTTCACGTCCACGCGGGAGACGGCGGTCTTGAGGATACGGATACGGGTACGGTCGTGGCTGGTCTCCAGCACCAGGGTCTCCTCCTTGATGCTGACGACCTTGCCGATGATGCCGCCGATGGTGGTGATCTCATCGCCCACGGACAGGCTATCGCGCATATTTTGGGCCTCGCGCTCCTGCTTCTTGTTGGAGCGGCCGGTAAAGAACAGCATGGCAACCATGACCACAACGATCAGAATCATGGGCAGCAGAGAGCCGAGGCCACCCGTCGAGCCGGATTCCGTGAAAAAGAAAAGTGCGTTCATTGTTTCAAAATCCTCCATTGGAATACGATATGGGATATTATACCGCATTTGCGGTGAAATATCAATAGACGATTTGTAAATTATCCGTTATTTGGAAAGAAGCCGTCAGCCGCGCCGTGGGAGACGGTGCCGCATCAGCCACTCGACGGTGCCATGCTCGTAAAGAGCCGGCTCCCAGGCGTTGTGGCCCACCTCGGGGAGCAGGGTGAGCTTGACGTCTCCGCCGCAGGCACGGAGGGCGTTCGCCATGCTGATGCTCTCGGCCACCGATACCACGGGGTCGTCCACGCCGTGGAACGCCCATACGGGCACGTCCTTCATGCGTCCGGCGTTCCAGGCCATCCCGCCCCCGCAGATGGGAACGGCGGCGGCGATCAGCTCGGGAACGCACATGAGCAGGGCCCAGGTGGCGTAGCCGCCCATGCTGGCGCCCATGAGGTAGACGCGGTCGGGGTCCACGTTGTCCATCTGCGCGGCGAAGCGGATAAACTCGATCAGCTCCGAGAAGCACATATACCAGTTATCCATTTCGCAAAGGGGGGCGGCGACCATGACGGGCAGGTCGCGCTCCTCTGCGTACTGGGCGAGCTGATAGCTGAAGCCGATGTTCGCGGGGTCGTGGCCCCGTCCGCCCGCGCCGTGGACGTAGATGACCAGGGGATACTTTTCAGAAGGATCGAAGCCCTTGGGGAGGGCTACGTTGTACTGAATGGTGTTATGGACGAGGTGTTGCATGGTCAGTCCTCCGGTATCAGGATGGAATCGTAGAAAAACTGCGCGAGAGTGGGCCATTCCACGGTGAGGGTAGGATCCTCGTGGCTATATTCGGTATCCTTATCCAGTATCCAGAGCAGTTTTTCGGTGTATTTCATAGCAAGCTCCTATTCGGTGCAGGCGTTCAGGATGGGGATGAGGTCAAGCAATCCCCCGCAGATCCGCCAGATCAGCCCCTCCACCTCCGCCGTCGGCGGGGTCAGGTCGGGGACCATCACCGCCTGCATCCCTGCGGCGTGGACGGCGCGGATGCCGTTGAGGGAGTCCTCCACGCCGACGCAGTG
>SVRS01000026.1 GCA_015064695.1 Oscillospiraceae bacterium | reverse complement strand
AAGTCCGCGCGCGTAGTGGAGTCTACGCGAAGGATTTTTGGTGAAGCGCCCACTTCGTGGGCAAACGGAAAAGATTCCGTCGATTCTCCATGCGATGAATTTTTAGAGGTTCCCTAAACTCATTGTAACGAACTCTCCCTCAGTCAGCCGCGGCAAGCGCCGCTGACAGCTCCCTCCCGGAGGGAGCCTTAGGATGCGTTCGACTTTAGGGGTATGGGCTTTGCACGAAGCCCGCGTTGCAAGCAACGCCGTAATACAAAGGCGAAGCTGGCGACAAACGGCAATGGAGGAATTATGGAAGATATTCTGGAACTTATTCTTACAATTTTGTTCAAGCCCTTTGAATCGAAATGCGATGATAGAATAAAAAATATACGTAGTAAAGGATTAAGGCTACTTCTTAGAATATTACTCATAGCGATTCCCACTGCGCTAATCCTTGGGATATATTGCTTATGCAGTTATTTATTTGGAGAATATCGGATATAAATTGAGCCCCGACAGATCATTGAAAATCTGTCGGGGCTTATTATTTGTTTTCTGCGGAGCAGATTTTGCTTATCCGTAGGGGAGACCTGCGGTCTCCCGCGGGCGAACCGCTGAGTTTGCTCGGATATTCGCTCCTACCGAACATTATTTTATTTCTCCGATAGGAATAACACGCTTTGGCTTGCGGGGGTCATTTCAATCCGGTGTGAATTACTGATTTTGATTCATAGCAATTCTCTCCAGCTTTCTGTTGATGGATGCCATGCTATTCTTGATGCTCTTCCCCCAGGTCTTGGTGGTGGATGCGATGGTATTGGTGGTATCGGACAACAGACCACGGAGAGAATCACGGGTAACAACAGTCAGCATATTGGCACAGGTAGAGGAGAAGTCAAAATACACGGTGTCGAAAATGAGGTCCAGGATCTCCTTGGACTGGGGGTCCTGCATATAGCGCTCGGAAAGAGCGGTGTCGTAGTAGGCGGGACGAACCAGCAGGTTGCTGTAGTAGGCCATGGTCTCCAGCACGGCGGCACACATTTCCTGACGCTCAGGATCACCGATTACCGAGGAAATACCGAGACCGGTTACCTGGTCCTGCACGTAGGAGAAATAACTCTTCTGGTTGGTATCGAACTTAGGCATGGGGGCGATACCGTAGGACATGGGAGCCAGGTCAGCGTAATTCATCTCCATCTGCACGAAGCGGGAGGTGATCATAAGGGCGTTCTCGCTGGTAAAGTGGTTGATGATATTCGTGGTGAAAACGTCATCGTTATCGGCTCCATCATAGCAATAGGTAGAGGCATCGTTGTAAAGCATCTGGACCTTGTCACAGACGTCGGACAGCTTGGCATTGGCCTCTTCATTATAGACCAAATCACCGCTATCGGCTTCTCGGATGATCAGGTGTGTATCGGTCGCCACCATGTAAGGATCCACGGAGACACAGTTACCGGTCACGAAGCCGTAGAAGTCACCTTCCGAAACAGCGCCGTCACCGTCGGCATCCACATAATGGTCCTTGGAGATTTGAAGCTGCTTATCCAAAGTCCAGTCTCCGCTCACGACGGTATCGTAGAGGTCGGGAATCCGGTTATCTACGAACAAAGACTTATTGTACAGGGTCATGTACATCAGGCGATACATGGAAATAGCGACGGAGCCCGAGGCCAGGAACTGCATATTGTCCTCAGTAAAGGTAACCATCTCACTATATCCATCAGACCAATAGGCCTTGTCCAGGTCGATGTTCTCCAGCTTGGTCAGATTGAGGAACTTACCCTCAACAACGCCGGGAACGGTGGTATGGGTGGTGTTGGCTATGATGTCGAAATCACCCAGACCGCTCTGAATATCCTGGGTCAAGTCCCCCATAACATCTTCGCTCTCGTTGCACTCCAGCTTCACGGCAAGCCGTTCCTCCAGGGCCACGTTGCGCTCATAAACCGAGTCGGGGACAACGCCCGAGCCCAGCTTTTCGATGTAGATCTCGCTATCAAAGTTGGTGTTCTTAGGGTAGAGGATACTGACCTTGCTGTTACCAAAGCGCAGGTCAGAGGGCAGGCCGAGAGAATAGGCGGGGTCCCCCGTCTCGGCATCGCCGTTCTCCGCGGTGTTTGCCTTGGTATCATCAGGTGTTTCGTCGGGCTTGGCACAGGCCACGACGCTGGTCAGCATGAGTCCGGCCAGAAGCAGGCACAACAGTTTCTTCATGTTCGCACGTCTCCTTGTTTTCATATATATCGGCCGCCGATCGGGACGGCGGCTTTTATTATCTTTCATTATACACAATTCTTTTGGAATTGTCAATATGGTTTTATATTTTTTTTGAAAACATCTTTTTCACACTGACCCACACGAAAAAAACAACCACAGAACACCGATCCATGCCCGGTTTGCACATTCGAAAAATCGGCTTGTTCGGCTGAGGAATGACTCACTCTCGGTCATGCCGCTCATTTCAAGCAAGTCCCGGTATGAATGTTTCAGAAATGGTGCTTTCCACACGGGAAGCGCCTTTTCCTATTGACAAACCCTGTGGGATAGTGTATAATAATCCATATTTAAATAAACAGGAGGCTCCTATGCCCGAACTTTTATCCCCTGCCGGCAATCCCGAAAAGCTCCGCGCCGCCCTCGCGTACGGCGCTGACGCCGTCTATCTGGCAGGTCAGCAATTCGGTATGCGCTCCCAAGCGGGGAACTTTACCATCCCCGAGATCTATGATGCCGTCAAGCTGGCCCACAGCATGGGCAGGAAGGTCTATCTGACCCTCAACACCATGCCCCGCACCCATGAATACCCCTTCCTGTACCGCTTTTTGGACGATCTGCGGGGATCGGGGATCGATGCCTTTATCGTGGCAGACTTAGGCGTCATGGCCACGGTGCAGGAAATGCTTCCCGATATGGAGATCCATATATCCACCCAGGCCAGCATCATCTCCCCCGCCGCCGCCAACGCCTATGCCCGCATGGGTGCCCGTCGCCTGGTTTTGGCTCGCGAGCTGCAATTCCACGAGATCAAGGCGATCAAGGAAGCCCTTCCCGCCGACGTTGAGCTGGAGGCATTCATCCACGGCTCCATGTGCGTCTCCTACAGCGGTCGTTGTCTGTTGGCCAACACCCTCACGGCGGGACGGGACGGCAACCGTGGCACCTGCTCTCAGCCCTGCCGCTGGAACTACACCATCTACGAGGAGAAGCGCCCCAACTTCCCCATTCCCGTGGAGCAAACCGAGCTGGGAACCTTCTTCATGTCCTCGCGGGATATGTGCATGATTGAGCATATTCCCGAGCTGATGGAGAGTGGCATTGACTCCTTCAAGATTGAGGGCCGCATGAAATCCTCCTATTACACCGCCGTGGTGACCAACACCTACCGCATGGCCATGGACGCCTACACCCGCGCCCCCGAAAACTATAAGTTTGACCCCGCCTGGATGCAGGAGCTGGACAGCGTTTCCCACCGCGAGTATGCCACAGGCTTCTACCTGGACGATCCCATGCAGGAGCCTCAGCTGGTCAAGGGCGGCCACTACATTGGCGAGAAGGCCTACTACGGCACCGCTTTGGAGATGGATTCCCCCGAGGCACGAGCCGAGCTTGCCGCCATTCTGGAGAACCGCGTTCCCTACGAGAACGCCGACGGACGGCTCTACCGCTTCATGGAGAAGAACAAGGTCCGCGCCGCCGACCCCGCCGAGGTCATCTCCCCCGGCAAGACGGGGCAGTTCTTCTACGTGGGCGAGCTTTACGACACCGAGGGCCGCATCCGCGCCAATATTCCCCATCCCCAGATGATCTTCTGGGCCAGAGTTCCCTTTGATGTGACCCCCGGGGACATCATGCGGGTGGGAACTAAGAAGTAAGAACGCATCCTGCAAACATACTCCGGAAAGGAGCCGCATACCATGAACCGTCTCCGCCTATTCTGGTCGAGCCACAAGGGGTCTGTCATCGGTCTTTCGGCGATAGCGGGGCTATGCCTCCTACGCTTCGTTTTGGGGCTTCCCTGCCCCGTTCAGCACCTGTTCGGTATCTCCTGCCCCGGATGCGGCATGACCCGCGCGTTGTGGAGTCTTGTCACCCTGGACTTTGCCGGTGCGTGGTACTACCACCCCGCCTCCTTCGCCCTGCCCGTAGTCGCCGCATTCCTGGTCCTGTTCCATTGGAAGGGCAGGAGAAAAGCCACCGCCGCCACCCTTGCCGCCTTCGGTGTCCTGCTGGTACTGGTCTACCTCTTGCGGCTCTTTACGGGAAGCGATGTGGTCACCGTCGCCCCCCAAAGCGGACTCGTCGCCCGTATCCTTCGCTTCATCCTTCCCCTCTGACCGCCCCCATTTTTTTGCACTCATTGAAAGGAGCCCCCCTTGATTATCCTTGAACTCTTAAAATCCCTCCTCTACGGCATCGTAGAGGGCATCACCGAGTGGCTCCCCGTGTCCTCCACGGGCCACCTCATCCTCCTGGGCGAGCTTTTCCCCCTGCAGGTCTCGGAGGCGTTTTCCGAGATGTTCGACGTGGTCATCCAGCTGGGAGCCATCCTGGCGGTGATCGTGCTGTTTTTCGGCAAGCTCAATCCCTTCTCTCCCTCCAAGTCGTCTTTGGAGAAAAAGAACACCTGGGGACTGTGGTTCCGGGTCTGCGTGGCCGTGATTCCCTCGGCAATCATCGGCATACTGTTGGATGACTGGCTGGATACGCATTTGTATAACTACGTTACCGTTGCCGTTGCTCTTGTGATTTACGGCATCCTGTTCATTCTCATTGAGAAATACAAGCCCTCCGACAAGGCAACCGTGTCCGAGGTGGGGAGCATCGGCTACAAGCTGGCCTTCCTCATTGGTCTGTTCCAGGTCCTCTCCCTGATTCCCGGCACCTCCCGATCGGGCTCCACCATCCTGGGGGCCATGCTCCTGGGCGCATCCCGCGGGGCCGCCGCCGAGTTCTCCTTCTTCATGGCCATCCCCACCATGCTGGGCGCCAGCCTGCTCAAGGTGGTCAAGCTCTTTGCCGAGGGCGTGACCGTCACGGCACTGGAATGGGGCATCCTGGCCGTCGGGTGTGTCTCAGCGTTTCTGGTGTCCCTGGCCGCCATTCGGTTTCTCATGGACTTCGTCAAGCGGCACAGCTTTGCAGCCTTCGGATGGTATCGCATCGCCCTGGGTGCGCTGGTATTTGGATATTTCCTGGTGTTCGGGAGGTAAGATTCTATGTCACAAAAAGAAAAGCTCTCCATCCCCTATCCCGTGGTGGTCGAGGGCAAGTACGATAAGATCCGCCTGTCCAACGTCATCGACGCCCAGATCATCATAACGGACGGCTTCGGAATTTTCAAGAAAGAGGAAAAAAAGCTGCTCCTTCGCCGTTTGGCCGCGTCGAGCCCTTTGATCGTACTAACCGACAGTGACGGTGGAGGCAAGATCATCCGCTCCCACCTGTCGGGTATGGTCCCCCGCGACCGCATCATTCCTCTGTACATTCCTCAGATCAAGGGCAAGGAGCGCCGTAAGGACAAGCCCTCGGCGGCAGGGACCCTGGGGGTGGAGGGCATGGAGGACTCCCTGCTTTACGACCTGTTCCTGCCCTACGCCAAGTCGGATGCAGACCCGCTGGAGCGTGCCCGCGAGAATCCCCTGTCCAAGGTGGATTTCTTTGAGGACGGGCTGACGGGCGGTCCCGACAGCACCAAGCGACGGGACGAGCTGGCCGCAAAGGTGGGGTTGCCGTCCGGGATGAGTGCGAATGCGTTGCTGGAGGCCCTGCGGTTGCTCTTGAATTATGAGGAATACCTTACCCTTGTCGGCAGAGGCGAGGAATGATAAAAATGCCCCCGCAACCCATGGTTGCCAAAAAGAAACCCTGCGTGTATAGACATTCCGCAGGGTTTTTGCTATCATAAGGGCAGAAACCGAAAGGAGGTTTTCACATGACCGAAACCAATCCAACCCATGAAACCACCGGCGGACGGCTGGCCCGTCTGCGTCGGGCACAGAACATCACCCAGGAGGAGCTGGCCGAGCGGCTGGGGATCTCGCGGCAGGCGGTGTCCAAGTGGGAGTCCGACCTGGCCTACCCCGAGACGGATAAACTGCTGACCCTCTCCCGCCTGTACGGATGCACCGTGGATTATCTGCTCACAGGCGAGGAGCCCGTCCCCCCCTGTCCCGAACCCAAGCCCGAGCCGCAGGCCGCATCCGCGACGACCGCCCCCCTCACTCGTCTGGGAGATGCCTGGAGCCGTCGTCCCCACTATTTTGAGTACAAGAGCCGCCGTACCCTGGGGAATCTGCCTCTGGTCCATATCAACATCGGATGGGGACGCAAGGCAACGGGGGTACTGGCCATCGGACTTGCCGCGCGGGGTATCTTCTCGCTGGGGCTTGCCTCGGTGGGGGTACTGTCGGTGGGACTCTGCTCGGTGGGGCTTTTGTCCCTTGGCATATTCGCACTGGGACTTCTTTTGGCGGTGGGCAGTATTGCCGTGGGTGCTGTGGCCGTCGGAGCGATTGCCGTGGGAATACTGGCCATTGGCGCACTGTCGGTGGGTTTGATCTCGGTGGGGGCTTTGGCCGTGGGGTACTACGTCGCTCTGGGGGACCACGCCTACGGGATGATCGCCGCGGGCGGAACGGTAGCCGAGGGGACGGTCTTTTCCACCGTCTCGCCGACCCATCACGTTTGGCGGGACGAGCTTCTTCCCGAGGCACTCTCGCTGGTGGATAAGTATGTACCGACCTTCCTGCGGGGAATCGCCAAATTTGTCCTGCGCATGATGGTCATATAATAAAAAGGACCGCCGTTGACTTCGGCGGTCCCCGGAGGAAAGGCATGGGGCTTTGCCCCATCCCCCACTTAAGGTGCTTTTTCGAGAAAAAGCACCTTAAGAATCCTTAAAAAGCTTTTTCAAAAATGTAGTTGTGGGTTTTCTCCCCACCCATATCGGACACAGCGCAGTTTTGCCTACAACAAAAGGACCGCCGTAGACTTCGGCGGTCCTCAGACGAAGGGGATGGGGCTTTGCCCCATCCCCCACTTAATGCCTTTTCGAGAAAAAGCACCTTAAGAATTCTGAAAAAGCTTTTCAAAAAATGTATTTGTGGGTTTTCTCCCCACCATAAAGTTTTGGGAGATTCCTAAGGCCCGTTCTCCCATTCAACATTTCGTTGTATCACCCATTCACAAACTCCACAATCACCCCAAAGTGGTCCGACACGTAGCCGTCGTAGCCCTTGGAGATGATCTCGTAGTTCACAGGGGTGGTTTTTTCATTGTGGAAGATGAAGTCGATCTCGCTTCCGCCGGTTTCTTGATAGCCGTGATAGGTACGGTTCACGGTGGAATGATCCATCCAACCCGTCACGTGGGAATCCTGCAGGCGCGAGGTAGCGGTCTGATAGGGCAGGCTATCGCTTTGGCAGTTGAAATCACCCGTCAGATAGAAAGGATACTGTCCGATACGGTCAGCCAGGTAGTTCATCAGAATATCCATCTGTGCTCTTCTTACCTCGTCGGTGCCGTGATCCAGATGGGTATTGGCAAAGAGAATGGTCTCACCCGTCTGCTTGTCCTTCAGCAGAGCCCAAGTACAGATTCGCTTGTAAAGGGAGCCCTCCACGGCGCTGGCCTCATTGGGGGTATCCGAGAGCCAGGTTGTATCGCTGTCCAGCAGTTCAAAGCGATCCTTGCGGTAGAAGATGGTATTCCACTCGCCGCTGGTGGCCTCGCGCCCCTCCCGGGAACACCCAACCATGCCATACTCGCCCAAGTCGGTTCTTTTCGCCAGATACCGGGCGATCCCCTTCAGCTGCATCATCCATTTGTCCGATGTCTCCTGGGTACCGATCAGATCGGGGCGGTATTCCTCCAGCAGATCACGCAAACGCCGCGTACGCTCAGCAACCGAATTGCCGTCGGGGTCATCCGCCACACGGACGTTTTGGGAGAGAACGCGAATGGAATGATCCAGCTTTGTGGTCAGACCGTTGAGATCGGCCATGCGATTCTGCGGGAGAGTCAAAACGCCCTCGGACACCAGGCCGAAATCGGGTGTCAGCCAAGCATCCAGCACCGCCTTGGCGGCATAGTAAAGAGTGGTGGAGTCCGAGGCCTCCAAGCAGAGACTCTTTCCCTCGGCCGTAAGAGAGTAGGCTCTCTCGGTCTCAAAGGAACCGACGGCCAGCGTCAAGGAAGCGCTATCCGTGTCGCCGTCTTGGTCGGCACTCACGACGGGGAGAGTCATGCCCGCCTTTTCCGTAATAGCGGCGGCCACCATGTTGGCGGCGTTACGGATGATCTCATCCGCATCGGCAGGTATGACGATACGGGCGGTAGCATCGAAGATCATACCCACAAAGGCGGGCTCGGTCTCAGCGGCGGTGGTGATCTCCTCCGTGTTTTTTTCTGTATCTGTAACAATCTGCGTGGTGATGCCCTCGTTGGCAGGATCAGAGGGATTACATCCCGTCAACGCCGAGAACGCGGTTGCTGCCGTCAGCAGCAGGGCAATCAAAAGCTTTACTCGTTTCATGCTCGTGATTCTCCATGTATCCTTTTCGTCATTCAAAGATGAATTCGGTCAGTACACCGTAGTGATCCGAAACGTAGCCGCCATAGTCCTTGGACAGGATCTCGTAACGAATGGGGGTGGAATACTCGTTATAGAAGATGTGGTCGATGAGGCTGCCGCCGTACTCGCTGTAGCCGTGGAAGGTATAATCCTTCGTGGAAGCATTGATCCAAGCATTGTCGCGAGCGACCAGCATTTTATCGGACAAAATCTGGAATGCCGTGCTGTAGCTTCCGGTGTTGAGATCGCCCACCAGGTAGATGGGGAAATCTCCGAACTTATCTGCCATGTAATCCAGCAGAATGGTGATCTGCAATTCCCGCAGGCGGCTGCTCTTATGGTCCAGGTGAGTGCTCATAAAGAGAACGGTCTTGCCGGTTTTCTTATCATAAAGCTTTGCCCAGGTGCAGGTGCGCTTATGCTCGGCCCCCTCCAGCGAGCTGGACAGGTGAGGCGTCTCCGACAACCAGAAGGTGTCCGTCTCGATCAAATCGAAGCGATCCAGGCGATAGAAGATGGTGTTACGGCCGCCGCCAATGGCTTCATGGCCATCCACGGAGCTACCGACCATACCGTATACGGGAAGCTTTTCATCCGGGCTCATGTTCGCGTACAGCTTTTCAAAGCGGATGAGCCAGTTTCTGGAATTTTCCTGGGTACCGATGACGTCAGGCAGGTAATCGATCAGCAGCAGCTTCAAGCGCTCATAGCGCTTGGGCACGTTGTTTTCGCCGCCGTCATCTGAGTCACGGATATTTTGGGTCATGACCTTAATGGCAGTATCCCGTTTGGTGACCACGGCGTTCAGATCGACGACACGATCCTCCGAGAGGGTCAGAGTTCCCTCCTCGGCCAGGCCGAAATCGGGAGTCAGCCAGGCATCCATCACCGCCTCGGCAGCAAAGTACAGGGTAAGGGAGTCGTCGGTATCCAGATAAAAGGAATCCCCCTGCAGGGAGAATTCCCAATCCGAGCCCAGCTCGGTCTCGGTACGGTTGGTGTTGCCCAGCACGATCTCATGCTCGGAAGGTGTCTCTGCATCGGTAACCAGGGTCAGCTCCAGGCCTGCCTTTTCCTTCAGCGACTCCACAACCTGATTGGCGGCCCGTTGGACGAATTCATCGGCCTCAGCGGCAATAACGATCCGGTAGGTGTTATCCACCTTCACCACGCGGGCAGGCTCGCGGGTGGTAACCTCCTCCGTCGTAGCCTCCTCAGTCGTTTCCTCGACGGTGGTATCCGTCTGGGTGGTTGCGCCCTCGGTAGAAACGGCGGGATCCTTGGAGGGGGTACAACCCGTTACCGCAGACAGCGCCAAGGCGCTCAACAGAACAAAAGTCAACAAGCGGGTTCTCTTTTTCATAAACGTAATCCTCCTTACTTGATACGCATAATTGTCTCGGGTCAGCTTACGAACTCCACGATCACACCGTAGTGATCCGACACGTAGCCATCATATTGCTTGGTTATGATCTCGTACCGGATGGCGGTGAAATCGGAATCATGGAAAATAAAGTCGATCTCCGCGCCGTATTGCATATAGGCATGGTAGGTACCCCAATCCTCTCCCGTTTGAGTCCATACGGTTTTGTGGGAATCCTTCAGGGCCTGCGTCACGATCGAATACGTGGAGCTATACGAGGAAACGTTGAAATCGCCCGACAGATACAGTGGGTATCCTGCCGCAATTTCTGCCAATTGGTCCAAAAGAATCTCTGCCTGGAGGTAATTCCGCTCCAGGTCCGCATGATCCAGGTGAGTATTGGCGAAGATAAATATCTCCCCTGTTTGCAGGTCCTTGAATTTCGCCCAGGTACAAATGCGGCGGTCTCGGGTGGATCCGATCACACTCGGCACATCGGGCGTGTGGGAGAGCCAAAAGGTATCGCTTTCCAGCAGTTCAAAGCGGTCCAGGCGGTAAATGATGGCGTTCATACCGCCGCTCTTGGTTTCGGGGCCGTCATTGAAGCAGCCCACCATGCCGTACAGGGAATTCTCTCCAAGCTTTCCTTCGGCTTTTCCGCGCTTTTCCAGCCAGATCTTCCAGCTATAGGAATGCTCCTGAGTGCCGATCAGATCGGGTTGATATTCCTGAACCATGCGAACAAAGCGCTCTGACCGCTTTTGAACGGAATTTCCGTCGGGGTCATCGGTTCCCCGCAGATTCTGGGTCATGATCTTAATGGAATTATCCCGCCGGGTCTCCAGGTTGTTCAGATCGATCACGCGATCCTCTGAGAGAGAGATCACCCCCGTCTGCGTCAGGCCGAAATCGGTCGTCAACCAGGTCTCCAGAATTGCCTCAGCGGCGAGGTACAGGGTGAGAGAATCCTCGGCATTCAGGTGAATGGAGTCTCCGATTACAGCCAGGCTATAGCCGTTCTCAGCCGCGATCTCGGCGCGGTTGGTTTGCCCCAGGGTGATCTCATACGCGGTGGGAGCTTGATCATCGGTGATGATGGCCAACTCCAAGCCTGTTTTATCCCGAATGGTTTCAGCAATCATATGGGCGGTGCGGCCCACCATGGTGTCCGACACGTAGGGGATCACGATACGGTACGTCTCATCCACCGTCAGCACGCGTGCGGGCTTGCAGGTGGTGGCCTCCTCTGTGGCGGTGGTTTCCCCAATTGCCGGAGTCTGGGCAACGGTGGTTTCCTCCCGGGTGGTACCGGTTCCGTCACCCGAGGGCGTACATCCGGCCATTGCCTGTGCGCTCAGGGACAACAGGAGCAGCAGGGACAAGATTCGTTTGGTGTGCTTCATAACAACGTCCCCCTTTTTAATCGGAAATTCCATACACAAGCTCTGCAAACACGCCGTAGTGATCAGACACGTATCCGTCGTACTGCTTGGCGATGATCTCATAGTGGACAGGGGTGGCATGACTATCGTGGAACACGAAGTCAATCTCGTAACCGGAGGGATTATAGTCGTGGAACGTGCCGCAATCAGCCGAGACCCTCTGCCAGGCGGTTCTGTGGGCATCCTGCAAAGTGCCTGCCACCACGGAGTAGGGAGAGCTTCCCGCGCCGCAGTTGAAGTCACCCGTCAGATACAGGGGGTAATCTCCTGCGATGATTGCCAACTGCTCCATCAGTACTGCCACCTGGGCATTGCGCACGTTGTCATCGGTGTGGTCCAGGTGAGTGTTGGCGTAGACGAGGATCTCGCCCGTTTTCTTGTCCTTAAGCTTCGCCCAGGTACAAATGCGCTTATCCTTGTTTGCGACGGTAACGCTGGGTACACCGGGAGTGTCGGAGAGCCAAAAGGTGTCGCTGTCCAACAGCTCAAAGCGGTCCAGACGGTAGAGGATGGCATTCCACTCGCCGCTTTTACTTTCGCGACCATCGCGAGAGCAGCCCACTTGGCCGTAAATACGCGTCTCCTCGGTACCACCCATCTTTTTTTCCTGCTTCTTCAGCCAAAGCTGCCAGTTGTAGGTATACTCCTGGGTTCCGATGAGGTCGGGCTGATACTCCTCTACCTGGCGAACGAATCGCTCGGAACGCAGTTGGATGGTGTTTCCATCGGGATCATCGGTACCTCGCATATTTTGGGAGAGGATACGGATGGAGGTATCCAAGCGAGTGGCCAATCCGTTGAGGTCAGCCACCCGATCCTCGGACAGGGTGATGCTTCCCTCCTCGGCCAATCCGAAATCCGCGGTCAGCCAGGTCTCCAAAATCGCATTCACGGCGAAATAGAGGGTCACGGAATCGGCGGCAAAAATATGCAGGCTATCCGACAGCATTTCCACACGATAGCCTGTCCCGCCGTTAGGGAGGACGTTATGCAAAAAGATCTCTCGGGTGGAGGAATACTCGTCTGCAGTAGCCACGTTCAATTGAAGTCCCGTAACCTCCCGGATCACCTCAGCCATGAAATCGGCGGTCTTACGAGTCCTCTCATCGGCCTCTTTGGGAACGGTGATATGGTAGGTGCTGTCCACCGTCAGCTTACGTGCAGGGAGATCCGTGACCGTCCCGGTCGTTTCGGCAAGGGTGGTTTTTGTGGCTTCAGCCGAGGTAGCATCGGAGGTTGTAGCAGGGTCGGAGGAAAAATGGGCGCAGCCCACCGACAGAGCCATGCAGGATGCCAAGGCCAGCAGGCAGGCAACTAAGCGAACACGGTTTTTCATCAGTCTCTCCTTTTTGCTGCGATTCATATCGTGGATCATGCTCCGTTTTCCATACGGAACTGTAGGTTATACAGGTCTGCATACATACCGTTCTGCTCGATCAGCTCCTCATGGCGTCCCTGCTCCAGGATACGGCCATCTGCAATAACGGCGATCTCGTCGGCGTTCTTGATGGTAGACAAGCGGTGGGCCACCACGATGGTGGTTCTTCCCTTGCACAGCTCGTCCAGAGCCTGCTGGATGAGGATCTCGGTGGTATTATCCAAAGCCGAGGTGGCCTCGTCCAGGATCAGAATGGGGGGATTTTTGAGGAACACGCGGGCGATGGACAATCTCTGCTTCTGACCGCCCGACAGGCGAACGCCTCTCTCGCCGATCACGGTATCGTAGCCGTTCTCCAGCGTCATAATGTAGTCGTGAATATTGGCCCGCTTGGCGGCCTCGATGACCTCCTCCTCGGTGGCATCCAGGCGACCGTAAAGAATATTGTCACGGATAGAGGCATTGAACAGATAGATATCCTGCTGGACAATACCGATATTGCGGCGCACCGAGGACATGGTCACGTTATGAAGCTCCTTACCATCGATGAGGATCTCGCCGTCCGTGCAATCGTAAAAATGGGGGATCAAGTGACAGATGGTGGTCTTACCGCCGCCCGAGGGGCCAACCAGCGCGTAGGTCTGTCCCTTCTTAACCTTAAGGGACAGATGATCCAGCACGGGATTGCTGTCCTCGTATCGGTAGGAGACGTTGCGGAACTCAATGTCACCCTGCACCTCTCCGATATCCACGGCACCGGGGGTATCCTCCTCGGGCTTCTCGTCCATGATCTCTACGAAGCGCTCAAAGCCGGTAACACCGGTCTGATACTGCTCCATGAAATTGATGAGGGTCATGACAGGGGACAAGCACAGATTGATGGACACCACAAAGGTGGAATAGTCTCCGAACAGGATCTGTCCGTTATACAGGAAGAAGCCGCCTGCGATCAGGACAATGACGTTGAAGATATCCGTGATGAAGGAGGTCATGGAGTGGAACTGGCCCATGGCCTTATAGGCCTTCCGACGGGCGGTCACGAACATTCCGTTACCCTCCTGGAATTTCTCCTCCTCCTTCTCTGCGTTGGTAAAGGCCTTGGTAACGCGGATACCCGAGATACTGCTCTCCAGGGAGGCGTTGATCTGGGCGGTGGATACGCGGCTCTCCATGAAGGCATCCCGCATCCTCTTCCGCAAGAACACGGCAATCAGAATCAAAAGGGGCACGCAGGCGAAAATGATGAGGGTCAGCCAAGCGTTGATGGTACAAAGGTACGCAAAGGAGAGAATGACTGAGATAGAGGAAATGAGCAAATTTTCAGGGCCGTGGTGAGCAAGCTCGCTGACATCCATGAGGTCGCTGGTCATACGGGACATGATCTTACCCGTTTCGTGGTTATCGTAGAAGGAATAGGGCAGCTTTTCCAGGTGGCGGAACATATCCGAGCGCATCTCGGCCTGCATCCTTACGCCCATGACGTGACCGTAATACTGGATGAAGAAATTCAAAAGCATTCGAATGATGTACAGGACCAGCAATCCGATACCCGCCAGGACGATCATACGGTATTCCCGATTGGGGATCAGCTCGTTGAGCATCTCACGAGTAATGATGGGGTACATGATACCAACCAGAGCCACCAGCAAAGAGGCCAGCATATCCATAATGAAAATAGCCTTATGAGGACGGTAGTATCGAATAAAGCGCTTGAGCATATCGGATTCTCCTTTGGGTTGATTACAACTCATTGTATCATATTTCGGGAAGAAATGCAATAGTTTTTATGAAAAAAAGAACAATTTACCCGAGCCGAGGCTCGGGTAAATTGTTCAAAACATCATCCGCTCCATATACTCGCTGACGAACACGGGATTGGTAGCCAGCTCCACGATGCGGGTCTCTCGTGCCATGCTCTCGCAGGCGGGGCGGAGGTCGGGGCAGAGCAGAAGCATGGCGGCACCCGTCAAAGCGGCGTTGCCGAGGACGGTCACACGGTCGGTCAGCTCCTCGGGGAGGAGGCCAATCTTTCCCGCGTTCTTGACGTCCAGGTAACTGCCGAAGCCTCCCGCAATGTAGAGGGTCGTAACCTCATCGCAGGAAAGCCCCGCCGTCTCGATCAGCGTCCGCATCCCCGCGTGAATAGCACTCTTTGCCAGCTGGACGGCCCGGATATCCTCCTGGGTGATCTCCACGGGATCCGCGATCACGGCGGGATCATCCTCCAGGAAGCCCGTTTCATCCAACTCTTCGGTATCCAACAGAGCCGCCACGGCATCCACCAGGCCGCTTCCGCAGATACCCGTCGGTGCTGCCTCACCGATGACATGGGCATCGATGCGGCCGTCCGTGACCCACACACGGTCCACGGCGCCTGTCCGTCCGCCCATACCCATGGAAATACCCGCGCCCTCAAAGGCGGGGCCCGCAGCGGTGGAGCAGGCGTAGAGAGTATTCTCATGCCACAGAACCATCTCGCCGTTGGTACCGATGTCACAGAGCAGGGCCGTCTCGGGGCTCTCTCGGATATCTGAGGCCAGGATAGCCGTCACGGTATCAGCCCCCACGAAGGCAGCGATACAGGGCGGGAGATACACGGGAGCATCGGGGTCCAGCCTCGTCAGATCCAAATGGGATGCGGGCAGGGTCTCTCCGAATAGCCGTTTGGCCTCAAAGGGGGCATGGGTCAGGGGCTCTACGTCGGTTTCGGTGAGCAGATGGAGCATAACGGTATTGCCCGTGATGGTGACGGCTCCGATGTCCCGACTTTGCACGCCGGCGGTCTTTGCCAATTCCGCCAGCATATCATCCAGGGTACGGCGGGTCTGAGCGGCCATTTTGGAGGCGTTTCCCGCCATGGCGGCCTCCATACGGGAGATCACGTCAGCGCCCCAGACGGATTGGGGATTCAGCCGAGAAGCCCCGGCCACTATACGGCCTTCACGGTCATACAGACGGGCGGCTAAGGTGGTGGTACCGATATCGATGGCCGCGCCGTATCCGCTCCGGAAGGGATTCAACGCACCATGCTTCATGGAGGAAGGAAATTCCCCATCGGTGACGATCTGTCCTCCGCTTTGCTCGGCGGTAGTCACGGTGCAATTTCCCAAGACCCGGGTACGGCAGGCCAGGCGGATACCCTCGGTCAGCTCCTCGGCCGTCAAGGCTTTTCTTTCGTCCTCCGTGGGCGGAGTGACCTCTCCCTTCACCGTCACGCGGCATTTTCCGCACTTACCATGGCCTCCGCAGGGCATATTCCCGTGACCGTGGCCTTGCATCAGGTCGCCCAAGGTAGTCCCCGCGGGACAGGAGTACGCCGTTCCGTTCAGAGTTACGACAACCATTTTTTTCTCTTGATTCATAGCAAATACCCTTACAAATCTTATTTGAAAGTTTTGGGGATTCTTAAGGGCTTTGCCCCGAGCTTGCGAGGAGATTTTCAAAAAGCCCTTAAACCGTCGGAGACACGCTCCCTTGATTCCCTCAAATATCAAACAGCACCGCGCCGAAGTAGGTAACGGTGTCCTGTCCGTTGATGTACTTCATGCCGGCGGCGGTGGCCAGCTTGGAAACGTTGACGCCGTAGGTTTCCAGCGATGCTACGGCCAGGTCGGGATGGCGGCAGGGCTCACCCGTCCGCTTACCGCAGACCTCACACATACGGCATCCGCCGGCTCCCAGGTGAAGCACACGGGACAGGGGCACCTCGGCCATCTGACCGCGCAGCTTGATCATGAGCTGATTGTGGCGGGCGCCCGCCTCCATCATACCCTCGAAATCGTAGCTGTCCTCCAGCTCGCTGACGGTCTGGTAGACCAGCGCGTAGGAGTAGGTGCGAAGCTCGGCCATGAGGTCGTGGATGTCACCCGCATCGGGAGGACACATCCAGTTGCGACCGTAGTTACCGCAAACGTTGGCGGCGCACATATCCCGAAAAGCGGCATCGGTCTGGATGTTCTCCACAGGGATCACCGAAGCACGATAGGCACCCAAAGACAGCACCAGGCTTGTAATCGTATCAAACATTTCTTTATTTTCCATAATATTCCTCCGTGGCAGCAAAGAATGCGTCCAGATTCTCCCAGGGAGTAGCGGGAGGGATGTCACAGCCCGAGGAAATGACGAAATTGGGGTAGGAGCAGCACTTGCCCATCACATCCAGCGTAGCGGCACGCACCGTCTCGGGCGTTCCCTGACGCAGGACGCCCGCAGGGTCCACGTTGCCCATGACCACCACGTCGGCGGGCATCTTGGCCATCATGTCGGCCATGTCGATGGAGTTGCCGAAATGGTAGGCATCGGCGCCCGTGGAGAGGATGGATTCGGTCATACGGAGGACGTTGTCGCCGCAGTTGTGGTAGATCACGGCGAAATGCTCATCTTGCACGGCATCCACGATCTGCTTGACGTAAGGCGAGGAGAATTCCTCCTCCAGAGAGGGAGACAGAAGTCCCGACACGGGCTCAGCCATCATAATGCCGTTGGCTCCTGCGGCCTTGTAGGCCTTCGCGTACTCAATGAGGAAGGCGGTGCATTTTTCCAGGACGATGTGGACCATGTCGGGCTCGTCGTAGCAGTCCATCATGATCTCGGTCACGTCCAGAAGGCGGGCGGCCAGGGAGAAGGGACCGATGATGCCCGCCAGCACGGGACGGTCGGTGATGAGGTCAACCGCCTTGCGGATGGAATCCACGTAGAGACCCGAGCGAGCGGCTCCAACGGAGGGGACCTCCAGGGCGTTCGCCTCGTCCTCGTCATGGATGAGGCGGCCCACCACAGTGGGAACCTCCTCGTCGCTGACGCGGATGGTGGCGCCAAAGCACTCAGCCTCCACCGACAGGTCCATAAGGCTTACAGCGGCGGCGGCATTCACCCGCTCGGCCACCAGCTTCATGCCCTCGGCCTGGCGGTCACTGTCCGAGATCAGCTCCCGCACCGTGATCCCCAACAGAGACACCGAAGGAAACGAAAGTATAGGCAAAGGTAACTTACGGCCAGCCCCGATCATATCGGTCAGCCATTGCTTCATATTACGATTCATAGAGAACTCCTTTCGTTGAGGGAGAACGTGCCTCCGGCGGCTTAAACCCTTTTTGAAAAAAGGGTTTAAGAATCCCAAAAACCTTCAAATGCTTTTTTCAAGGTTTTGGGAAATCCAAGAACCTTTTTGAAAAAAGGTTCTTGGCGGGGTCAAGGGGCAGAGCCCCTTGCGTTCTCCTTAATATGTACCCAGCTTATGCGCCAGCTCGGAGATCATTTTCATGTTCTCGAAGGAGACCGAGTTGGGGATGGAATGGTCGGAGGCAAAGATGTAGCCGCCGCCCTCCTTCAGCATGGGAATGAGCCGCTCCATTTCGGTGCGGACCAGCTCAGGCTGATCCCAGATCTGCGCGTTGATGCCGCCGCGGAAGGCCAGCTTGTCTCCGAAGGTCTTTTTGAGGTAGACAGGGTCCATGCCCGCCTTGACCTCCAAGGGGTTGAGGCAGTCGACGCCGATCTCCACCAGGTCGGGAACCAGGGGCTGGATGAAGCCGCAGGAGTGAAGCTCCACCACACAGCCATGGTTATGCGCCCAATCGACGGCTCGCTTGTGGAAGGGCTTGAGAAGGTCGCGGTACATATCCGTGGAGAAGAAGGGCGAGCCCTTATAGCCCATGTCATCGGGCCAGTTGACCGCATCGAAGCGATAGCCAGCCTCCCACAGGCGGTCGGCAATGGCAATATCAATGGACAGGTAGGTGTCAAACATATCCTTCACCCACTCAGGGTCATCGTACATGGCCATAAGAAGGGTCTCGGTGCCCACCATGTGGGCATGGGTCACGTCGAAGCCGAACCAAAAGCCCAGGCGGATAAATTCGCCGTTGGCTCGCCAGGTATCGTAGTTTTGCTTGAACAGATCAAAGGGAATGCGGCTATCCAGATCAGCCCACATCCTCGCCTTGGCCTCCTCCCAGCGCTCGGGGGTATTGTAGTAGCAATCCAGCACCTCTGGGGTGGAATCCATTTCGTTGAAAACCTTCTTGGTCTGTCCCCAGTTTGAGGTTTCAATGCGGTAACGTTCATTGGATTCCAGCACCTTATATTCATAGCGGGGACTATTGTCAAATCCGATTTCGACCACGCGGTCGAAGCCGAAATACTCCTGCCAGTTCGCACCTGCGGGCAATCCTTCCCTGTACCAGCGGGCCAGCGTACCGCTCCAAGGGTAGTCCAGCATGGGGATGCGATCAGCCTCCTGATGATGGATGGCGCGCAGGATGCGTTCGCGAGCGGTCATGGTTGTCATTTTTCTCCTCCTATTAAAAAACACGGCACGCGGTTGCCCACGCACCGTGTTTTGGTGTGTTTGTGACAGTTGATTATGCCTTGCAGAATGCAACGGCAGCATCGGCGGCGGAAGCAGCGTCGGGAGTGTACGCATCTGCGCCGATCTTCTCGCGGTAGGCCTCGTTGACAGGGGCGCCGCCGATCATGATCTTAACCTTGTCGCGGATACCGGCCTCGGTTGCCTTCTTAACAACCTCCTCCATGACGCCCATGGTGGTGGTCAGCAGGGCGGAGCAGCAGATGATCTGGCAGTTCTGGTCGATAGCGGTCTGCACGAAGGTATCGGGAGAGACGTCGGTACCCAAGTCAACGACTTCCAGGCCCTTGCCCTCCATCATCATCTTGACCAGGTTCTTACCGATGTCGTGGAGGTCGCCCTGGACAGTACCGATGCAGACCTTACCGGTAGCCTGTACGCCGGCGGCGACCAGGTGGGGCTTCAGGATCTGGGTACCCATATTCATGGCACGGGCGGCAACCAGCACCTCGGGAACGTAGACCTCGTTGGTCTTGAACTTCTCGCCAATGATATTCATACCGTCCAGCAGACCCTCGTTCAGAATGGCCTCGGGAGCAACGCCCTCGTCCAGCGCCTTCTGTACCAGTTCCTTAACGATCTTGGCTTTACCCTTCTGCAGATTCTCAGAAATTTCAATCAAAATGCTCATGTTGTTTGTCTCCTTTTGTTTAGATTCTTGTATTCGTAACAGTTACATCAAATTCACGGGATATGGGTTCATTATACCATACATTCACCGGAAAAGTATGGCGATTTTGTTAATTTTTGCAAAAACGGACTTCTTTCCTTGGGTGGATCAGAGGGTTGCGTTCACCGTCTCCTCCAGGGCGATCTCGGACCATCTCCACAGTCGGCGGGGGTCTCCCTTGACCGTGGTAATATCCTTGAGCAGGAACTCAAGTCCCAATCCGTGGGCCTTGGCCGCGGCGATGGTGTGGCGCAGATCCTTCCTCACAAGCTCCTCGTCGAAGCCTGCGAGCGCCAGGAAGGCGGGAGTAGGCTTGTTAGACATAATATACTTTTTAGGGAGAGTCGCTGCGAAGTGGTCACGATCACTCCAGGGGCTACAGGAAATTTTACGGATATTGGGCATACGGTCGATGATGTGCAGGCGGTCATCCAAGCGCTCACAGCAGCCGTAGTAGACCGAGCCGAAGCGGGAGAAGAGCTTGGACATATAGGGCACCTCAAACTCCTCGTTGATGGCAGGGGAAACGGCGGTGAAGAGCTGGGCCATGCTGTAGGTCCAGCCGTCATAGGTGGTGGGATTGAGGTTATCTGTTTCCCAATCGGCCACCGCCAAGCGATCGGAATAGACGTAGCTGCAATGGCAGAGGGGACAGCTCACGTCGTACAAGCCCAGCTCGTTGATCTGATCCAGCATGGCGAGGGTAGCATCGGTATAGCGACCTACGATGGCGTGGATCAGCTCGGGGCGGTCGATGAGGTCGATGTAACAGTTCTCCACGCCCTTCCAGAAGGTGATCTGATCCCACAGACCGGAATGGAGCTGGAAGCCCCGCAGACGCACGAGAGCAATGCCGGCGAAGATATCCTTGGCAGTCTCCAGCAGTTCAGCCTCCAGGGCGCGGTCAATGGAGACGACGGGGGTTTGGAGCTTAGCCACGTCCTCCATCTCCTCAAACTGGTCTTCAAACAGGTGGGTCTGGATCTGTCCCGTGGAGCTGTGAGCCAGGCAACGGGTCTCGATACCCACGCCCGTATTGCGAATGGGGCGGGGGATGGCGATGTAGGGGGACAGCACCATATCGGCGGGCATATGCTCCCATTTGTAGATCTCAGAGCGAAGCGTCCACTCTACCCCGTTGAAGTATGGATCCTGCACCTTGCACTGCAGGAATCCGTCCACGTCCATCTCATGCCAGGGGATCTGGTCAATGGTGATCATGGGCTTCTGCATGTGCAGATCATTGAGTGCGCGCCACAGGTCGCGCTTTTCTCGGTTCTTGTCCGAGGTAGCGTAGGTCATATATCGCGTAGCCAACTCTCGGAGGATGTCGCGGTCGTGTTGATTGACGATCATACATAAATCTCCTTTACAGCTTGATCTTCTTGATTTCTTCAGCATAGTACTGCACCAGCTCGAACCTGGAGCCGGGCATGAGGCCGTTGGCCGGGCCCACACAGCTTTGCCAGTTAAAGTCCCAACCGATAAGCTTGTCCAGCTCGCGATCCTTGGGAGAGCTGTCCCAGTTGCCCTCGGCAAGCTCCCGCGGAATCTTTCCCTGGTCAGCCCACTCGGTGAGCAGCTCGCCCCAGTATCCGAAGTGAACGGCGGGCATACGGTCCACGTCCTTGTAGTGCAGGATGTTCATGGCTCTTTCACGATTGGTCATGGTGGTTCTCCTTTTTGTCTTTCGTTCTTTAGCCGATTACAAGACTTGATTGATCAAGGGCTTCTCCTCGCCGGGGGGACCTCTGAGGAACGGCTCTCCTATTCAAATGGCAGCTTGGAGGCCCCCGGGAAATTCATCGATCAGAGAATTGACGGAATCTTTTCCGCCCCGAGCTATGCTCGGATGTCGTCACAATAATTTTCTCATCACTCTCGGAGCAAGGCCACCCCTTTGGGGTTACGAGAGCCTTTCATAGCGGAAATTATCCAGGTAGAACACCTTTTCCTCCGCGTCGTTGTAGTCAGCCCAGCTGATCATCCACTCTGCCGGCGACTCGAATATGTCCTCATCCACTTCGCCAAACGGGATTTCCACCGTAGTCCATTCTCCCACGGTTGGAGTAAACTCGATCTTTTTCTGAGCTTCCGATTGCGCGTACATGGTAGCCCACAATTTGAGAGGAACCGTCGAATATACATCAAATCGGAACACGTATTCTCCCCGTTGCTCGGCGGGAATTTTGGTAAACCCGCTGGCTTTCATGACAGGTTGGGGAATACACACGCCGGGCCATCGGTCCACCACCTCGTCACCCCTGGTAACCACCTTCAGGATGCGCTCGCCCTTGGGGGCAGACATTTCCTCCTCAGCGGCCTGCACAACCGAGGCCTCGGGCATACTCGTCGGCTTGGTATTCTTATAGCGCATGATGTCGGCCTGATACGCCCACTCAAAATTGGCGATCTCCCCTTCTTCAAACTGATATTCCCGTTTTTCAAAGGGAGTTTTCAATGTGTGCAGGCTCACGTCGTCGATATAGTAAACGGGAGCCTCCTCCACGAATCGGGTACCGGCGTTGGCAAAGCCGAAATAAATCCCGCGCACGTTGGAAATATCCAGGAGCAGATCAAGCTCACTGTGATCCAGTTGGACGGTCACGTGATTCCAACCGCTCTGCAGCTCGTAGCAATGGCACAAAAATCTAGTACAGGTCGTGGTATTGACGATCTCACCGATAACGCCGAGATCCACGGTCCGAGCATCCTCCTGCGCGTTGTAGATCCACGCCGAGAAGGACTCAATCTTCGTAAAATCACTGTGATCGTAGCCGAACCGCGTGCTAAAGGTTTGCAGATAGAAATAAGGATCCGATTTGCTGGCATAGCCGCCGATGGGTTGTAGCTTGGCACTGGTTTTGCCGCTCTTGACATAGTTCATGTCGAGGTTTACGTTCACCGCGCCGAACTCGTTCTGCAATCTCATCAGTTGAAAATCCGGCTCAAACTGCTCAAAATTATACAAGACGATCTGTCCGGGCTGTTCGGTCTGCTCGATCTCCTCGGTCTGCTCAAATGATTCGTTTTGCATCAGCTGCTCGTTTTGCTTTGTCTGGTCGGTTTGTTCGTTTGGCGGTGTCTGTTGCGTCCCGCACGCCGATAGAGACATGGATGCAAGAAGTAAGGAAACGATTGCCAAAAACACTTTCTTTTTCATTTTCTTCCTCCTCCCTTACTTTGTGTACAGGATCACATCTTTGAGATACAGATCCCGTGCGCGCTCTCGCTCTCCGCGCTTTACACAGATCACAAAATACTCCGCGGATGCATTTTCTGCCCATTCGGACGTAGGCATCCGAACCGTGATTTTGTTCATGCCCTGTTGCAATTCAAGACTTGCCACTTCCACAAGATCTGCCATATTGCTGAATTTTACGGATATGGTAAAGTCGGGCAGATCCTTGCCCTCGTAGTAAATCCGAAGCTGCACCGTGGTTCTGAAAGCAACCTTCTCCGCGACGGTCCCGCCGAGTCGAATGGACTGGGACGTCCCGGGATCGGTCTTGCCCAATGCCAGCTTTACGAGAGGGCCTTGGATGGTCGCATCAATGCTTGCGCCGTCAGTGATCAGCTCGTACGTCGGTGCGACGCCCTCCGCAGAGAATTCACTTTGGTCCATACTCAAAGCATCCATGACAAACACCTTGCCACCCAGATACCAATCAAAGCCGTAGGTATCCTCCCCGTTCTGAACCTCCACGGACAGGTAATTCTTATTCTGATCCAGCACCTGCGAGAAGACGTACACGTCATACTTAACTCCGTCGGCATCGGTCACCCTCGCGCTTGCCGAGAGGGGCTTGCCGCCCACCTCCAAGGTCTTCCCTCCGGGAACCAGGAATTGGAAGGAGACGTTGCCGTAGCCGTCGTTCACGAAATCGATCAGATACGCATCTGCCTTCGCCTGCATCAAACAAAGCCGGAGCAGTGTATCGCGAGCAGCCCGGAAAGCCTGACTGTCGGTGGAAACGCGAGTACCCTCATAGATCGACGCGGTCAAGCCCGCAATGACCCGTTTGAAATCCATTTCAATACCTGCACCTGCCACGTTCAGGCTTGCAATCTTTTCCTCGTACAATGCTTCAAGCTCGTACAGCAGCTCGTATTCTTCAATGCCGTCACGGATCGCCTCCAGGCGCATACTGACGACCGGCCCGTCGATCCCGTATCGCTTACCGGGATAGAACAGGGAGCCGTCACCGTTGGCCTTGCTGTAACGCTCGGCTTGTCCGTAATAATCTTCAATATCGTAATACCCGCTCTCCGAGCCGGTTTGATACAAGGTTGTGGACCAATACAGGTTTCCCGAAACGTCATATTCCGCCTGCATCCACCCAACCGCGCGGGCGGAGATCAGTGTGTCGTCGATCTTATAGGTGGGATAGGGCGCACGGGGATGGATACAACCGTAGAACCACTTGCGCTCTTGGTTCGCGTACAGTGCACGGCCTTCTTCGGTATCGTATGCGGTGAACTGGGGACAGAAGGTCTCCACGTATCCGTCGTACACGGGATGGTATGCCGCCGTAACGACGTCGATCAGATCCCGTATACCCTGCACGACCTCTGCCTTAATGGGAGAGGTAATGGATTCATCGTCCTCGATCTCCCGGGCGACCTGGAGCTTGACCTCCTTCCATGTTTCAGCAACAGCACGGACCCGCGCCTCACCGTCCGCCAGTCCCTGGGGCTCGTCGATTAAGGAGCCTGTACGGGTAATGAGCTGATCGAACATATTATGACCCGTTTCAAAGGACTTTTGGGCAAACGCTTTCAAGTACAACGAAAAGGTCTCTTTATCGATGGTTCGATACGTTGAGCCGTTGATTTCCATATAGGACGAGCCGTACGGAATGCTGATGGTGGTACAGCCGTGCTCGGTGATCCACTTATAGGCCGTGTCTACGTAATACTGCACATCCTCCGGGTTAGTAGTCACCTTTTCCATGACGATTCCACGACTCAGGCGATACTCCATCAGCTTCTCACAGTACTTTTCGTACATGGCTTGGGAATGATCCAGCTCACCGCGGAAATATTGATAACCCACGCCGAAGTGGCTTTGCATATGGGTCACCTCACTGACCGTAACGTCCAACACGGTCAAGGTAATGGGGATCTCCTTTTCCTGCCCGTTGACCGTCAAGATAAACGCACCGGAATAGACACCCGCCGTCTGACCAACAGGCACGTTGAAGCGAACGTACAGACCCTGATTGTCCCCGGCATTTACGACGTTCTCCCCCGCGGCTTTGATGTTCTCAACCGGCACCAGCGCATCGGGATACCAGGCAAGGGGCATACCATTTTCTTCCCAGTTGTCGGTCACCTCGAGGTATTTTTCGTGGAATATCTCGATATTTTCCGCAGAGAAGGTCAAGCCGTCGCCCGACGTCAGATCCTTCACACGCACTTCATATTCCAGATCCTTGTCCTTGGCGGAGATTATGATCTGCTGTGCCTCGTATTCCCCGCGGGCAACCGTCAGGCTTATGGCGGCCTCTCCGCGAAAATCATCATAGCCCTCAGAAATATCCTGATAGACCTTTTCGGTTGCGGGCGCACTCCAAATATCCGCATCCGATATATCGCCGTAGCCACCGGTATTGGTAACAGTTTCACCGCCTGTAACCGTGGGGTCATCCTTCCCTCCTCCCGTGCAGGAGGTAGCACCGGATATCATAATGACGGCCAGCAGACAAGCGAGGAATCGGGTATTTTTTTTCATGGAAACATCCTCCTTTTTCGTTAAATTGTTACGCGACGTATGATATGAGTCTTCAAAGGGAACTCCTAAATAGTAGTTCCCGGTATAAAATTCCGCGATTCAACAACAAAAAGCCGGAAATCGTAACGGCGAATCGCATTCCCGCCTTGATTTTCACATATATGTTGGGGTGAAAATTCGTTTCATCCCCTTTTGGCGGTTCCTCATTCCCTCGCCAGCTTATAGATCAGATCGTAGGCAAACTCCAGGTCCTCCATCGAGCAGTGATTCTGCACGAAGTGGGTGGTGCATACGATCCACCGCTTTCCCTTGAGCAGGCCGAACACGCGGCGGATCTCGGCCTCCAGCTCATCGCGGGGCAGAAGTCCGATGGCGGTCTGGACGCAGACACCGCCCAGGATGGCGAACTTGTCGGCGTACTTATCCAGATACACGTCGTAGGGCATTCTCGCGCTCTCCTGCCAGGGGTGGATGAGATCGATGCCCATTTCGGCCATGTCGTCCATGACCTTCATGACACAGCCGTCGGAGTGGAGACTGCACAGTGCGCCTCTTTCATGGACGTGATCCACCACCTTTTTGAAGTGGGGATAAATGATCTCCTTCCAAAGAATGGGGCTGAACATGAGATCCTTCTGGGCCCCCCAGTCGTCCGAAATATGAACCATGTCGATGCCCAGGTCAATGCAGTGGTCGGCAAACTGCACCGTCCACTCGGCTTGACGGCGGTAAAGCTCGTTCAGATCATCGGGATAGAGAGCCAACCACATGAGCTGATTCTCAATGCCGAAGACACCGTTGAAATTTTCAAAGAACCCGGGAGTCTGGACGTAGCAGAAGCGGCCGCGCTCCTTGTGGTAGGCGAGGACTTGGCGGAGACCCTCGTAATCGTTCAGATTGTTGGGGTCCAGGAAAATGGGCTGATCCACCAGCAGGTCAGGGGTCAGCTCGCCGTTCTCCGCCGCAATCTGCCCGATGAGTCCGTGGTTGAAGGGCCCGGGACCGCCGAAAAGATGAGCCGCGTCAAATTCATATTTGTCCTCAAAGGCCCCGACGGAGCCCCAGCGAGCGGCGATCTCGCCGCCCAGATTGGCAGACACCCAGCCGTAGATCGGCTGACGGTCATAGGGTTGACCCAGGATGGCCGCGCGGACACGTTCGGTACTGTTCATATAAACAAATCTTCCTTTCGTAATGGCATTCGAGTAGGCTCGGTGTTCTGTACAATCACACCGAAAGAAATCAGACCTTTTTTCGTTATTGTACCATACAAATCTCTTTTTGACAAGTAGATAAATCAAAAAAAAAAACAAAATCTTTCGTCTCAGAGGTCCTTCAAATATTCAGGGTGCCCGAAGAAACGGTTTCTTTGTGCGATGAAATTTTTGAGGTTCCCCATGCTGCGATGAATGGAAATCCCCCGGTCGGTACAAACTACGAAATACAGGATGCAAGCCCGTGTTCGATTACGGTGCTGCGATCCATTCATTATGAAAGGTTGATTTCTTATGAACGTATATAGTAAGCTCATAGCCTCGGTGCTTTGCCTCTCCTGCTTATGCGGAAGCTTCGCCGCCTGCGCAAGAGGAAGCTCCCAGGGAAACGGCACGGTCAATAACGGAGGGAACGCCACCGGCAATCCCATTTCCCTCACTATCTGGGGAGCCCAGGAGGATCAGCAAATGCTGAAGGAAATGTGTGATGCCTACGCTATGGAGAATCCCGACAAAACCTATCAATTCCGGTTCGGCGTGCTGGGCGAGGGCAACTCCAGCGACAAGATTCTGAACGACGTGGAGGCAGGTCCCGATATTTTTGCATTCCCCAGTGACCGCATCAATACCTTTTATGCCGGCGGTGCGCTGGCGCGTATCGGCGGAGACCTGGAGTCACAGGTCAAGGCAAACAACTCCGAAGGCTCTGTAGAGGCCGCCACCATCCGGGTCAACGGTGAGGATCACCTCTACGCCTTCCCCGTTACAGGCGACAACTGCTATTTTCTCTACTATGACAAGAGTGTATTCAAGAACCCCGAGGACCTGCAGAGCATGGACAGGCTTCTGGACGTAGCCGAGTCGGCAGGCAAGAAGGTTCATTTCAAGATCAACGATGACGGCTGGTACCTGGCCTCTTTCTTCTTTGCAGATGAGGATCTGGGATACGACGTGACCTACAACGACCGCATGGTGGAGGAGAAGGTGGAGATCAACTTCGACTCCGAAGACGGTCTGGACGTCATGAAGGCCATTCGACACTACGTGAACCGTGACGGCTTTGTGGCGCAGACCGATGACTCCAAGATCATCGCGGCCTTCACCCCCGACTCAAGCGGCAAGCGGGAATGTGCCGCCGCCGTCAGCGGCACCTGGAACGCCGCCACCATCAAGAGGCTTTTGGGAGACAACATGGGTGTCTGCATCCTGCCTACCGTCAAGATCGACGGAGAGGATGTGCGGCTTTCCGGCTTCATGGGCTACAAGCTCATGGGTGTCAACGGTTATAGCCAAAACAAGGGTGAAGCCGCCAAGCTGGCCGCCTATCTGACGAACGAGCAGAATCAGCTCAAGCGTTTCCGGACTCGGGGACTTGGTCCCACCAACAAGAAGGTTTCCGCTCTGCCCGAGGTCATGAACGATCCCATTATTTCCACCGTTCTGGAGCAGGCGGCCTACAACCGCTCCCAGAAGGACGTTCCCTCCGCCTTCTGGACTCCCATGGCCAGCCTCATTACCCCCATCCTTACCGCCAAGGCCGAGGGGAAAACCGTCTCGGATCAGCAGCTGCAAGAGTATCTGAACGCCCTTTGCAAGCAAATTCGAAAATAGGGACATCGAGGAAGCGGCCTCCGACAGCGCAGAGCCCTTTTTGAAGGACTCTGCGCCCCCAAGAACTTTATCAAACAGGAGTTCACCAATGAACAACGCACAGAATCAAAATTTCCCTTACGTTCCCCAAAGCCCCGTGGTACGATTGGGACGGAGCTTTATGGCGGGAATAAAGGCCACTCCGAGGCGGGTAGCTATGAGGGTCAAGGGCCTTTTTGCGGGCATTTCCTCCCGTGTCCGCGACTTTTTTGGCCATTTTGCGGAGGGAGACGGCATCACGAGGGGATCGTACCTGATCCTGGGTCTCGGCCATCTCTGCCGAGGTCAGATCGCGCGGGGGATCCTCTACCTGCTTTTGCAGGCTCTGTTCATCCTGTATATGGTCGCCTTCGGGGGACGCTATTTGGGAATGTTCCTTGAAAACCTCCTCACGGGAGGCAATGTCGGACGAGTGGAAACCCATGTTTCCGACGTGTGGAACGAGGAGCTGGGAGAATACGTCAAGGTGGCGGGCGATAATTCTTTCCACATCGTCCTGTACGGAATTTTATCGGTTTTCGTTATTCTGTTCTTCCTTTTGACCTATCTGCGCTCGGTCAGGGAGGCTTACGGCCTGGAGCAGGCCGCCATCATTGGTCGGCGTCCCGACGGGCTCCGCAGGGACCTGACTCTTTTGGGGGATAGCAAATTCCACGTCACCCTTCTGTCTCTCCCCTTGGCAGGACTGTTCGTCTTCACGGTGGTGCCTCTGGTCACCATGATCCTCATCGCCTTTACCAACTACGATGCCAACCATGAGGTTCCCGAGCATTTGTTCCAATGGGTCGGATTTCAGAACTTTCGGGATATGCTCTCGGGGGGATCTTCCTTGGGGGCGACCTTCCGACGGGTTTTGACCTGGACACTGACCTGGGCCTTCTTTTCCACCTTCTCCAACTATTTCGTAGGGATGCTCCTGGCTCTGCTCATCAACAAGAAGGGGATCCGTCTCAAAAAATTTTACCGCACCCTGTTCGTAGCCACCATAGCGGTGCCTCAGTTCGTGTCCTTGCTCATCATGTCCAAGATGCTGGACACGGGTGGTGGGGTCTTCGGAAGTGGCGGCGGTATTATCACTCAGCTCATCGAAAACCTATTCGGGTATCACCTGCAGTTCGGGCTGGATATTCTGACCACCCGTATTTGCATCATTTTGGTCAACCTCTGGATCGGCGTACCCTTCAGTATGCTTCTCTGCAGCGGCATTCTCATGAACATCCCCGAGGATCTCTACGAATCCGCCCGCATCGACGGCACAGGGCCGCTTCGCCGCTTCATGAAGATCACGCTGCCCTATATGTTGTTCGTGACGGGGCCTTACCTCATTACCCAATTTATTGGGAATCTGAATAATTTCAACGTAATCTTCCTGCTCAGCGGCGGCGGTCCCGGAGATCTCTCCCTTTACACCAACGGCGCCAAGGGCACCGACCTGCTGATCACCTGGCTTTACAAGCTCTCTCTGGGTGCCGACCGCAACTACAAGCTGGCCTCGGTGATCGGTATTCTGGTATTCATCATTTCCGCCGCGCTTTCCTTGATCGTCTACAACCGATCCTCGTCAGTGAAGGGAGAGGAGCATTTCCAATGAGCATGCAAAATCATGATTCTTCATCCAAGCGGCTTCTTGGTATGCGCGCCAAGCGGGCCGTAGGCAACACCGCCGGTCAGATCCTTTTATCCGCGTTGGCTCTTTTATGGATCGTTCCTCTGTTTTACCTGCTGATCCAATCCTTTCGCGGCGAGACCGGGGCGTGGAGTCCCACCTTCTTCCCGCAGACCTGGACGCTTGACAACTACAAGCGGCTCTTTACCGAAACCGAGTTTCCCCGTTGGTACGTCAACACCCTGCTGGTCGCCGCCGTAAGCTGCGCTATCACCACCTTATTCGTGCTGGCGGTATCCTACGCCTTCAGCCGGATCCGTTTCCCTGCCCGCAAGCCCCTCATGAACGTAATGCTGATCTTAGGGATGTTCCCCGGATTCATGTCCATGTCGGCGGTTTATTTCCTGCTCAAGATCCTTCTGCCGAACAACTACCAATCTCTCGCCAGCCTCATCATCGTCTATTCCGCAGGCGCGGCTCTGTCCTACTATATTGCCAAGGGCTTCTTCGATACAGTTCCCAAGTCTCTGGACGAGGCCGCACGCATGGACGGTGCCAGCCGCGCAAGGATCTTTCGGGTGATCATTCTTCCCCTCTCCAAGCCCATCATCATTTACACCGTTCTCATCAGCTTCATCTCCCCCTGGTGCGACTATATCTTCGTGTCCTATATCATGTCGGGCGTCCCCGACACGGGAATGTATACCGTCTCTTTGGGGATGTTCCGCTGGCTGGAGCGGGAAATGATCCAGCAGTATTTCACCACCTTCTGTGCGGCCGCCGTGGTGGTGGCCCTTCCCATTACCCTTCTGTTCATGTGGTTGCAGAAATATTACGTGCAGGGTGTGACCGGAGGAGCGGTGAAAGGGTGATGTTCAAATTGCAGTTTATAGGGGAGCGCAAGGGGGCTTCACCCCCTTGCCCCCCACTTGGAACCCCTTTGAAAAAGGGCTCCAAGACCTCCTAAAGCTTTCAAAAGCATTGTCAAATAATCCTTTTTGAGAGTTCCCGGGATTCTTAAGCCCTTCTTTCAAGAAGGGCTTAAGCGGGTGCAGGGCAGAGCCCTGCAAGCCCCAATTTACATTTACAAAGGAGCAAACCTATGGCAAGCCTATCGCTCAAGCATATTTACAAGGTATACGACGACACCACCAAGGCGGTCAACGATTTCAATATGGAGATCGCGGACAAGGAATTCATTGTCTTCGTCGGCCCTTCCGGCTGTGGAAAATCCACGACCCTGCGCATGATCGCGGGGCTGGAGGACATTTCGGCAGGGGAGCTGCGCATCGACGACGTCATCGTCAACGACGTAGAGCCGGGCGACCGGAACATTGCCATGGTGTTCCAGAACTACGCTCTGTACCCCCACATGACGGTGTATGAGAACATGGCCTTTGCCCTGAAAACCGCCAAGGTACCCAAGGATATCATCCACCAAAAGGTCACCGAGGCCGCGCGGATTTTAGGCATTACGGATTATCTGGAGCGCAAGCCCAAGGCCCTTTCGGGCGGTCAGCGACAACGGGTTGCCCTGGGGCGCGCCATCGTACGGAATCCCAAGGTCTTTCTCCTGGACGAGCCCCTGTCCAACCTGGACGCCAAGCTCCGCGCGGCCATGCGGGCTGAGATCATCGGACTCCATGAGCGGCTGGGCACCACCTTCATCTACGTCACCCACGACCAGGTGGAGGCCATGACTATGGGTAGCCGCATCGTGGTCATGCGAGGGGGCTTCGTCCAACAGATCGACACCCCCAAGAATCTCTACAACCACCCCGCCAATCTTTTCGTGGCGGGATTTATCGGAACGCCCCGCATGAATTTCTGGGATGCCACCCTAAAAAAAGAGGGGGAGACCGTCCGCATACGGTTGGACAGCGGCTCGGAGCTGGTGGTGGATGGCAACACCCTCAATCGCGTACAGTCCCGCTATATGGACGGGAGACATCCCGTCACCCTGGGGGTGCGTCCCGACGACGTCCTTCCCTGGCGGGAGGGCATGAATACCACGGAATGGGCAAAACTCCCCGCCACGGTTACCGTCGTGGAGGCCTTGGGGGGCGAGACCTTGATCTACGGACACCTGGGGGTGGCTATACCCGATGACCCCCCCGTAGGAGCGGGCGCAGAGGAGGAAGCCGGCAAGGCCGCCGGTCGGGACACGGTCATTATCAAGGCCCCTGCCGAGTTTGAAGCTCACCGTGGGGACGTGCTGGATATTGCCGTTAGTCTGCGCAAGCTCCACCTGTTCGACCGGGAGACCGAGAACAGCATCATACCCGTCGTCCCCATCGAAAACGTCTGCGCATGTACCCTGGGAAACGGATTCCTGATATTTGCTTCCCAGCGGTTTTCCCTTCCCCCTGCCCTGGGGAAGGCGGCAAAAGAAAAGGCCGCCCCCTCCGCCGCCCTCACCCTACCCACAGGTGCGTTGCTTTTGGGCACGGGAAGCGGACGGGCGAAGGTAGAGGAGGCAGAGATCATCCGGAGTGAGGGGGTGACCAAGACCCTATACCGCCTGACGGTGGGAGGGGAAACGGTATTCGCCGCCGAATCGGGAGAGCCCCGATTCCGCGTGGGAGATGCCCTGCCCTTTGACCTGGATTTCAGCCGCATCACGGTGGAGACGGCTGGCGGGCCTCCCTCCTCCGGCATTACTCCGCTCCCCGTGGAAAACAGGCTGAACGGACGATTCACCAAGGAAAAGGAAACCGACGGCAAGGGGCGCAAGGTCTACCGCTTCTACCTGGAGGTGGAGGATCTGCCCGTGGCCGCCGACGAAGAACTGCGTGAGAAGCTTTTTTCCTGCAAGGGAACCGCCATTTTCCGCACGCCCCTCTCGTACCGCTTCCCGCCCCATGCCGTTACCGTATCCCCACGCTCCGGGAACGCGGACGCCCGGTGTCTTCCGGGTAGAGTCACGGAGACACTGGACTACGGACGGACGATCTACGCCCGTATCACCGTGGGCAATCAATCCGTGATTGCCCCCTATGACGGACGGGCAGGCGAGACGGTGAACATCGCCATCGACCAAAGCAAGCTCACCGTGGTGGATGCTGAGGCGGATATTATTATTGTGTAAAAGAAAACCGGGACGAGGACAAAGCTGCCTCGTCTCGCCTCTGTATTCTTAGCGGGGAAAAACACGAACACCACCAAGGAGATTTCTTTGGTGGTGTTTTTTGTTGAGACGGGCTTACATAAAGGCTCCCTCCGGGAGGGAGCTGGCGCCGGCGGCTTGCCGCGGGCGACTGAGGGAGAGTGCGTTGACGTAAAGTTTAATCAGATTGTTAAGTCACGCAGGCTCCTTCCACCGCTATCGCGGTCCCCCGCATCCGCTTGCGGATGGCATCTCGGAGGGAGGCTTTTGCGTGCCGTTCCTCTGCGGATAGTGGGCTCGGGCTTCTGCCCGATGGTGCGTGGCCTGCCACGCGCTATGCTTGCCCTAGATGCAAGTGTCGGGAAAAGCAAAAAACAAACATTGGTTGAGTCGTAAACAACTATTTGATAATTGTTTTTTTACAAATATATGCTATAATGTAATTACACCGGTGATAACTATTTTAAGGAGGTGCTGTTATGCAACTTAACTTAGGTAGAAAAATCAAAGAACTGCGTCGACGTGATGGACGCACACAGGACAACCTTGCAGAAACCCTTGGCGTTACTGCACAGGCAGTCTCGCGTTGGGAGTCAGGCGGCAGTTATCCTGACATGGAGATGATCCCTGCCATTGCGAATTATTTTCATATTTCCATCGACGAGCTGTTCGGATATCACGACGACAGAGAAGAAAAGATCAAAAGTATTCTTGAAAAAGCCGACAAGATACTCACGAGGCAGGGACAGCTCATATCCAACGGCAGTCTGACCGACGACGTATACGTTTGCATCAGCATGTTGAGAGACGCATCCGAGGAATTTCCAAACGAGACAAGAATTCTTTTGAAACTTGCCGAAGCACTCAACATGTGGGG
>SVRS01000078.1 GCA_015064695.1 Oscillospiraceae bacterium | reverse complement strand
AACTTCGCCGAAGGCGAATTTGCACCGAGCAACGCGAGGAGGCTTTCAAAGAAGGGTTTAAGCCGCCGGAGGCACGCACTTTTTTCAATGTTTTTATCAAGGATTAGTATGAGGGGAGCGAAACGAGTCCGGTGTGATCATTGCTTGGAGCGTTCCATCATGTTGATCTCGTTCGTTACATCCTGCAGAAGGTCAAAGCGCGCGGCAATGCGCTCGGCTTTTTTGGTGTTGGTGCGTGAAATGAGAAAAATAGCGTGCTCAACGGGAAGATGAAGGTGCATACGGGTATAGATCTCGCCGTGGTACCGGACGTAGGTTGCATGCAGGCGGCGAGTGCGACCCGTGTGGGGATCCCAGCAATCCAGAAAATGAATGCCCCGTAGATAGGCGATATCGCTGTAATTTCGGTCGGTGGTGTTCGCGAAGAAATAGATGTTCAGCTCTCCGCGCTGCTTGTGGATACGTGAGATCATACCGCCGCCCGGGACGAAGTCAGCAAGGCCCAAACGTATGAACTCACTATGGGAGTTATTGAAGCCGCCGATACACTCAAAACGGGGCATTTCAGGCATGTACATATCCAAGGGCACGTCAAAGGATTGGAGGACATTGTTGATCGTGGTGCAATCCGTGAGAGAGGTGCCGTCTGCGGCCGTGCGGTGAGGCGTAATGTAGTAGGCCTCTCCGCCCTTTTCGTTGGAGTTATAAAAGCATTCCCGAATGATATGCTTGTTCAATGCCTCGTCGCCGAAGATATGATGAATGATGTCTCGCACCTCTCGGTCGTTGGGGGTTCCGTAGCCAATCAGGCCCATAAAATCGTCTGGGTCGGGTTGATCGTCGTCAATGTGGTATTCAAAGGCGTATTTGGGGAGGGTACCCGTGGCAATGACCTTTCCGCCCTCGTCGTAGAACTTCTTGATCATGCGGATATTCTTCAAGCTGACCATGTCAGAGCTGGGAAGAATAATGATACGGAACCGTTGGGTCTGAAAGGGGTTTTTCAGGTAGAAAACACCGTCCTTCGTGGAGCAGATGCTGTTGACCATTTCCGGATGGAGGATGGTAATATCCTGGCCTGCGTAGGTGGAAATGGTATTCAGTACTGTCATGTAATTGCAGGAGAAGGGGGTGTCAGGGTACTCGAAATCTGTATCAGAGGGGGCTTCGTACAGGTATACCTTGTCATGGAGGGCATATATGGGGTAGAGCATGGCGATGTCGTTGACACGGCTTCCACCTCGCAGAAGCGTCTGTACGCGGGATACGAAGGCGGGGAATGTATACTTGCCCTCCTGGCCGAGGACGTCCATACGAAAACGATCTGATGGGCGTCGTTTGGAGGCGCCGGTGATGGTTTGGCATCCCCAGTGAGCTAAGAGCAGATTGGCGCCGTGCCCGAAGGCGTTCATGGCATCCTTGTAGACGATGTTGGTGGTTAGCTTATTGTAATCGCGGAACAGCTCGCAGGGAACATATTTGCTACCGTAGTTATCGGCGGCAGAGGCCGCCAAGTGGGTGGAGTTGGTCCCATACAGGTAGGCTTTCTCTTGGACGGCGCAAGGAGAATAGACACTGTCCGCCAGGGCATCGCCATTGAGCCAGGAGCAGGCGGGAAGCTTGGGCTCAGCCACGGCGGTCATGAGGTGCAGGTCATGACGGTTGGAGAATGCTTTTAGGGCAGCCAACAAGCCCGAACGGAGCAATTCTGCGCGGCATTCCATGAAGAGAGATTTGATGTGTGGAGAACGTTCGCCGATGAAATGGAAAAGAGCCGGATAGAAGGGGGCCGGATCAAAGCCGAAGCGTTCTTCAAAAATTCGATTGAAATCCTCGCTCCAGTTACGGCGGTTCGGGCCGTGAAAGCAAATGTCCGATACGAAGAATTCGGTAACGGTGCGTCCCAGGGCAGATTGCAGAATATTACCCATAAAGTCGAACAATTCCGTCAGAAAAGCCAGGCTGTGATCATAGGACAGAATATTGCAGGTGACGTTGGGCCCTTCTCCGTACTGGGGGACGGAGGTACAATCGTACTCCTCCACCGTCCAGTTCCCCTCGGGAACGGTATAGGATATGATTCCGTCCCGGATATAGGGACGCAGGTCGATCATATCCGTATGCTCGTCATCATAGGCCATAACCGACATGGGGGTTTCTGACTTGAGGTGGAGATAGAGTTTTTCGCCCGGATCGCAGAAATACTCCCGACGGGTCAGTGCTTTCGTACGGGTATGGGCAACAGGGGCAGCGGCCTCCGACATATAGAAGGATTGCTCGATAACGGGCTCTAAGTGGAACCCAATCTTCATATTGTGCTTGCCGGCTGCGCCGATAAGCATTTCATACATATCCCGCGTATGCTCCAACACCTCTGCGGAAGGCTTCAGATCCTTGGGAAGACAAGGAATAATGCATCCGATGCCGTTTCCTACGCAACGGCTCACGTATTTCTCCACCTGTTCACGATTAATGGGAAAGAACGGCAGATCGTAGAACAAGTACAGGCGGTGCTTGCTCTTGACCTGGTGGAATGCGGCCTTGGCGCGGCTGTATTTAGGCGGACGTTGGTTCATAGCGGTACCTCCGGCGAAGAAATGGAGAAAACGGGTTGAAAAATGAGGGGGATTGTGGTATAATAAACAGAGCGAGAGAGCGCCAAGAACCTTTCTTGAAAGAAAGGTTCTTGGAACTCCAAAGAACTTGAAAAAATGGCTTGAATAAGATTAAAGAGGGTGGGAACTATGAAACGAGTTTTGATCAGCGGCGGTTCTCGGGGAATTGGGCGAGCCTGTGTGGAGGCGTTTGCTCAGAACGGGGATTCAGTAGCGTTTATTTACCGTACCCGCGAGGCGGAGGCCATGGAGGTGGCCTCGACGGTGGGGGCGGTGGCCATTCGGGCGGATATAAGCAACCCCGACGAGGTACAGCGGGCGATCTCCGAGGCTGAGGCCGCATTGGGCGGGCCCATTGACGTACTGGTGAACAATGCCGCGATATCCTGGATCGGGCAGATGCAGGATATGACCGACGGCGAGTGGCGCGCAGTGCTGGACACCAATCTGTCGGGGGCCTTTTACCTGTCCCGCGGGGTGGTGAGCGGCATGGTGCGTAACCACTACGGGCGCATTGTCAACGTTGGCTCTATGTGGGGGAAGGTAGGCGCTTCCTGTGAGGTGGCGTATTCGGCCACCAAGGCGGGACTACGGGGCATGACCATGGCCATGGCCAAGGAGTTTGGTCTGTCGGGTATCACGGTCAACTGCGTGGAGCCCGGCTTTATCGCCACCGAAATGAACGCCGCCATCGACGAGGAATCCAGGCAGGCTATCTGCGACGAGACCCCCCTGGGGCGGATGGGCACCCCTTCCGAGGTGGCCGCCGCCATCCTGTTCTTGGCCTCGGATGCGGCTGGGTTTATTACCGGGCAGGTCATCGGCGTGGATGGAGGCTTGGCGGTGTGAGGGGAACGGAGGAACGAGCCTCCGGCGGCTTAGAACCTTTCGTGTACGAAAGGTTCTAAGAACTCCAAAGAACTAAAAAAATTATGGGTTCTGTTCAGTTGAGCAGGACTTTTTCTTTTTCAGGTTTTTCGGAGTTCCAAGAACCCTTTTTTCAAAAAGGGTTCTTGGCGGGGCAAGGGCAGAGCCCTTGCGCTCCCTCACTTCAACGTCTTGATAAACGCCTCCATGCGCTCCAGGGCTTGATTGATGTGCTTGACCGAGTAGGCATAGGAGATGCGGGCGAATTCCTCGCCGCTTTTGCCGAAGGCGACACCGGGGACGATGGCGCACTTATGCTCGTAGAGTAGCCGCTCGCAGAACTCCTCGCCCGAAAGGCCGAAGCCGCCGATGCGGGGGTAGATGTAGAAGGCTCCCTCGGGCTCAAAAACCTCCAGGCCGATGTCCCGCAGACCGCCCAGGATGAGGCGGCGGCGGCGGTCGTACTCGGCTGTCATCATGGCCACATCCTCGTCGCAATCCCGCAGGGCGGTGATGGCGGCCAGCTGGGCGGTGGTGGGGGCGCACATGATGGCGTACTGGTGAATTTTGAGCATCTGTCCAGCCAGAGGCTCGGGGGCGCAGATGTAGCCCAGCCGCCAGCCGGTCATGGCGTAGGCCTTGGAAAATCCGCTGACCACCACGGTACGCTCCCACATTCCGGGCAGGGACGCGATGGAGATATGGCGGCGGCCGTAGGTCAGCTCGGCGTAGATCTCATCCGAGAGGACGATGATCTGTTTTTCGCGGAGAATTTGGGCGATCTTTTCCAGGTCATCCGCGTCCATGATAGCACCCGTGGGGTTGTTGGGGTAGGCAAGCACCAGCATCTTGGTCTTTTCGGTGATGGCGGATTCCAAAAGCTCTGGGGTGAGCTTGAATTTGTCCTCATTGCGGGTCTCTACGATGACCGGCGTAGCGCCTGTCATTTTGCAGAGAGGCTCGTAGCATACGAAGCAGGGGGTGGGTATGATGACCTCGTCTCCGGGCTGGAGACGAGGTCATCATACCCACCCCC
>SVRS01000077.1 GCA_015064695.1 Oscillospiraceae bacterium | reverse complement strand
TCAGCGGTGTAGAAGGCCTTATGCGGCACCATGCCCTCCAGTTCGCGGATGGCTACGTCGTTGCGGAGATACAGGGTGTGGATAGGGGCATTGAATTCCTCGCGCAGGATGCGGATCAGGGTGGGGAAGAGGATGTCCCGTATGCCTTCGATGCCCAGGGAAAGCACTTGTGCCACAAGGACGTTTTCGAATCGGTCTACTGTAAGCCCGGGGAAACCGTCGGCTTCGCCGAATATGAGGCGACAGCACTTGAAGTCGGTCTTGCCCATGACGGTTCGCCGGTAGGCGACGGCATAGCGCAGACGCCGCTCCCAGAAGCCCTCGTCAAAGCGGTCGTTGGCGTTGCGGGAGAGAATGCGGATGCGGATCTTGGAGTGACTGTTGAAAAAGCCCGTGCCCAGGTACTTGTCCTTGGCCGAGTAGACGTCTACGAGGCCGCCGTCGAGAGGAGGGGAGGGAAGGGACACGACCTCGTCGGCGAACACCCAGGGGTGACCGCCGCAAAGGGCCTTTTCACCTTTCGGTGTGATGGTGGCGCGGGGGAAGCTGCGATTCTTCATGAATGCGGATCCTTTCTGTGAGATGGGGGCTCGGCAGGAGCACCCGGTTGACTGCTGGTGACAGTATAGCACACTTTTCGGCAAAAAGCAAGGGGGAGGAAAAAATTGGTTGAAACAGGCAGGAAAAAGCACCGAAGGGATATAAAATTGTGCTGGGAATGAAAATTTGTGCATTTCGCGAGGGTGTAGAAAATCAAGGCCAAAATTTGTGCAACGTGCACATAACAATCAGAAGACCGCATGTGGTGATAGAGCGTCGGGAACATGAAAAACGCCGCAATTCTTTGTGAAAATGGTAAACAAATCGCCATAAAAATGTAAACAATAAAAGACATGGTGTGAACAAAAAGTAAACAAGCGAAAAAGTTGTGAGCAATTTTTACTTTTTGTTCAAATAGCTCGGACGGTCAAGCGTTCTCGCGACCGCGAGGTGCACTTGTGTCATCACAAAAGATGAATCATGAACAAATCGTGAACACTCGCAAACACTGTGAAAATGCCCGAAAATGCCGCCCTTTTATATGTACGAAACAAATGCGGGGCTTGACTTTTTTGCGTTTTTGTGGTATCATAAACGGGTCAAATTAGGGTGTAATGCAACCGTTCCGCACGGATTTGACTCGGTGATTCGCTCCGGAAACAGGGGTTCCCCGCTCCCGAAAAAGGGTGACGGGAACGGGGAGTTCCTGTTTCACGAGAGGATCGCCGAATGAATTCTGCCTGTCCTGCCTCAGTATGTGTCTTGCTGTCTTCGGCTGAGAGCCTGCTGATCCCACCTTCCTTCGGTGGGTTCTGCACGTGCCCGACTGCCGGGTTGGCCGATACCGGCGGGCGCGCAGGAGAGGTAAGGGACGGTACTTCCGCATCAAGGTATGTTGACGGCAGCATCATACCCGCCTGGAGCACGGTTTTTCCCGAGCCGTGATCCAAAATCCACACAGGAGGAAAAGTGTAATGAGGGAAAAGAAATTTACACGGATAGTCGCATTTCTGCTGTGCCTGACCATGCTCATGGGCAGTGCCATCGTGTGCGCTTCCGCTTCGGATGCCATTGACTCCGAAGGCTCTGTCACCGACGTTACGTTGGAGGAACTCCGCGAGCTCTTGAACGCGATCTCGTATGAGGAATACTCCGCAAAGAACGCCGATGTGAAACGTGCTGACGCGGCCATTCAGGTTCCCATCGATGCCTTCCAGACTCAGGATGAGGGCTTCGCTATGGAGACGAAGGATGGCGTAAACGCACTGTTTACCCCCCAGAACGGTGCCGTTTCCTGGATCGTAAACATCCCCGAGACCGCCAAGTATGCGATCAAGATCGAATACTTCCCCGATCAGAACCGCGCGACCTCGATCGAGCGTATTCTGAAGATCGACGACAAGGTGCCCTTTGCCGAGGCTCGCTTCCTGACCCTTCCCAAGCGTTGGGTCAACCAATACGTGGACTGCGAGATCCCCGCTGATCTGGTCGCCAAGGCCCGTGAGGTGGGCTACGAGGTTGTTGAGAAGGAGGGCGTGTCCTACATCCCCTTCCCCGATTTCGTGACCGAGGCTATGGCCGAGTTCGCCGAGGAATATGAGATCCGCTTCTTCCAGCGCGATATCACAAACAATGAGATCCGCCCCACTGCGACGGACGCTCCCAAATGGATGTCCTATTATTTGAAGGATTCCAGCGGCTACTACACCGAGAACTTTGAGTTTGTTCTGGAGAAGGGCGAGACCAAGATCACCCTGGAAGGCCAGAACGAGCCCATGTCCATCAAGGCCATCACCCTGTATCCCCTTGAGGACGCCATCTCCTATGCCGACTACGCAAAGAAGTACGCCGACAAGCCTGTGGGTCAGGACACCATCAAGATCGAGGCCGAGTTGGCCAACGTCATGTCCAACAAGACCATCTACCCCGTTGAGGACCGCTCCTGCGCCATCAACTCTCCTACCGATGTGACCTGCTCCGTGCTGAACACCATCGGCGGCGAGAAATGGGCAACCGCCGGCCAGTGGGTGGAGTACCGCTTCAAGGTTTCTACCTCCGGTATGTATGACATCGTCTCTCGCTTCCGCCAGGACGTGCTGGACGGTATGTCTACCTGCCGCTCCATGTACCTCTTTAGTGAGGGCCTGGCTGAGGGAGCCGACGGCTACTACGACGGTGCCCCCTTCGCTGAGGCACTTAAGCTCGCCTACGATTACAGCGCCGAATGGCAGGTCACCCAGCTGTCTGACGGTAAGGCTGACACCAACGGCGACGGCAAGGTCAATGAGGACGACGAGCTCTCTACCTACCAGGTCTACCTGGAGAAGGACGTGGTCTACACCGTCCGCTTCGAGGTCACCCTCGGTAAGATGGGCGACGTGGTTCGCAAGATCCAGGCCGTTCTGAACGCCGTGAACAACGACTACCTGAACATCATCAAGCTCACCGGTATCAGCCCTGACAGCTACCGTGACTACGGCTTCTCTCAGGTTATGCCCGATACCATGATCGATATGGTCAGACAGTCCCGCGAGCTGTTCGACCTGGCTGATCAGCTCACCGCCATCGCCGGTGAGAAGTCCTCCAACGCCGCGACCCTGGAAAAGGTCGCCCGTCTGCTGGACGAGATGGGTAAGGACGACGACGAGGTGGCGAAGAACCTGGCCAACCTCAAGTCCTACATCGGTACCCTGGGTACCTTCCTGTCCGATGCACAGACTCAGCCCCTTCAGCTGGACTACATCCTGATCCAGCCCGCTGAGGCCAAGCTGCCTAAGGCAACTCCCAACTTCTTTGAGAGCTTCCTCCACGAGATCAAGGGCTTCTTCCAGTCCTTCTTCCGTGACTACAACAGCATGGGTGCTCTGGCTGAGACCGACGAGGGTGCTACCGAGGTGTGGCTGGCATCCGCCCGTGACCAGTCTCAGGTCATCCGTAACCTCATCAACAACGACTTCACCCCCAACTCCAGCATCGCCATCGACCTGAAGCTGGTCGCCGGCGGTACTCTGCTCCCCTCCATCCTGGCAGGCTCCGGCCCTGACGTCTATCTGGGCATGGGACAGGGTGACGTCATCAACTACGCTATCCGTTCGGCTCTCTTGAATATCGAGACCATGGGTATGGAGAAGGACGATGACGGTAAGTTCGTGTACACCGCTGACGGCAAGCACGTGGTCGGCGATGAAAACAACAACTTCATGGGCGATGACTTCGAGAATTATGTAGCGGATAATTTCAACGAGGCCGCCATGATCGTTCTGGGTATCGAGGACTGTGACGAGCAGATGCACTATTACGGTCTGCCTGAGTCCCAGGGCTTCCCCATGATGTTCGTCCGTATCGACATCCTGGCCGACCTCGGCCTGGAGGTTCCCAGAACCTGGGACGACGTCATGGCCACCATCCCCACTCTGCAGGCGAACAACATGCAGATCGGTCTCTCCACCGACTACAAGATCTTCCTGTATCAGCAGGGCGGTGACCTCTTCGCTGACGACGGCATGCGCATCAACCTGGATTCCAAGGTCGGTCTGGGTGCCTTCGAGAAGATGTGTAACCTGTTCACCATGTACTCTTTCCCCTACCAGTACGATGCTGCCAACCGCTTCCGTACCGGTGAGATGCCCATCCTGTTCGGTGACTACACCGGCGTTTACAACCAGCTGAAGGTCTTTGCTACCGAGATCAGCGGTAAGTGGGAGTTCATGCCTCTGCCCGGCGAGATCCAGGCTGACGGCTCTGTTAACAACGTCTCCATCTCCGGCGTGGCCGCCACCGTTATGGTTAAGGGCTGCGACAAGGTCGAGAGCTCTTGGGAGTTCATGAAGTGGTATACCGGCGAGAACTGCCAGGTCGGCTTCTCCAACGAGATGGTTGCCATCCTGGGTCCCTCCGCTAAGCAGGCTGTGGCCAACAAGAACGCCCTGGCCTCTCTGCCTTGGACTACCTCCGAGCTCGAGCAGGTTCAGCTCCAGTTCAACAATCTCGGTTCTGTGCCCAATTACCCCGGTGCA
>SVRS01000025.1 GCA_015064695.1 Oscillospiraceae bacterium | reverse complement strand
TATTGGGAACCCAGGTCCGTTCTTTTCAAAAAGTCTATATATTCTTCTGCTGAAATTCGTTCTTCAAAAATTCTTACTTTCTGATTCATACTATATCCCCATCAAATTCCAATTTATCGATTAGATTATACCACAAAGTCTAACTAAAATCAAGGTGTAGCCTTGCATTTAAAAAATGATGCATCGCCTTACGGCGATATGATGTTTTTCGCTTCGCTCAAAATGATGTTGCTCCCGTTGGTCGCAATGATGCGATGTTTGCCCCAAAATGTGGCGAAGCCACACATCATTAGGCGAAGCCGTCATCATTGGCGAAGCCAACATCATTTGCCGAAGGCAAACATCATTCAAAAAACGCACTTTTGTCGGTAGACAAAAGTGCGTTTTTTGTTGGTGGGGGATGGTGGATTCGGACCACATCCTCCCTCCGCTTCGCTGCGGTCGGTGGCAAGAACCGCCAAATGAGGGGAAGGGGGGAAGGAAGGCCGGGTTCTTGCATCGGCGGCCTCACCACCGATCTCTCTCACCAAGCAAAAAAGCACTCGCTGCCGCAAGTGCTTTCTGCTTGGTGGGGGATGGTGGATTCGGACCACCGAAGTCAGTGACAACAGATTTACAGTCTGCCCCCTTTGGCCGCTCGGGAAATCCCCCATTATGAAGCCAATGAGCGGTTCGTTTTTGGCCCTCATCAGCAGAACGCGCCTATTATAACACATTTTTACGGATTTGTCAAGTCCTTTTTGAATTTTTGTTTCAATAATTTTGTGGGCTTGCGGGCGTGAGATCAATCAGTTGTTTGTCAAATGATGCATCGCCTGCGGCGATATGATGTTTTTCGCTTCGCTCATAATGATGTTGCTCCACTCCGTTTCGCAATGATGCAATGTTTGCCCAATGTGCCGTCAGGCACACATCATTCGCGAAGCGAACATCATTAGGCGAAGCCGTCATCATTTGCCGAAGGCAAACATCATTCAAAAAAGCCTAATTTGTCTGGTAGACAAATTAGGCTTTTTTGTTGCCTGAAACGAGTGAAAAGGTGTCTAAACAGGGGTAAAAACGAACAAAAGGTCAAAAAACGAGTAAACCCTCTTTATATCTCGATTAGTCTCTGACAGTACAAATACTGAATGATTAAATTTCTATAATAGCTTTTTCATAGGCGTTTACATACTTTGTTTTATTACTTTCTATCGTCCTTTGTGTTCTGCCGTAATTCAGGTGATTATGTCCATAAACAAAATACGCAGGCTGCATTTTTTCGATAAAATCTCCGATAGATTGGTATCCCCGATGCATTGTGTCTTGGCCATCTCCTATTCCCAAAGCCGGATAATGAGAAATAATAATATCGACACGAGTATTATGCTTGTTTTTTCGATATAATCTCTTTAATTTCTTGCGCATTTCAGCTTCGGATAGAATCTGTCCATTTCTTTTTTGACACCCTATACCAATAATCCTGATTCCAAAAACCTCTATACTTTTCCACTCTATAAGCTCCTTATCAAATAGACTGGTTTTATAAGTATCATGATTTCCTTTCACGTAAAACAAAGGTTTCTTTATGTTGGTTTTTATGGTTTCTAAATAACTGTATGGCAAATCGCCCACTGATAAAATAAGGTCAATATTCTCAAGGTCATTCTCATGGTAATATTCCGAAAGATATTTACTTTCCTCATCGGATATGACTAAGATTTTCATTTAATCACCTCTTTTTTATCAATATTCAAGTCTTTTTATCATTATACCACACAATCGCAAACAAATCAAGGCGTAGCCTTGTATTTCATCCGCAACTTGTTGCGGTGTTTTTCAAGTGAAATATTCGCCTTGCGGCGAATGTGAAATAATTCCCTTGCGGAAATTGTGAAATATTGCTCCTTCGTCGCAATGTGAAATGAAATTTGCCCACATTCGCGTCAGCGAATATTTCACATTTGCGGAGCAAATATTTCACAGCGAAGCTATTTCACTTGCCCGCAGGGCAAATTTCGTTGAAAAAAGCACACATTTGTCCGGTAGACAAATGTGTGCTTTTTTCTGGTGGGGGATGGTGGATTCGGACCACCGAAGTCAGTGACAACAGATTTACAGTCTGCCCCCTTTGGCCGCTCGGGAAATCCCCCATTATTGGAGCTGGTGAACGGAGTCGAACCATCAACCGCCTGATTACAAATCAGGTGCTCTGCCATTGAGCCACACCAGCGTGTTAGTTCGTTCCCGTGACGAAGATTCGTCGCTCATCAGCGGAACGGTACTATTATAGCACTCTCTCTTGATTTTGTCAACCCCTTTTTTGAAAAAAGTTAAAAAATTTTTTTGAAGCCGAAAAGCCGTTGACAACTGCGAAGGATTGTGCTATAATGCCCATATATTGACATCTTTGAATGAGAAATACGGAGGTATATTCTGTGAGTGCATGGATCATTTTTACCGTTGCGGTTTGTCTTTACGCCGCCGGAGTAACGGCCATTGGCGTATTGAAGGGAAAAAAGTATAGCTGGATCATGTCCTGCGCACGGGTCGGCGCCACGGTGATCGCCGCGATTACCGCTATTTTCGTGAGCAAGCTCTTGGCACGCGTGGCCTCGGACATGGCGTTCGATAAGCTGATGTCGCTTTTGGGAGATACGGTGAAGAATATCGCGGCGGATATTCCTGCGGGCGACGAGGGCTTGCGTGTGCTGGTCTCCCTGCTTGTCGCGCCTATTCTGTTCTTGCCGGTCTTCGGTCTGATCCGTTTGATCCTTATGATCGCTATATGGGTGGTGGAGAAATGCGTGTCTGCACTGGGGAATTTCCGTTCCCCGGCCGTATCTATGCCTTTGGGCGCCTTGAACGGCCTGCTGATCGCTTTCGTGACCTTGATTCCCGTGTGCGGCTTCATGGCGTTGGGCGGCGGTATGCTGCACAGCCTGGCCGATGCGGATATGTGCAACAGCGAGGCTGTGCAGAAGCTTTTGCCCGAGAACACCGAGCTGACCGAGGCCGATATGCGGGAGCTGGGCGATTCCCTGGAAAAGAATCCCGTGGTGATTGTGGTTCACAACACGGTAGGGAAGCCTGTATTCCGCGGGCTGACAACGGCGCGGCTGGATGCGGCGGACACCCATGGGGAAACGGTGCAGATGCATTTGGAGACCGAGGTGACGACGCTGGTTCTGGCAGCGGGAGATCTGCTGGAGGCAATCGATGCCTGGAAGAGTGAGGATTTCTCGGCCGAGGACAAGGAGGTTCTGTGCGGCGCGGCGGACGGCCTCTTCGAGTCTGAGTGGACCTCTATGCTGGCGGCAGATGCGGCGGCGTCTTTGGCGGAGAAGTGGCTCAACGGCGAGCCCTTTGCCGGGGTGTCCCGTCCTGCTTTGGATGCGAGACTGGACCCTGTGTTCACCAGTGCCTTGACCATTCTGACCCAGGAAAACGGGGACACCTTGCAGGAGGACGTTCGTTTGATTCTGGACATTCTGGGTGATTTCAAGCTGAACGGCCTTTTGGACGGAAACGTATCGGGTGAGGCTCTTTTGCAGAAGCTGGGAGCCGACGGTATGCTGACGGATCTGATGAGCAAGCTGCAATCCAACGATCGGATGGCTCCCCTGGTCACCGAGGTCAAGACCCTCGGCGTTCGTCTGCTGACGGATATGCTGGGTGTGGAGGAATTGAAGTCGGGTGAGTACGCAGACACGATGAACGAGATGGCGGGCACTCTGACGGATGCTTTGGATATGAGCAAGGAGGAGCGGGATGCGCTGGTCGTGGAGTCGGTTCAGAGCAGTCTGGCCGAAAAGGGCTACGACGTGCCTCCCGAGGTCATTGTGGAGGTAACCGACACCATGATCGAAGATCTGGGCGGGGACGGCGAGATCACGTCGGATGAGCTGACCGACTATCTGGTTGAGCATGCAGACGAATTTGCCGGCGAGATCCCCGACGGTGTCATGGACGGTCTGTTGGCAGGTTGATCATCGTTGAGCGCTGATCCATTGTTAATCGGCGATCGATTGGCTTTTGAAAAGCGGCCTATACATCGGTGGGCACACGTGCAGACCGATTGGGCCGCTTTTGTGATGAAGATTTCCTACGTTAAGGGGGAGTGCTTGAAGGATTCATCCTTATAAGCCGCATTTTGTGGCTGTTTCCATGGGACGATGGTGCTACCCCCATTCTGCAAGAAAGGAAGCTTTTGCAAAGCGAAAGCTATGGTATTCAATATGGCGTTTCATATGGCTTCTGTCGGAGACGTTCGGTATATCCGATCGGATATACTGGTGAGTCGGCACGGCTTTTCCACCCGCTTGGGCGGAGTCAGCGCACCGGGGGCGACCGCATCCCTCAATCTGGCCTTCGGGCGGGGGGATGAGCGGGAAACGGTGCTGGAGAATCTGACTCGCTTTGGGGATGCGGTGGGATTTGACCCCAAGGGGGTCGTCTCGGTTCCTCAGATCCACGGGCGAGATGTTTTTCTTGTGGATTCCAACCATCGCGGAATGGGATATTGGGTGGATGCGCCCTTTGAGGGGGATGGTTACGTGACCGCCGATCCCGCCGTGGTTCTTGGCGTCAAAACTGCGGATTGTGTGCCCATTCTGTTGGAGGCGGAGGTGGCGGGAAGGGTGGCGGCGGTAGCCGCGCTTCACGCCGGCTGGAAGGGAACGGTGGCGGGTATCGCGGAGGAGGGAGCTCAGCGGTTGAAGCTGCTGGCGGCTGAGACCCGAGGTGCTTCGCTCGGATCGGTGGTTGTCCGCGCCGCAATCGGCCCTTGCATTCACGGATGCTGCATGGTGGTGCGGGAGGACTGCCTGGAGGTTGTTCGCGCATCTCTGGGGGATATGGCAGAGGCGTTCATTGGAGTCCGGGGAGGGAAGACCTATCTGGATCTGTCCGGAATGAACCGTCGATTGCTGATCCGCGCCGGTGTGGACGAGATCAATGTGGACGTGTGTGAGCTTTGCACCGCCTGCCGCACCGATCTGTTCTACTCCCACCGCGCCTCGGGAGGGGTGCGGGGCACTATGCTGAACGTCATTTGCCTGTGATTCGGATTATGGGAGATGATCGGTGTGATCGGATGGAATTGTTGAAAATACCGAAAATGGGAAGTCCTTCTTGACAGGCAGGAGGATTTGTGATAGAATACGAGTGTAGATTTTCCATTGAAAGGAAGGATAATATGATGAAAAAGACATTTTTGACTTGTCTGGCTCTTCTGTTGGTGGTGGCTATGCTGGCTACCTCGGTTGCTTGCACCAACCCCACGCAGAATCCCGCCTCGACAACGGACGGCGAAACCACGGCGGCCGATACGGATGCCTCTACAACCGGCGACACCGATGCGGACACCGATGTGACAACTGATGCCGCCACCGACGGTGAGACCACCTCGGACGTTGAGGATGAGGCGGGGCCCTACGTATATAAGCACGTGGTTGTGGTTGGCGTGGATGGCGCGGGTGCCTTCTTCAAGGAGGCAGAGACACCGAATCTGGACAAGATCTTCGCGAACGGCGCGGTGACCTACGAGGCCATTACCTCTACGCCCTCCATCAGTGCCCAATCCTGGGGTAGCCTGTTCCACGGCGTGACCCCCGAGTTTCACGGACTGGACAATGGAATTACAGGATCGCAGGCCTACCCCGCGGATTCCGAATTTCCCAGCTTCTTCCGCGTGATCCGCGAACAGATGCCCAATGCCTCCCTGGCTTCCTTCTGCCATTGGAACAACATCAACATTGGTATCATCGAGGACGGTATCGGGGTCCACAAGGCGTCGGACAGCAGCGACGTGAAGGTGATCAGGATGGCTAGAGATTACGTTGAGGCTGAAGTGGAGAACGGAAACGGCGCGCCCACCATGCTGTTCATTCACCTGGACGAGGCCGATGCCGCCGGTCATAACTCCGGCTACGGTACGGCTGTTCATCTGAAGAAGATCAAACAGCAGGATGCTTGGATCAGCACCCTGTACGATACCTACGCGGACCTGGGGCTTCTGGAGGATACCCTGTTCATTGTCACCACCGACCACGGCGGCTCGGGCACCAGTCACGGCGGCAGCACCGACGCCGAGATGAAAATCATGTTCGCCGCTACGGGTAAAACCGTGGAAAAGGGAACCATCGGCGAGATGGGCATCCGCGACACCGCCTCCGTCGTTCTCCATGCCCTGGGGCTGGAGCAGCCTGCTTCCTGGACCAGCCGCGTGCCCTCCGGCCTTTTCAAGGGCGTTGTGGCGGGGGATCGTCCCGTCTACGAGATCGACGGCTCTGACCGCGAGCATGTCAACGTTCCCACGCCCGAGGCGGGGAGCGCAGGCCATATATCCCAATTCATTACCGATAAGAATCTGGTAAGCTACCTGACCTTTGACGGTGACGTGACCGACGAGATGGGGGCGGCTACCACGCAGGGCGGCAAGCTCTACTTCGTGGAGGGCTATTTCGGCGAGGGCGCGCGCATGGAGGATGGCTACGTGTCTATTCCCGATTACGCCCCCGGTACGAGTAGCTTCTCGGTATCCCTGTGGATCAATACCAATGGCGTTGCCTCTGATCCCCCTCTCTTCTCCAATAAGAACTGGAATAACGGCAATTTGAGCGGCTACGTGTTCTGCATCAAGTCGGGTGCGGTGCAGTTCAATATGGGCGACGGCGAAAACCGCATGGATTTCAACAAGCAGCTTCCCCTGAACTACGCCACGGGCTGGATGCACCTCACCCTGGTGGTAGACCGTGAGGCCGGCGAGGTCAGGATCTCCACGGATTTCGGCGCGTTCCAGACCATGGCCATTCCCGAGGCGCTGAAGGACGTCTCTCTGGATGCCTACGACGTCCTCAACATCGGCCAGGACGGAACGGGTACCTACAGCGCTCCCCTTTCTGCTGTCGTAGATGAGTTCATGATCTTCGACGGTGCGCTGACCGCCGCTGACGTAGAGGCCTTGGCCTCTTACTACGGGAAGTAATTTCATCCCATAAATAAGCCGACCGCGTGCATATCGCACGCGGTCGGCTTTGGTTTTATACCGGAGCGGAGGATTCCATCAGATACTCCTCGGCAAAATGAACAGCGGTGGCACCGTCTCCCACGGCGGTGACCACCTGGCGGAGCGCCTTGGTGCGCACGTCGCCTGCGGCGAAGACACCGGGAAGGTTGGTTTTCGTGGTCTCGTCGGCTTGGATATAGCCGCCATCGTCCAGGGCGATCTGACCCTCAAACAGGGCGGTGTTGGGCTTTCGGCCGATGCTGACGAAAATGCCGTCGCAGGCTACCTCGGTCATCTCTCCGGATTTAAGGTTTTTGACCTTGGCTCCGGTGATGCGGCCGTCAACGGTGTATTCCACTACCGCGCTATCCCACAGGAAGCGGACGTTGGAGGCGTTCATAAGGGGCTCGTGATAGATATGGGTAGCCCGCAGGGTATCTCTCCGATGCACGACGGTGACCTGTTCGGCCAGGTTGGACAGGTACAGGGCGTCTGCCGCCGCCGTATTGCCGCCGCCGACGACCAGGACGTGCTTGCCCTTGTAGAATCGTCCGTCGCAATGGGCGCAGTAATGGAGGCCCCGCCCGACGAGGCGATCCTCCTCGGGAAGTCCCAGGGTGCGGGGATCTGCACCCGTGGCGATGATCACGGTGCGGGCTTGCAGGGTACTGTCGGTGGTGACAATCTCCTTGACGGGGGCATCCAAACGAGTCCTTACCACCTCGGCATAGATGGTCTGCGCCCCAAATCGCTCGGCTCCTGCCTGCATTTTCATGCCAAGGGTGAAGCCCTCGACACCCTCGTCGAAGCCGGGGTAATTGTCGATGATATCGGTCAGCGCCATCTGGCCGCCGATGGACATTTTTTCGATGACGGCGACGTCAAGTCCGGCTCTTGCGGCGTACAGGGCTGCAGTGTAGCCGGCCGGGCCTCCGCCGATGATCAGCATATCGTATATCTTGTTTTCCATACAAATCTCCATTCTGCTCCGGGGCGTTTGAATTGCATCTTTCATTATAAATATTATAAAGGATTCTTGTCGCTTTGTCAAGAGGATATGCGCGGAGTTCTTGACATTCGCGGGGAAAACGTGTATAATAGACGGGAGGGCAGGAGATATGATTCCTGCCGAAAGGAGAAGCTATGTTCCATCCACGACCTCAGCTGCGGCGGGATTCCTTTTTTTCCTTGGACGGGGAATGGGAGATCTCTGTAAACGGCGGCGATTTTCAACGCATTACCGTACCGTATCCGCCCGAAGCCCCTGCGTCGGGGGTGTCTTTCAAGGCGCAAGCACAAACGCGGCTTACGTATCGCAGGGATTTTTCGCTCCCCGAGGGCTTTTGGCAGAAGGGGCGCGTTCTTTTGCATTTCGGGGCTGTGGACCAGACGGCGGACGTGATGCTCAACGGCCACCGACTCGGATTCCACCGCGGTGGGTACGAGGCCTTTTCCTTCGACGTTACCCCCTATTTGGGGGAGGATAATCTCTTGACCGTAGAGGTCACGGACTATCCGGATGAGGCTGTTTTTCCCTATGGGAAGCAACGGATCAAGCGGGGAGGAATGTGGTACACGCCGATTTCGGGGATCTGGCAGACCGTATGGATGGAGTGGGTTCCGGATTCGTATATCCGGGCACTCCGCGTGCATACCGCCGGCAATGAGGTGACGTTGTCCCTTGACGTCCTCGGCGGTGGGGGAGAGGGCATTCTGACTGTATTCGCACCGGAGGGGCAGCTTTCGATCCCCGTGCGGGAAGGGAAGGCTTTCTTTCGGGTGGAGAGCCCTCGCTTTTGGTCGCCTGAGGATCCCTATTTATATGAATGCCTGTTGACCGTTGGTGAGGATCGGGTGGCTACCTATTTCGCCATCCGCACCTTGGAGATCCGGCGGGTTGGGGGGATTCCCCGATTGTGTCTGAACGGACGGCCTTACTTCTTTCACGCCCTTTTGGATCAGGGCTATTTCTTTGATGGGATTTTCACGCCTCAGTCTCCCCATCAGTATGAGGAGGATATTCGAACGGCCAAGGCTCTGGGCTTTAACTCCTTGCGCAAGCACATCAAGGTAGAGCCGGAGTGGTTTTACTATGCGTGCGACCGCTTGGGAATGGTAGTGCTTCAGGATATGGTCAACAACGGCCGTTATTCCTTCCTGCGGGATACGGCTCTGCCCACCCTGGGCTTCAAGCGGCGTTCGGATAAGCGCATGCATCGGAACGAGGCCGCCCGCAAGGCCTTTTTCGAGGGGATGGAAGCGACCGTTCGTCGGCTTTGGAATCATCCCTGCGTTTGCTACTGGACCATCTTCAACGAGGGGTGGGGGCAATTTGACGGCGAGGCCGCCTACCGCCGACTTCGTGAGCTGGACGATACCCGCTTCATCGATACGGTGTCGGGCTGGTTTAAGGGGCCACCCTCTGACGTGGACAGCGAGCACGTCTATTTCAAGTCCGTCAAGCTGAAATACGGGGACAGACCCATGGTTCTGTCGGAATTCGGCGGGTATGCGCACAAGGTGGCGGGGCACGTGTATGATCCCGATACGGCTTACGGATACCGCCATTTCTCCCGACGGGAGGACTTCGAGGATGCCTTGGTTCGGCTTTATGAGGAGGAGATCATCCCCGCCGTGAGGCAGGGACTTTGCGCTGCCGTATATACCCAATTGACCGACGTGGAGGACGAAACCAACGGGCTGATCACCTATGACCGCCAGGTGGTCAAGGTCGATGCTCAGCGCATGAGGGAGATTGGGCGGCGGTTAGCGAGTGAAATGGAGTCCGCGGAAGCTGCGGAATCCCAACCGGATCAGACGCGTGTATAGCGCGAAAAAAGGAGATATCCATGTCCAAAAAAATCACTATCGGTATTCTCGCCCACGTGGATGCCGGTAAAACCACTCTGTCCGAGGCGCTCTTGTTTATTTCGGGAAAGCTACGGGCGTTGGGACGGGTGGACCACAAGAACACCTATCTGGATACCTCGCCCATGGAGCGGGAGCGGGGAATTACCATTTTTTCCAAGCAGGCCCGATTCTCAACGGATGCCTGCGACTACATTCTGCTGGATACTCCCGGACATGTGGATTTTTCTGCGGAATGCGAACGGACGCTCTCACTTTTGGACTACGCCGTGCTGGTGGTGTCTGCCCCTGACGGGGTACAGAATCATACCCGCACTCTGTGGCAGCTTTTGGAGCATTACGACGTGCCCACGTTTGTTTTCGTCAACAAGACGGATATCTCCGTCCAACAGAAATCCGACGTGGAGGCGGCTCTGCAGAAAAGCCTGTCACCCTTTTGCGTGGGCTTTTACGAATCCCATACGAAGGCTGAGCTGGACGAGCGGCTGGCCTTGATCCACGAAGGCTTTTTGGAGTCTGTTCTGATGGGAGAGCCCATCGATGACGGGGATATCTCGACGCTGATCAGCCGCCGCAGGCTATTCCCCGTTCTGTTCGGTGCGGCGCTCCGAACGGACGGCGTGGCCCATCTTCTCGGGGTCATGGATCGGTACACACTTGCGCCCGTCTATCCCGGGAAGGAGTTCTCGGCCACGGTGTACAAGATTGCTCGCCAGGGAAACACGCGGCTGACCTACATGAAGATCACGGGGGGCGAATTGACAGCCAGGGATGAGCTGACCTATATGGCCGCCGACGGCAACACGGTGAGCGAAAAGATCAGTCAGATCCGTTTGTATTCGGGGGATAAGTTCCTTCAGACCGAGCGAGCTTCGGCGGGAGAGCTATGCGCGGTGATCGGGCTTTCGGCGACCTATGCCGGGCAGGGATTGGGTCGGGAAACCAACGTGGGAAGCCCCCTTTTGGAGCCTGTTCTTTCGTACGGCGTGTCCCTTCCCGCGGGCGTGGATCCTCGGGTTGCATTCCCCAAGCTCAAGGAGCTGGAGGAGGAGGATCCCACTCTCCACCTGCGGTGGAACGGGGAGCTGGCGCAGATCGAGGTTCGCCTCATGGGAGATATTCAGATCGAGGTGCTGAAGCGCTTGATTCTGGATCGCTTCGGCTGGGCGTGTGAGCTGGATGCGGGGCGTATCCTGTACAAGGAGCGTATCGCGGGGCGTACTCTGGGAACGGGGCATTTCGAGCCTCTCCGTCATTACGCCGAGGTTCAGCTCCTTTTGGAGCCCCAGCCGGCGGGAACGGGTCTGATCTTTGATAGCCGTGTGTCGGAAAACGCCTTGGATACGAATTGGCAGAGGTTAATCCTCTCCCATCTGTACGAGGGCGATCACAGAGGCATTCTGACGGGGGCGAGGTTAACGGACACGAAGATCACGCTGGTAGCCGGACGCGCCCACCTCAAGCATACCGAGGGCGGCGATTTTCGCGAGGCCACGATGCGGGCGGTTCGTCATGGGCTGATGAAGGCGGGATGCGTTTTGCTGGAGCCCTACTACCGATTCCGATTGGAGATTCCCGCATCCTGCGTCGGTCGGGCCATGACGGATCTGGAAATGCATCATTCCACCTTCGCCGTGGAATCGGCTGACGGGGAGCTTACGGTGCTGACGGGACGCGGTCCCGTTGCGCTTCTTCATGGCTATGCGCGGGAGGTCGTGGGCTATACCCGCGGGCAGGGAAGGTTGTTCTGCACCTCGGACGGATACGAAGCCTGCCACAATCAGGAGGAGCTGGTCGCTGCGGCGGGATACGATCCCGAGGGAGATCCTGCGTATCCGCCCCATTCGGTCTTTTGCTCCCACGGTGCGGGCGTGATCGTCCCCTGGCAGGAGGTGGATGCCTACAAGCACCTGGAGGATGCCGTGGATCTGTCGTCCGCCCGGGAATCGTTGGAGGCCATCATCCCCCGTGCGGCAGGAATCGCCAAGCGCTACCGCCTGTCGGACGAGGAGCTGGAGGCCATTATGCTCCGCGAGTTCGGTCCCATCAAGCGCCGTCGATACACCGAGCCCAAAACGGTGGCGGCTGTGTCGAGCCCTAAGGCCCACAAGCCCAAGCCCACCAAGCCGCCCCGACGGATGACCATTCTGGATGGATATAATCTGATCTACGCCTGGGATATGTTGGCCGAGGAGGCCGCGTTCAGCCTGGAGAGAGCCCGTGAGGTGCTGATGGATCTTTTGGCGGACTATGTGGCCTTTACCAAAAACGAGCTTTTGCTGGTCTTTGATGCCTATCTGGTCAAGGACGGAATGGGCTCGGAGTTCCTTCGGAACGGGTATCGCGTGGTGTACACCAAGCAGAATCAGACGGCGGATGCCTACATCGAGCGGGTCATTCACGAGCTGGGACCGGACTATTCCATTCGCGTGGTGACGGGGGATTATTTGCTGCAGATCTCGGCGGTCACTGCCGGCGTTTCCCGTATGACGGCCAAGGAATTCATTGCGGAGTTCACCGCCGTGGGAAATCAGATCACGGAATTCATACGAAGGCTGGAGCATTGAAGGCATCATACAGGCGGGCGCATGGAGGTGCGCCCGCTTACTTTTGAAAAATTTTTCTTTTTATTTTGGCTTTTTCGGGCAGAATTTCATATGAAATTTCGTCATAGTCGGTGAAGGGGGCAATAACGCCCCGCCTCTCGGAAAAGGGAGGGGAAACGTATATATAAAGGAGGAGAACATCATGACGGATCAGATCATTATCGACCTGTATTTCGCGCGGAATGAGCAAGCCATTCTGGAAACTGAAAAGGCTCACGGTGCGGTTTGCATGGCGATATCCATGGGAATTCTGAACGACCGTATGGATGCGGAGGAATGTGTGAACGATACCTACCTCAAGGCCTGGAACAGCATCCCGCCCACCATCCCGCGATCCTTGCGGGCTTTCCTGTCCAGGATCGTTCGAAATCTGTCCATTGATCGCTATCGGAAAAGGCGGGCGGATCGGGCAAACCTGGACGTGGAGGCGGTATTGGAGGAGCTGGCGGAATGTCTGCCCGATACCGATGAGCTGCCTGCCGAGAACACGCTGTCGGAGGCATTGGATACCTTTTTGCGCAAGGTCTCCGAGGTGGATCGCCGCTTGTTTTTGGGGCGGTACTGGCATGGCGCCTCGGTCAATGTCCTGGCGGAGGGGAGCGGTTTATCGCCCAACGCCGTCACCAAACGGTTGGGCAAGACCCGTGAGCGATTGCGCGTGTACTTGAATGAGAGGGGGTATTCGGTATGAACGAGAACGTATTTACACTTTTCTCGGCTATGAGCGGGATTCGGGACGATCTGGTCCTGGATAGCGCGGCCTTTGTGGGGAACGCCTCGGCGGCTGTCGGAGCGGACGTGGGCGGAAAGAAGTCCGGAAAAAGGTCCACTCGATTGAGATGGCCCGTGCTGGGGCTTGCGGCCTCCATCCTGTTGGTGGTGGGCATCGGGGTTTCAGTTTTGGGTAATGCCTTTGGGTTCTTCGAGATTTTTCCGTCGATCAATCCGCCCGTTGTGATTCCTCCGGTGGGATCTCAGCCCGTGACGGGGGATGACACGGGGGCGGAGGAAACCGAGCCCTCCTACGACGAGGACTATCACGTGGAAAAGAATGATTACAACGACAGCTTTACGATCGTGTACAGTGAGGAGGACGTGAAGCCCGAATACTACTTCGCGGATGTGGAGAACGGAGACTCGACCGCCCTGAGCCGCGAGGCTGTGGAGCGGATCCGGGCTACCGAGGCCTACCTGGGCGTGGAGATCGCGTCGATCGGGGAAGAGTCGGGCTACGAGTGCATGAGGAAAATCGGTCTTTCCTACGGCGCGGGAGAGAGAGGGGTATACGACATGGTCATGGCGGATGACCTGGCATCGATCCTGAGTCTGGCGCCCTACCTGTGCGATTTGAAATCCATGGATCGATTGAATCTTTCTGCCGGCTACTGGGGGAGCGATTTCAATCAGCATTTGGAGATAGCCGGGAAGCAGTTGATCGCCTACAACAGCTTCCTGCTTCCGGACGGTCCTGCGGTCAGCTTCAATCGGGCGCTGGTGAATCAATATTTCACGGATGCCGAGCTGTACCGTCTGGTGGAGGAAAAGAAGTGGACGATGGAGACCATGATGGGCTATGTGACGGCTTACGGCGGTGAGATCGATGATGGTGACGGCTGGGATACGCCGAGCTACGGTTTGGCCGTGGATAGCTTCGATCTGCTGAGCGCTTTCTTTACCTCCTCGGAGATCCGCATGATGAAGGCGGATGACGAAGGCTTTGTGGTTTCCGCGTTGGACGACGTGGAGCGCATTCAGGGTGTGGAGGCCTTTGCGAAGGATCTGCTTGCCCGCACTACCACGAACGGTGTGTACGATTATGATTTTGACTCGATGCTGAAGGACGGCTCCGTGATGTTCGAGCTGTCCCTGCTGAGCGCTCGGATGGAGTCGGGCACGCAGAGTGTGGACGTGGGTATTCTGCCCTATCCTCTCTACGACGTTGCCCAGACGGATTACCGCACTCTGTACACGGGCGGTTACGTGGCGCTTTTGTCGGATTCCAATTCGTTGGATATGGCGTGCGACGTTTTGGAGACCTTGGCTTATCAATCGTCCGGTATGCAGAAGGCATATGAGGAGACCTTCCTGCGTCGGGCAGGCTGCGGCTCCACCGCAGATCTGCAGATGCTGCGGAGAATCTGCAGATCCATGACTCCCGAGCTGATGCGTGTGCTGCAGGGAAGCTGCTCTGAGACCGTGAAAATGTGGGGATCCATGGCGGCGAACTATGATCCCGAGACCGGCAGCATGGACGTAGTCGGAGCGATCGAAGCAGCGCAGAAACGCATGCCCTTCCTGGAACGGCTGTTCCGGGACATCGCAGGGAATAACGGATAACGATGGATATATACGTTGCCGTAAAGCGACTGAAAGGAGATTTTTTATGAAAAAAGGAATACTGATCCTGCTGGCACTATGGATGGCTCTATCCTGTTGTGCCTGTGCTGAGAACACGGAGGAGGAGGACGGAACCCTTGGCGTTGAAAGTGCGCTTCCCGGCGCGGAGACTGCAACCGAAGGGGTTACGGAGGAGCCCGATCCTCACCACAAGGATTTTCGTGTGGAGCGAAACAATTACGGAAAGACCTTTGGAATTCTGTACTGTCAGGACACCTTGGACGGATCTGTCTACTTTGAAAAGAGCGAAAACGCCATGGCTACCCGGGTGCTGGAGGCTTCGGCTGAGCGAATCAAGGCGACCGAGGCGTATTTGGGTGTGAACGTGGATGCGTTGGGCCTGGAGCATAGTTATCAATTTACCAATTATCTTCAGACCATGGTTCGGAGCGGGGGGAAAAGCTATCACATGCTGATCATCCCCACGGCGGTAGCGCTGGAGCCGATGATGGGATACTTGGTGGATATGAATACCCTGGAGGGAATCAATACCTCTGCGGGATATTGGGGTGAGGAGAACAATCAGCGTCTGCAGATCAAGGGCACCCAAATTTTCGGGTACAATCGCTTTCTGCTTCCGGATGACGCCCACGTGGTTGCCTTCAATCGGGATATTGTAAAGGGAGAGTTCTCGGCGGATACTCTATACGATCTGGTGGAGAATCACGAATGGACTTTGGAGGCACTCCAATCCTATTCTGCGGAGTACGGAAAGGATAACGGAGACGGTGTATTGGATTATCAGGACAGGTACGGCCTGGCCTTTGTATTCGACACGCTGGATATTTTTAACGAGTCCAAGCAAAGAAGAGCGCCGATCGCCTCTTTCCAGACCTCCTCGGATATTCAGATCATGGATAACGCGAATCATACACTGAATATTCTGTTGGATGAGAATCATACCCGCTTCTTCAGCCTGGCGGAGAAGCTGAGCGCCTTAGCGGCTGCTGATACCACGTATTTTAATTACCCCAATGAAGTGGAGCAGGCGTGGGTGCGCATGGATTCCGACCGAATCATGTTTGAGCTGACCTCCCTGAGGGAGTTGACCATGCACGTCGGCGATTCCCAGGATGTGGGTGTTTTGCCCTATCCCTTGTTTGATCAGAACCAGGAGAATTACCGCACCCTGTACGTGGGCGGCCTTATTGCCCTGGCCAAGGGAAATGAGGATCTCGATATGGCTGCTGACGTGGTGGAGACCTTGGCCTACTATTCCCACGACGTTCAGGAGGCATACAGCCTGGCGGTATGGGAGAAGATCAACAGCAGCTCTGCGCGGGACGTGACCATGCTCAGACAGATCCGTTATTCCATGACCGTGGATCTGGGGTGGTCCCTCCTCAATGATTTCAACTACATGGGCGGAGTCTCCTCTGCCATTGGCAAGAGTGTTTCGAAGGACGGTCCGACCGTGGAGTTCTCTTTGATGCTTCATCGGGAGCAGCTTGAGAATGCAATCCAGCGTGCGATGGCGAAGTACCTTGTGGATTGATTTTTGGGGTGCCTCTGCGTGTTTGGCCCGGCAGGCTCGGAGGAGAGAGACGTCCTGCACGTTGGCGGCGCAGAGGCACATTTGGAAAAACGAAGAAGGAAAGGGAGTTTACTATGAAAAAGGCGATCAATCGAATCGCCCTCTTGACGGCATTTTTGCTCTTGACGGCGGTTTCGGCTTCCTGCAGTCCCGAGAAGAATCCTCCGGAGACGGACACCGGCACGCGGAGTGAGGAGACTCATGGGACCACGGCGGGAGAGGACGTGCAGGCAGAGGCGGAATGGCAATACACACGGTTGCCCGACGGCACCTACGGCATTTCCTTGGGGCGCGGACAGACCGCGGAGCAGGCAGAGATTCCCGAAGCTTATGAGGGAATATCCGTGACGAGGATCATGGAGGACGGCTTTGCCCGCGCCACCCATCTGAAGAGTGTAACCATCCCCGATGGTGTGACCGAGATTGAAGCCTGCGCGTTCAAGGGCTGCACCAATCTGGAGGAGATCGATCTGCCCGAGGGCTTGACGAGTATCGGGGAGAGCGCTCTGGAGGGGTGCAAGAGCCTGGCGGAGATTCGTCTGCCGGACAATTTGACGAGCATCGGGAAGAATGCGTTTCTGAAGTGTGAGGGCTTGCAGGGCGTGTACGTTTCAAGCATGGAGGCCTGGTATGGGATCTCCTTCGCCAATGATACCTCTCAGCCCCTCGTCTATGCAGGGACGTTGTACGCGGGAGATATTCCGGTGACCGAGGTGGAGATCCCCGCGGGAACGACCCGAATCAACGATTTCGTTTTCATGGGGAACAAGGCGTTGACGAAGGTTACCCTTCCCGAGAGTCTGACCCACATCGGGCGGCTCGCTTTCTATGATTGTGAGGGCTTGACCGAGATCTCCCTTCCCGAGGGGATACGGGAAATCGGGGCTCTTGCCTTCGGAGAATGCACGGGTCTTGCAGAGCTGATCATCCCCGATGGGGTGGAGAGTGTTGGCGGGGATGCCTTCCGGGGATGTACGTCCATGGCGTTCGTTTCGATTCCTGCCCAGCGAATGGGGGTCAATCTGCGTAATATGTTCCATTCCTCCGAGTCGGGAAATTATCTGCCGGAATCCTTAAAAACGGTGGAGATCCGCGGAGGAGACGCTGTGAAGCTGAATAGCTTCCTGCGTTGCGCGTATTTGACGAAGGTGATCCTGCCCGACAGTGTGACCGAGATCGGTGTGGATGCCTTTAAGTACTGCACGAGTCTTTCTGAGGTTGTTTGGCCGAAGGGCCTGCTTCGGATCGAGGCCAACGCCTTTGAGGGGTGTGAGGGCTTGACCGAGCTGCATTTCCCCGACGGCCTGGAGAGCATCGGCGAAAACGCTTTCTTTGCGTGTAGCGGCTTGCAGAGTGTGACGTTGCCCGACAGCCTGACCGAAATGGGGGAGTCGGCCTTCAGCAACTGCGCGAATCTGCAGGAGGTTTCTGTTTCGAAGGGGCTTACGTACATTCCGGAGAGGGCGTTTGCAGAGTGCAGGGCTCTTCAACGGGTTATGCTTCACGAGAACCTGGCGCAAATCGGGATGCAGGCTTTTCATCATTGTGAAAAACTGACGGAGCTGGATCTGGCGACTTGCCGGGGGCTGCGTGAGATTGGGTCGGATGCCTTCCGTTATTGTGATGCGCTGACAAGTGTGGCTCTTCCCGATGGATTGACTACCATTCGATCCTATGCCTTTGCCGGATGCGATCTCCTTTCCGAGGCGTTTGTCCCCGTCGGCGTGACCACCATGGAGGAAGGGGTATTCGATTTTGATCCTTTGCTGAAGGATGTTTACTACGGGGGAACCGAGGACCAGTGGAACGCTCTGTACACGAAGGGGGTCAACCATCTCTCGGCAACGGTCCACTATAACTACGTGCCCTGATTCTGATCGAGCGTGTCCCACGTGTGGGACACGCTTTTTTGGCTCAACCAACAGTTTTCGAAAATTTACACATACCCCCTTGACTATATCTCCATCTTTTGGTACAATAAATGAATAGAGAATTACAAGAGAAAGGCAGGAAAGCTCATGCCCGCAGATGCCCCCAAGACCCCCAGCAAATATACCCGTCTCCTGACCAACACAGCTGTGTTCACCGCGGGAAAGCTTTTGTCCAAGCTGCTGGTTTTCTTCATGGTCAGCCTCTACACGGCCTACATGACCCCTGCGGAGTATAGCTCCGCCGAGCTCATCACGGGGATCGCCAACCTTCTCATACCCCTGGCCTGCGCGGGGATTACCGAGGGTATCTTCCGCTCGGCCGCCGCCAAAACGGGGGACAAGGAGGCCTTCTTCACCAACGGGTTGGTGGTTTACGGCGTAGGCTCGGTGATCTTCCTGCTTCTGTCGCCTCTTTTGGGAATGCTGCCCTTTTTCGGGGGGAGCGTCTGGCTCATCGCGGCTTACGTGGTGGTGGCTAACCTCCACTCGGTTGTCTCTCAATACCTCTGTGCCGTGGGGCGGACCAAGCTCTTTGCGGGGCAGGGGATCCTCAATACCGCCATCGTCATCGGGCTGAATCTCCTGTTTCTGCCCATCCTGGATTTTGGCGTGACCGGCTACGTGGGCTCCATCATTCTGGCCGATCTGCTGACGACTTTGTTCCTCGTGGTGTTCACCCGTCTGTGGCGGTCGGTCAAGCCGCGGACCGTGTCGTGGCAGACCATTCGCACCATGCTGAGATTCTGTCTCCCTCTGGTGCCCACCACCCTGTTCTGGTGGGTTACGGGTGTCTCCGACCGCTTTATGGTGGAGCGCATGTGCTCCGCTGACCTCAACGGTCTCTATACGGCCGCCTACAAGATCCCCAACCTGCTCATTTACGCCATCAGCATCTTTGACAGCGCCTGGAAGCTGTCGGTATCCGCTGAGGAGGACCCTGCGGCCTGCGCCTCCTTCTACTCCCGCGTGTGGCGTATCTATACCACGCTGGCCTTTTTGGGAGGGGGCGGATTGGTTATCCTCTCCCGCTTCCTGGCCCACATTCTGTTCGCCCTTGATTTTGAGGCGGCATGGATCTATATCCCCACGTTGACCTTCGCCACGGTGTTCACCGCCCTGTGTACCTTCTTAGGCTCAGTGTATTTCACCAGCAAGAAGACCATGGGCTCCATGCTTACCGCTCTGGTGGGTGCGGTGCTCAACGTTGTCCTCAACCTTCTGCTCATTCCGCCTTACGGTGCCATGGGCGCGTCGATCGCCACCTTTGCCAGCTATTTCACAGTCTGCATCCTGCGTCTGGCCACCGCCCGCCGACTCATCCCCTTCAAGCGGGAGTGGGGACGAGGACTGACCAACACCTTGCTTTTGGGTGCCTTGACCGTCATCATAACGGTATCCGAGCGGTTCCCCCGCCACATCGGCTTGATGTACGGCGGTGCTGTGGCCGTCTATGCGGTCATGCTCCTGTTCAACGCGAGACCCGTCATCGAGCTTCTGCGGGATGCCAAGGCTCTGCTTCGCAAGAAATAATATCGAACGATTAGATGATCGGACACATTTATTGAAAGTTTTTGGGGAGTCCCTTGGGCGCTCTCCTTTCCCGGAAAGGAATCACCATGAGTTTTTCTGAAAAGACCATACGAACATTAGAATTTGATAAGATTTGCTCTATGCTGGAGGAGCATGCTGAGACGGAGGGTGCCAAGATCATGGCACGCAATCTCCGCCCCACCGAGGATACCTATACCGTTCTTCGCCGTCTGCGCCGCACCACCGACGCGCGGAAGCTGGCCGATGCCAAGGGGGCTCCCTCCTTCGGGCGCATCCGGGACATATCCTCTGCCTGCGAGCGGGCTGAGAAGGGAGCCATTCTGTCGCCCCGTGAGCTGTTGGATTGCGCGGGCGTCCTGCGCACCGCACGGGTATTGCAGGACTATCACACGGGAAACCATCCCTTTGACACCGTTTTGGACGAGGTCTTTGACCGCCTCATCCCCGACCGCAAGCTGGAAGATCGCATCACCCGCGCCATCCCCGCCGAGGACATGGTGGCCGACGAGGCCTCTCCTCTTCTGGCCGACATCCGCCGTAAGATCCGCAACGAGAATGCCAAGATCAAGGAGACCCTGCAAAAGCTGATCTCGGGGCAGTCCAAGTACCTCCAGGAGAACATCGTTACCATGCGGGGCGGGCGGTACGTCATTCCCGTCAAGGCCGAATGCAAGGCCGAGGTCAAGGGTCTGATCCACGATACCTCCTCCTCGGGCTCCACCATCTTCATCGAGCCTATGGCCGTGGTGGACGCCAATAATGAGATCCGCATCCTTCACACCAAGGAGGAGCGGGAGATCGAGCGGATTTTGGCGGAGCTGTCTGCTGCCGTGGGAGCGGTTTCGGATGCTCTGTGGCTGAACTATAAGAATATTAACGAGTTGGCCTTCGTGTTCGCCTGCGGAGAGCTTTCCGCGCAGATGCGGGGGGTGGCTCCCATGATCTCGGGGGATCGTGCCGTGAATTTGGTGGGGGCACGCCACCCTCTTATTGACCGCGATAAGGTGGTGCCCATTACCATTTCCTTGGGCGAGAGCTTTGACACGCTGGTGATCACGGGCCCCAACACGGGTGGTAAGACGGTCTCTCTCAAGACCATCGGTCTGTTTGCCCTGATGGTGCAATCGGGTCTCCATATCCCCTGCGAGGAGGAGTCCTGCATCTGCACCTACGACAACATCCTGGTGGACCTGGGCGACGAGCAGAGCATTGAGCAGTCGTTGTCCACCTTCTCCTCCCACATGGTCAACATCGTCTCCATCATGGAGCAGGTGGGGGAGCGATCCCTGGTCCTGTTCGATGAGCTGGGCGGCGGTACCGACCCCGTGGAGGGCGCGGCTCTGGCTGTGGCTATCATCGAATCGGTCCGCAGTGCGGGAGCTTGTTGCGTGGCCACCACCCACTACGCCGAGCTGAAGGCCTACGCCCTGGATACCCCCGGTGTGTGCAACGCCTCCTGCGAATTCGACGTGGAGACCCTGAAGCCCACCTACAAGCTGATCATCGGCGCACCGGGAAAGTCCAACGCCTTTGCTATTTCCGAGAAGCTGGGGCTGGATCCTGCCATCATTGAGCGGGCCAAGGAGCGGGTCAGCTCGGACAACAAGAGCTTTGAGTCGGTGATCGAGCAGTTGGAGAACAGCCGTGTGCAGATGGAGAAGGAGCGGGAGGAAGCCAAGCGGCTCCGTGAGGAGTACGAGCGCTTCAAGGCTGAATCCGAGAGGAAGATCCGTCAGAAGCTGGACGGGGCGGAGAAGGAGGCCGAGGCTGCCCGCAAGAAGGCCGCCGCCATGGTGCAGTCCGCCAAGGCATCCTGCGATTTCATCTACGAGCAGATGGAGAAGATGAAGAAGGCTCAGGAGGCCGCTCAGGCCGCCGCCGAGCTGGAGGCCGCCCGCCGCGCCGTTCGCGACCATCTCCGTACCACGGGAGATATTTTCGATCCCATCGAGGTCCGCGAGGAGGACGAGGGCTACGTGCTACCCCGCCCCCTCAAGAAGGGGGACAAGGTACGCATCGTGACCATCCACAAGGAGGGTGTGGTCACCGAGGACCCCAAGGGCAATCTGGTGGCGGTCCAGGCGGGCGTGGTGCGTACCAAGGCTCGCATCGAGGACCTTCGCCTCATCGAGGAGGACGAGCGGGGACAGAAGAAGAAAACGACTCAAGCTGCCAAGCCTGCATTGAAATCCTCGGTTTCGGTGGAGCGGTCCAACCAGTTCAAGTCCGAGATCGACCTCCGCGGTATGACCGGCGACGAGGCCTGGCTGGCGGTGGACAAGTACCTGGATGATGCCATTATGTACAATATGCAATCGGTCCATCTCATCCACGGAAAGGGAACCGGTGCGCTGAAAAATGCTCTTTGGAAGTTCCTCAAGGGGGACAAGCGTATTGCATCCTTCCGCATCGGACGGTACGGCGAGGGAGACGGCGGCGTGACCGTGGTAGAATTGAAATGAGCAAAGGAGCCGCCTGCGGGCGGCTCCTTTTTGGTAATAACCAACAATTTCTGAGGAGGGGATACTGGCGAAATGTCCTATTTACAAAGTATTTCAAATATGGTATAATAGGGAAGTAAGCTTTTTGAGAAAGGAATACTGAATATGAAGAAAATTCTGTTTTGCCTGACCCTTTGTCTGGCGATGCTGTTACTCGTTGCCTGCAACGGTGACAAGCAGGAGCCCGATACCACCGTCGGGGAGACGACTCCCATAACCAATCCCGATACCGACGGAGAAGCTACCTCCGCCGAAACCGAGGCAGAAGAAACTACCGCCGAGGCCGAGGAAACCACCGAGCCCGAGACCGAGTACGTGCCGGCCTTTGATCCCACGGTGTTCGAGCCGACGGCGATCCCCTCGGGCAACGTGGCCCGCGAAGGCTTCTTCATGGCCTCCAACTGCAAGAGCGACGGCGGATATTCCAATATCTACGCCAACGACGGCGACAAGACCACGGGCTTTTCCACCAAGTGGAATCAGACCTCCAACATCGCCCATGAGTTCTACGGCTTCATCGACCTGACCCGCGCCTTTGCGGTGGAGAGCATCAAGCTCTATCCCCTGGCAGGGGAGGAGGCGGGCTTTCCCAAGGCCTTTGAGGTGCAGATCTCTATGGACGGCCAGGCGTACACCACCGCCGCCACCGTCACCGACGCCGTGGCATCGGCCGAGGGCTTTGAGGTCAAGCTGAACGGCGACGAGGCGCGCTTCGTCAAGATCGTGACCAAGGAGCTGAATCCTGCCACCGAGGGTCGGGGCTGTTACCTGGCCTTTGGCGAGCTGGAGGTCTACGCTCCCGTGGACACCTCTACCAACACCATCCTCAACCGCCACGACGTGTGGCTCTACGTCAACCCCAATATCCCCATGCAGCTGACCGTCCTGCACAACCGCGACGGCTCGGCTGTGGGCTCTGACTGGAAATACATGACTACCAATCCCGAGGTGGCGCTGGTCAACGATAGCGGCTTGGTGACTCCTCGGAGTGTGGGGACCGCTGAAATCTACGTGACGGATGGAATAAACCAGTCGGTTTGTCTGGTGGAGGTGAAGGATCAGGCGGAGGCGAAGTTCCATATTGAGACGTTTTTCAATCCCAAGCTCATGCCCGATCAGATCGGCACGGCACTTGACGTGCTTAAGTCCGAAGGAATCACGTATGTGGGAAACACTCACGTGCTGGACCCTGCCGGTAATGACCACGCGCCCTACACCCTCTTTCTCTGCAACGAGCGGGGCATGGCCTACCAGGTGGCAGAGGAAGGCATTTCCGGTAGCCCTGCGGCATCATCTCTGACGGGGGAGATGCTGATCCGCACCATTCAGAAATACGAGCATAAGGCGGGCTTCTACGGTCTCTGTCTGCGAGACGAGCCTACCGATGACTACTTGGATTACGCTAAACTGGTGCGAGAGGTGAACAACTATAATCCTCATATTGAGGTTTATCTGAATCAGTTTCCTATGGTTAGCGTACCCGGTGACTCGGATAGTTATTACGCCGACGTGGCCTCGATTTCGGGCGGCAACGGACGGTTGCACTATATCTCCTTTGACAGCTATCCTCACGCAGGCGACGGCACCTTCAACCCCGAGTTCTATCGGGATATGAACGCCATGCGGAAGGCAGGATTGCTTTATAATTGCTCAACCGCCTACTACCTGCAAGCGTGGTGGCGTTGGCTACTGTCCCCTACCGAGCAGATGTATAACGCGGTGCTGGGTGTGAGCTACGGCTATAAGAAATTCCAGTATTTTAGCGCGTTCACCGGATCGGATCGGTACGGATTGATTCAATCCTCTTTGATCATGACCGAAATGGGGGTCAACGTCACGGCCGCCAACGAGTTCATTCGAAAGTTTGAGGGCTACGTAGGTAACTGCGACGCTATTGAGGTCTATCATACCGACGAGACCTTGGGTCAGGACCTGTTGCCGGCCGATTTCGTATTCACCCATATGGGTGGCGGCGAGGCCATCTACTCCCTGTTCGAGGCGCTGGACGGCTCGGGCAAGCAGTATATTCTGATCACCAACAAGAATTACGCCGCAGACGGAGCTGTGACCTTCATCGTCAAGGCCGCCGACGGGCTTCGCGATTTGAAAATTCTGGATACGGAGACCGAAGAGATGGTTCCTTTGACCGTGGCCGCTGACGGGACGTTTACCGTGGCTATCGGCGCAGGTGAGTGCGCTTTGATCGAGCTGCCCGACGGCTTTGACGCCTCCCGCCCCGATCCCGACACCGACAATCTAGCCATCAACCGCCCTGCGTACGTTTCCTCTAATGCTTCCAACTTCTGGAGCCAAACTGTCTTTTCCTCCATGTACCTGACCGACGGTAATACCGACGAGAATGGCTGGAGTCCTGCAAGCGACGACGAGGCTCCCCGGATCAAGCTGGATCTGGGCGAGGTGTATGACATCAGCAGGGTCAAGATCTACATGACCAGCGACATTTGGAACAGACGGTGCAAGAACTTCACCATCTCGGTTTCCGAGGACGGCGTGAACTACGTGGAGGTCTCCCGTGCAGAGGCCTACGAGTGGGACAAGACAACCAAGTCCGGCGAATTTGCCTTCGATACGGTTGCCGCACGCTACGTTCTGATTCAATCCACCTCATCCACCGGTGGCGGAGCCTTCGGTGAGATCGAGGTATATCGGTGATCTGAGCTTTCCAATAACCGCCCCGAATGCGCAATGCGTTCGGGGCGGCTTCCTTTGTATTGGGCGGAATAGACAAAAAGCAGGGAAGAATTTGGGGGAAAAGCATTATTTACAGGGGGCGGAAAATATGGTATAATAGGGAAGTAAGCTTTTTGAGAAAGGAATACTGAATATGAAGAAAATTCTGTTTTGCCTGACCCTTTGTCTGGCGATGCTGTTGCTCGTTGCCTGCAACGGTGACAAGCAGGAGCCCGATACCACCGTCGGGGAGACGACTCCCATAACCAATCCCGATACCGACGGAGAAGCTACCTCCGCCGAGACCGAGGCAGAAGAAACTACCGCCGAGACCGAGGAAACCACCGAGCCCGAGACCGAGTACGTGCCGGCCTTTGATCCCACGGTGTTCGAGCCTGTGGCCGTTCCTTCGGTGAACGTGGCCGGAGAGGGGTACGCCATTGCCTCCAACTGCAAGAAAGACGAGGGCTTTTCCAATCTGCACCTCAATGACGGAAACCCGACCACCGCGTTTTCTACGGCATGGAATCAGACCACAAGTCAGACCTACGAATTTTTCGTGATTTTGGATCTGACCAAGGCTTACAGCGTAGAGAGCATCAAGCTGTATCCTGCGGTTGGTGACGAGGCGGGCTTTCCTACGTCCTTTGAGGTGCTGACCTCCGAGGATGGCAAGACCTATACGTCTTTGACTACTGTGGAGGGAGCGACTCCTTCTGCCGAGGGCTACGAGGTTGACTTGAGCCATGCGGAGACACGGTATCTTAAGATTGCCACCCGGGAGCTGCAGCCTGCAACCGAAGGGAAGGGCTGCTACCTGGCGCTGGGCGAGGTGGAGGTATACGCCTCTGTGGATACCGCCGCCAACGCCATTCTCAATCGCGACGATATCTGGCTTTTTAAGGATCCCAATACTGCCTGTAAGCTGGATATCCTCTACTACCGCGACGGTACGGCGGTGGATCCCGATGCGGAGCTTCTGTTTATGACCATGGATCCCTCTGTTGCTATGGTGGATTCAAACGGCGTGGTCACGCCTGTGGGCTTTGGTAAGACTCAGGTATACGTCACCGACGGAAAAAATCAATCGGTCTGCCGGGTAGAGGTGGTGAATCCCGCCGACGATCGCTTCCACGTGGAGTCCTTCTTCAATTTCGTTGCCGCCCGGGCAGATCACCTGGTGCAGGCCCTGGATCTTCTGAAGGATGCGGGAATTGACTACGTGGGCGGCCGCGATGCCTACGATTGCCTGGGCAACGATATGAATGCCTATGCCATATTCCTTTGCCGTGAGCGGGGAATGGCTTACCAGGCGGCCGATCCCGAGCTTTTGAACGTGCTTCCCGATATTGCCCACGAGGAGCTGATCCGCGTGGTACAAAAATACGAGCATCGGGCGGGCTTCTACGGTATTTACCTGGCGGACGAGCCTGTGGAGACCAATTACCGTTATGCCGAGCTTGTGCGGGTTATCAACGAGTACAATCCCCACATTGAAGGCTATCTGAATCAGTTCCCCATCACCAACAATCTGACGGGCGACGCCCACGAGAAGTTTACCTACCAGGAGATCGCCGCGATCTCCGGCGGTAACGGTCGGTTGAACTACATTTCCTTCGACCACTATGCGTACTGGGATGATTTTGATCCCTCCATTTTCCGCTCGTTGAACGTCATGCGGAAGGCGGGGCTGTTCTACGATTGCGGGACGGCCTACTACCTGCAAGCCTTTTGGAATCGGGATCTGACTCCCACCGAGAATATGTACAACGCCTCCATGGGTATCGCTTACGGATACAAGAAATACCAATGGTTCCTGGCCTCCTGCATTTTTAATCCGGGCTCTATGACCCCCGGCGCGATGTACGAGGGCGTGAAGGCGGCCAACGCCTACATCGAGACCATTGAGCCCATTCTCGGAAACAGCGATGCTATTGAGGTGTACCACACAGACAAGGTGATTGCCAATGAGGTGCTGCCCTCGGATTTCGTTTTCCGGCACGTCAGCGGCGGGGAAGCGATCTACTCTCTGTTTGAGGCCTTGGACGGCTCGGGCAAGCAGCACGTTGTTGTAACCAATAAGAAGGATACTGCGGACGGCGTAGCGACCTTCGTCATTCAAGTGGCGGACGGACTCCGGGATTTGAAGCTCCTGGATCTTTCCGACGGACAGATGAAGCCTTTGACGGTGGGGGCTGACGGTACCATCACTTTGACCGTGAATCCCGGCCAGTGCGCCGTGATCGAGCTGCCCGACGGCTTTGATGCCTCCCGTCCCGAGACCGTAGCCGACAACCTGGCGCTGAACAAGCCCGCCTACGTATCCTCCTCCGGAGCTCTGTATACCTTGGCGAGTAGCCCTGCTGCCCATTATATGACCGACGGCGATACCAAGGTGATGGGATGGATGGCCGGCGAGCTGGATCAGGCACCCTGGATTAAGCTGGATCTGGGCGAGGTCTGTGAGATCAGCCGCGTGAACGTATTCATGACCCAGACCCGATTGATTTGGAACAATTGCTGCCGGAGCTTTACCATTTCGGTTTCGGCGGACGGCGAAGCCTACACCGAGGTGGCTCGGGTGGAGAACCACGAGTGGACCAAGACTGCACCCATGCTGGCGTTGACCTTTGCTTCTCAAGAGGCCCGCTACGTTCGAATCGATCTGGATCCGACGGCGGGAATCGCCCTCGGTGAGATTGAGGTATACAACTGACACCTATGAAGAATCCCGATACCGCAGTATCGGGATTCTTTCTTTGATGCCGGTGGCTTTGACACCCCTCGCCTTGTTTCGACATAGAATGGAAGTGGGGCGCGAGCCTCATCATTCTATGCAATATCGGAGGACATTCCATGGCAACCTTTACCAATCAGGCTACTTTGACCTATGCCGGGAACGTGGCCACCTCGAACGTGGTGACGGGCGAGCTTTTGCAGACCGTATCGGCAACCAAATACGCCGTGAATGAAAGCTACACGCCGGATGACGTGCTGACCTACGTGATCAGCATCGTCAACACGGGCGGGAGCGCTTTGACGGATCTGACGGTAACGGATAATCTCGGTGCGTACACGCTGGGGCCCAACGAGCTGGTTCCCCTGGATTACGTGGAGGGATCGTTGAGCTACTATTTGGACGGCATCAGACAGGCCACCCCCGTGATCACGGGCACCAACCCCTTGACGGTGACGGGGGTCAATATTCCTGCCGGCGGGAATGCGTTCTTGGTTTACCAGGCGCGTGTAAATGAGTTTGCGCCTCCCGTTACGGGTGGTATGATCACCAATTCGGCTGCCGTTACGGGGAACTATCTACCCGCACCGATTATTGCCGAGAAGACGGTAACGGCTACGGGTGAGCCCTTTTTGACGGTGACGAAGGCTTTGTCTCCCTCCACCGTATCCGAGGGGGATCGTCTGACCTACACGTTCACCATTCAGAATTTCGGCAATACCCCTGTGGTTGCCACCGATGATGCGTCGGTTACGGATCAGTTCGATCCCATCCTGTCGGATCTGGTGGTGGTCTTCAACGGTGCTACCTGGAGTGAGGGGGTGGAATACACCTACGATGTGACGACGGGAAGCTTTGCCACCGTGGCCGGAAATATTCTGGTTCCTGCCGCCACCTATACCCAGAATCCCGCCACGGGCGCCTGGTCCGTGATCCCCGGGGTCAGCACGCTGGTCGTCACCGGGACGGTATAAGAAAACTCTCCGCTGCCTTAGCGTGATGCTCTTAACGGACAAATCACGCCAAACTGGGCAAGTTATGAGTTATGATATGCTTCGCATAGTTATGATTGGGCAACGTCCAAGTTTTATATGAGATAGGCAATCATATTGTAACGTTTGCGAAGCAAATACGTAACGGCGAATGAATTGCGAAGCAATTCGCGAGCCTCATAACTCTAAACTTAAACCAACAAAGAAAGAGATAACATTTCGGCTACGAACCGATTTGTTATCTCTTTCTGTCGTTATATGGGTTTGGGCTTGGCCCATATTGGTATTTGACCGGTCAGATGCGATGCTCGCACTTAACGGCGCTTTTCAAATTCTCCGCTGAGAACATCGCCCGGTCGGGCAGCGGAGATTATTTGGAGAGATCAATCAATGTTATTCTTTACGCGGTAGCGCGAGATCTTATTCTTCAGGGTCTTTTCCATGGACTTGGCGGAGGAAGCGAACACAGCGGAGAATTCGCGCTTGTCCTCGGCGGCGGTGGAGAAGGCCTGCAGGATCTTGCCGCCGAGGGCGGTGTTGTAGGCCAGGATGAAGGCATTGTCGAAGTTATCGTGAATGATATCGATCATAGCCGCGGCTTTTTCATCGTCCACACACTGAACCTGGAGAGACTCCTTGTAGTACTTGGGAATCAGAATGTTGGCGGTCTCGCGGTTGAGAACCTCGATGACGGTGGAGATGAAGGCCATATCCTTGGACGTGACCAGGACGGCGCCCAGCTCGGTGGTGTCGTGGGTCGCAGTGGTGTACTTCTTATCGGAGGAGAACAGCATGGGGTAGGGAAGAACGGCGGCGTCGCTCTCCATCTGGCGAAGATTCTCGCTCTCCAGGGAACCCAAGGAGAAGGTGGCGGCAACCAGGGCTTCACCGTTGATGAATGCGGCTACGGGATCGGGTACGTGTTTCTCCAGTCCCGTATCCTCGTGGTTCAGAAGGGTAGTAATGCGGGCGGCCAACTGGTTGGAGCGATCTCCCTCATGGATGGAAATGGTGGGACAACCTTCCTCATCGCGCTTGATGAAGGTGGTGGTGCCGCTGGTGGACAGGGGGATGGATGCGCCCCAGTAGGCGGAATCCAGGTAACCGTACTGGTCGCCTTCATCCTTGGAGCCACTCTGGTTCTTGTCTATGTAGAGGCCGGTGATGGTGGAGATGAGCTTGTCATAGGTCCACTCGTAGTTGGAGACAACGTCATACAGCTCGTCAGCCGAGGTGCGGTAATAGTCCTGATATATATCCTTATTGACGATCATCAGGTGGGCGGTACGGAGGACGTCGATGAAGAAGTCACCGGCCAGCAGGTGCTGGTAACCGTCCACGAGGCGGAGATCCTCCATGTAGTCCTTATACCAGTAGGGGCGGTCAAAATCAAACACGCACTCATCATCCATGAGATTGCGGAAATGACCCTCAATGACCAATTGAGCGTAATCGTAGTTGTCGTTGATGACCAGGTCGTACAGATCGTCACCCGACTGGGTAAGTATACGGACGTCACCGGCAATTGCACCGTAGGACAAGTCGCATTGGGTAAATTCCAGCTTTACGCCGAGCAATTCCTCGACCGTGACATTGCGCTGGTAGACGGCGTCGCTGACCATGCCGCCGCCGGTCTTGCCTTCTCCCTCGATGAGGTAGTTAGAGCTATCCATAGCGGAGGAAGCCTGGTGGGCGCTTGTGTAGATGCGGAAGGGGCGATCCTTGTAATCGAGACCCAGGAAACGGTTATCCTCACTGCTATCGGCCTCGACGGCTACGGTGGAGGATTCCTTACTGTCATCGGGGGAGTCAGTATCAGCACAGGAGACGAAACAGGAGAGGAGCGTAAGAGAAGCCAAGGTCAAAGCAAGCCTTTTTTTGAATCGGTTCATGATCGTTTTCCTTTCTTTGCGCACGTATGCACAGTATATTACATTCTTATTATCTCATATGGGCGTGAACTGCGTGTGAATAAATCGTTTCGTTTTTGTGCATAAGCAAGAAGATCTTGGGCTTGCTGCTCCGGATCGTATATGTAATCGGAAGAGCGAATGTTCAAGACTCTCTCTGTTGGGTACAGACACCGGCGGCCTACTCGGACGAAACGGTGGGGCTCTGAGGAGACGTTCAGCCGGTGAAATCAAAGAAAAAAGCAGAGCCGAAATGATCCGGCTCTGCAGGAGGGGCGTAGATTAATCGTTCAGATTCCTTCTTTCGAACAGTGTAATCTTGTTCTGAAGGGTTTTGTTGATGCGTCTGGCCGCGGAGGCGAACACGGCGGAGAATTCGCGCTTGTCCTGAATTGCGGTAGTGAAGGATTGCAGGATCTGATCGCCGAGAGCATGGTTATAAGCCAACACGAAGGATTGGCCGAAGTTGTCGTGGATGATATCGAGCATGGCGGCGGCCTTTTCGTCGTCCACGCACTGTACCTGGAGAGACTCCTTATAGTAGCTGGGCATAAGGACTTTGGAGGTCTCGCGGCACAGCACCTCGGTAACGGTGGAGATGAACTCCATATCGGTGGAGGTGGTCAGAATCGCACCCATGTAGGTGGTATCGTGGGTAGATGTCGTGTACTTTTTGTCCGAAGCAAAGAGCATGGGGTAGGGAAGCACGGCGGAGTCGCCCTCCATGGAGCGGAGGATCGCATTCTCCAGGGAGCCGAGACGCTGGTAACCCAGGACCAGACATTCGTTCTGGGTGTAGGACAGGAGAAGATCCTTTACCTCGGAAAGACCGATGTTGGCGCTATCGTTGTTGAAGATCTTGCTCATCTCAGCGGCGAGCTGATTTGCACGCTCACCCTCCTGGATGGTGACGGTGGGAATGCCGTCTTCGTCGCGGGAGATGTAGGTGGGGTTGCCCGAGATCATGAAGGGAATGGCACCACCCCAGTAGGAAGCGGTCATGAAGCCGAACTGGTCGCCATCATCCACCTCGTTGTTGGTGTTGAGGTCGGCGTACAGACCCGTGCAAATGGAGTTCAGCTTGTCGAAGGTCCATTCGTAGTTGGAGACCAGGTCGTAGAGCTCGTTGGCGGAGCGGTTGTAGTAGTTCTGGTACAGATCCTTATTGACCAAAAGGAGGTGAGCGGAGCGGAGGATGTCGATGAAATAGTCACCTGCCAGAACGTACTGGTATCCGTCCATCAGGCGGAGATCGTCCATGTAGTCCTTGTACCAGTAGTTCCGTTCAAAATCGAATACGCATTCCTCATCCAAAATGTTGCGGAAGTTACCTTCAATGAGCAGCTCGGAGAAGGCGTAGATGGTATTGATGACGAGGTCATAATCATCAAGACCCGATTGGGTGAGACGGCGAATATCTGCGGAGACACCGTCGATGCCTATATCGGTTTGAGTGAATTCCAGCTTGACGCCCAAAAGCTCCTCGACCAGAACGTTGCGCTCCAGGACGGCGTCATTGACGCGGTTTCCTTCGGTTTTGGCTGTTCCCTCAATGAGAAAGTTGGAGGAACTGGAACCGCTGTCCAATTCGGCGGTGCTTGTATAGACGCGGAAGGGACGGTCCTTGTAATCGATGCCTACAAAGCGGTTGTCCTCTCCCTCTTCGGTCTCGTTGGCTGTGCCGGATTGTTTGGAGGTGTCATCGGGGGTTTCCGTGTTTTGCCCGCACCCCGTAAGAACGGCCAGAGGGCACAGGAGCATGGTGGCGACCAAAAGTAAGCAGAGATACTTTTTGAGTTGAAGCATACAATGATTCCTTTCAAATGATATATTTTCCATTTTATTCTATCACAAAAGTATGAACGTTGAAAGAACAAACAATACTTTTCTGTAAACAACGGTTCTTTTATCGGGAAATTTCGTCAAAAAAAGGAAAAAATTATTTATTTTTTTTTGAAAAACCCCTTGCATTTTTGAGAGAAGTGTGCTATAATATATCCCGTTGCACAGGGGTATAGCTCAGCTGGTAGAGTACCGGTCTCCAAAACCGTGGGTCGCGGGTTCGAATCCTCCTGCCCCTGCCATCGTTATCGGTCAAAAAAGATCCGATCGAGAAAACAAGAGAAAACGGGAGATTTCGAGAGATTTCTCCCGTTTTTTCACGCCTTCTTTTTTTCAAAGTTTCATAGATCCATTTTCGGTATTTCATCGAGCCGAAAGGAACGAACTATGGATTGAGCCATTTTTTCCAAATATCGAATCAAAAACAAGCGACCGAAAGGACTTGAACCCACGACAGGGTTTCAAATTCTTTCGTTTTTTTGCGTTAGACACAAATTGTTTACAAATCATGCACTACAAAATCAGTCCATCCCTTCTTCAAAAAGATCCGAACCCACGAAACATTGAAGAAAGCATATTTCAAAAATAGTCCATTTATATTACAAAAGGATCCGAACCCACGAAAACCAAATACTGACCTGCTGAAGACAAAGAAAAAGCCACGAATTACCGAATCCGTGGCTTATCTAAATAACGAGCCGATTTTGATTGTCCAATATTAATCAAAAACCTTTTCAACCTTGAAGTCTCTACTACCGAACATATACATATATCCGTCAATATAAACGCCTCGCTGAGCCGCAGGGTTGCCCAAGAGGTTTACGTTAACAAGTTCTACAAGCTCATATCCATCAAAGTGAAGAAGAACGTATCTATAAGTCTCGGACGAATATTTAGCCGTAGGGTAGTTTTTATCTACGATACCTAAACCTATAAGCTGATTCTGACGATCGATATAATAGGATTTGTAATCAGTAGAATAATCTGCATTTTCGAGTTCATAAGTGCATACAGATCGAACTCCATCCGATGTTTCTTCGTATACCTCAACCTTAAAGCTACTCCAGTCTCCTCCTCTTCCGATGCCAAGAAGATAACCGTTGCCAAGGTTAATAAGAGAAGTAGAGAAACCCTCAATCGTACCAGTATCCTTATAAGTGATGTTATCGAGGTCGGAGAGATCGAAGAAGAATACAGGGTCGGACATCTCTATAGACGTGCAAACGTAAGCGGTTTCTTTATCGAATCGTACTGACTGGATTTCCTCACGCGGAGGAGCAAAGTCTATAACCGATGTTACAATCTCGAAGGTAGAAAGGTCGATGCAGTACAGACTTGCATTGGACTCTCCAGTTGCGGTTTGCAGAATCTCTGCGGAAACATTACCGTTGCTATAGGTTTGCTCACGAATGGTCGTTGCATTGGTAGTCGTGAAGACACGAAGAATTCCTTCATATTCATCCATACTCCACTGATCCTTGACGTAACCTCTTACAGTTACGTTTCCTTGAATCTCAAAGGTGTCGCCGCCATAAGTCAAGCAAGAAATCTCAGTCATAGAGTTTCTTGTGATAGTACCGTCATCATTTTCTTTATTATCGGCGAACACGTGAGTTAAGAATACGTGATTTTCAGAAACGTACACGTCCTCGGAATACGAGAGATATGCTGCCGTTCCTTGAAGATCGAGCGTTTTTTCGTCGAGCTTCATCACAACGGTATAACGAGTGTTGCTCAAATTATCGGGAGAAACTATTCCGTTTGCCGGAATGCTGTATAAACCGTTGCCTTCATCAATTTGTGGAACGAAGGTAGTCACATCATCGAAATCAAGCTCTTGCTTGTTGATCACAAACTCTGTTAAGAGCAGAATACTCCCGTTCGTCATACGGGACGACATATACTCACCCGTAATGTTGAATTCATCTTTCTTGACGATGTTTGTAGGATCACTAACGTCAAGCGAAATCAGATTTACGTAACGTCGTGAAACACTCTCATTTTTTGAATAATACTGTGTAACCACGGTCACGGTTTTGCAATCGCTTGAAAGGTAAAATTCCCACTGATCCATGTAAGGCCCCGTGCCCTCTTCATAGATAGTGTAGTTACCGATTTCCGTTGTGTTTTCTTTGTCAATAGAGAAGATACGCAATACATCATCATCAAGATAATATATGTGTGTATCGCTCCGTTTGATGCGGTCGGCTTCGATAATTCCTTCCACTTGATTGTCGGTGATCTCTTGATAGGAGTTTGTGCCATCTGTCATGCCGTCTCCTGCCGCTTCAGGTATTGCATTATCTGCATCCTTTGTTACACCATCAGTTAAGTCAAATGAAATGTTTTTAATCCCAGCCCATAATTTTTCTGCATTGTTTTTGTATTTGGGTTGCTGGAATGTTAGAACGTTCAATTTCTGAATGAGTCCATAATACTCGCTGTCTGCATACTGTGATACATCAGGCGGATTAGTGTTGAATGGAATAAATAGCCAAAGGTTACAAACAAGCAGTGCAAAGCACGCACACGCAGCTACGAGCGAAATTAAGATCTTATTTCGCTTGGGTTTAATAACGTTATCGGGGTGTGCCTCGGCAACGTATTTATCATCGGCAAGGCTTAAACCCTTATACCAATTCTTTTTCTTCATACAAATACCCCTTCCTTCGTAAGATAATCTTTGAATTTGTTTCTGGTTCTGTGTAGGATTACACTAACGTGACTTTCCGAAAGACGCATACCGTCGGCGATATCCTTCACGCTCATCGAATACCAATACCTGCGCATAAATATGACGCGAGTTCTGACATCAAGGCTTTCAAGGAAACCATTGATCGCTTGCTTCAGTACATATTCATCCTCGATTGAAGCATCTCCATTGGGAATACATTCCCAATATTCATCAATCGCGCTTTCTACCTCTGCACCGCGCTTTTGTGCGCTGTCATATCGGTATCGGTCGATAGCGATATTTCGAGTAATACGAGCAAGAAAGCCCTGTAACTTGGTTGGTCTTTCGGGGGGCATAGCGTTCCACGCTCCGTTCCAAGTATCATTTACACATTCGTCCGAATCTTCGTGTGAATGAAGAATATTATATGCGATGGTGTAACAGTATTTTCCGTATTTCTGCTCGGTTTCTCGAATAGCTTCTTCGTTGCGTTCCCAATATAACGTAACAATTTTTCCGTCTTCCATATAGTCACCTCCTTACACAGTTCCTAAAGGCCTTTCACCCATATAGTCGAAAAATCAATTCAATATCTTACAGATTAAAGGAATTTTTAGAAAATTTTTCTCCGCTACAATAATTATATCACATTTTTTCATCCTTGTAAATTCGAAATGTGTAAACAATACGACACTCCCTCTACATAGCCAAATGCTTATCAGCCAAGCGTTTGGCTTTTTTTATTGCAGAAAGGATGATAACAGATGAATGCAATTATCTCAAGGGGCAACAAAACCGCCCACGTTCAACTTCCTGTCGGGCGAAAACAGTTGTCCGGAGCTCTCTCGTATTTGGGGGCGAATCACACTTCCGATTACGACCTCAAATATAATGAGGAAAACAAAGACGGACTCAAGGTTTCGCTGGAATGCTTCGGAGTGGTAGATAGCGCAATTGCCAAGGCTCTTCCCGTTGGCTTCCGTTTTCACACGCTCAATGAGTCACTCACCTTGATGGGCAACCTCCCCTATCAGAACAGACGAGAAGTCGAGAATACCATCAAGGTCGATGGACTCGAATCCTATGAGCAATTCAACAGAATGCTGACCGAAGCCTATCCCCAGTCGG
>SVRS01000024.1 GCA_015064695.1 Oscillospiraceae bacterium | reverse complement strand
TTTTTCGACATTCGGGAGAGCCGAAAAAGTCAGTGTTTTCAAGGGTTTTCGGCTCTTCTCGAAAATTCTACGCCGAGCGTGGTGATTGAGTCCCGAAACTGGCGCGCTACCACCTGCGCTACACCTCGAAGGCCGCCCATAGGCGACTTGATCATTATATCATACTTTGAGAGCTTTGTCAAGGGCTTTCGAATGGATTTCCAAAAAAAGATGCGCCATCCCTACGACGGGCAAAGTCTATTCCGTGACCCCGACGTAGGGGGCCAGGGCGCCATAGATCACGGACGCCAGCGCATACCGATAGGATTCCTCCGCCAATTTGGCCGCTTCGTCGGGGTTGGACAGAAAGCCGCACTCCACCAAAACCGCCGGGGTTCGGATACGATCCAGCAGATAGATATTGCTCCCCGCCTCTTTGATTCTTCGACGGTTTTCCGGCATCAAGCGGACAGAGGCACTTTGAAGAGCCTCTGCGATCTCGGCCGATCGCGGATCCCCTGCGCCATACCATACCTGCATCCCGCTATACTGTGGCAGGGGAAAGGCGTTCATATGGATACTGACGAACAGGCAATTCCCTTCCCACTCCGCCGCCACTTCCTCCGCGATCACTCGCCGCGCCTCCAAATCCAGCACCTTTTTGCGCCCTTGAAAATCCACGTTCCGATCGTAGAGCAGCTTATCCTCGGTACGAGTCATGACCACGGGAACCCCCGCCGCTTCCAAAAGATCCCTCAGTGCGAATGAAACCGACAGGTTTAAATCCTTCTCCAAGACACCGTTCACCCCGACGGCTCCACCGTCCTCCCCTCCGTGCCCGGCATCGATGACCACACAAGCAATCGGCGGATGCTCCGCAGGCGTACCCTCTTCTGCGCCCACCGACACCGACCGCTCCCCTCCGAGGGGAAAGCCGATGAGCAACCACGCAACCACGCAGAGTAAGACAGTAAAGGCAAGAAACATGGGAATCACGTAGGGAATACCGGAACGGCGAACGATGGGCATGGCGTACCTCCAAGGCTTGTTGCTGGAGTATATGTCTCGCAAACCGAAAAAATACCCTCGACGCTCTTCCTGCCGAGGGCATCTGCTTATTTGGCCATCACAATCGTACGGATCTTTTCGTCAATTTCCCGACAGGCGGCCTCCTTACGGGCATACTCCGCCTCCAAGCCTCGAACGATGGGTGTCAGCTGCTCCAGCAGCGGGTACATCCTTGAGCGAATCTTCATCAGCTTGGCATCTACCAGCAGCTCGGAAATGAGTCCGTCCGTCCAACGGTCGAAGAAGAGCAAACCATCACTGAAGCGTGTGGCGGGAAGCTGCTCCATAGGCACGTGGGCCACGTCCTTCAGCTCGGCGGCGAAATCCTTAAGATAACGCCCCAAAGTCTGGATCGAGTTATCCAAGCGAACGAGGGTGTTACGCTTCTCATGATCGATCTCATCGTCGCGAATGGAAAAGGCAGAGCCCACCATTCCCGCACGTCGGGAGGTGCGTGTATCCTTCGCGCTTAACTCGCCGGCCCTGGTCAGCGCATCCATCACGGAATTCGCCACTCTGAGTGCGTACTGCCCACTCTCCATGGCCTCCTTCAGCTCCTTGGAATCCAGCAGAATGGCGGTCTTCTCAGCCTCCAATGCCTGCACCTCGGCATGAACTGCGGCCTCCCTCGCCACGAGCCAAGCCTTCTTCTCGGCCAGCATTTCCTCGTAATCCCGCTCACAGTTGCCCAAAGCGCGGATCTCAGCCCTCAACTCAACCCGACGGCTCAGCACGTGATCCAATTCCGCCTTTGCAGTCTCGTAGGCAGCCCGAGCCGCCAAAGCCTCCGCCTCCTCCTTTTGCATTTTTTCTTCCTTAAGCCCCATCAGCGTGTAAAGCAACAGCGTCAGCGTCGCGCTCTGCAGAGCCTCCACGTCGGCCTGCTCGGTGTCATATTCGGCTTTACGGTCCTCCAGAATGGAATTCAAGCGAGTCGTTTCCTCCTCAAAGTACGCCACCAGCTTCTTGGCCTTGGCCTTGCGGCGAATCTTCTCCTGAAGCTCGGAGAGGGCGGCATCGTAGTTGAAATCCGCAGGGCGGGCAGAGGTGTAGTCGTTGTTTGTCATAGCGGTCTCCTTTTACGGGGGATTGATAAATTTTCAAATTGCGGTTTAACGGCCAGGGGCTTTGTCAAATAATCCTTTTTAAAGCTCTTGGGATTCTTAAACCCTTCTTTCAAGAAGGGATTTAAGCGGGTGCAGGCGAGAGCCTTGCAAGCTCCAATTTCTTTTCCATAGGATACCATACTTTCCCATCTTTGTCAAGTCCCCGAAGCAAGCCCGCCGCCTCTGCTTACACAGAGGCGGCGGTAATGATTTATGGGAAATTACTTTACCTCAATGATGGACTCGTCCCACATAGCGGGAGCCTCGTAGCCCATGAGGTTGACCATGGTAGCGGCCACGTTGGAGAGACCGAACTGGCCGTTATCTGCCTTGACGGTGTAAGCGTCCTTGGATGCGGTATTGTTGTAGATGATGCAAGGAACGGGGTTCAGGGTGTGGCTGGTCTTGGCCTTGAACTTTCCGTCCTTCCCTGCCTTGGGCTGACCCTTCTTGTCGCACTCGTACATCTCGTCGGCGTTACCGTGGTCGGCGGTGATGAGCGCCACGCCGCCCAGCTTGTCAACGACTGCCAGGATACGAGCCAACTGGAGGTCCAGAGCCTCCATGGAGCAACGGGTAGCCAACAGGGAGCCGGTGTGACCCACCATGTCGCCGTTGGGGAAGTTGACGCGGTAGTAGGTGTACTCGCCGGCCTCCAGAGCCTCGATGAGCTTGTCGGTGATCTCGGCGCACTTCATCCAGGGTCTCTGCTCGAAGGGCACCACGTCGGAGGGAACCTCCACGTAGGTCTCCAGCTCGTCGGAGAACTTACCGGACTTGTTACCGTTCCAGAAATAGGTGACGTGACCGTACTTCTGGGTCTCGGAGATGGCGTACTGCTTGACACCGGTGTTCGCCAGGAACTCGCCCATGGTGTTGGTGATCTCAGGGGGATTAACCAGGTAGCGGTGAGGAATGTGCAGGTCGCCGTCGTACTCCAGCATACCGGCGTAGAGGACATTGGGCACGCGGACACGGTCGAACTTGTCGAACTCGCCCTCGGCGGCATCGAAGGTCTTGGAGATCTCGATGGCGCGGTCGCCGCGGAAGTTGTAGAAGATCACGGAGTCGCCGTCGTTGATGGTGCCCACAGGCTCACCGTCCTTGGCGATAACGAAGGGGGGCAGATCCTGGTCGATGACGCCCAACTCGGCGCGGTAGGTCTCCACGGCCTCAGCGGCAGAGGCGAACTGACGGCCCTCGCCCAGAACGTGAGTTTTCCAGCCCCGCTCCACCATGGACCAATCAGCCTCATAGCGGTCCATGGTCACCTTCATACGGCCGCCGCCGGAAGCGATGGCGATGTCGAAGGACTCGTCGCGGAGATCAGCCATGAAGGCCTCGAAGGGATTGATATATTCCAGCGCGGAGGTCTCGCCCACGTCGCGGCCGTCGATGAGGATGTGGACGCGGACACGGCTCACGCCCTCTGCCTTGGCCTGCACCAGCATGGCCTTCAGGTGATCGATGTGGGAGTGGACGTTACCGTCGGAGAACAGGCCCAGGAAATGGAGAGTGGAGGCATTGGTCTTTACGCCGCCGATGAGGGTCTGCCAGGTCTCGGAGGCGAACATCTTGCCCGACTCGATGGACTGGGTAACCAGCTTGGCACCCTGTGCAAAGACCTGACCGGCACCAAGGGCGTTGTGGCCCACCTCGGAGTTACCCATATCGTCGTCGGAGGGCAGACCGACGGCGGTGCCGTGGGCCTTCAGAGTCACCATGGGGTACTCCTTCATGATGCGATCCAGAGTAGGAGTGTAGGCGAGGGAGACGGCATTACCGGCGGTGTCGGGAGCGATGCCTACGCCATCCATCACGATGGTCAGCACGGGGCCCTGCACACCGGCGAAGCCGGCCAGCTTGTTCAACTTGTTCATGTGTTAAAATTCCTTTCTCAAGAGAATTGGATGGGGATTCTTTATCCTTTATATTATAACCGATTTCGGATAAAATTGCAAGGGGGATGGCGAAAAAAATGGAAAAACGCGGGATTTTTTCGTGCCGACTACATCCTCCGCTCTCTTTTTCGCGTTATATCCGCGCCCAAAACCAAACAGGCGGTTTATTTATCTATGTTTTGTTGTTTTTAATAATGCTGTGATCCGTTCATTGTGCATTACCGAAAAGAACGCCGGGGAAATCCTTCTTCAAGAAGCTCTTCCCCGGCATCCAAGGTTTCGATTATTTTCTCTTCAGCTTTCCTACCACACGTCCACAGCAGGATACGTCCTCAAAATCCTTCAACAGGATCGGAGGATACTTGGTGTTCAAGGAGATCAGATGATCTCCTCCATACTTCTTGAAATAGCCCGAACCGTCCAACACGAAAATACCCAGCTCTCCTTCCTCCACAGTATCCGCAGATTGAATGAGCAGAATATCTCCCGAATGATATTTGGGCTCCATACTGTCTCCGTTGATCCGCAAAGCATAGTCCGCCTCGGCAGTACGGGGATCGTCGGGGATCACGATATCCTCAATACGGGTGGAATCAGCCAGAAACTCACCGATGCCCGCCGATACGGGCATATCGTAGAGCCCGATGCTCCGGCGTCGAAGCCCTGCAGGAAGCGCCGAGGAACGGGTAAGCAGCGATTTGGGTACGGACTCCTCTTCGGTGTCGATCTGCCCGTCCTCCCGACCGCCTCGAATCAGATCGGCAGGGGTCATGGCTGCAGGGGTGACGCCTCCCGGCACGGCCTCGGTCGCAGAGATCGGCTCCGACGCGGCAATTTCCGCCGTTTCCTCGCCGTCCTCCGGACGATGCAGCCGCGCGCCGCCCCGACGAGCCGACCGACGAGCCATATCGTGCATCCGAATGGTCTCCTCGTCTGCTTGCCGCTCCGCGCGGGCCCGTTCCATATCCATCACCGCCAGCGTCAACGCCCGTCCGTATCCGTCCAACTCCCGATAGGTCTCCACCAGGGTCATCTCGGAGGGCTCCAGCGTATAATTATTGGTATTTTCGGGAACTCCCGTAATGAGCCAATCCAAGGAGCAATCCAAAGCACGGCTGATAGCCACGATGTTGGAAAGCTTGGGAGAATCGCTGATTCCTGCCAACAGCTTGGCCAGGGTTCCCAGGGGGATCCCCGTCATTTCCGACAGCTTATCGTTGGTGATCTTGCGGCTGCTTTTCAGTTTTTTGATCCGCTCCAGATAGGTTTCCTGCTCCATGGCACGCTCCGTCCCCGCCGCTTCGCGGCGATTCTTTGTTTGGAACTATTATACCATATATTTTCAAATTTGTAAAGGGGTTTCCGAAATTATTTTTCCCTTTTCGGATTTTTTCGTTTCCAGTCCAAGCATTCATTCCGCCGCCGACAGCATACCGTACACCGCGTCAGCCAGCACAGGAACGAGGCTTCGGACCTCGTCGCAGGTATTTCCCGCCGAGCCCATTTCCAGAGTCAAAAGCCGCACGCCGTCCAGATCCGCCCCGAGTCCCATTCCCGTCTTGACGCGAACAGGCCGGCTCAGGGTGGGCTCTACGTCCCACATCCCTCTCCTCAAAGCCAGGGCCGCCGCCAGATCCTTCTCCCACTCGGTTCGCTCTCCGCTGACGGAGATGCGAAGCTGGGCACAGGCCTCCCCGTCGAGAATCCCCTGGGTGCGCAGAATTCCGCCCGTCTCGGTCAGCTCCGCAGATCGCCGCATATCCAACACCAGGCCGATATCCGGATACAGCCTGCAGTAGGAGCGCACCACCTCTTGGGTACGGAGGTAGATATCCTCCGCCGTGTCCTCCTCCGACACGGCAATCCTCACCTGCATGACCGTTACACCCCGTTCCCGCAGAGCTCCCGTCAGCTCCGTTCCAACCGCCACGATTCCATCCGGGCTATTGGGAGTTTGTGTCACGGCAAATCCCCCCTGTCCGGGATCATACCAGAGCCCGCCGTCGCCGTACCCCTCGTAGGGATGGGTATGTACAACCAGAACGGCAGGTGCTCCGTCGGTTCTCCACAGATCTTTGCCGGTGGGTAATACCACAGGAAGCTGAGCCGTGTATCCCGTAACAAAGTCAACTCCGCGCTCGGATTGGCTCACGTCCGCCTTTACAAAGGGATAACACCCCTCCGGGATCTCAGGATTCGTCTCCCAATCGGTTTCGGGTTCCTCGGAGGTCGTTTCCTCTCCCGCCCCCGTGTCCGCGGTATCCGTTTCTGCCGTTTCCGTTTCGGGATCGGTCATCTCAACGGTTTCGGCGGAGGTCAGAGTCTCGGTAGATCCTTCAACCGTCTCTTCGTCCTCCGTCGAGTCCCCCAAGGAGGGCGGATCTATCGGCGGAATATTCCCTTGGTTTTGATTCGGCCCGATTCCCTCATCAGGCATAGGCGTTTTCTCGCCCCATGAGCCCACCCACCAAAAAGCCGCCAGAAGCAGGCAAATTCCCAACACGAACGCCAAGCCGATTATCCTCACCCGCCGCCGAGCCGGCGAATCAAAAGGCCAAAAGAACGGCAAAAAGGGTCTCGAGCCAATGGGAATATCAAAATCCGGCCGCAACGGATACACGGCGGCCACGCCTTCGTTACGTGCCTTGGCCGGGAGTCGGGAGGTGTTTCTTGCTTTCATAGCTTCTCTCCTTCATTACGCAGAGTTCTCTCGCTCATGCGAGAGCGATCTCCGAACTTCACAACAATATATATGAGCCTCCCTGCCTCAATAGACCCTACTCCACACCAAAGGCCCGATTCAGCGAAAGAGCCAGCAATCGGCAGTAGGTCTCCACCACGTCGTCGCTATTCTTCGGGGACACCAAAAAGCTCCGCCCCTGCTCCAGCACGTCCACCAGCTCGGAGGGCGGTTGCTTGTCGCCGTCACCGCCCGCCATACCCGCCTTCTCCAGGGCATCCCACACCAGCGTGGAGGAATCCACTACCGTCGGCACGCCTATACTCAGAACCGGGCATCCCAGAGTATCTCTCGTCAACGCCATGCGGCGGTTCCCGATCCCCGCCCCCGGCGCGATTCCACCGTCGGAGAGCTGCACTGTAGTCCCCAGCCGCTGACAGCTCCGTGCGGCCAAAGCATCCACGGCGATCACCAGATCCGGACAGACCAACTCCACAGCCGCCTTGGACAGCTCCCCCGATTCCATGCCCGTCTGCCCCAGCACTCCGGGAACCAACGCCGATAACTCGCAGCAGCCCAGCGCCCCAAACAAGGCCTCGTCATGCTCCCGCAGATGTCGTGTCACCGTCAGCCGACGCACGGTATCCGGCCCGACGGCATCCGGTGTCATATGGGCGTTTCCCAATCCGACCACCAGCACCCGCAGATTCCCGTCCACCCGACGTCCCGTCATAGCCTCCGTCATGCGCCAAAGCTCCCTGACCAAGATATCAGCCATACGTGAGCGCGCCTCATCTCCCCAGGCCGTGATCCCTCCGCAGATCACCGTCACCGAGCGTCCTCCATCCGCCTCGCGTCGCCGCAAAACCGTCACAGCCCCCTCCATCTCGGTCCGCTCCTCGGTCTCTGCGGCCGGCGACAGCGATTCGCAAGCGAGATCGCTCCGAAAGTACTCCGCCCCCGTCTTCTTCGTGCTTTTCTCCCTCACCGCCCAAGCTCCTCCTCGTCATCCGTTGGTCATTTTCACATTGATAAACCGCGCAGGCGGCATCTCAGCGACCATATTCTCTCCCAAAAAGGCCTCTGATATACGCCAAATATGCTAAAAGCCCACGGTGAGTGAGCAATATGCACAGTTTTCGAGCATCACCGTTGTGCAACCGTCCAAAACTGAAAAATCTACGCATTTCCTTATTGATTCGTAGCGGAATGTATGGTATAATAGTATAAGAAAACTGTATAGGTGTCTCTGCATCGGCAACGGCACCATATATCACAAGGAGGAGAAATCGAACCATGACGAAGCGTATTTTTGCATTGCTTCTTTGTGCCGCCACCCTTCTTTCCTGCTTGACCTTCATCGGTTGCGCCGGCGAAGACAAGGAAGAGGATAAGGGCCAGTACATCACCACTTACCTGACCGACAACGTCTATGACCTTGACCCTGCCAAGGCCTATACCAACGAGGCTCTGGCAAATGTGGTCAGCCTTATGTTCGACACCCTGTTCAAGCTCGACGAGAACGGTAAGGTCAAGAAGTCCCTCGTAAAGGAATACATCATCGAGGAGAACGCGGCCGCCGGCGAGTACACCATGAAGCTGTATCTGAACGACACCTGCTGGTCTGACGGTACCAAGATATCCGCCAACGACATCGTGTACGCTTGGAAGCGCCTGCTGGAGGTAGACGCCAACTACGAGGCCGCCGCCCTCCTGTTCGACATCAAGAACGCGCGCGCCGCCAAGGAAGGCGATGCTTCCATCGACGACGTGGGCATTTACCCCGCCGAGCAGCAGATGCTGGAGATCAACTTCGAGGGCAAGATCGATTACGATCAGTTCCTGCTCAACCTGACCAGCCTGGCGCTGGCTCCCCTGCGCGACGATATCGTGTCCAAGTCTGACGACTGGGCCAAGAAGCCCGGTACCATGGTCTGCAGCGGTCCCTTCAAGCTGGGTCGTATCAACATGAAGAACACCAAAGAGACCACCGGCGAAACCTATTTTGACGAGAACTACACCTACAAGGACGGCTACGGCTTCGAGCAGGTCGGTAAGAGCTTCGCTCAGCAGAGCATCACCGACTTCATGCTGGAGCGCAATATGTACTACTACCGCGACTACGAGGAGGATCGTCTGAAGAAGTCCGTTACTCCTTACAAGATCTGCGTAGACTGCTCCCTCACCGACGAGCAGCTCACCGCTATGTACGATGCCGGCATGGTTATGTACATCAGCGACGTGCCCCTGGCTCTCCGCAAGAACTCCACCATTGCCAACGACGTAGAGATCGCTGACAAGTCCACCTCCACCAACTCCATCTACCTCAATCAGAACGCCATCATCGATGACGGCTCCGAGGAGGGTGCTAAGCTCTTTGCAGATGCCAAGGTTCGCCAGGCTCTGTCTCTGGCCATCGACCGCGCCGCTATCGTAGACGCCGTGGTTTACGCCGAGGCCGCTACCGGTCTGGTCCCCAGCTCCGTCTTTGAGGCCGGCTCCCGCAAGACCACCTTCCGCGATGCCTGCAATGCCACCTACGAGTTCCTCGGCACCGACGTCGACCGTGCCAAGAACCTGCTGAAGGAAGCCGGCATCAACGCATCCAAATACACCTTCGAGCTGACCGTTGCCGCTTACGACGAGGTTCATTGTGCCATCGCTGACATCATCGTCGAGAACTGGAAGGCTTTGGGCTTCAACGTCTCCGCCAAGAAGATCGGCACCATCGAGAACAACGACTGGTACAAGTACACCGAGTCCGTTCCCGCCGACATCTGCGACGACCTGTATGCCGAGGAGCTCCGTCTGGGCACCTTCGATGCCATCATTTTCGACTACGTTGCATTCTCCGCAGATCCCTTCTCGGTTCTGGCTCCCTTCGCTAAGCCCTTCTCCGGCCGCGGCATGGACATGTCCAATCCCGACGAATATCTGCTGACTCCCCACATCACCGGCTATGACAGCGAGGAGTACAACGCGCTGATGGAAGAGATCTTCGCACAGAAGACCATCGCCGACCGCGCCGAGAATCTCCGCAAGGCAGAGGGCATCCTGATGAACGATCTGCCCATCATCCCCGTGGTTTATAACCAGACCGCTACCGTTACCAACTCCAAGCTGAAGGGCGAGACCATGAACTACTACAACACCCTGCAGTTCAAGAAGTGCAAGATCGGTTCCTACGACAAGTACCTGGAGGCAGGTAAGAAGTACATCACCGATAACTTCTCTGAGTTGAAGTTCACCGAGGCAACCGAGTGCGCTTACAAGGAGTTTGATCTGTTCAAGACCGCAAACACCATCTACTCCCAGTTCTTCCTGGACGAGAAGGAAGCAGCTAAGCCCGGCGAGGCAAAGTAAATCCTTCCCGCAACTGAAAAAAGCATCCCGAATTCCAAGAATTCGGGATGCTTTTTTAGGTTTTACAGTTTTTTTTCAATAAGATATAGACAAGAACCGTTTTTTGTGGTATAATGAATAGAATGGATATCCGCTTCGGCTCACGGCCGACATGCGGCGCGTTCAACGTTCCCAAAAGCGAGAAAAGGAGACGAACCATGCAGATCATTAATCTATTTCCCGGCTCGTACGGCTCCAATTGCTACCTGATCGAGGACCGGGGCCACGCTCTGATCATTGATCCCAGCGCGGCTGCCGCAGCCATCCTCCGCCGTCTCCGGGACGACGGATGTACCCCCGATGCCATCCTGCTCACTCATGGGCACTTCGATCACATCATGTCCATTGATACCCTCCGGCAAGCCGAGCCCGGCCTCAAGGTCTACATCCACAGAGCAGACGCCCCCATGCTCACAGACGGCAAAAAGAACGCCTTCGCTCTGTTCTTTGGGCAGGATCGAACCTGGCATGAAGCCGACGTACTCCTGCAAGGCGGCGAAACCATCTCCGTCGGAGATGCCCGACTCCGCGTACTGCATACCCCCGGTCATTCACCCGGCTCCATCTGCCTCTACTGCGAGGAGGAGAAGGCTATGATCACGGGCGACACCCTCTTCGCCGATAACGTCGGCCGCTCAGATTTGTGGGAAGGCAACTTCGGAACTCTCCGCACTTCCCTGCAATCCCTCCGGAATTACAACGGAGAGATTACCATCTACCCCGGGCACGGCGGAACAAACACTCTATCCAGCGCCTTGGATAATGTGTTCTACATGTAATTCGCAACAATTCATTTACAAGACAACCATACGTTACAAACCGAAAGGATACAAATAAAAAGCCATGGACATGAATCATCAGAAATTAGCAGAGCTTCTGTTCCCGAACGTCACCGAGACTCCCGAGGAAACCGAAGCAAGGTTCCCCGCCCGCCAGCTTCCCGAGGGTGCCAAGGTTACCCGCTTTGCCCCCTCCCCCACGGGCTTCGTCCACTTCGGCGGCCTGTTCCCCGTCATGGTCGGCGAGCGCCTGGCCCATCAATCGGGCGGCGTATTCTACCTCCGCATCGAGGATACCGACGCCAAGCGCGAGGTCCCCGGTGCCGCCGAGGGGCTGATCACCACCCTGGAGCGCTACGGTATTCACTTTGACGAGGGTGCCATTCTGGGCCCCGACGGCAAGGTAACCGATATCGGCGACTACGGCCCCTACAAGCAGAGTCTGCGCGCGCACCTCTACCACGTCTTCGCCAAGAAGCTGGTGGCCGAGGGCAAGGCCTACCCCGTTTTTACCACCGAGGAGGAGCTGGACGCCCTGAAGCAGACCGACAAGAAGGCCGAAATCAAGAACGTGGATTGGGAGGCCGAGGCCGAAGCAAGACGGGCCGAAATGCTGGCCCACCGCGAGTTCACTATGGAGGAGGTCGAGGCCAACCTGGCCGCCGGCAATCCTTGGGTGCTTCGCCTGCTCTCCGACGGTGACGGCGTCAAAAAGATCACCTTCCAGGACCTGGTCCGCGGCAAGCTGGAAATGCCCGTCAACGACGAGGATTTCGTTCTCTTGAAGTCCGATGGCATCCCCACCTACCACTTCGCCCACGCGGTGGACGATCACCTTATGGGCACCAACCTGGTCATCCGCGGCGAGGAGTGGCTTCCCTCCCTGCCCAAGCACCTCCAGCTCTTTTACTACCTGGGCTTCAAGGCCCCCAAGTACATGCACATCTCTCAGATCATGCGCTTGGACGAAAACGGCAATAAGAAGAAGCTCTCCAAGCGGGACATGGGCGCAAATCTGGACGATTACGCCAAGATGGGCTACTCCGCCGAGGCGGTAGCCGAGTACGTGCTGACTCTGTTGAACTCCAACTACGAGGAATGGAGAGCCGCCAATCCTACCCTGCCCTACACCGATTTTCCCTTCAACATCAAGAAGATGAGCGCATCGGGCTGTCTCTTTGACTTCCAGAAGCTGAACGACGTTTCCAAGAACGTTCTCTCCCGCATGACCGCCGACGAGGTTTACGAGCGAGTCACGGCCTGGGCATCCGAGTACGACCCCCAGCTGAATGCCCTTCTGACCGCCGATCCCGCCTACGCCAAGGCCATCTTCGCTATCGGCCGCGGCGGCAAGAAGCCCCGCAAGGACTTCACGGTTTGGACCGACGTTCGTCCCTACCTGGATTTCTTCTACGACGAGCTGTTCGAGATCAAGGACACTCTCCCCGAAGGCACCGACCGCGCTGACGTCTCCGCCGTAATCACTGCGTTCAAGGCCTCCTACGACCCCGCAGACGAGATGAACGCCTGGTTCGATAAGGTGAAGGATATTGCCGCTAACCTCGGTTACGCGGCGGATATGAAGGCCTACAAGGCCACCCCCACCGCCTTCAAGGGCAGCGTGGCCGACGTATCCGGCTTCCTCCGTCTCGCCGTCACCGGCAAGCTCAACGCCCCCGACCTCTACACCGTCATGCAGCTCCTGGGTAAGGAGAGAGTCTTCGCCAGACTGGACAAGTTCGAGTGTTAAGGGGAGCGCAAGGGGCGCGTGCCTCCGGCGGCTTAGAACCTTTTTTTGAGAAAAAGGTTCTAAGAACTCCAAAAAACTTAAAAAAAGTTATTTCTTAATAAATATTATACGAAAGGTTTTGAAGGGAGCTTGAGGGAATCTTTTGAAAAAGATTCCCTCAAGCGTTCCCCCGTATTTACTATGGAAAACGAGATCAAGCATTCTAATTTTATCCACGACATCATTGACGTGGACCTCCAGAACAATCCCGAGCTTAAGATCCACACCCGTTTCCCCCCCGAGCCCAATGGATATTTGCACATCGGCTCGGTGAAGGCCATCTGTGTCAACACCGACGTAGCCAAGAAATACAACGGTCTGTTCAACCTCCGCTATGATGACACCAACCCCGCCAAGGAGTCCGACGAGTTCGTTCGCTCCATCCGCGAGGACCTGGAGTGGCTGGGCGCGGCGCCCACCGGCGGCGTGTTCTACGGCTCCGACTACTTCGGCAAGTGCTATGAGTTTGCCGTTCAGCTCATCAAGCAGGGCGACGCCTACGTCTGCGACCTGTCCAAGGACGATCTGGCAGACTACAAGGGCACCGACCGCGCCGCGGCCTCCAAGGAATCCCCCTACCGCAATCGTTCCGTCGAGGAAAACCTGGAGCTGTTTGAGCGCATGAAGAACGGTGAGTTTGAGGACGGCGCACGGACCCTGCGTGCCAAGATCGACCCCTCCTCGGACAACCCCTACCTCCGTGACCCCGTCATCTACCGCATCAAGCACATCCATCACCACCGCCAGGGCGACGAGTGGTGCGTATATCCCATGTACGACTTCGCTCACCCCATCCAGGATGCTCTGGAGGGCATCACCCACTCCCTCTGCTCCAGCGAATTCCGCAACCACAGACCCCTTTACGACTGGGTGGTGGAGAAGATCGGCTTTGAACAGAAGCCCCATCAATGGGAATTCGGTCGCATGAACATCACCTACACCGTCATGTCCAAGCGCTACCTCCGTCAGCTGGTGGAGGAGGGCTACGTGGACGGCTGGGACGATCCTCGTCTGCCCACCTTGAAGGGTCTCCGCCGCCGCGGCTACACACCCGAGGCACTGTTTACCTTTGTCCGCGAGGCAGGTGTCACCAACACCGACCACACCGTGGATATTCGCCAGTTGGAGGCCTGCGTACGTGACGATCTCAACGAGAACGCCCTCCGTCGCGTAGCTATTGCCCATCCCATCAAGGTGGTGATCGATAACTATCCCACCGAGAAGGAGGAAATGATCTCCCTGCCCAACCACCCCCAGAAGCCCGAGCTGGGCACCCGTGAGGTTCCCATGACCCGCGAGGTCTATATCGACGCCGACGACTTCGCTGAGGTTCCTCCGCCCAAGTTCTTCCGCCTCAAGCCCGACGGCGAGGTCCGTCTCATGGGCGGCTATATCATCAAGTGCGGTGAGATCGAGAAGAACGAGGACGGTTCCATCAAGTGCATTCACGCCACCGCTGATCTGGAGACGGGTAGCGGCATGCCCATCGACGGCCGCAAGGTCAAGGGCACCATCCATTGGCTGTCCGCCAAGTATGCTAAGCCCACCACCCTCATGCTCTACGACCGCCTGTTTAACATTGAGAACACTGCCGACGTGCCCGAGGGCAAAACCTACCTGGATTTCCTGAGCGAGATCTCTCTCACCACCGTAGAGGGCGCCATGATCGAGCCTTCCCTGGATGCCGCCGCCCCCGGTGAGCGTTTCCAATTCGTTCGCTTTGGCTACTTCTGCAAGGACACCAAGAACGAGAACACCTACAACCAGGTTGTTTCTCTGAAGGACAACGCGAAGAAGTGATCCTTCTCCAAGGATTCTTGATATGAATGACATGCATTTTTTAAAAAAAGCCATTCTCTCCGCGCTGATTGCCGCCATAGCAATCAGCGCGGCATCCTGCCGCGGCGGAGATCCCTCAGATTCCTCCGCCCAATCGACCTCCCCCACGGGAACCTCCGGTGTCGAATCGCAGAGCGAAGCTCCTCCCGCCGGAACCGTTTCTCCGGAAACCGATCCAACCGAGTCTCAACCGTTTGAGGATCCCATTTCCTTCGTTTATCGGGATCCCCACTATACGTTCGATGAAAACGGCGTCTACGCTGCCCCTTCCGATAATCCCCTCGGGGCTGTTTTCTACGAGAACGAGCTTCTGTCGGGAGATTATTGCGCGGAGCTACAGCTCTCCCCCGACTCGCTGAAGACAAGGGCCGGCATTCTGTTCCATGCCACCTCCTCCGAATCGCGAGACGGGTACGAGGGTTACGCGTTCATGGTTGAAGCCGACGCCGTCTGCCTGTATCGAATTACCTACTCATACCAAAGTGGCATGGCCGCAACCGAATTGGCCTATCGAGTCGTGGAGATGGACAAACGGACCTGGAAACAGGATGGATGCACCCTCCGTGTCGAGCGGGTCGGAGACGTTTTCCGTTGCTATTTCTGCAACGATGCCGATGGGGTCGAGCCCTGGCCGGAATTCGAATACGCCCTTGACGATATAGACGGCATCGGCATCGGCTATATCGACAACGGACGTGGTGCTAGCTTCAACAGCCTTCGCTTGTCTGAAGTCAGCAACCAGACAACCACGGATGCGCCCACCTATGTCAACCCCGTTTTTGATGCCTGGGGTGCGGATCCGGGGGTGCTTTACCACGATGGAACCTACTATCTGTACAGCACCAACTATGTATCCGGCCAAAAGGGCTACCCCGTTTACACCTCCCCCGATCTGGTCAACTGGGAATTCGCAGGCATGTGCACGGGAGAGCTTTGGTCCACCAACTACTACTGGGCTCCCGAGGTTGTGGAAAAGGACGGAAAATTCTATATGATCGCCACCAACAACGTAAGCCTGGGTATTGCCGTATCTGACTCCCCGTTGGGCCCCTTTGAGCCCATGGGCGATCTCCTGCTGGAGCAGGCCATTGACGGAAACTTCTTCTTTGACAACGGGAAAATTTACCTCTACTACGTCAACGTCAAGGAAGGCGAGCCCTACGGCATCTTCGGTTGCGAGCTGACCGAGGATTTGTCCTCCATCAAGCCCGGAACCACCACACTTCTTCTCCAGTACACCGACCCTTGGGAGGCTACCACCGTAGAAGCCCCCGAAATGATCAAGCATAACGGTGTCTACTATCTGACCTACTCGGGCAACACCTATACCTCAGAGAAGTATGCCATCGGCTATGCCACATCGGATTCCCCGTTGGGAGAATTTCACCGATACAGTGCGAATCCCATTCTAAGCTACACGTCCGAGATTCAAGGAACCGGTCACCACTGCTTCACGACCTCCCCTGATGGTAGCGAGCTTTGGATCGTCTATCATGTTCACAGCGCCATCGGTGTCTACGAGCCCCGCACACTGTGCATCGACCGTGTCCGCTTTGTGCCCACAGAGTCCGGAATTGATCGATTGGAGGCCTACGGCCCTACCCACACCCCCCAACCCTACCCCGTATCCTAATCTGCGAAAGGAAACTTTCCCATGCTTCCATTCCCCTGGCCCATCCTCCTCGGCTACATCGCCGTCGTATCCCTCGTTTCCATCACGATCTGCATCTATGATAAAACCATCTCCAAGCGGAACAACGTCAAGCTTCGTATTCCCGAAAAGACCCTATTCATTTGCTCTGCGCTGGGCGGATCCCTGGCCATGTTCATCACTATGCAGCTCATCCGCCACAAGACCAATCACCTGTCCTTCATGATCGGTATTCCCGTCATTTTCATCCTGCAGGTAGCTTTGATCGCAGCGCTGACTTACTTCCAAATCCTACCCTCCCTGTTCTGATTCCCCAACATTCTTGATCTAAGGAGGTATCATCATGCTTACCCGTAATCAAGTCAAAGCCGCCATTCATTTCCGGAATCCGCCTCGCCCGCCTATGGCCTTCACCAAGTGGTGGGGCGAGGGGCTATGGGAGCAGTACGGCGAGAAGCTGCACCAATTTGAAAAATACGAGGAAGACGTGGTAGCTCCGTATTTTCCCTGCCCTGCCTTCGCCAAGCAGGAAAACGGCTTTTACTGGCGACTCCCCGAGATCGACCGTTCCCGGTTTTCCGGGCACGACTCCAACGCCGCCCTGCCCGATTGGTCCGACCTGCCCGCCCTGCTTGCCGAGCTTCCCAACACGGAAGCCCCCGGCCTGTTTGACGACGCCAAACGCATCGCCGATGCCGCTCACGCCGAGGGCAAATACGTCTTACTCTTCCACTGGAGTCTTATGTACGAGCGTATCTGGAGCTTCCGTGGCATGGAAAACCTCTTGATGGACTACTACGACCACCCCGACGAGGTTCACGCCCTGCACAGAGCCGTTGCCGACACCGAAAAGAAGCTGCTCCTGCGTGCCATTCGCGAGGTCAAGCCCGACGGATACATGATCAGCGACGATCTGGGCTCTCAGAACGCCCTCATGATGAGTCCCGCCACCTTCCGCGAGTTTATCAAGCCCTACTACACCGAAATCTGGGGGCTCTGCCGAGAGCACAACGTGGACACCTGGCTGCACACCTGCGGCAACGTCTCTGAGGTCATCGGTGATCTCATCGAATGCGGTCTGAACGTCCTCCACCCCATCCAAAAGCACACCATGGATTGGGACGAGGTCGCCGCAAAATGGAAGGGAAAAATCGCCTTTTGGGTGGGCATGGACGTGCAGGACACCCTCATCAACGGCACTCCCGAGGATGTTCGGAGAGAGGTACGCCTCATGCGGGACACCTTCGATTCTCCGGCAGGCGGTTTCATCTATGCCGCAGGCAATGGCATCGTCGGCGGCACCCCCATCGAAAATATCGAGGCGTTCCTGAACGAATGCACCGCATACGGAAATTCGAATTTCCCGTCGGGAATCTGAGGCTGTCTCATGATGATCCCGCTCTGCGCCTCACCGCGATGCCTCCTCGTCGTATCGGAAACGAACCCGCGCCTTCAGATCCGAGGTTGGCATGACCGCAGGATCTCGCAGCCACTCCAATATCAGCTGAACCTCCGCACCTCGGGCATCTTCCCGCACCGAGGCCTGCATGGATAGACCGCCCAAATCAGTCACCACCTCCAGGTATCGGTGTAGAGCATCGGGATACATCTGCCCCCGGTAGGACTCCTCCAAGGGGTAGCATAATTCCATGGTCATCCGCTCTCCGTCCCGATCCCCTACCGAACCGAACCGGCAGGTCACATCTCTCGTGGCACTGCAGATTCGCGCTTCCGTAAGCAGGCAGAGAAGCACCGCCTCCAGCAAAACCGGGCGGTTGATTTTGATCCGAGCGGCCGCCGCTTCCCATTCCTCCAGCCTCAAACCACAGCCAACGAACGACGACATTTTCTCCAGCAAGTCCCGGATCTCAGAACGGTAAACGAGACCGCGCTGATGGCTCGTCCATTCCCCCGGGCGCCTACCGATGATATGCCACGCCCGCGCCAACGCCTCGTAGTATGTTGCATCCCGATTGGACACGTCTCCTTCGATGGCCTGAACCGCTTGACTCACCCCACAAAGCTCTCTCTGTATGCTTCCTAAAATACCATTGTTGATCATCCTGGCCAGGGAATCTCCGTGTCCGTGGACGTGCCAGTACACCGCCACGCCGGTGTGACCGTCGTATCGCTTGTCCAAAAATCCCAGCCCAACCTTGGTTCGAACCGCCAACAAACGCGGCCCAACCTCATTGCCCAACAAAAAGCTTTGTGCCTCCTCGTCCAAGCCCAACGCATTCACCGCATTCGCCCCAAAGGAAAAGGATGCCATATCGGGACACCGTGCCCCAATTACCGTCATACGTCCAAAGTCATTTCGGAAGATCACGTAGCTGATGCAATGGAAATCCACACAAAGACCTCCATCAAATCGCATCCACTGCTCTTGTATGTTCGTGTGATTCATGTCTCTTACTCCTGTTTCTCTTTTCCTGTTTTCAAAACGGAATTATCTTTCAATCTTTTTCGTTTACCCTATTGACAAACCGAAAGTCTTATGTTATAATTATCTATATGTTTATTTCAACCATTCAAAAGGAGGATAAAATAAAATGAATAAGAAATTACTTGTAATCTTAACTGCGTCTTTGCTTCTTCTTTCCACTACCGCCTGCTCCGCTTGCAGAAAGCCCGGCAAGGATCCTACCACCACCGCAGGCAATGACGAAAGCGACACCAACGATTATATTGTTGTCGGCACCGATGAGTTCGGTAGCGTAGTTACCTCTACCAGACCCGACCCCATCGAGCCCGGCACCGATGCGTTTGATCCCACCGAGGAGAATCCCACCTTTACCGACGTCACCATGAAGGTCATCGTCGTCAGCGCCGTTGCTACCGTACGTACCTCCACCAGAGTCGAGGAGAATAACGGTGTGGGCTGGCCCTCCGAGGGTAGAATTCTGGATGCAACCGGTGAGAGCGCAAACTGGTACCGCGTCTCCTACGATGTAAACGGCGAGGAGCAAACCTGCTACATTGCCAAGACCGTTGCCGCCGACGCTTCGGTTCTGGATGCCTTCACCGCTATTGAGAACGGCGAAGAGGTCGAGGTTACCGTCGACGCCGTCAACGTTCGTTCCTACCCCTCCACTGCTACGACTCACTCCATCCGCGGCAGCCTCAAGCTGGGCGACAAGGTCACCCGCATCGCCGTCAGCGAGAACTGGAGCCGCATCCTGTACACCATGACTTCTGAGACCGAGACCGATGCCGATGGCAATCCCGTAGTCAAGACTCAGCAGTACTACATCAGCAACGATTGTCTGAAGGTTGTGGAAACCGTTACCACCGAAGCTGCCACCACCGAGGCTGCTCAGTAATTCTCATCGTCAAATGACAAGCACGGGATGTCCGTCACGGACGTCCCGTGTTTTTTGTCCACCTGTATTACAAATATTTCAACACGTGGGTTATATTCGAAATGAGTGGTTTTCCCTTGGCCTCCAAAATTTCCTCAGCTTGGTGCCCCCCTGTAAAGAGCAGACAATCCGCGCCGATCTCCGCGGCTACCTCCGCATCATGCTCCGTGTCTCCCACAAGCAAGGGAATGCTTTCGGGATTTTCCGCCTTCCATTGAATCGCTAAAAGCGCCTTGCTTCGGGCGTGAATATTATCCAGCCCTAAAATTTCATCGAAGAAACAAGCGACGCCCAATCGAGAAACTTGAGCCTTCAGCTGCATCAGATTGGAGGCGGATAGCATAATCTGCGGAATATTCCGCGCGGAAATCTCCCCCATCGTTTCCCGAACCCCTTCGTTCAGCCGACAATGGGGCTCTCCCTCCACATATAACGCAACCCATTCGGGCGCAAGGACCGTGTGGTAATCCTCCTTCTCAAAATCAAATCCCACGCGGCGGTAATAATCCTCAATGGGAAATCCAAAAACCCGCCGATACGTCTCCTTATCTCCAAGGATCGGTAGCCCGCGCTTGGACAACATGATATTCACGCAATCCATGCCCAGCTGTACATCATCAAATATCGTTCCGTTAAAATCCCATATCACATGAGTGTAGATCGAGTGCTTTTGCATATCGCTTACTCCAGCCAAAAATCAAAATCGTCCGCTCCTGCGGTCTGTCATAGAGAAAAGAGCGGTCATAAAGGCCGCTCTTTTCATATACGTTGTCCGAATCGGATTAATCATCTTCCTCAACAAGATAACCGTAGTTATCCAGCCAAGAGAAGTAAACCGTGCAGGGCGAGCTACCGGACTTATCGGGGGTCTTGTTCTCTCCACCCTCACCATCGGGCATCTCGGGGTCATATTCGGGGTTGATTGCCTTGTTCAGCTTCACGTCATTCGCCTTAGCCGAGAACAGGAACAGGAAGCCTTCATCGGCATCGTTCATCAGATCAACCAGCTCGTTCTTATCAGCGCACTCACGGATCATATCCAAAGCATCTACATTCAGCTTAGCAATGTGATCAATCAGCGCAACGTCCAAGCTATAGTCGCTGTCGGCGGTCATAGCATTGAAGTCAAAGCCCAGCAGAGGATTGATCAAGGAGTCATTGTTCTGAGACTTTGCGTAAGTCCATGCATCCACACCCATAGACTCGGGAGGAGTTGCGATGAAGCAGTTACCGGTCTTTTCGATATCCATGCGGTAAATACCGTACTCATTCTGGGAGATGGGGCGAGCAGTAACACCCTTCTTATTCTCATCCTCTACCAGCTCGTAGTGCTGATCCTTGATACCGTACTGGAGCAGGTCACGCATTTCCTTGTTGGTGTTGAGGTACGTGATGACCTCCATGGAACGAGACAGGTAGTTGCTGTTTGCGTATACGGCAAACATATTACCGTACAGCTCAGCCTCGGTTGCCTCGGGATACTCAGCAATAACTACGTAGTATTCCTTGCCGTCCTTGTCTACGTACACACCGTTCTCGGCGTAGTCCATCTTGATCTGAGCGTTGCCCTTTACGAAGGAAACGGCAGCAGTCTGACCCTCCTTGACGTGTCCGTAGAAGCCCTTGTACTCATAGTCCATCAGAGTTGCGTACAGATTACGGTACTCAGCATCGGTAAACAGAGAGTTGAAGGACAGGTTGATCTCACCACGGGAACGGAGAGAAGCATCCTTCATCATAGTACCCAGGATCGAGAAATCGGAATCGTTCTTGTAGGCGTAGTAGTAAGTAGGACGGGTGTTACCGTCGGCATCCGTCTTGGTCTCGGCATCGATCTTTACACGGAGGTCGGTATCAGGAGTTACAGCATCACCGTTCTCGTCAACCAAGTAGAGCGCACCCTTACCGGCTGCATCGTAAGCAACCTTATTGGTCTTCTCGTTGACGACCAAGCCACCCTTTTCATCGACCTTGTAGGAGTAATTCAGGGCATTGCCGTTCTTGTCCACGAACTGACCCTGTGCATTGGTCTTGTACAGGCAGTTATCTTCGACGGAATCAGCCACAACGACCGTAGTGTTGACCTTAACCTCACCATTTTCATCAATGATCTCGGTCTTGACCTCATACTGCTTCTTCAGCACGTAGTAGCGGCCGGTGTCCTCGTCGAACTGCATATTGTACACGGACTGGTCGGTATAGGACAGATCCCAATACCAGCACAGCATCCGCGCGCACTCAGAGAAGTTGGAAGCCAGGGGAACGATGTAACCGGCATCATCGGGAGTCAGACCCTTCGCCTGGTTATCGTTGGCAATATCGTTCAGGAAGGTGTTGAGATCCAGCACGCTATTGACCTTATCGATCTTCTGGTAGTACATATCGAACTTCTCTTTGTCGATCATCATGTAGGTGTACTCACCGATCTCCACGTTGTTGGGGATCGCGTACACACCGCCCTCAATCTGCACACCGTTGAGCAGAGAGGTAGAGATGTAATCGTTCAGTTTCTTGGAGGAAGTAGAAAGCTCCTCGCTCAGGGAAGCCAGCCACTCAGCATCGTAGTACTCCATGTACTTGTCATAGCCGGAGAGGTAGAAAATATCAACCTGGTTCTCCTTGGGCTCGGGATACTTGATCTCAACGATACCGTAGTCATTTACGAAGGTCTCCTCTTCAGACTCGGTGGCATCCTCGTCATCCTCGGGCTCCTCGACCTGTGCGTACTTCACGTACTCGGGATACTCTACGTAAAAGTCCTTAGTCAGCTCGGCAGTATCCTTCTCACCCTTGTGGAGTCTCAGATACTGGCGGAGAGCCTTATCGTGCTTCTCCTGCATCTCGATGTCATACTGCTGAGCCTCAATAGCGGCCTCCAGCTTATCGTAGTACTCATCCTCAGTGCAGAACTTAATGACAACATTGGTCTTGAACTTAGCCTTCGTAATCTTGGTAAATGCGTCATTGACCAGTTCCATGGCCTTCTCGTCGGTCTCTTCCTCGGTGACAACCCACATAACGATGGTCTTCGCGCTGTTATCGACCTCGTCGCCGCCATCGTCTTCCCCAGTCTTACCGGCGTTGGAGCAGCTTACGAGCACGCAGGACAGCAGCATCATCAAGCTCAGTGTCAAGCATAAGAGCTTCTTCTTCATAACGTTCCTCCTTGATAACGGCACACTCGTCCACTCGGTTCGCAGGCAGACAGTGACCGCATTTTTATACTTATATATTGTACACTATATTTGTGAATCTGTCAAGTGATATTTTTGAACACTTGTTTACATCTGAACCGTTTCCGACTTTTCAAACGTTTTTGCGGCCCTCAAAAAGGCTCCTTTTTACCACATATAGCACAAATCCACATTCCAATTCTTGTGTCATGCGACGATTTTATTGTTTAAATCGCCGTTTTTGAAGCTTCGTTTTTGAACTCGATTACAAAAATATTTTTCTTTTTTTAAAATGCATCGTCAATCAGTCCAAAAAGCCCTTCAGATGGCGAGCACGGCTGGGATGGCGGAGCTTACGGAGCGCTTTGGCCTCAATCTGGCGGATACGCTCGCGGGTAATGTTGAATTCCTGACCTACCTCCTCCAGGGTACGGGTACGTCCGTCGTAAAGACCAAAGCGAAGCTTAATAACGTGTTCCTCACGGGGAGTCAGGGTATGCAGCTCGCGCTCAATAACCTCGCGGAGAATGGTCTGGGAAGCGGCATCTGCAGGGGCGGGGGTGTCCTCATCCTGGATGAAATCACCCAGGTGGCTATCCTCCTCTTCACCAATGGGCGTCTCCAACGAGACGGGATCCTGGGCGATCTTCATGATCTCCCGCACCTTATCAGCGCTCATGCCCATCTTCTCGCCAATCTCCTCGGCCGTTGCCTCTCGGCCGTATTCCTGGAGAAGCTGGCGGGAGTACCGGGATACCTTGTGGATGGTTTCCACCATATGCACGGGAATACGAATGGTTCTCGCCTGGTCCGCAATGGCACGGGTGATGGCCTGACGAATCCACCAGGTAGCGTAGGTGGAGAACTTGTAGCCCTTGGTGTAGTCGAACTTGTCCACGGCCTTCATCAGACCCAGGTTACCCTCCTGGATCAGATCCAGGAAAAACATACCGCGGCCTACGTAGCGCTTGGCAATGGACACAACCAGGCGAAGGTTTGCCTCCACCAATGCCTTCTTGGCCTCAATATCGCCCTCGGCCATCAGCTCAGCCAACTCATGCTCCCTCTCCGAGGTCAAAAGGGGCACGCGTCCGATCTCCTTGAGGTACAAGCGGACGGGATCATCTACCAGGCCCTCTTGCTCCAGGATGCGTTGCATATTTTCGCTGTTTCCGAACTGCTCGACCTCGTTTTCGATCTCGCTCATTTCGGTACCCGACAGCTCGGGTAGGGGCACGCCACCATCACCCAGCGACTCATAGAGCTTGTCAAGACTATCAATATCGTAGTCCATTTCCTCCATGGCCGCATCCAGATCACTCTCGGACAGGCGACCCTTCTTACTCTTTTCGATCAGATCGTCCACCCGCGCATTGCGCTCTGCCTCGGTCTTGTACGTCTTCTTTCCCTCGTTACCGGCCTTTTCGGCGGACATTGTCTTTTGTTCCTTCATGTTCTTTTCCTTTCCTGCTTGTCTAAACGCCGCAACCTTCCAAACAGAAGGGCCGCGCATATTTTAGAGGGCCGACGCGTCTGTGCGCGAAGGAATCCCTTATACAGACTTGTTTTCCTCTCCGGCCGACTTCATTCGCCTTCGCTTTCCGGCCAGGATCATATGAATACTATCCAGGGGCGGCGCCTCCTTGGCTACCTGATGGGCACGCTCCTGCTCCAGTGTTTGGACAGCGGCCCGCAGCACCGACGTACCGTTCTCGGATAGTCTCCGTCGGTTTTGCTCCAAGCGTGCCAGGCGTCCCATTTCCTCCACAGAGAAAAATTCACCCAAAAGCGAGAAGTCGAAGCCTCCGTCGCTTTCCTCCAAAGCCATGATACACTCAAAGGCGCGGCGGTGGAAGGCGGTTATGAACCCCTCTGCGGTAATGGTCACCTGCCCCGAGGCAACGGCCTTACGATGCTCCCCATACAGGAGCAAAAGACCGATGATTGCTTCCTCTGCAGAAACGGCGTGAACGTGGCCGGCGGCCTCCGGGTTGATTTTATCCCGTATACCCATAGCCGACAGTCGGGCTTGTTGCCCCTCCTGCTGCTTCCCTTCCTTGGCGTTACGTCGCATCACGCCCTCCACGTCCTTCCGCAGACTATCCTCGCTCAAGGATAATCGCTCGGACACGGCATGAATGTAGACCTCCCGCTCGGCCGAGGAATATACCCGCGCTACGATCTGGCACAGCTCTGCGGCGGCCTTGATCTTTTCGTCGGGAATATTCAAATCGTGCTTGGCCAGCACCGATTGAAGCTTGAATTCAAATCCCGTCCGACTCTGCTTGATGAGCTGACGGAACCGATCCGCACCGAATTTCTTAATGAATTCATCGGGGTCCTTGGCGCCCTGCATTTGCAGAATACGGACGTCCAATCCAACCTTAGCGAATATACCCATGGCGCGGTGGGCGGCCCGCTGGCCTGCCTCGTCCGAGTCGTAGGCCAGGATGACCTGCTTGGTGTATTTCGCCATGATCCGCGCCTGCTCCTCGGTAAGCGCGGTTCCCAAGGAGGCGGCGGCATTCTCAAAGCCCGCCGCGTGGAGGGATACCACGTCAATGTTACCCTCACAGAGAATCAATTGCTCGGCGCAGTGATTCTTGGCGAAGTTCAGCGCGAACAGATTCCGCCGCTTCTGGAAAGCCGGAGTATCCGAGCTGTTGACGTATTTTCGTGCGTCCTTCCCGCCCACGTCACGGCCGCTGAAGGCGATGACGTTGCCCGTATTGTCGAACACGGGAAACATCACGCGGTCGCGGAACAGGTCGTAGGCCTTGCCCGATTTCTGGCTGATACCGCAAAGGAAGGCTTCCTTCATTTCCTGGTCGGCAAACCCGTTTTTTCGCAGAAGCTCGGTCAAGGCACCGTACTCATTGGGCGCGTAGCCGATCCCGAAGCGTCGAATGATGGACAACGGCAGCCCCCGCTTTTCGGTGAGATATTCCAGCCCCGCCCGACCGATATTCGGGTCGAACAGGCAATCCCGCCAGAAACGCGCGGCGATGAGATTCATCTCAAACACCCGCTTGCGGGAAACGCCCCGTGGCTCCTCGCGGCCGTCAGTGGGAAGATCCACACCGCTCCGCTTGGCTAAAAATTCAATAGAACCCTTATAATCCAGGTTCTCCATGCGCATAATAAAGGTAAACGCGTCTCCGCCTGCCTCGCAGCCGAAGCAGAAGAAGCTCTGATTATCGGGAAAAACCGTAAAGGACGGTGTTTTCTCGCTATGAAAGGGGCACAGACCGTTGTAGTTTGAGCCTGCGCGCTTCAAGGAAACGTAAGTGCCGATCAGATCCACAAGGTCCGACCGATCCTTGATTGCCTCCACGATCTCGCGGGGATATAAGCTCATTCCTGCAACCCCCTCCATACCCGAGGCACGTATTTCGCCTCATACACTTCAATGGCGTATCGATCGGTCATGCCGGAAATGAAATCCGCCACGGCTCGCTCCACCGTTTCTCCGCTCTCAGAGCCTATGCGACGGCGGTAGCGCTCGGGCAGGCCCTCGGGATGCTTAACGTAGTAGTCAAACAACGTGCATACCACATCCTTCGCCTTGACTTCCTCAGTCTTGGCGCGAGGGTTGAGGTACACGTTCTCAAACAGGAACGCCCGAAGATCATCCGTAGCCTTTTGCACGTCGGGCATCATGGAAATGATCTTGGAATCTGCGCTGGCCTCCACCACCGAGGTAACCATGGTATTGATGCGACCGCTGTGGGTGTCGCCCAAAATTTCGGTCAGCTCCCGCGGAATGTCTTCCTTATTTAATATACCGGCGCGGATGGCGTCGTCGATGTCGTGGTTGATATAGGCAATACGGTCGGCGAACTTGATGAGCTGACCCTCGGGGGTGGCGGCCACTGACTTGCCCGTGTGGTTGACGATGGCGTCCCGCACCTCCCAGCAAAGGTTAAGCCCCTTTCCGTCCTTCTCCAGCTTCTCCACAACCCGCAGGCTCTGGCGGTAGTGGGCAAAATCGGGGGCGTAGCACTTACGCAAGGCATCCTCGCCGGCGTGGCCGAAGGGGGTGTGGCCGAGATCGTGCCCCAGGGCGGCGGCCTCCACCAGATCCTCGTTGAGCCGCAGGGCGCGGGCCATGGTTCGTGCGATCTGGGTGACCTCCAGAGTGTGGGTCAGGCGGGTACGGTAATGATCCCCCGCAGGGGCCAGGAACACCTGAGTCTTGTACATCAGCCGACGGAAGGATTGGCAGTGAATGATGCGGTCGCGATCCCGCTGGAACTCGCCGCGCAGAGGGCTGGGCTCCATAGGGATCTCCCGCCCGCGGGATGCCGCCGTGCGGGTCGCATAAGGAGACAGGAGCAGGGTCTCCTGTTCCTCCAGCCATTGATGAAAATTCTTCTCCATGACTCGCCTCCCTCTCCGCTTGCACGGTCTTTGTTTCTATCTTATAATATACGCAGGGGGTTTGGTTTTTACTTTTTTATTTTCGCGGGAATTTAATAAAAAGTTGGTTATTTTTGATTTTTTGTTGAAAAATAGATAACAGCTCGTCTTTTTTAAGAGTAACAGCCGTTAAATCTCAAAGTAACAGCTCTAAATATTGATTTATGTCCCATTGTGTGCTATAAGGGGACCTCTTTACTGCTCCCCGCCATCCTCGGGTACAGCCCTTGCGTCGTTGTCCTTGTTTGAGCCCGCACTGTGAGCCAAAATTGACCAATTCCCGCTCTGCGAGACACAATTCTCCCCCCGAGGTCTTGATTTTTCTCTCCCGCCGTGGTAGAATGTAGGCAGACAAAGGCCCGCGTCGCACATTTTCACCACGAAAGGACACTTGCATACTTATGGAAAAGAAAACCCTCGGCTCCTTTATCTCCGCCCTCCGTCGGGCGCAGGGGCTCACCCAGCAGGAGGTGGCCGACCGCCTCCTGGTCTCCAACCGCGCCGTCAGCCGCTGGGAACGGGACGAAGCCATGCCCGACATCACCCTCCTCCCCGCCATCGCCGACCTCTTTGGGGTAACGGTGGATGATCTACTGCGGGGCGAGAGACTACGGGATACCCATTCTTCCCCTACTGTCAATTTGGAATCCACTGCCGACTCGACTGAAACCGCGCAGCCCACCTCCGCGACTTCCCAACCCGAACCCGATCCACGGGCGTTGCGGGGGCTGCGAAGCCTAACCAAGCGGGCGGTGACAAGCTTCCGTACTTCTATACTGCGCGCCATATCCTTGGCCATTATCGGCTTTGTGGTGCTTTTAGCGGTAAGCTACGGGGCATATCGTCCCGTCATTGGCTTCTGTAGCTTCTTGGTCTTTGCCGTAGGAGCGGTAGTTGTGACAATGATCGACACCATGCATCTGCGTGACACACTCCTGGAACAGGCGGATAGTGGTGGAATACGGCTCCCCACAAATGAGTTGACAACCGCTTGCCATATTCTAACCTACTGGTCCTACCGCACCTTCGCGGTCATTACCACTCTGCTGGTCCTCGCCCTCCCCTTGGTGGTAGTACGGGATAGCCATTATCTGAATAGCGTGCTGTCCGCTGAATCTTATCTGCCCATAGCCCTGGTTTTAGGGGCTCTATGCGCCGTCATTGCATTGTTGGTTCAAATGCCTTACGCTCGATGGTTCCTGTCCCCCTGGGAGGGGCTGATCACTCCCGTCAAAGGATCAGAGACAGGTCTGCCCCAACACGTTCGCCGCCGATTGGGATGGATGAATATGGTTCAGTTGGGCTCGCTGATCCTGGGGGTGGGTCTATGTATCTTCTGTAACATCACCAGCTTTGGCTACCGGACTTACGTGGATGAATACCATGAAGTAAACTGGGTCAGCCTTGCCTGTCTTGTTTTGGGTATCTTGTCTTATATTGCCACGCCGTTCTTCTTTCTGAAAAGCTACCGTAACTTGCAGGGAAATGGAAACCTGCCCTCCGCCGTATGGACTGCAGGCAAAGTAACCCTGATTTCAGCGGCCATCCGCAATCTCCTTTTAGGACTCACCCTGTTCATTACCTTGAGCTTTGGCCTCTCCTTTGGTGCTACCTCCTCGGACGGTGAGCACTGGACATACTACCAGCGTTGGGATGAGCGGGCACTTCTCATCGGGATTCTGGTGGCTGTCGCCATCATAATAGGCGAGCTGCTCCTACGAAAGCGATTCCTGCAAAAAAAGAGCTGATCCTTCCTCTTTCATAGAAAAAGAACCCTTCCGTCTCGGTCGGGTTCTTTTCCATTTATCAAAGTTTTAGGAGATTCTTAAGAACCCTTTTTCAAAAGGGTTCTTAAGCGGGGTCAGGGGCAGAGCCCCTCGTTCCCTCACCGATAATCAAACCGCTCCCCCGTCTCCATGAGAAAGCATCGCCCCGCGGTCACCTCTCCCAGACGCTCCTCCAGCTCGGCGTAGCGGGTACACTTGACCGCAAGGGTCAGGGTCACGCGATCCGAAAACTCGCTGTCATCGGTGAGAACGCCGTATTTGGGAAGCTCCTGGAGGATAAGCTGGTAGTCGGAGTAGGTAGTCTCCAGCATGAACTCGGTGAATTTCTCGTAGGTGATGATGTTGGCCGCTTCCAGCGCAATCGAGGCCGCGTGGGAGTAAGCGCGGATCAGACCGCCCACCCCCAACAGGGTCCCGCCGAAGTAGCGGGTAGTCACCACCACGCAGTCGAATACCCCCTTCTTGCGGATGGCCTCCAGGGTGGGAAGCCCCGAGGATCCCTGGGGCTCGCCATCGTCGGAGTAGCGGGCGGCTTGCTCGGTGGAGGTGCCCCCGCTGATGCGGTAGGCCCAGACGTTGTGGGTGGCATCGGCGTAGGCCCTTTGCTTCTGCTTGATGAAGGCCATGGCCTCCTCCTCGCTCTCCACATGGGCGGCGTGGCCAATGAATACCGACCGTTTTTCCTCAAATTCGTCCTTCCCTACCCCCTCCAGCGTGGTGTAGAGAACCGCCGCAGGGCTGTCAAATTGGTCGCTCATACGCTTTCCTCCTTGGTTTGCAGGTCAAAGGCGCAGACTGCCTCGGGGCTCATGGGCTGGAGCCATGCATCCTCCCCGAACAGATCCACCAGTTTTTGCTTGACAAACCCGTACCGCATGGCGCAGGGCGGAGGAAGCTCGCCTTTGTGGATCATAGTCTCCATCTCCCAAAAGCTCACCCACTTGTAGTCCACCGTCTCCCCCTCCTGCAGGGTGACGGCCACATCTTCCCCATCCGCCTCCGGGCGGCAGAGGTAGCAGTCCATAAAAGCCGAGGGCTCGCGGACGGTACCGAGGAAGATCAGCTCCTCCTTGGGAACCACGATACCCGTCTCCTCGGAAAGCTCCCGCACGGCCGAGGTCAAGCTGTCCTCCCCCGCGATCCCCGAGCCGCAGGTGAATTCCCAGTAGTTGGGATACATCCCTTTGGTCGGCGCGCGGCGGGTCAGCAGGATGCGCTTCTGCGCGTCCACGGTGAATACCGTGACCACAGTATGGTAGGTACGCGGGGGCATGGGGTATTGACGGCCGCGGGGATGGGTGATGTGCAGAGGATTGCGGTCTATGTCGAGAAGATCCCAGAGTTCCATGGTACACCTCCAGTGTAAAGAAGTGAAATCCGCTGTAAACAGCGGGTGAAATCGCGCTTCGCGCGGTGAAATTCCGCCTTCGGCGGAGTGAAATCTTCCCTGCGGGAAGGTTATGGTAGCCTTTTGCCGTTGGCAAAAAGCAATTTTTATTTAATCTTGGGCGTACTTCTTCATCATGCCGTACACGCGGTCATCCACCGTAGCCACCACGGTGACGGCTTCGTAGCCGTACTCCACCGATTCCACCGCGGCCTGCTCGGAGTAGAGCTTGGAGAGGGCTCCCTGCTCCGCGTTGGGAATCACGAAGGTCACGCGGCGCTTGCCTCGGCGCACCACAGCTTGCAGGGTGTCGGCCAGTTGATCCAGGCCCTGCCCCGTCTTGGCCGAGATATACACGGCATAGCAGGAATCGGTACAATTAGCGGCGACGCCGTCAAAGGTTAGCCCTTTCTTGGCCACCACACCCATGAGACTGACGGTATCGCAGGCATCACAATCGCACTTGTTAAACACGTACAGAGTAGGCTTCCCGCCCGCGCCCAGCTCCTCCAGAAGCTGTTCCGTGACCTCCAGCTGGTTGGCGCACTCGGGGTCCGAGGCATCCAGCAGGAGCAGAATGATGTCGGCGTAGACCGCCTCCTCCAATGTGGAGCGGAAGGCTGAGACCAGGTGGTGGGGGAGCTTGCGGATGAATCCAACCGTGTCGGTCAGCAGGACGGTCTCCCCGCCGGGTAGGGTGAACTTGCGGGTGGTGGGGTCCAGCGTTGCGAACAGCTTGTCCTCGGCCAAAATCCCCGCACCCGTCAGGGCGTTGAGCAGGGTGGATTTTCCCGCGTTGGTATAGCCCACGATGGCCACACGAGGCAGGCCCGAGCGGTCGCGGGAGGCACGCATGGTGCGGCGGTTCTTCTCCACCACGTCCAGCTCGGCCTTCAGCGCGTCGATGCGGCGCTTCATGTGACGGCGATCGCTCTCCAGCTTGGACTCACCGGGACCGCGGGTGCCGATACCGCCGCCCAATCGGGACATCTCGGTACCGTGACCCGTCAGACGAGGGGCGGTGTATTGCAGTTGGGCCAGCTCCACCTGGAGCTTACCCTCGGAGGTAACGGCGTGGAGGGCGAAGATATCCAGGATCAGCATAGAACGATCGATCACACGCAGCTCCATATTCTTGTCGGCGCCGCGAATGTCATCCTCCAGGTTACGGATCTGTACGGGGGTCAGGTCGCAATCAAAGACCACCAAGCCGATGTCGTTGTTGCGGCATAGCTCGGCCAGCTCCTGCACCTTGCCCGAGCCGATGAGGGTACGGGGGTCGGGCGTAGCCTTGTTCTGTACCACGCGGGCAAAGACCTCGCCGCCGGCGGTGTCCAGGAGTCGAGCCAGCTCATCCAGGCTGACCTCCACCTCGTCGGCATCATCCTCATAGGTCACGACACCCACGAGAATCGCCCGAATGGGGGCCGCATCCTCCCCCTCGCGGGCAGTATAGGTATTTTTATTTTCGGCCATATATTTCTCCTTTTTTTCGAATACAAATAAGCGGTTGTCAAGCACAGACGTCGAGATCACGCCATGCGTGTCGATTCCTCCTTGAAAGAACCGTAAGACGCGAAGGGCTTGCCGCAGAGCTTATTTTCAACACATAATCACCAATGGGAACACGAAAAGCAAAAGGACAGGCTGCGCAAAGCTCACCTGTCCTTTTATCGGTTGAAATTGATTGCTCCGACGGATTCCGTTACGCACAGATACCCTGTCGGTTCCAAGAAGAATTACTTCTTGACTGCTGCCAGTCTCTTCTTGAACTTGTCCAGACGACCACCTGCATCGACAAACTTCTGCTTGCCGGTGTAGAAGGGATGGCACTTAGAGCAAATTTCAACGCGCATCTCGCTACCCTTGGTAGAACGAGAGACAACAGTCTCGCCGCAAGCGCACTTAATGACGCACTCAACGTACTCGGGATGGATTCCGTTCTTCATTTTCATATACCTCTCACTCTGAAATTTCCCATATTCTTTGACATGGGATACAAAAGCCTATATATTATAGCATATTTTCCTTTGAATTGCAAGGGCTTTTTGAAATTTTTGCTTGGAATTTTTCACAAAAATCCCCTATCTTTATGTCGTCTGTGTGGTTATGTGGATAAAGAGGCTTTACCAGCATCCTCACAGCATCGCCAAAAGAGAACAGAATCCCAAAGACGGACAAATCCGATTCGGAAAAAGGACGGCGTGGTGATGACTACGGTGCCTCCTTTTCGGCGATGTACAGGATGTGGTTGATCTCGGTGTAAGGATCCGGGATATAGCGGATAACCAGATATTGCCCCTCGCGCGTAACCACCCCGCCATGCTGTGCCTCCCTGCGATAACCATGCAGACTGGCATCCCCCTGTGAATAGGCAAACTCCACACCGTCGATCTCAAAGCGATCCCCGCCTTTATCGGGAAATCGTACCGTAGTTAGGCTTTGCACATAGCCCTCCACCGTAAGATAATCGCCGTTCTCATATCGCTCCTTCAGATAGAGAAAATCCGAAAGGTAGGATATGCTTACCCCAACGAACAGCACACTGCAAAAGATCGCCACACCGCGCAAAAACCATTTGACCGCAGGATTGCCTGTCAGATCGCGGGTGCGCCGAACGGAGAGATCATGGGTAGGCCGAGGCCGGCTGGCAGGCTGGGAGGCCTGACAAGATACAAACCAAAAGCCCAAGCCCACAAGCAGAGGAATCAAAAGAAGAAGCAGATCCCCGAATCGCAATCCAAATTCGTACCGTACAGTTTCCATCAACAGCACCTCCTTGACCGTGTCTTCCTTCCCTTATATAAACGGAAATGGTCCTCACCGCCTGTCGGAAAAACAGATTTTGGCGCTGAATCGCATTACGCATTCATTATAGCATATTTTGCGCTGTTTGTAAAGACCATAGCCGTATAAAAAGCGATCTGCTCCAATAAGGCCATTCATATTCAGGCAATCATGTCCTCAAAGACAACCTCGTACCCAAATCCGTTCCGCTCCGAGATGGGACGCCAGTAGGTATACAGAGCATAATTGGAAAGCACATCGCTATAATGACCCTTCACCTCCAGGTAGTAGATTCCCGGCTCCAGGGTTACGCGGGCACCGTAGATGGGAGTGTCTGTTCCCGCCAAGGGCGCCCAGGTCAGTTCAAGATCGGAGCCCGTCGCAGGGGTCAGCACTGGATAGTAGAAATCCGTGGTATCCACCGAGAACAGAAGGCTCAGATCTACCGCCTCGTCCCCCGTAATCTCAAAGGTCAGGCAATCAGGATCGTCCTTCGCGGTCGTCCCCATGAAGGTTTGGCCGGAGGCCGTAATCTCATCCGCCACCTTCAGGGTATTATTATTCTCCATTTCCCAACGCAGATCCTCCTCCCATTTGATGCGATAGTATTCGGTATCTGCAAAGTAGTCTGCCACGGAGCGCTCATAGGTGTGATCCAACCCTGCGGCATCCCCGGTATACGATGCCTCATATAGCCCTGTGGCCGTATCCGCTTGTGTCACGATACCAACCACTCGACCGTGGGTATTGAGAATAGGTGCGCCCTCGCAGGCCTGTCCGACGGAGCCTGCAACGTGGAATGACGCGCCCGCCGCGGATCGTTCGAGAGAGCTCCCGGCCGTCACCACGCCGACCGAGAAAAAGCATCCTGTGCCGTCCGATTTCCTGCTCAGCATATACACCGTTTCGCCGGGAATCACGCCGTTGGTTTCCAAGGTCAGGCCGTTCTCACCGCTCGTCTGTCCGATACGAATCAAAGCCAAATCCTGTTCCCGATCGAAGGCCACCACGCTGAGAGCTTCATACACGGCGGAATCGGGCATGGTCACGCGAATGCGGGTCGCGCCGTCGATCATGCGGTAGGACGTCATGATCAGACCATTGGAATCCAGGAAAAATCCGCTCCCCTTGGCCAACGCGAAGCTACCGCCAAAGTCGGTATCACGGAAGGATTCCAAGGCTACCGTACGGGGCTGTGCCATGGCGTAGATCTCCTCCGAGGTATAGGCGGATAAGCGATGATACACCTCCTCCATCCATTCCGCCTCGCTCCCCTCATAACCGTACTGCTCACAGTAGATCTCGTAAGCAGACTTACCGGGGATCCCCTGGGCGCCGGGCACTCCTTGCGGGCCGCTCTCGCCCCGCTCACCGGGAATTCCCTGGGGTCCTTGCTCCCCGCGTACACCCGGCTCTCCCGTTTCGCCGGGAATACCACGAGGATTCAACGTTAAACCGCAAAAGACCACGAAAAGGGCGGTGAGCAGCACCAGCGTGCCGCAGAAGGCAACCATCTTTCGGAGGGTGAACCGGAACAGGGGCTTCTCCTCGACATCAGGCTCCTTCTGTTCCTCAAGATCATTCGTGAGAGATATCTGGTCCGCCTTTCCTGCGACGGGCACCATCGCCATCGTCATGGGTTCGTCAGTTGTCTCCCCGCTTTGCTCCGGAATCGATTTCGTGTCGGTAGATTTCTTTTGTTTCTTGGCTTTCCCCGTGTTCGAGGACTTAGGCTGTTCCTTTGGCAAATCTACGGACTTGTCTGTACCGCAAGCCTCTTCCTGCTTGGAAGAATTGGTTTCGACGGTAGGCTCCGGCTTGTCCGTTTGGGGCACAAATTCCGCTTCGTAGGTACGGCGCTCCTCCCGGGAAGCCGCTTCCGTCTCTTGCTTCGGGGTTTTTTTCTGCTTCTGGGGTTTCATTTTTTCTTCCTCCTGTTTTAGGTGTCTCTAAAAATTCATTATACGCAAAATCCTCTTACCCGATTTTGCTTCGGGCTTTTTCACGTCGAATATGTAGAGGCATCCTTTGATCATTCAAAGCGTCACGGATCCACGCCGTTATCGCTCTTGTGTCATCATTATACCAGGTTCATTCTGAAAAACTTCCCGTTTCCTGTCAGCCACACAGCAGAATTCATCGACAAAACCTCGGTATTTGGCCGGAGAAATGACCCATCTCCCATGAATACAACGGCAAAAAAGACCGTCAAACAATAGTCGACGGTCTTTTCAGAGTATGGTAGCATCATTCAGCGTAGAACACCCGTCCCTCCCGTCTGGCGGGAGCTGCGGGTTCTTCCCCGTCTGTGTAGCCCAGAATGCAGTTACCGATGCCCTCGTAGTCCCCTTCCAGGCCCAGGGATGCCAAAAACTCCTTCCACTCGGGCTGGTCAAAGGTTTCCCGGGCGCGGTGAATCCAACAGCTCCCCACTCCCAGGGCGTGGGCGGCCAGCATGAGGTTGCCCATGACCAGGCTACCGTCATGGACGTAGGTACGGCGGGATTTCTCGGCCAAAACCACCAGCACCACAGGGGCACCGTAGAAGGGATCACGGTCAGAGCCCATCACGGCGGCATTGGCGCAGGAGAGACGGTCGCGGACCTCCTTGTTGGTGATGGCGACGATGACGGTGTTTTGGGTATTCATGCCGCTGGCGGCGTAGAGTCCCGCCTCGATGATGGCGTCGATGGTCTCGCGGGGGAGCATATCGGGCTTGAAGCGGCGAATGGAGCGGCGGGTCTTAATGCTTTCCAGGATTTGGTTCATGGTTGCCTCCTTAATCATGTATCAGATAATTGAAATTGGGTTTTGAATTCGTTCAACAGGACGGAATCATCCCCTCCATGCGAATAGAAGGATTCCCCACATAACGGTGGCATTCATTCTTCCCAAAGGTCACTTTCATGTGGAATCACCCCTTTTTTGTCATCGTTAGCATCATTATAACACACTTTCTCCGGTTTGTCAATCGTCCAACAATTTCAAAGAAAATTCCGCAAAACGGGTATAATCTTTGTCGTTTTTTCAAATAATACCCATGCAGTACATTCTGCAAGAACACGCCAATCCTCGGTTCCCACCCCGGGCCGTGTCCTGCGGTGGAGCCGCTCGCATACGCGATATATTTACAAGAGAAAGGACTCCCTTATCATGAAAGCTACCGGAATTGTAAGAAGAATCGACGACCTGGGTCGGGTCGTTATCCCCAAGGAAATTCGCCGCACCATGCGGATCCGTGAAGGTGACCCGACGCTGACAACATTGACACCCACCACCCGATTTGTGTACGCTATGACGGATTTATCCAAGCGAATTGGAGTAGAATAACGAAAAAACACCCTGCACTACATAGTGCCAGACCATAGAC
>SVRS01000076.1 GCA_015064695.1 Oscillospiraceae bacterium | reverse complement strand
AGCCCTTTCGGCGGTGGGGGAGGTCTTGTTCAGAACGTAATCGAAGGTCTCCCAGCCCTGGTTCTGCTGGTCGGAGTCGATGTAAAGCACCATCCACAGAGGATCGGTGTAGGGAGTGATGTTCTCGTTGCACTCCACGTAGAAGTACACGAATTCCTCGTCGCGGGCAACCCTCGCGCCGATGATGTCGTTGCGGCCCGAATACTCGGAGTAGACCAGGTCGCCCCAACCCTCTACGTTGTCGCGGTCATCGGTATTGCCGATATAGGCGGCGTAGTAGGGGAGAACGTCCTGCCACTGGGTATTGTCCTTGGAAATATCAATGGTAGCGGCAATGCTGGGGGTGGGGATGGGTCTTGCACCCTTGTACTGACGGATGAAATTAACCATCTGGTAGTAGTAGTGATCCTTCAGCGCGCCCTTGGTGGGCTCGATATCCCGGGAGAATTCGTCGTTGAACTGGTCGCAGAAGGCGTTGGTGACGGCGGATTCGTAGCCCTCGGGCCAAACCTCGCCGCGGGCCATGGCCCACTCGTTCCAGCCGGTGATGAAGATGACTTCGGGATCAACCTCCAGAGCGTAGTTAAACTGTTCCGCGAAATTGTAGCCCCATTTGGAGGCCTCCTTGCCCTCTACCTCATAGCGGTTCTTGTAGGTGCTGGTATAGGAACGGCCCATGACGTTGTTGCCGCTCATGGCGGAGATCATGTTCAGCTCGTAGTTGTGGTTCATGGCCGTACCGACGGTGATCTGCTCTATGCGGCCGGCCTTGCGGTCAGCAACGGTGCCGTAGTAGTAGGCCTGGGGATAGGTGGAGAGCCAGCCCCACTGGCCGTTGGCAGGACGCTCGTTGATGTAGCCGGAATAACCGCCGCGCCAGGTGAAGAAATTCTTGATCTCTTTTTCCAGCGCGTTGCTTACGTTGAGGACGTCATCGCCATGGGACATGAGCATGGGCTTGTCATCCAGGTAGTACCACAGCTTCTGATAGGTTCCGTCACGGAAGAAGTCTAAATACATACTGCGAACCTGGGCGACGGTATCGGCGGGCTCGCGCCCCATGAAGGAGACCATGAAGGAGACCTTGGGAGTTTTTACGCCGTCGTCCATGGCGTCGGACCAGGTCCGGAATATGTTGTGGTAGCCTTCGGGGAAGGTGAAGGAGCCGTTGGTGTTATCGGTGAAGATGGCGTCCACGCCTGCATTGGCCAAAAGCTCACCCTGGCGGCGGGCTACCCAGGGGTCGTGGCTCTCGTAGAAGCCGTAGATAGACTCGTTCCAGGAGCCCTGGAAAGGGTACTGATTCCACACGGGGTGGGTGAAATCACGGATGGACTCGGGGTATTTTTCCACGGCCTCGTTGACGTTCAAAGGTTGGGGGCGACCCAGATGCCAGGTCCAGAAGAATATGGCGATCTCTTTGCCCTCGCGGGGGTCGCCGACCTCGGCGTTGGTGAGGGAGGTGCGGCCCAGGCCGTCGGTAAACACCCAGGTGTCGGGCATGACCTCATGGGTGTAGATAAGGCTATCCTCGGGGATCACGTATTCGTCGGGGGAGGTATGATTTCCGTCGTACATAGATTCACATTGGCCAAAGGGCTCGGTGGGGGTGGTGGTAAAGGTGATGGTGAGCTCGGGCTCGGCGTTCTGCTCAGCCTTGCCTACGTAGGTAAAGCCCTTGGGATTCTCGCAACCCACGGTGGCATATGCACCTACGGTACCCGCTACGTCCACGATGGCGAAAAGGTACTCGCCTGCGGGCTGAGGGGCAAAATCCAGGCGGTTGGTGGAATTATCTACTATGTTCTCCAGCCGCTTGGAGGCGATGGGATCTGCGGCGTAGGAGGCGGCGGGAGAGCCCTCCCATTTGTACAGAGCCAGGGTGCAGTCGGACTCGGTGGTGCCCCAGGTGGGCATTTTGAATTGGAAGCCGGAAAACTCGCCCTGGACGATGGCGCGGTAGGCCAGGGAGCCGTCGGCCTGTATGGCGGTGCCGGTGCCCGTTCCGTTCTGTACCGAGATATCGACGGTGTCGGCTGAGACGGTGGGGACGACCAGTGCCGTGAAGGCGGCCGCCACGGTCAGAATGGACAGGAACACGGCCAGTGCTGCTTTGGTTGATTTCATGGGAGATCTCCTTTCAACTTTCAAAATATCCGTAGCACATGGCTTTATTATACACGTTTTTTATTCAACTGTCAAGAGTTTTGGGCAAAATACCCGATATATCTGAGAAGAAGGACAGGGTCTTGGGCGAAAGACCTTGACGGCGCGGGAATTTTATGATATAATGAAGGAAACCTTTAAAAAATCATCGCGCGAAGAATCGACGGGATCTTTTTCGTTTGCCCACGAAGTGGGCGCTTCACCAAAAATCCTTCGCGTAGGCTCCACTACGCGCGCGGACTTTTGTTGCGCCTGACGAAAAATCTTCTCGCCGCAAGCTGAATATTTAGAGGTCCCCTGAATGAAAATTTCGCGTCAAAGGAGAATGGAAAAATGATGAATCGTTCGTATGCTGAATATGCCATTGAAAAGGCCTGTGCGCTCCTGGCCATCGACAGTCCAACGGGCTATACCGCAGAGGCGGCTGCTTGGGTCAGGAATGCCTTCGAGGAGCTGGGCTTCTCCGCGGAGCTGACTCGCAAGGGCGGTGTGTTGGTGGATCTGGGCGGATTGGATGAGGAGGACGGCTTGCTTTTGGAGGCGCATACCGATACGTTGGGCGGTATGGTCGCTGAGATCAAGGGCGATGGCCGTCTGCGCTTGACCAACTTAGGCGGAATGCGGGCCGAGAACGGCGAATGCGAGAATGTCCGTGTCCATACTCGCGGAGGCCGCGTGATCGAGGGAACACTCCAGCTCTGTAACGCCTCGGTACACGTGAACGGAAGCTATGGCTCCACCAACCGCACCTTTGATTCTACCGAGGTGGTTTTGGATGAGGACGTAAGCTCGGCCGCCGATACCCGTGGATTGGGGATCGAGGTGGGGGATATCGTTGCCTTTGATCCCCGTACCCGTGTAACGGCCTCGGGCTATATCAAGAGCCGCTTTTTGGACGATAAGCTCTCGGTGGCCGTTCTCCTGGGCTTTGCGAAATATGTAAAGGATGAAAACGTGACCCTCCCTCGCCGCACCTACGTCCATGTGACGGTGTATGAGGAGGTGGGCCACGGCGGATGCGCATCGGTACCTGCAGGCGTGACCGAGGCCATCAGTGTGGATATGGGCTGCGTTGGCGGAGGACTTTCCTGCACGGAGCGCACCGTGTCCATCTGTGCCAAGGATTCGGGCGGCCCCTACTCCTATGAGGTGGTGGGCAAGCTGATCGATGCCGCAAAGGCATCGGGGGCAGATTACGCCGTGGACGTGTATCCTCATTACGGCTCAGACGTGGAGGCCACTCTGTCGGCGGGCTACGACATCCGTCACGGCCTCATCGGCCCCGGCGTCTACGCCAGCCACGGCTACGAGCGGAGCCATATCGACGGCGTATGGAATACCCTGAAGGTGCTGAAGGGGTATCTGAAGATCTGATTGGAGTAAGAAACAAGAACGCAAAATATGGAGAGAGAAGATGCAACGGACATACAAACGAAACATCGTGGACTTCATTGAAGGGCGTATGCCTCCGGCCGAGTTTGAGGCTTGGTTTGAGTCCACCCCCGCGGCCTTGGACTGGTTGCAGAGCCTCATCCCCGAGGGGATGACCATGGATGATTGCGTGGAAGTGACCATGGACTACTTTCTGAAAAAGCTCCCCGTCAATGAGTACGAGGAGATCATGGCCGCCTACCGCGCTCTTTGTGAGGCCAAGGGCGCACCCATAGAGGCGCAGATCCCTCTTGCGCTGGAGGTAGTACGGCTCCTCTCGGCAGTAGACCCAAAGAAGGTGCGGTTTGACTCAATAATCCCCATTCTTTTACCCAATTTTGACTTGGTGTTGCATTATCCCGCAAGCTACAAGCCCGACTATGTGGCGCATATGGTGGATGGTGTGCGGACTCTGTTTACCCGTGAGTATCGGAGCGTGGGGACCTTCCCCTACGACGTCCGCCGCATGGCCGAGCGGCAAAAGACCACCACCCGTCTGGGGTATCAGCTCAACCTCCAAGGCTGGCTCTATTGGCTGATGGAGCAGCTTTTCCCCGAGGAGATTTTCGTCCGTGACAATACCCTCTCCGAGAAGCATTCCTTCCTGCTGGACGCCTGCCCCGAGTACATCGGCGGCGTGGAGGTAGAGGAAGCGGGCATCATTGAGGACATTCTGGACAGTGTGCCCGAAACCTTACCCAAGACTAAGCGGATCAAGGAGGTCAAGAGCCGCATCAAGGAGGCCTTCCACGTGTCGGGCATCATCTACCCCCGCTGGGTACAGGAGGCAGAGTGGCCCGTGTCACCGAGCGGTAAGCCCATGCGGTTCGTCAAGCAGAAGCGTAAAAAGGGGAAGGAATACGAGAATATGCTCTACACCCTGTTCTACTTTGAGGACGTGGACACGGGTGAGGAGCGGATCGTGGAACAGTTCACCTGAAATAAAAAAGACCGAAACCGAGCATCTGCACAATTAGCGGTAAAATGAGATTAGCCACCACGGTTTTTTCGTGGTGGCTTTTTGATACGCAGAAAGCAAAGAAAAGCCCCGCGCGAGGCGGGGCAAAAATTAGGCAAAGCATTCGGCATATTTGGGATTCTTGCGTATCTCATCTAAAATGTCTTGCGTAAAAGGTCTGAATTCTTGCTTCCAAAAGTTTGAGGCAAGGGGCGCAAGACCGCCTTTCCCAACCTGCAAAGAACTTACCAGCGGTGCGGAATACTTGTATTTTTGGCCTTCCTCAAGTTGCT
>SVRS01000075.1 GCA_015064695.1 Oscillospiraceae bacterium | reverse complement strand
GCCCCTCTTTGGGGTCGCGCCCCAGGTAGCGGTGCAGGGGAGTGAAATACCCAATCAGAGCCGGGAGCGCGACCCCAAAGAGGGGCATGAGGAACATGGAGCGCATATGCGTGGAGGCGGCGTTGTGGGAGAACTGCTCGTAGATCGCGGTAAATACCACGCAGAAAAGGGTGAGGGAAGCACCTGTGATGGCGGAGCGCTTGGCGCGGCGTCGCGTGGGCTCCATAGCGGGGGCTTTAATATCCGATGTAGACAATATCGCTCACCTTCCTTTCTCCTGAGGGCTTATTCCAGTTGGTGTAGGGAGTATTGATGAGGCGTCCGTTGAAGATCATGGTGGCTGATCCGCCGCCGTCCAGATTGTAGGCAGTCTTAGCACCCAGCTCACAGAACACGTCGGCCAGCTGGTACAGGGAGGTGCCGGGGCTTTGATCGCAACGACCGTCCACCACGACAAATAGGTAGTGGCCTCTGGAAACGTAGCCGATCGCACAACGGGGGTTCGTGGTGCCGCTCCAGGCCAGGCCTACCTCGGTGTTGACGTCTACGGCAATCTGACCGTTTTTGACCAGGGTGGGGCCGAAGGTCAGCACGTGCATGGCACCCTTGTCCCATACCTCTCGGGCGGTGTAATCCTTTTCGTCAAAGCTGACGAAGGTACCGTCCCGCAGGATGGCCAGGTCGTCAAAGTAGGCCAGATCACTGTCGGCATCGTTGGAGGGACGGATGGTGTCGCGGTAGATGATGCCGTTGCGGATGACGTAGCCTGACTCATTGGTGCCGTAGAAATCGCCGTTGACGGCTAGGATCGCTCCGACCCGTTTGGCGATTACGGAGGGCTTTTCCTTGATGTTCATGCCGTATTCGTTTCCGTCCTTGTCCTGAGCCAGGGCGGTTTTCAGGAGGGAAGGATCCTTGATGCGGACGTCGGCCACGTAGATATCGGAATTATAGCGACGGATCTGGGTGATCTCGATACGGATGCTTTCATCCATGTATAGGGTATCGGTCACGAGGGGGTATTCGGTATTGGGATCGAGGGTGAACAACTCGTCGAGGGGGCGTTCGCTGTCTTCCTCAGAGGGTGAGTGGTTGCCCCAATCGGCGTCGATCGTGCCCGTGAAGGTTTCGGCTCCGGCCTCGGAGGAGGGACCGCTTGCGCTTCTCGGAATGACGAACACCAGAAGGATGGTATAGAGGAAGGACAACGCCAGAGCTGTGGAGAACAGGGCGGTATAGACGTAGGGCTTGCGAAAAAAAGAACGCATGTCGGCTCCTTTCCGTGCTTTTGGTGAGATGCGGCGTTTATATTGGGGCGTGTTAGAACGCATACATATATATAATACTCCCGATATGTTCCGTGAAAAAGAACAAATTGTGCGAATCCTGTAAATTTTTTTGCCAATTTGATGATGAACTTCACATTGAGTTTGCAATTGTTTACAAATACAGGGTTGAGATGCGGGAAAATATGCGGTATAATAAGATATTCATCGAATACCATTCAAGCAGGAGGAATCGTCATGTACGGGTATGTGCGGATCCATGCGCCCGAGCTGAAGGTGCGGGAGCATGAATATTATCGCGCGGTATACTGCGGGCTTTGCCGTACCATGGGTAAATGCACGGGTCAATGCTCGCGCATGACGCTTTCCTATGATATTACGTATTTTGCCTTGGTGCGCATGGCCTTGACGGGGAAGCATCCTGTCATCAAGGCTCGTCGCTGTCCTGTCCATCTCCTCCACAAGCGACCTATGGCCGAGCCCACCGATGACCTGGCTCTTTGTGCGTATATGTCTGCCATCTTGGCTCACCACAAGGTCCGCGATGACCTGCGAGATGAGCAGGGAATGAAGCGCACCGTTGCCACGGCCGTTGCTCCCTTCGTGGGCTCCTTCCGTCGACGTGCCATCAAAAAAGGCTACGGGGAGGCAGATTCTGCTGTCGCCGATGCCATGCATACCCTCTGTGAGCTGGAGGCAGCCCGACCTCCTTCGGTGGATGAACCTGCCGATCTGTTTGGAGAGCTGATGGCGTTGCTTCTCGCTGAGGGACTCACGGGGAATCGTGAAAAATTGGCTCGTAAGATTGGCCGACACGTGGGCCGCTGGATCTACATCCTGGACGCCGCCGACGACTTTGCGGAGGATGTGAAGTCCCAACGCTACAATCCCCTGGTCTGCCTCTATGGCGACCTGCTGACCGCTGACCCCGCCATGACCGAGCTCCCTGCCGCCAAGCGGCAGGAGCTTCGCACCGCCCTCCTGGCCGAGCTTGTGGAATTGGAATGTGCCTTCGACCTGCTGGACGTCGCGGATCACCCCGACCTCTCGGGGCTCCTGTCCAATATTCTCTACGAGGGGATGCCACGGGAGATCGACCGAGTCCTGTTCGGTGAGACGGGCGGATGCGCCCACGACTCTGAAAACTCGACCAAGCGGGGACACCGCCGTCGGAAAGGACACTGACATGACCCAAACCGCCTGCCTGCAAGGCTTTGACGTCTCGGTGGCGCCTGCGCCCCGAGCCTCCTCCCCAACCCCCGCCGAGCGGGAAGCCCGCCGATTGCTTTGCCTGCACACCTCCGAGGACACCGCCCGCGCGGAACAGGTGCTTTCGAACGTGAGCGGGGAAGGGGTGCGGGGGGAATGGTACTTCCTGATGGGCATCTGCGCCCTGCGTCGCAGTCATCTTGCCGATGCCCAGGCCCACCTGGACCGCGCCCGTACCATTTGTCCCGACGAACCCGAATATCACGCCGCCTACGAATCCATTCAGCTCGCCGCCAGACGGCGTAACGAGGACGGTGGATCCTCCGAAGGAGGATCGCGAGGCAGATTCTGCGACGGCGTAACCTGCCTGGATTGCGGGGAGGTCTTTTGCTGTGACAACGGCTGTGACGGCTGTGGAGACGGCTGTAGCTGTGGGGATGGCTGTGATTGCGGCGATTGCTGTAATTGATGCATTGAATTTGAAATAAATCTGAAAGGTTCCAAATACCAACATGAACGATCCTTATAAGATCTTAGGCGTCTCTCCGGACGCCACCGACGACGAAATCAAGACTGCCTACCGCAACCTGGCGCGGAAATATCATCCCGATAAGTACCGCGACAGCGACCTTGCGGAGATGGCGGGAGAGAAAATGAAGGAGATCAATGCCGCCTACGATGAGATCCAAAAGATCCGTGCCGGAAAGACTACGGCCGGACAGGGGACATACGGAGGCCAATCTTACGGCGGACAGGGATACAGTGGTCAGACCTATGGCGGAAATCAGTACGGCGGTAGCTCCAATCCCTACATTACCGCCCGCCAGCTCATCAATCTCCGTCGGGTGATGGAGGCGGCACAGGTGCTTTCGACCGTCCCCGAGGCCCAAAGAGGCGCGGAGTGGCACTTCCTTATGGGATGCGTGGCGGTCAACCTGGGGCATTTTGTGGATGCCCAGCAGTTCTTCGATACCGCCTGCGGCATGGACCCCGGGAACCCCGAATATCGGGATGCCCAGGAGCGTCTCCGCAACCGCTCAGCGGGCTTTGGCGCGGGACAGGGAGGACGCAGCTCCTCTTGTAGCTGTTGCGATATTTGTACTGCCTTCATCTGCGCCGATTGCTGCTGCGATATGGGCCGGTGCTTCTGCTGATATACGAGGTGCCTATGGAAAATCGAAATCAAGAACCGAACCGAACACCCCGTAACACCCGTCGTGAGTCCCGCCGCGCCACGAGGCGGTTGGTGACCTGCGCCCTTCTCTGCTCCTTGGCGACGGTAGCCCTGGGCATGGGGGCGCTGATTGAGATTCTGGATCTGACCGCCGCGGCAGTTTCGGCCTTGATCCTGTTCCCTGTGTTGCTTTGCTATGGGGGGAAATACGCGCTTTTGTCCTATGCTGTGACAGGTATTTTGGGGGTGGTGCTGATGCCCCAGAGCATGGCGGCCTGGATGTTTTTAGGGCTGACAGGATACTATCCCTTGATCAAGAATAAGCTGGATCGTTTGCCTCGGATCCTTGCCTGGATCTCCAAGCTGGCGCTTTTGACCGTTGTGATGATGGGTTATTTGGCTCTGTTTCACTTTGTCGTTCTGGGGGGAGAGGGAAGCTTTGTCGATTCCTTCCTCGCGGGCTTCGGAGAGGCGGAGGGTGGTGCCGTCATGGCCTGGGCTGTGGTAGGATTATCGGTTTTTTCTTACGTGTTGTTTGATCTTTTGATTGACCGTCTGTTGATCCTCTACTATCTGCGCTGGCAGAAGCGATTGGAAAAGTGGATGGGAAAATAATTCTGATTCGAAAAGCCTTCGGTTCTCTCTGCATTCTTAGCGGAGAAATAGGCGGGCACAAAACTTCGGCAGAGAACTTGTTTTCTCTGCCGATATGTGTTATAATGGAGTTAATAGAAAGCCTCCCTCCGAGATGCCATCCGCAAGCGGATGCGGGGGACCGCGTTAGCGGTGGAAGGAGCCTGCGTGACTTTAAGTTTGTGCTAACTATATTGTAGCGCACTCTCCCTCAGTCACCTTCGGTGACAGCTCCCTCCCGGAGGGAGCCTTTGGATAGTACAACCTTAGGGGTATGGGCTTGGCCCTGTGCCTTTGTAATACAAAGGCGAAACTGGCGACAAACAGAAGGATAAATAAGAATTTGATGGAGGCGAAATATGTTTGATGTCACAGCAAACGATGTCTTGAACGTATATAAACAACTTAAAGATCGTTATTCTTTGATTTTGACTACCACTTCTGCTCTAAATGATGAATTGGATACAGGATTCACCATTGATTGTCCCATCATTGTTGCTAAAGCACATGGACAAATCATTTGGTTGTATGAATGTGATGATATGTTCGTAAT
>SVRS01000023.1 GCA_015064695.1 Oscillospiraceae bacterium | reverse complement strand
GGGTTGCTCGCACCTCGCGACGGCCTGTTTCGCGTCTCCCGCGGGCGCCTCTCGTTTAGTGCTCGCATATTATAGCACTTCTTTTCCCTTTTGTCAACCCTTTTTTTCAACTTTTTTCGACTTCGGCATTGCTGGCACTTTGTCATAAATTTGTCGTCGCGTTTTTGTGCAAAGTGCGCAAGGGCACAGAAATCCACGCCCCCACGGGAGAAGAGTTCAAAATATCAGCGCAACACCGCACACCCAAAACAGAAGTGCAAAGAAGCCTGCAAACACCGCAAATACCGGCTCCGTAGGAAAGGTCATCCTTTCTATATACGCTCGCTTGGGGTGCTTTTTCTGATAAATGACGGTAACGGTCTTGGGTATGTTCTCGTTTTTTCCGTGTACACCGTCCTCAATGAAGTACAGCTCGCCGTCCACGGTATAGGTGTAGGCATAATCCACCCAGTCCTTCACTTTTCTTTTATGATAGTGCCCGATCCACTTTTCCTTGGAATACCTCCGATTCCGCAGGTATCCGTTGCATTTTGCACTGTGGGGTGGACGATACCGCGACCAGACCCAAAGCAGGCGCAGGGTTAACACCCCAAGCCCCACGCCAATGGCTATACCTACGATGCCTACCCATTGTTCAGGACTCATGACAGCTCATTTCCTTTCGATACATCAAGTTATAACAAAAGCCTTGAAATTTCTATAAAATCGCAGGGGCGTTCTTTGAACGCCCGCAAGCGCCCAAAGTGCGCCCCTACAGGTCTCAAGCTCAATATTGTTAATGTAATACAAATCCTTGATAAAAACATTGAAAAAAGTGCGTGCCTCCGGCGGCTTAAACCCTTCTTAAAAGAAGGGTTTAAGAATCCCAAGAACTTCAAAAAAGAGATGATACAGGATACAAGAGGACAACAAGTATCATCGTGAACATCACCATGGGGCCCCTACCCCATTGGTATGGAATAACAATTGTATTCAAGGTTTTGGTTGAGGAATAGTATAAATTCGTATTTTCGTATTATTTTTTGAAAAGCTCTTGAAAAAGGTGTGGGGAAAACCTCTTTCAAGAAGTTTTCCCCACAATAATATGGCTCAAATCAGATCTGAGGAATCTCGATCTCGATCTCGCGGCCCAGCTTGGAGGACTTGGCGATACCGTCCAGGATAGCCTGGTTGTAGATGATCTGAGAGGAAGGAACGGGAGCCTTGGTGCCGTTCTTGCAAGCATCCAGGAAGGAACGAATCTTGCGGTCGAAGAGGCTGGGACCACCGTCGTTGATGATCGGAACCTGAGTCTCGTAGTCGATGCCGCCGATGGTCTTGTAAATGGTCATGGGACCGCCCACAGAACCGTTCCAGCAATCGGTGGAAGGAATACGGAGACCGCCCTGGGTACCCAGAATGATGGTGTCACCGGGGGTATTAATGTTCATAGCCCATGCAATACGGAAGTCCAGAATGATACCGCCCTCCAGACGAACGAAGGCAGCAGCGAAATCGTCAACACCGAACAGCTCGGCATACTCGGGGTGACCGTCGAAGGTGGTGGGATTCTTACCGAAGAAATCGGACTTGTAGCCGGTAACGGTCAGAGGCTTGGGATAGCCGATGGCATTCAGGACCATGTCCAGGGAGTAGCAGCCGATGTCAGCCAGAGCGCCCAGACCTGCGGTCTTATCCTCGATGAAGGAGGTACCGAAGGGAGTGGGAATACCGCGGCGGCGGCCGCCACCGGTCTGGATGTAGTAGATCTTACCCAGCTCGCCGGACTCGACGATCTTCTTGATCATCTGCATGTTGGGATCCAGTCTGGGCTGGAAGCCGATGGAGAGGACCTTGCCGCTCTCCTTCTCAGCCTTCATAACCTCAAGAGCCTCCTCCAGGGTTACGGTGAAGGGCTTCTCCAGCATAACGTTAACACCCTTCTGCAGTGCGTAGATAGCGGGACCTGCGTGCTGACGGTTGTAGGTGCAGATGGAAACGGCATCCAGCTGCAGGGACTCGTCATCCAGCATCTCCTTGTGGGAGGCGTAATCGGTCTTTACACCCTCCAGACCAAACTTCTTAAAGAACTTCTCGGCCTTGCCGGGGATGATGTCAGCGCCTGCCACGATCTCGACGTCAGGCATACGCTTGTAGGAATCCAGGTGAGACTCTGCGATCCAGCCGCAGCCGATGATACCTACGCGGAGCTTCTTGTTGGTGTCGATGACGGTCTCGACCTTCTGGTTTGCATAGTCAAGAGCGGCATCCATTTTTGCTTCTGCCATGATAAATTTCTCCTTTATCAAAAAAATTTCAAATTTTATCTGAACAGCGAAAGCGCTGTTTCATACGCAATGTTTCACAGGGAACGCAGATAATTGATGCTCTTTTCGGCGCACTGCATGGGGGTCAGACCCATGGAGGGCTGATCCTGCTCAACCACCACCCACTTGGCGCCGGCGTACTCGGCAGCGGCCACGATGGCGGGGATATCCTGGCAACCGGAGCCGACGGGACGCAGCTCAAAGGGGTTCTCGTCAGGCTTCTTCTCATCGGAATCAATGCCAATCAGCTCGTACATATGCTCGGACTTGCCACCCACATAGTCCTTCAGATGGACGATGGGTGCGCGGCCTGCATACTTGCGGACGTAGGGCGCGGGATCCTCGCCGCCCACGCGGACCCAGCAGGTGTCCAGCTCGGTCTCCAAAAGCTCGGCGGGAACGGTATCGTACAGGACCTCCAGAGCATACTTGCCGTCGATCTTCTCAAACTCGAAATCGTGATTATGATAGAGCAGGGTCATGCCCAGCTCCTTGGCCATCTTACCCAGCATAGCGGCGTTCTCAACCACCTTTGCAAAGCCGTCAGTGCCGGGACGGCACTCCTCGGTCAGGTAAGGGATTGCCACGTACTCACAGCCGATCTCGGCGTAATCGGACAAAACCCCCTTGGGATCGGCGACCATATCATAGTAGGGAACGTGAGCCGAAATAGGCTTCAGACCGATCTCCTCACAGAGAGCCTTGATCTTGGCAGGAGAATTGCCGTACAGACCGGCGAACTCCACACCCTCGTAGCCCATGGCCTTGATACCCCGCAGCGTGCCCTCAAAATCCGCCTCGGCGGCATCACGGACGGTGTACAGCTGAATCGCAATAGGCAGCATAATAACCTCCTTCCCGCCCGGGGGCGGGTCTATCGAATTTTTAAAGTGGGTTTACATACCCTCCTTTTCATTATATCATACATTTTCACCGAGGTCAAGCATTTTCACCCAAAAACTTTAATAAAAAATATTTTTTTTGTCATTTAGTACTTGCCCTACGAAAAAAAATGTGCTATAATCAAGGGGCATAGGCTTCTGTGCAGTTTTTTTCAAATATTGAATATAATGGATTGGTACGGTTCATAGCTATGAAATTTTTCAAGTCCTCCATGGGAAAAGCCCTGGGAATTGCAGTCGGCTTCAACGCCTCCGTTTTTCTCCTGCTCCGCTTCGGGGCACCTTTGGCCGCGCTCCCCATCGGACAGCTTGCCTTGATCTCAGGCACAATCTCACTTTTACTGGCCGCCGTTTGCCTGTACGCCTCCCTGGAATTCCGGCGGGTCCGCTCGCCGTGGCTCTGTCTGCTGGCCTTTCTCCCCACCCAGCTCCTTTTGGCGTTCATTGCCTTTGTCTGTTACCGGGACCGCCTGTCTCTGTGCTGGCCCGGCGCAGATCGCTCGGCTCTGATGCTTCTCATCATGACTCTGTTCCCCTGGGTCCTGCTCCTTCTTCCCATCACCATTACCCAAGCCGTCCGCGCGGGCGAGCCTAAGCGCAAGGAAAGAAAGAAGGCCAAAAAGGGCTACACCATCGAACCGGATCCCGTGTCTCCCGCCCGCGGCCGCTTTTTGGACATCATGCGAGGAATTCTCTGGGTGCTTTGGTTTCACACCCTCACCGGCTTGATCCTGGAGATCGTCCGGGCAAGCACGTCCACCGGAACCATCGCAGCCTACGTCGTTTTCCCTTGCCTGTGGTGCCTGCTGGCCGTGGTGTACGCCTTCACCAAGCCCTACCGTCCGGCAGCCTTCACTCTGTCCGTCTCTCTGACCCACTTGATCTGCTCGGTTCTGTTCGCCGTTTTTATGCTTCCCGCCTACGTTCTTCAATCCAAAACCAAAACGGCTACCTATTTCAAGCTCTTTTTGACGAATCCCTACGAAAAGATTCACGAGCTTATGCTGGTCACCCTTTTCGTCGTCCTGTGGATCGTCATTCTGATCTGCGGCATCGCCCGCACCTGCTCCGCGCGCCGTAAGCGCCGCACCGCAGACTCTGCGGCTCCCATGCCCGCCGCCCCCAATGCTTCCGCCGGCATACCCATAGTCCAAACGTCTGCCCCCGATGACCCGATTGCAGATGCCCCGGGCTCAAACGACACAGCGGTAAACGCCTCTGTTGCGGATGACACGGCTGTAAACAAGCCGGCTATAAACAAGCCGGCCGTAAACGAGCCTGCCGTAAACGAGCCGGTCACAAACGACGCGGCTCCGGAAGATCAGCCCCCCGCCCCTTAAAGCACCCGTAAAACGTGAAGACAAAATACAATACGAAAGGAAACCTCTCCATATGCTCAAGGATTTCAGCAAAGAAGCATTTGACGTGATCATCCAGGCCGGCCAATCCAATTCCGAGGGCTACGCCTTCGGCCACTTGGAGGCACCCTACAGCCCCGACGGCCGTGTCTGGTACATGAATGAAAATGACACCATCTCTCTGGCCGTAGAAAAGGTGGCGGGCAACGGCATCCAGGCAAATTTTTCCCTTCCCTTCGCGCGGGAATACGTAAATGCCGGCCGTCTGGCCGGGGACCGCAAGCTACTCATCCTGCGGGCGGCCGTGGGCGGTACGGGCTTTCTGGATAACCGCTGGAAGCTCACCGATGACCTCTACCTCCACATGATGGAAATGATCCGCACCGCGCTGGCACTTAACCCCGAAAACCGCCTCGTCGCCTTCCTGTGGCATCAGGGCGAGACCGACGCGGGCCTTCATGCCACCTTTGACCAGCACTATAACCATCTGAAGACCCTGGTGGAGTCGGTCAGAACCGCCTTTGACGTGCCCAACCTGCCCTTCATCGCAGGGGATTTCGTCCATGATTGGAGAGACGTCAACGCCGAGATCTGCGCCCCCGTGCTGGACGCCATCCGCGCCGTCTGCCATGATTGCACCCCCGCCGCCTTCGTGGAGACCGACGGCCTCAAGTCCAACGCCCAGGAAGCCATCGACCATCCCCTGGGCTGGGGCAACGGGGACATCATCCACTTCTCCCGCCCGGCTATCTACGAGCTGGGCCGCCGCTACTTCGAAAAGTTCACCGAGATCACGGGTTGAACGGTATCATAATCCCTGCCAAAAATCCGCCCCGATCAAAGCGCGATGTTCTTAGCGGAGAAATCACGAAATATTTACCGAACACACGGTAGGGGCGAACATTCGAGCAAGCTCGGCGGTTCGCCCGCGGGAGACCGCAGGTCTCCCCTACGGATATAAAAACCATCCGCAGAAAACAAATAAGCAGCCCCGACAGATTTTGATACGGTCTGTCGGGGCATTCTTTATGTCTCTATCTTTACAATTTCTGCGTCTTTAATTTGAAATTTCGTTTCTTTGTTTGTGTACGGTATTCCGTTTTCTAAAGGGGACCTCTAAATATTCGGCGTGCGGAGAGAGCCGGGTGAACTCGGCGGCGAGAAGTTTTTTCGTCAGACGCAACAAAAGTCCGCGCGCGTAGTGGAGTCTACGCGAAGGATTTTTGGTGAAGCGCCCACTTCGTGGGCAAACGGAAAAGATTCCGTCGATTCTCCATGCGATGAATTTTTAGAGGTCCCCTTTACAAAATCCGTTTAACCGATCAGCATGGCCCTGCAGGGTGCCCCCTCACAGCCCCCTAAATTCAAAGGAGCCGCTGAGAGGAAATACTTGCCCGCAGGCACGCGGGAAAGCACCGCTCCCTCCAGGATCACAATATCGGCGTTCATCAGTACCAGATGCACCAGCATCGGCGCATCCTCGGGACCCACGGTCTGGCTCTCGTTGCCGATGAGCTTGATCTTCGCCTCCGCAAACACGCAGGCCGCCTCCAGAGTTATGGTCGCCTTCCCCGCGATGAGCAAACGATCGGGCGCACCCGCAGCCTCGGCGTAGCCCAGCATACGGCGGGCATCCTCGGCGGTCACGTCCCCCTCGTGGCGGGTAACGTAGCAATCCCCCAAAAAGGCAGCAGGGTCCAACTGATCAACCGTCTTACCGTTGACCAGAAAATGGGCAGGGGCATCAATGTGAGTCCCGTTATGGGCGCACATGGAAAAAGCAGTCAAATTGCACTTGTCCCCCTTGGTGATCTCCCCCAGCACCTGATAGGCAGGGGCGGGGTCACCGGGGTAAACCTTGCAGGAAAACAGCTCCTGCGTAATATCGTAGATCATACTCGCTCCCTTTCGGTTATTTTGAAGCCTGTACTCAACGGCGGCGACGGTAGCGGATGAGCAGGAATACGAACACGCCGATCACCACGACCGACAGGGCGGCCACGACGCCGATTACCAACCCCGTGGAATGCTTGGCGGCCGCCGCGTTGCCCGACACGTATACCCCGGCTAACCCCAGGTATGCCGATGAGCAATCGCTTGCTCCGCCTCCGTAGTCCATCAGAAGCATCATGGAAACCTCATCATCGCTATCCAAAAGCGTGGTAAACCCGCCCACGTCAAAGGCCAGGGTGTGCCAAACGCCATCGCGGATATCGCCCACAGAGGCCTCGTAGAGAATTTCACCGTCTCCATCGCCCGTCGAGCCCTTGGAGAAGCGGGTCAGCCGCAGGGTGATCCTTGATGCCTTGACCGAAGCGTCCTCTCCTCCCGCATACAGATCCAATAGCAGCTTCTTGCCGCCCAGTATATCCGACGCAGGCAGGATAACCTGCATGCCCATGGGCTGATTTACAGCGGACTCGGAGGGATCAAAGCATCCGTGGAGATTGATGGTGCCCAGGGTCTCGGCGGAAACCAGCTCCATGTGAAGCAGAGATCCGATTCCCTCAAAGCCGTGAAGGGTTCCGCGATTGAACAGAAGCACCTCCTCCGAACGAGGATGCTCGGACTCAAAATCCCGTCGCTCCGCCCCTCCTGCCACCACCGTCACGGGAGGTAGCTTGCCCGCCATGGACAATTCCAGATGGACGTAGGCATCCCCCACCACGGCGGCTATATCCTCGGACAGCATAGCCGCTCCTGCGGTGTCCATTTGTCGGAAAACCTCGTATAACCGTCTTTTTCCGGAGATCCGCAGTCCGTCCTCCGTTTCCTCTGCCTTCCAGATACCGCAGACATCCTCCGCCGATCCGTCAGCGTACGAGCTATAGATCAAGGCCTCCACGCCGGGATTTTGGGCGCAGGTCAGATAGGCGTAAGCGTAGGCGGCAGCCTGCAGGATCTCCCCCTCCTCCGAGGGATCACCGCTTCCGTCCAGGGCGGGAACCGCAAAACCGCTGATCATAACCCCTCGGTTTTCCCCGTCCGGAGTACGGTACTGATCCGAGGCCAACAGATCGGTCAGGTTTCTCAGACTGTGAACCGTGTAGTACGCGCTGTCCCGTTTCGCATCCTCGACCCAGATATCCGAACGGGTGGGATCCACGTACAATTCACAGGCCACCCTCCAATCGAAATTTCCCAACAGCTCGCATTCCCCGTTGAAGGCCGACAGGAAGGCGGGAATATCCCATCTTCCCCGGGCCGCCGCCTCTCCCGTACGGCAGGAATCCAGAGAAATATAGACGCATCCACCTGCGGAATGGGATCGGAGCGCCACGTGAGCCACCCGCATCAGCTTCTCGTAATTCCGTACGTACTCGGCCAGATCCATGCTCCCGCCGCCGTTGTACGGATCGGCACAGTTGACACGGTATCCCATTACGAAATTCTCCACGGGTCTCGAGCCGTCCTCGGGCGATGCGTAGCGATCCGCCATGAAGTTCAAAAAGCCCTCCATGATGTCGGCCGCCCGACTATCTCCCATGTTCACGGCACGGTAGGAGCTCCCCTCCGCCTCTCCGTCCGTGGGCAGATACAGACACAAGGGAATATTCGTCTGCTCCTCGGCAGGTGTCCGCAACAGAAAGCGCAGGTAAACCCGTATGTCATCCATCCCGGTATAAGCCGAGATCTGCTTGTCCAGGCGGGCAAGAGCCTCCCCATCCACGTAGGCCGTCAGACCGTTCCAGATATACGGAACCGCCCCCTCCTGCCAGTTCTCCAGGATCAGCTCGTCCATATGTACGTCCACTACGGTGTGGGCCGCGCCCAACAACACCGCGTCATAGGGAGAATCCGATATAACTCCCTTGATGGAGACCTCCGCCTTCTCGTCGGGAGCAGTCTCCTCGGTGGCAAAATCACTCACAGCCAGGGGCGTGGTAATGGCCGTGTAGGTCTGCGTATCCCCATCATAGGATGCGAGAAGAAAGGACGAAAAAAGACGGGAACGAACGCCGTCGTAGGCCGTACAGGAAAAGCTCAGGCTTCCGTCCGCCTTGCAGTGGGCGATAGGATCCAGGCTTCTGAGATCCGCATCCATGGTATATGCTGAGGGAAGCTCAAACAGGTACACGTTTTTTCCCTCGTATTCGCGCAAAAAGCTCTCGGTCAAGGCCGCCTCAATGCGGAGCATTCCCTCTCCGTCGGAAATCACCGCTGTCACGGCGTTCACCTCCGCAGAGGAGGAAGCCGTCCGACAGCCCGCCAAGCCGAGAAGAGCCAGGCAGAACAGACAGAGCAGGAAAGCATATCGGTAACGTCGAATCATGGAAATCTCCTCCATTACTCATCAGGAATAGACCCGCGGAATGCGGGCAGTAATTAGACACAGAAGCTCGTAGGTGATGGTATCAGCCCTTTTGGCCAAGGCCTCCAGCTCCTCCGAGGTCTGTCCGAACAGGGTCACGCGACAGCTTACGTCCACGGGTAGGTCGGTCACATCGGCCATGCACTGGTCCATGCAGACACGGCCCACGATGGGAGCGGTCACGTCCCCATCGGCGGTGTGGAAGGTCACGGCCGCCCCTGAAAAATCCCGGATCCAGCCGTCGGCGTAGCCGATGGGTAAGGTCGCCAGCCTGCGGGGAGATGCGGCAGAAAAGGTACCGCCGTAGCCCACGGTCTCTCCGGGGTGGAGAGTGTGGATGTGGGTCACCACCGTCTCCAGCTTCATGACCGGCTCGGTATGGGCAATAGGGGATGTCGTCCCGGTCTCCTGTGGAAAATTAACCCCGTATCCGTACAGATTGATGCCCAGCCGCACCGCGTCCATGCACCCCTCGGGCAGGGCGTAGGGAAAACGAATGGCCGCCGCGCTGTTGCAGACGTGGCAGACTCTCGGGGTAATGCCCCGCGCGTTAAGCCCCTCCAGCACCTTACGGTAGCGGGCGTACTGGGTCATGGTCAGACTGTCGGGGGTATTCATCTCGGTGTCATAGTCCTCGTCGGCCCGGGCGAAATGGGTAAACAGGCCGTCGGGGATCAGCCCGGCTGCCTCCCCTCCCGCAAACAGATCGGTCAGAGACTCCACCGTCTCGGAAATCTCCCCCTCGTTGTGGGCGGGGTAGCCGATACGGTTCATGCCGGTATCCAGGGCGGCGTGTACCTTCACCCGTACGCCCGCATCCTTGGCAAAGGTCTGCAGGCGGCGAGCATGATCCTCGGAAAGAAGAGTGGCCGTAATGCCGTGACGGGCCAAAATAGCGGCGTTTTCGGGGGCAGAATAGCCCAGAATGAGAATTTCGGTGGCCGAATCGGGCTCCTCGGTCAGCTCGCGAAGCAGACGGCGAAGGGCAACGGCCTCCTCCAGGCAGGCTACCGCAAAGAAGCGGCACCCCTCTCCGTAGAGAGCCCCCACCACGGGGCGGATACCGTGACCGTAGGCATCGGCCTTGACAACGGCGATGGGTTGAGTATGAGGGGAGACCTCCCGAACGGGATCCAGGAGGGCGTGGTAATTGCGAATAAGGGCTGAAGTATCAATAACGGCGCGTGCCCTCAGGCCGGGCAGCATAGGAAAATCCTCGTGGAGACGAATATGATTCATGGTGTTCTCGATTCTATGGTTTTCGGATTGCTGAAAACGGTTGTCGTAGGGTGTGGGATGTGGAAAAGCTTCTTTGTTTTAGTATAGCATATTTTCCCTTGATTTGCAAGGGGGAAAATGGGGTTTCGGGCAGATTTTTTGTGGGGTTTTCACAAAAATCGGCAGAAATATGCGGAGATTGACAAAAGATCTCAAAAATGATATAATCATTTCAGATCCCGGAAAGCTTTCCGCACTTTTTCGTGTCTATATAGTTAGAGCCCCCATTTTCTAGCAAAGGAGACCTTTTATGAAAAAAAAACTGTCCCCCATCCTATGCGCCATACTATGCGCTGCCCTGCTTCTTCCCTTCACAGCCTGCTCTCGCAAGCATCCCTCAGACCATAACCCCGACATTGCTTATGAAAAGCTTCTTAAGGAATACGCCCTGCTCCTGAAGACCCAAAGCGAGGGCGGAGACCCCGCCGCCGCAGAATCCCCCGCCACCAAAGGCCTATCAAATGACTTGTTTGCATCCCTGCAAGCGATTCTCCCCGAAATGGAGTACGAGGAAGTTAGCGACATGGGCTACGCCTTCCGCGATTTGGACAGCGACGGGACATACGAGTGCTTTCTCATGAAGCGTGACGGCACCCTGTACGGCCTTTACACCTGTATCGAAGGGACACCTCATCTGGTAGAAAACTACCGCGCCAATGGCGGCAAGCTGGCCATTCTCATGGAGGACGGAACCATCCTTACCCACCGCATCCTCCGAAGCGAAGGAAAACTGACCGGGGATCAGTATCATTATTCCTACTTCAAAAACGGCGGCATGGAAACCTATCTGTCCTACTTCACGGATTATACGGCAGATGAAGCCTACGCGGTGGAAAACGGAGAACGCCGAGAGCTGGTTGAGGGAGAGTATTTCAGCAATCAAGAAAAAATCAACGCCCTGCAAAAAGCATATTCCGTCATCACAAAAAAGAGCGGTCTGCGCTTCAAATCAGCCTTGACCGACAATTCTCAACCCTCTCCTACCGCTCCTGAACTCGATCTGTCCGACTACGATGCCATCCTCTCCACTCTGACTGCCATGATGCCCACCATTCGCGCTTTTTCAGAGAATGAATGGCGAGTCGGCGCATACGATCATCTCATGAAGGTGGACTCCGATGAGGAGTTCCAGCTCTATAACCATCTGCTCTTTGCCTGCGGAAGCCAAAACGACTCCATAACCGGCGATGAGGTTCATCTCAACACCTTCGGCTACGCCTACAAGGATCTCAACAAAGACGGTCGCGACGAGTTGATCATTATGACCGAAAATGACAAGCTCCTCGCCATCTTCACTCAAAAGGACGGTGTCCCCGTCCTACTCTGGCGGCGAGGATACGATTTGAGTGTCCGTCTGGATGAGAACAATCGACTGCTGGTGATGAGTTATCCGAACTTTGATTGGTCAAGCAATGAATACACCGCCTTTGAGTTGACCTCCGAAGGAGAATTCAAGAAAACAGCCTGCCTGTACATAGATAACCACGTCAGAAAAATGCTGTCGGACGGCAGGATGGTCTTTATCGACTCGGATACCTACGAAGCCGAATACAAACGAGCGTTCAACATATCCACCCGCCCGTGGCAGAATGACTGGAACCAAGATGACAAAATCCTAAATTTTACTGCTTTGCAATAATTGCCCCAAAAACAGAAAACCACCCAAAACGGGTGGTTTTCTATATGCAGTAACTCTACCCCTCCAGCTCCTCAAGCTCCTCGTAAACCGCCATCAAAGCCTCCTCGCACTCGCTCTTGCGGGTGTCCAGCTCGGCGGCGCGGACGTAATCGGTGGCCGCAGAGCCGTTCAGCTCCTCGTCGATGGCCTCGATCTCAGCCTCCAACCGCTCGGCCTCCTTTTGGAGCTTTTCCAGGCGGTTCTTCCTTTTCCGTGCCTCGGCGGCGGATGCCTTGGCCTGCTGGTAGGCCTCCTTGGAGGCGGTGGGGGTGTCACTTACGGTAGCAGTGGGAGCCGAGCCCATGGCCGTGGGCCTTACGGTATTGCCCTGTCCCCGCGCCTCCATAAAGCGGCGGTACTCGGTGTAAGCCTCACCCTTATGCTCGATGCGGTAGTCGGTGAAATCCCCGCCGCTCTGCCCCTCCACCAGGGTGGCACCCCGACCGGGGGTGATCTCCACGATGCGGGTGGCCAGCTTTTCGATGAAGTAACGGTCGTGGGACACCGCCAGGATGGTGCCGTCAAAGCCCTCCAGGGCGGCCTCCAGAGCCTCGCGGGAGTCGATGTCCAGGTGGTTGGTGGGCTCGTCCAGCACCAGAAGATTCATCTTGGACAAAATCAGCTTGGCCAGGGTCAGCCGCGCCCGCTCGCCGCCCGAGAGAACGCTGACCTCCTTGTACACGTCCTCTCCCACGAAGCGGAACTGACCCAGGGTGTTGCGGATCTCGGTCTCGGTCATGCGGGGATAGGCGTTCCACAGCTCGTCCAGAACCGTATTTTCGGGAGAAAGGTTCTGATTTTCCTGGTCGTAGTAGCCGACCTCCACGTTATAGCCCGCCTCGATGATGCCCGAAACAGGCTCCAGCTTGCCGATGATGAGCTTGATCAGCGTGGATTTTCCGCATCCGTTCTGACCCAGAATCAGCAGGCGGTCATCCTTCTTCACGAGAAAATTCAAATGCTCGAACAGCATCCGCCCGTCAAAGCCCATGGATACATCCCGAAGGTCCAGCACATCGTTGCCGCTGGGGCGGGAGGCTGTGAATTTCAAACGGATGGGCTTGGGGGCGTTTTCAGGCTTCTCCACCCGCACCATCTTGTCCAGCATCTTCTGACGCGACTCGGCGGCAATGATGTTGCGCTCACGATTCCAGGCCCTCTGCTGAGCGATGTAGGCCTCCTGGCGGGCAATCTCCTTTTGCTGGTCGCGGTAGTGCTTTTCCTGGATCTCGCGATCGATGCGCCGTTGCTCCATGCTCTTGGTATAGCCGCCGTTGTAGAGCTTGGCGCGGTGGTTCTGGATGCAGAGAGTCTTGTTGGTCACGCGGTCCAAGAAATAACGGTCGTGGGAGACCACCATGACGCATCCCTCGTAGTCGGCAAGAAACCGCTCCAGCCAGTTCAGGGTATCGATGTCCAGATGGTTGGTAGGCTCGTCCAGCAGCAGCACGTCGGGCTTGCGAGAGAGCTGGATACCCAACGCCAGGCGGGTCTTTTGGCCGCCGCTCAAGAATTTCACGGGCATATTGGCCAGGGTATCGTCAAAGCCCAGGCTCCGCAGAATGCCCACGCACCGCCCGCGGAATTCCAGTCCGCCATCCCGGATGAATTTCTCATGGAGGACAGAGTAGGCCCGTGTGATGCGGTCGTATTCGGCCTCGCCAATGGCAAGGGCCCCCGCATCCAGGGCTCTCTGCATATCCTCCAGCTCGGCCTCGGCATGAAGCAGGGCGGGAAAGGCGTGGACCATGTGCTGGAGGGCGGACTCATCCCCCGTTCCATCCTCTCCGTTCTCGTCAAAGGCACCCTCCTGGGTCAGAATCCCCATGGTCTTGCCTTTAGACAAAAACACCTCGCCCTCGGTGGGCTCGTATTCGCCGGTCAATAGCTTGAAAAGAGAGGATTTTCCGCTCCCGTTGACACCGATGATACCCAGCTTATCCCGCTCGTCCACCGAGAAGGAGACCTTTTCCAGCACCGAGGTGGTGCCGAAGCGCAGGGTCAGGTCGGTTGTAGATAAAACGATCATATTGTTTTCTCCGAAATGTTTTATTACTTTAAATTTGGGTTTATCGAACAGATACCCCCACTCCGTAGGGCGAACTGTGTTCGCCCGCCAACCTTCAAAAATGTTGGTATATATAGATTTTGGAGTATCGGGCGAACACAGTTCGCCCCTACGATGGAGATTATGAATCGTCCGACAAACCGCAATTTACCTTCTTTTCAAAATCTCCACCATCCGCTCATCCGCCGGAATCACTACTACCGAATTTTCTTCGGGGATGGGGATATAACAGGAGGCGGGGGAGACGGGGGTATTCTCATACTTGAATACCCGCTTGTCCTTACAGAGTAAGGAGACAGCTTCCTTAGCCTCACCTTTGGCGCTGTCTCCATCGGCACGGCGGATAACAGCTACTCCATCGTGGTCAATGGTGCGCAGGCCCACGCGGGAGACCACGGTCATGCGCTTACCCACGATCTCGGTGATGACCAGATCGTATTGCTCCACACCGTCGGCATCAATGATGTTGTTGGGTTCAATGGCGTACCGATACAGCTTCAAGGAATACCGCACCAACAGGTAAACGGCCGCGGTCAGACACCCGATGGCCCCCGCCTGAAGCAGAAAGGGCATGGGCATCCCCTCTTGATTTGAGACCGTAAACAGGGCCATAGCCGCCACAAAAGCCCCGATCACCATGGCGTGTAAGGGCTTGCGCGAGCCGCTTGATTCAAATGCGTACATAAATCTCTCCAAATTTATCAACCGTTTTTTTTATCAACCTAAACCTAATTTCCCAAAAGTTTTTGAAGCTCGTCAAGAACCTTTTTCCAAAAAGGTTCTTGACCGGAGGTCAGGGGCAGAGCCCCTCGTTCTCCGCTCCCCCACTCTCCTTCTGCTCCGCACGTCTCAACTGCCCGCAGGAGGCATTGATGTCCGCACCCAGCTTGCGGCGGATGGTGGCGCGGATGCCCCGCTTTTCCAGGACGGCGGCAAAGGCCTTGACGGCCTCGTCGGAGGAGCGGGAGAAGCCGGTCTCCTCCACCTCGTTGACGGGGATGAGATTGACGTGGATGGGCATGGTGGTGGTCCGCGTCCGCAGATGGCGGTTGAGGACGTTGGCCAGCTTGGAAGCGCCCTCCACCGTATCGTTTTTCCCTGCAATCAAGGTATATTCAAAGGACAGACGGCGGCCCGTCTTGTCATAGTAGTCCTTACAGGCGGTAAGCAGCTCGTCCACTCCCCAGCGGTTGTTCACAGGCATAATGGAGGAACGGGTCACGTCGTCCGGCGCGTGGAGAGAGATGGACAGGGTGATGGGGAACTCCTCCTCCATCAGCTTGTAGATCCCCGAAACCACCCCGCAGGTAGAGAGGGAAATGTGACGATATCCGATATTCAGCCCGTCGGGATGGGCTACCAGACGGAGAAACTTCACCACGTTGTCGTAGTTGTCCAGGGGCTCTCCAATGCCCATCATGACGATATTGGAGATGCGCTCCCCCATGTCCCGCTGAGCGGCGATGACCTGGCCCAGAAGCTCTCCGGGAATCAGATCCCGCACCTTACCGCCAATAGTCGAAGCGCAGAATTTACACCCCATGCGGCAGCCGACCTGGGAGGAAATGCAAATGGTGTTGCCGTGGTTGTACCGCATCACCACCGATTCCACGCAGTGACCGTCCCGAAGCTCAAAGAGATACTTCACGGTGCCGTCCAAAGCGGAAACCAGCTTGCGGCGGACCATGGGCAGGTGGTACTCGGCCACCTCGGACAGCTTTTCACGGGTCTTTTTACCGATATTAGTCATTTCTTCGGGAGAGAGCCCCTTGTGGAGCTGGGGAAACATCTGACCCGCGCGGTATTTGGGCTCACCCACCGACAGAAGCAGAGCCTCCAGCTCGGCAGGGTAAAGAGAAAGTATGTCTTGCATAGAGATCCTTTCGTAATTTGAATAGAATGCAAATTTGGGTTTGTCGAGCAGGGGTTTCACCCCTGCACCCCACCAAAGGGACTTTTGAAAAAGTCCCTTTGGAATCTTCAAAACTTTCAAAAAGGATTGTTTGACAATGCTTTTTTAAAGTTTTAGGAGGTCTTGGAACCCTCGCAAACTTCGCCGCAGGCGAATTTGCCCCCGAGCGGAGCGAGGATGTTTTCAAAAGGGTTCCAAGTGGGGGTCAAGGGGGTGAAGCCCCCTTGCGCTCCCCAATAAACCGCAATTTTTCACACCCGGCGGAATCTTCCCACCAAGGTGAACAGCAGGAAAATGACGATATGCACCACCGCCACCGATGCTCCCGTAGGCGTGGACAACAACAGTGCGAGCAGCAGTCCCGTCAGCGATCCCACCACCGAGATCGCGGCCGAGCAAAGCACCACCGACCGAAAGCTACGGAACACCCGCATGGCAGACAAAGCCGGGAAAATGATAAGAGAGGAAATGAGCAACGCCCCTACCAGCTTCATAGCCAGCACGATCACCACGCCGCTGACCGCCGCAATGAGAAAATTATAGAACCGTACCCGAATCCCCGATGAGGTAGCAAATCCCTCGTCGAAGGTCACGGCAAATATCTTATGGTAGAACAAAACGAAAAATCCGATCACCGCCGCTGAAAGACCCACGCAAAGCCATACGTCAACTCCCGACAGGGTCATCATGGAGGTGGATCCGAACAGGGAGGCGCATACGTCCCCCGACAGACTTCCCGTATCCGAGGACGGAAACAGATTCAGAAGGAGATATCCTACCGCCAGAGAGCCCGCCGAAAGCATGGCAATGGCGCTGTCTCCCTTGATAAGCTGCCTTTCACCCGCCAGCAGAAGCAAAATCGCCACTGCCACCGTCACGGGCAGAGCCACAGTCATGGGGGCAAAGCCCAGAACGGCGGCCACCGCCATAGCACCGAAGGCCACGTGGGACAGTCCGTCGCCGATCATGGCATAGCGCTTCAGCACCAGCACCACACCGAGAAGACCCGCGCACAAGGAAATGAGGATCCCGGCGATCACGGCGTAGCGGACAAAGGGATAGGAAAAATACAAAACCAAGGTTTCCCAGATATTCATGCTTCTCCCTCCTCTCGGTCGCGGCGGGATTTACGGCGGGTATCCGTCACACTGCTGTCCAAGGACACCGCCCGCGCGCCCAAAACCGAACGTGCGTCGGGCTTGGCGCGAACATCCAAAATTCGATTGATATTGGGGGCATCCCAGGCAAATTGGGGATTCCAATCCCCGTAGCTGCCCCGCTCCCGATGGGCAAACTGCTGACCCACGGGGGTGGCTAAGTATTCCTCGGTGGTACCGAAGAAGGACGTCGCCTTCCCCATGTGGAGAATGTGGCTGGCATAGCTGACCGCCGCCGATACGTCATGGGAAACCATGACCACGGCCACACCCTCCCGATTCATATCCGCAATCATGTTGTACATTTCGGTCATGGCCAAAGGATCCAGCCCCGCGATGGGCTCGTCCAGCAGGATAAGCTGACCCGTCGCGCAATAAGCCCGCGCCAGAAGCACTCTCTGCTGCTGGCCGCCCGAAAGCTCGCGGTAGCATCGCCCGGCCAAATGGTCGATGCCCATACGGACCATGGCCTCGTCAGCCATTTTCTTATCGCTTGAACGCCAAAAGGGGCGCATCCCGCTGCGGCGCAGGCAACCCGACCGCACGATTTCTCGGACCGATGCAGGGAAATCCCTCTGGGCAGGGGTGTGCTGGGGCAGATAGCCAATACCGCTTTTGCGAACCTCGGGGGCTACGGTCAGCATACCACCGTGGATGGGATGCAGGCCCAGGATGGATTTGATCAGAGTGGATTTTCCCGACCCATTCTCCCCCACGATGCAGAGGTAGCTCCCCGCCTCCAGACTAAAGCTGACGTCGGAGGCTACTACCCCGCTGTCGTAAGCCAGTGTCAAATTTTCACATTGTATCAGAGACATAAATATCCTTTACTGTAAAGCTTTTTTCAGATTTTCCAGATTCTTTCGCATGATCTCCACGTAGGATGCGGATGCCGAGAAATCCTTCATCACCTGCATGGAATCGAGGGTAAGGATCCCCGCACCGGTTTCCCGTGCGACCACCTCGGCCACCTTCCTGTCCGAGCCCTCCATGACGAAAACGTAGGGAATCGACAGTTCTTTGACCGTTTCAATGAGGCGGGTCTGGGTCGCAAAGGAGGCCGAGGTCTCGGAGGAGCAACCGGGGAAAGCGGCCACGCAGTTCAGCCCCAGCTCGCGGAACAGGTAGGCGAAGGGGTAGCGGTCGGCAATGACAACGGTATCGCGGGTAGCGGTAGCCATCATGGCGGCATAGTCGGCCTTCAGCGAGACCAGCTCGTTCCGAAACGCAGCGCCGCTTGCCTGCCAGGCGGATGCGCTTGCTTCGTCCACGCGGCAGAGCGCCTTTTCCAAGGCCTCGGTGATGCGGATGGCATTATCCACCGAAAGCCAAACGTGCTCGTCCTGTCCGATCAGGGAGCAATCCTCCCCGCCGTGGCTATGGTCGTGGTCGTGATCATGATCGCCGTCCACGGTATCGCAGACCTCCATCATGGTGACGCGCGTCACGTCCCCATTTCCCGCCGAGGACAGAGCCGCGTCCAGCCAGCCCTCCGCCCCGGTGCAGACCACCACGTCAGCCGAGGCAAGCTCGATGATATCCTTGGCGGTGGGCTCGTAGCTGTGCATATCCTGGCCTTGGTTTCCGAGCGCCAACAGCTGGACAACGCCCTCTCCCCCATTGCTTTGGTAACTCAAAAGCACGCCTCTCGCGAGCTGGAGGGCGGCGTAGTTGGTGCAGATAATGACCGTGCATCCCGTATCGGAGGGAGAAGCCTTTTCACAGCCGATGAAAGCCGTGCAAAGCCCGGTCAAAAGAGCCAGGCAGACAAGCAGGGTCACGCATTTTCTCACGTTCATACAGCATTTCATGTTTTTTATTCCTTACATATTTCGTTTTTCGTTATGGTGACAGCAGACGCATTCACAGCCACCTTGTTTTTCGGTTTCCTCCGAGGCGGCGCAGGTCTCGCACATTCCGTAAAGAATAGACCGTCCGCTATCCACCCGAAAGTGGTGATCCGATTGAATATGGGTCAGAAGCTCCTGGCTGACGGCACACTCCAAATGGATCAGCGTCCCACAGGATACGCATTTGAGGTGGAAATGGTGGCAGCAATCTCCCCGCCCCACGTACTGGTAGACGTAAGCCGACTGGGTATCGCTTCGGTATTTCCGAACGGTTCCCTCGTCGCAAAGCTCGGAGAGATGCCTGTATAGGCTGCTTTTACTGCCCTTGCCCGATCCTTCCTCGGTCTGTCGGTTCAACTCCTCCGAAAGCTCGTCCACAAGAAACTGTCGGTCGGGATGACTTTCCAAAAAATTCAAAAGCCGTCTCCTTCCCGCCGTTTTGTAGGTTCCTGCCATACGACTCCCTCCTTTCCTTGATCCTGTAACCAATGCATTAGTATACCACAGCTTTCCCGGTTTGTCAAGCAATTTGAGAATGATTCTCATTTTTTAAAGGTTATTTTTGATGAATACCAAGCGAAAAAGCAGTCGAAGCCTGCGGATTTGCTATAAAAAACGCTTTTCCCATATACTTCCTCTTCTCCCATATATTGTTCCTTGCAATTCCAGCATAAATCTGTTACAATAGGAAAGACGAGGCGAGCAAACGGAAAGGCTTCCCGATCTCCGTCTCGTTCCGAATCCTCCGTCTCCTGAAAAGGAGGTTCCCTACGGGGAACAAGCTCCCCCGAGGGGCCGCAATTGGCTGTCCTTCGGGGAAAATTCAGAATACAGGCGTACCGATACCGGAGGTACAACCGCAATCACAGTATGTCATACGAATCCTCTTTTACAGCGTTAACCGGTCCTTTGCAGAGGGCGGTGACCACGAGACAACACAAAGCTCCAGGATTTCTATCAAAAATCAATATAAGGGGACCTCTAAATATTCAGCGTGCGGAGAGCGGCGAGAAGATTTTTTGTCAGACGCAACAAAAGTCCGCACGCGTAGTGGATTCTACGCGAAGGAGTTTTGTGAAGTATGACGGAAAAGATTCCGTCGATTCTCCATGCGATGAATTTTTAGAGGTTCCCATAAAACATACGCTCGGTTTTTCATCGGTACCGCCGGGAAAGGCAGGTTACCATACCTATGAAATTTCATGCACTCATCCACTCCCTTGCCAATTGCTCCACGGATCGAAAACCCATATCTCTCCCGAAGATCATTTCGGGCACCCTGGCTGTCAGCCTGTCGTTTTTGATTCTGTCCGCAGAGATGTCCCCTTTGCACGCTTCCGCCCACGGTTTTTCCGATGCTCCGATTGCGGAATCCCTTCCCGCTGAGGCATCCGCCGTTACCCCTGCAGAATCATCGGAGGACTCCGCCCTTACGGAGCCGCAAAATCAGAGGGCCCGCTCCGTCGGTAAGGCCCGCATCCTCTATCCTTACCCCTCCGGAGCCATGGCGGTGGATCTCTATAAGGATGGCCGTCAGGTTCTGAAGGGTCACGTGGCCGATATCGGCGGGACGGTATACGTTCCCGTTCAACGGTTCGCCGATCTTTTCGGTCGGTTCCATACCACGTACACCGAGGCCACCGAGCAGGTCGTGATCACAGGCACCAATCTCTCCATAACGGTTCGGGTGGGTGACCCCTACATCACCGTGAATCAACGGATCTTCTACACGGGGAAAAAAGTCCTGAGTCTGGGCGGATGGATCTTTGTTCCTCTGACCTCCATGTGTCGGGCTATGAACGCCAAGGTTACCATCCGAGAAGGCTATTACGATGCCTTCATCACGTCGGGAGATCCCACAAAGGTCTCCTGGGCGGATACTTACTACGACTCCACCGATCTCTACTGGCTCTCCCGTATCATCTCCGCCGAGGCCAAGGGCGAGCCCCTGGCAGGACAGATTGCCGTAGGAAACGTGGTACTGAACCGTGTGAGGAGTCAGCAATTCCCCCATACGGTCAAGGACGTGATCTTTGATACCAAGTACGGAACCCAATTTTCTCCCGTAGCCGTCGGTACCATCTATCAAGCGCCCACGGAATCCTCTGTCCGCGCTGCCAAAATCTGCCTGGAGGGATATACCCTGTCCACCAAAATGCTCTATTTCTTCAATCCCCGTATCTCCACCTCCTCCTGGATCGAGAGGACGAGGCCCTACATCATGACCATCGGCAATCATAAATTTTACGGCTAAGGGTATATGTGAAAAAGAGTCGGCTCACTTTTTCGTGAACCGACTCTTTTTCAGGGAACCTCTTTCATCACAGGGGTAAATGCCCTTTGAATTGGCCCTTGGCGTAGGTAACGCGAATGATTCCCTGCTCGGCATAGACCAGGAAAACGTATTCTCTCTCCTCTCTCAGCCCTCGAAAGGTGCATACTGACCAGCTTCCCTTACATACCCTTCCCGCTTCCGAAAGCTCCGAGACTCCCCCCGATTCCATTCTCAAAAAACCCCCACCTCTCACGCATACCACAGGAGGCTCCCCCGTTCTCCCCACAAACAGGAACCGAACCGCATATTCTCCCTCCTGCACACAGGTTTCCTGGCATCCCACGTATGTCCAATCCTCCGCATCCACAGGCTCCTGTTCCTTCTCCGACTCCTCTTCAGTTGCGATTGGCATCTCAGTATGGGTTGTATCATCCTCTTGCGTATTCAGGGTCTCCCCGTTCCAATCCTCCTGAATCGATACCGCGCAGATACATATTTTCCCATTCTCCCCCATATAGTACAGCCCCGCCTCCTTTTCCCGACTGATTTCCATTCCAAAGGGCTGCTTACTTCCCGGCTCCTTTTTCAAGAAAAGCTCCAGAATCTGCAGAGAATCCTCGTCCTCCGAGGGAACACCGTCCATCAGAATGCGTACCTCATTTCCGTCCTCTCCCACCGTCAGATGCATTCCCTCCCCACCCTCACAAAGCCGCGCCTCCGATAAATACCACCCCTCCCAAAGCACAAGAGCCAGGTACAACGCCACAGCGCCTCCTTCGCTGATCTCATAGAAGGAGGAGGACAGATTCATGGACAGAATTACTTCCCCCGTATGCCCATTCTGCTCCGACGATATGCGCAGGCGTATTCCATCCGAGGATCCCATTGCCCCGCAAAGGGCATCCTCCGTCCCCGAAATCATCAGGAGAACCACGCAGATCAAAATCAAAATTCCTTTTCGAAATGAATATTTTGTAAACATACAATTATTATATAAATGAAACATTTGTTTTTATGACCATTTTTCCGTTTTTCAATAACAAAAGCTCAGAGCCCTTTCACAGGACTCTGAGCTTTTGGGTTTTCAATCGTTTAACAACTGGGGCTGTCCAGATACCAATCCCCGTTTTCATATACGAAGGACAGGTTGACCGTCACCCACTCGTCGGGCTTATCCTCGGTGCAGGAGGAAACAGATATTCGCAAATAGCGGGAATTGGATCCCTTCAGAATCTGCATGGTGGAATAATCGTACAACCGAATCCCCTTCACCAGAGAATCCACGTGTTGATTCTGGAACAAATACTTGTCGTTTTCATAGAAGCGAGCGGGCATGGCTACCGACAGATCCTCGTCGGCATATCCCGTAAACAGAGTTTCAAACAGAGATTCACGGTATTCCACGCTGTACACCGCCGAAATCGCCTGCTTCATTTCGGGAATACTTCCGAATTTGGCATAAGGCTTTACGAACTCGTGACCGTCATCGTTGACGCCGTAGTAGCGGTGGATCAGCTCGTCCTCCTTATCCCCGCGGGGATAGACGGGCAATCCCGAGCCGAACATCAATACGTTCACCTCGTGAGAGGCCTCTATAACCCTCACAACGCGGTCATATACGTCCTCCAGAGCAGGAGGAGGCCCTCCTGCATTGCAGGAGGTCAGCCCCACTGTCCACACACTGCACAGGATCAGCAAAGCCGCAACCAAGGAAATCTTTCTTTTCATAGCTCTTATTCCTCGTCTCCGCTCTGATCCGTATCAGCCGATTCTTCGATGATTACCGTATCCTCAGCGATATCCTCAAAGCCCTCGATCTCATCTTCATCCTCGCCCTTTTCCTCACGGGCCACTACCGTAAAGTTCGCCACGTACTGATCCTCAGGCAGGCGCATGACAATGACACCTCCCGCGCTTCTGGACAGGATAGACAGATCGGAGGCAGGGGTACGGATGATGGTGCCCTGGTCGGTGATCATCATCAAATCCGCATCCTCATCCACAGCAGCGATACCCGCCAGAAGTCCCGTCTTTTCGGTGATATTCTGGCAACGTACACCAAATCCGCCGCGGTTGGCCATGGTACGGAAATCGTCGAAGGGAGAACGCTTACCGAATCCGCGCTCAGTAACGGTTACCAGATGCTTCTCGTCATCCACCACAACGGCACCCACCACGCGGTCACGGCCGCCGTCATCCTCACGGAGAGCGATACCGCGTACGCCGCGGGCAGCACGTCCCATACAACGAACGTTCTCCTCAGCAAAGCGGACGGCGTTACCGGCAGAGGTGGCAATGATGATTTCCTGATTACCCGTAGTATGGATCACGTAGAGAAGCTCGTCGCCCTCGTCCAGGGTAATGGCGATCTTACCACCCTTGCGCTGATACTCAAACTCGGAGAGCAGGGTACGCTTGATGACACCGTTGCGGGTCACCATGACCAGATACTCACCCTCATTGAAGCCGTTCACGGCAATCATGGAGGTGATCTTCTCATCCTCGGCCAGCTGGAGCAGATTAACCACGTTGGTGCCCTTAGCGGTTCTGGAGGCCTCGGGAATCTGGAAGCCGCGGATGCACTGTACCTTACCCGTGTTGGTGAACATCATCACGGTGGAGTGAGAGTGGACCGAAACCACCTTCTCGATGTAATCCTCCTCCTTGGTGGCCATACCCATAATGCCCTTACCACCGCGGCGCTGAGCAGAGTAGACCTCCGTAGCCTGGCGCTTGATGTAGCCTGCATGGGTCAGGGTCAGCACGCAGTTCTGCTTCTCCACAAGATCCTCATCGATGATCTCGTTGGCCACGGCCTCAATACGAGTGCGGCGAGGCTGTGCGTAGCGGGTCTTGATATCCAGCATCTCCTCCTTGATGATCTGTCTGATGCGGTTGATATCCCCCAGAATCTCGCGGTATTCCTTGATGGAGGCGTGAAGAGCATCCAACCGATCCTCGATCTTCTGACGCTCCAGACCGGACAGACGGCCCAGGGTAAGGGATACGATGGCCTGTGCCTGCTCCTCGGACAAGCCGGGGTTCTCGTCGGCGGCGAACTCGGCCAGATCCAATTCCTCGCCGGAGCGAACGGGACCGTCGAACCGCTTCATCAGATTGACCTTAGCGGTGGGCGTATCGGGGGAGGATCGGATGATGGAAATGACCTCATCAATGTTATCCAGCGCCAGCTTGTAGCCCTCGTAGATGTGGGCATCGTGCAAAGCAGCAGCCAGATCGTACTTCACACGGTTGGTGATGACCGATTCCTGGTGCTGGATATAGTAGTCCAGAATCTGCGCCAGATTCAATACCTTGGGCTCGTTTTTCACGATAGCCAGCATATTGACGGCACAGGTATCCTGGAGCTGGGTGTAGCGGTAGAGCTGATTGAGCAGGACGTTGCCGTTGGTCTCTCTCTTGTAATCGATGACGATGCGCATACCCTTACGGTCGGACTCGTCCCGCAGCTCGGTGATGCCCTCGATGCGCTTGTCCTTGACTAACCCACCGATAGCGGCGCAGAGCATGCTCTTATTGACGCCGTAGGGAATCTCGGTGATGATGATCCGACGCTTGTCCTCGTCCACCTCAGCGGCGGCGCGCACCATAATATGACCCTTACCCGTGAGGTAAGCCTCCTTGATGCCGTTCGTGCCGTAGATGGTACCGTAGGTAGGAAAATCAGGACCCTGAATGAACTGCATCAGATCTATGATTTCGCAGTTGGGATTCTCCATGCGATAAACGGTGGCGTCAATGACCTCACCCAAATTGTGGGTAGGAATATTGGTGGCCATACCTACGGCAATACCCATGGAGCCGTTCACTAACAGATTGGGGAATCGGGAGGGCAGAACCTCGGGCTCCTTCAAGCTATTGTCAAAGTTGGGCACCATAGTGACCACGTTCTTGTCCATATCCCGCACCATTTCGGCCGCAATCTTCTCCATGCGCGCCTCAGTATATCGGTAAGCCGCAGGCGGGTCGCCATCCACGGAACCGAAGTTACCCTGACCCTCAATAAGGGGATGCAGCATATAGAAGGGCTGTGCCAGGTGTACCATGGTACCGTACACCGAGCTGTCACCGTGAGGATGATACCGGCCCAGCACCGCACCGACGGTAGTAGCCGATTTACGGAATGGCTTATCATGGGTCAGATGATCCTCGTACATAGTGTACAGCACGCGGCGCTGACCCGGCTTCATACCGTCGCGCACGTCAGGCAGTGCGCGGGAAATGATGACGGACATGGAATACTCGATGAAGGATTTCTTCACCTCATGCTCCATATTCACGTCTACGATCTTTTGATTTTCAAAGAGTATGCACTCGTTTTCCCGTTGCATCTCTCTTTCTTTCTTTTTGCTCATGTTTCTATCTCCGTGATTGAAATTTCAATGCTTCCAAGCTTTTTTCCAAACGAAAATCCGTCATTCTGCCTGCATGGTGAGGCATGTGCGGTATTGCCTTAAGGGGACCTCAAAATATTTCATCGATTCGTCATTTTCTGATATGTCCGTAAGAGGTGCTTTAAAAATTCCCCTTCGGCTCCAAAAGCCGCTTCTCTCCGTACGTCACGCCGTAAACCACCGCCGAAAAGAGAACGGTCAATACCCAGGCGGGAATCAATCCCCTCCACACCCATACGGGAGGAGGAAGGGCACGCAGCTTCACGGTAGCAAGTCCTATGGACAAAATGCACCGGATACCGCCTCCCACCAGGGAGAATACCATAAAGGAGGGCAGGTTATGAGCCAGCCTCCGCCTTCCGATCATGCCCGAGGCATATCCGCACAGAAAGTACAGGGGCGGAAGGATCACCATATTTGCCACGGCGGTATGAATCCCTGCAGCATCGGTCAAGCATCCGCAAAGAAGTCCCGTAATGCCTCCCTCTCTTTCTCCGAACAGAAACCCTGCCGCCATGGAGAAAAGCAGTCCCAAGGCAGGCGATGCGGCCGACCATCCGAACAAGGGTATCCGAATTCGAGCACATACCGTCGTCTCCAACGCGACCATGGCACAGCCCGTAAAGAACAGCATAACGATCATGGTGATCTGCTCTACGATCACCTTTCTGCCCGTTCCTGCCGATTTATAGCGGATGGAGTCACCCATTAAACGGCTCATGATCCGCCTCCGCTTCCCTCGCCCTCGGTGCTATGTACGTAGGAGGTGAGGATCACCACGCGAGTCAGCTCCGAAAAATCGTTAAAGGGCTGAATCACCGCCTCGATGGTGCGGCTATAGGCATTGGAGGAAACCGATACCACTCGCCCGATGGGAATTCCGTAGGGGTATACGCTTCCGAGACCGCTGGTCACCACGATATCCTCCGGCTGCACGTCCGCTTCCTCGGGTAGGTACCGCAGGGAGGTTTGCCCATTATGGACCAACGTGTAATCTCCCTCGCACAATCCCTTCTCCGAAGATCGCGTCACCACAGATCCCACCGAAACCGACGTATCCAGCACGGTGGACACCCGACAGTGATTGATGTGTGATTCCACCACCACCCCCACCAGTCCTAAAGGTGTCACCACCGGCATGCCCGCCTCGACACCCGAGGCAGTTCCGCGGTTGAGCGTAATCTCGGTCACGTATTCTCCTCCCATCCCCACCGAGGATGAGGAGGCAATCACTGTAGCGGCGCACAGCTGATAGTCGCTATGCTCCTCCTTCATAGCCAGATACCGATACAGCCAGTGATTTTCATCGGCCGTGATCTCGGCGTTCACCAGCTCGCTTTTCAAGGATTCGTTTTCTTCCCGCAGGGCTTCTACCTCGTTCTGCAGCTCCTGTATATCCTGAAAGTAGGATATAAAGCCCGTCACGCCGTTTTCGACCTGAGCGGCTACCCACTGAAAGGGGTATAGAATGGAAGAGCCTACGTCCTGCAAAAGAGATCCCCACCCCATCAGCGCGAAAACTCCGGTGAACAGAGAAATCGCCAACGCGATACTCAAACACACTATGAAAAATCTATGTTTGATCCTGTTCACCTCCCTTCAAGTTGAATAATTTTTGTTGATTCTGTAAAATGTCGTCGTTTTGTCGTTGTGGATAACTGTTTGTCGTCGTTTCCCATACTTTCCGGTCGATAAAATCCCATTTTTCAACAGGTCTATTTCAAGATTTTCCCGGTTTTTTTGAGATTCTTTGGTGTTATCCACAAGGCATGAGAAATTCAAAAAATCCTTATTCATCATTAGATCTTTTTCATTTTTTCTCTTGTGTCCGTCCATCTTTCCACAAAGTTTCCCACATCCTGTGGAAAACTTTCTTCTGTGGATTCCCGTATTTTGTCATATCCACGGTCGAAATGACCGCAGCCTGCGACATTTCACAGACAAAACAGTGACATTTTCGATTTTCTTTTTTGTCATCCCGACAAAATAACGTTTTTATTTTGAAATAGAGTGCTTTTTTATGACGATTTTGCTACTTTTTTCAATTTTTCCTTTTTTCCACACAACTTTTCCACACGCTGTGGGAAAATCCTGTGGAAAACCCTGCGCTTAATCAAATATCCAAATTTTCCGCAAATTTTGCGTTCTGCTCAATGAATACGCGGCGGGGCTCTACCTTATCACCCATGAGCAAGGAGAACATGGCATCGCAGGCCATGGCATCCTCGACGGTGACCTTCAGAAGGGTACGGGTGGCAGGATCCATGGTAGTCTCCCACAGCTGATCGGCGTTCATCTCACCAAGACCCTTGTAGCGGCTGGCTTCGATGTTGTGGCCGCCCATTTCAGCTATGATCTGATCCCGCTCCTCGTCCGAGAAGGCGTAGCGAGCATCATCGTTATTCTTACTGTTCTTCTTGGCGATCTTGTAGAGCGGGGGCTGAGCGAAATATACGTGTCCCTCGTCAATCAGCTGACGCATATGACGGAATAGGAAGGTCAGGATCAGAATACGGATATGAGAACCGTCCACGTCCGCATCCGCCATGATGATGATCTTACCGTAGCGGAGCTTATTGATATCGAACTCCTCGCCGATACCGCAGCCGATGGCCTGGATGATAGGCAGGAGGGAGGGGTTGCCGTAGACCTTGTCCAAACGGGTCTTTTCCACGTTCAGCACCTTACCGCGCAGAGGCAGAATGGCCTGGAAGCGGGAATTCCGTCCCGTCTTGGCAGAGCCTCCTGCGGAGTCTCCCTCCACCAGGTACAGCTCGGTCAGCTCAGCGTTCTTCTCATGGCAATCCGCCAGCTTACCCGGCAGAGATGAGCCCTCGGACAGGGCGGTGCGGCGTGTGGCCTCTCTGGCCTTTCTGGCGGCCTCACGGGCTCTCGAAGCGGCCAAGGCCTTATCAATGATGGCTCGTCCCACAGAGGGGTTCTCCTCAAAGAATTCGGCCAGCTTGGTGGTGACGGTATTCTCCACAAGGGTACGGATCTCAGAGTTACCCAGCTTTGCCTTGGTCTGGCTCTCAAACTGGGCGTTCTCCAGCTTCACCGATACGATGGCACAAAGACCCTCGCGCACGTCCTCACCCGACAGGTTCTTATCGCTGTCCTTGAGAACGCCGGCCTTACGGCCGTACTCGTTGATGGCGCGGGTCAGACCCGAACGGAAGCCGGTTTCGTGCATACCGCCCTCAATGGTGTTCATGTTGTTGGCGAAGGTCTGGACCATCTCCTCGTAGCTATCGTTATACTGCATAGCGATCTCGGCGATGCTGGTGCCCTTCTCCCCCCTCATGTAGATGACCTTATCATGGACGGGATCGGCGTGCTTGTTCTCGGTCAGGAAGGTAACAAAGGAGCGAATACCACCCTCGAAGCAGAGATCGTCCTCCTTGAAGTTGCCTTCTTCATCCGTCTCCCGCTCGTCCCGCAGGACGATGCGAACCCCCGCATTGAGGAAGGACTGCTCACGCAGACGGCGGAGCAGGGTCTCGTAATCGAATACGGTCTCCTCAAAGATGGTGGGGTCGGGCTTGAAGGTGACCTTCACGCCGTGGGGACGGTCAGGGGACTCTCCCTCGCACTTGAAGGGTCTTGCCACGTGGCCGCGCTCAAAGCGCTCGGTATAGTGGAGGCCGTCCACGGCATCGTCCAGCTCCACCCACTCGGACAGAGCGTTCACCACCGATGCACCCACGCCGTGAAGACCGCCGGCGATCTTATAGCCGCCGCCGCCGAACTTACCGCCGGCGTGGAGAATGGTGTAGACCACCTCGGGAGTAGGAATGCCCTCCTTGGGGTGCATGCCCGCAGGAATGCCGCGGCCGTTGTCGGTAACGGTAATACTGTTGCCGGGATTGATCACGACCTCGATCTTATCGCAGTAGCCCGCCAACGCCTCGTCGATGGAGTTATCCACGATCTCGTAGACCAGATGGTGCAGACCGCGGATGGAGGTGGTACCGATGTACATACCGGGACGCTTACGAACCGCCTCCAGACCCTCCAGGACCTGTATTTGATTCTCGTCGTACTTAACTTCCTCTTCAACCTGATTTACAACTTGATTTTCAATGTCAGCCATATCTATACATCATGACTTTCGCATAGCGAAAGCTTCCTTTCTTTGGGTATGTTTTGCGGGGAATACCGCCGTTTCACCGACGGAAGGAGCCGCAAAACGCGTTGGAAGGATTCATCCTTCAGCTTTCCTCCCCGCTGTTCATGCGCCCGCAGAGCGCCGACGTGGAGAGCTGGGAAAAATATATTTTGTACTGTCCGTCCCGCCTGTCGCGGTACAGCACGAAGGATTTTGGAATCTCCTCGTTCGCTGCCTGTACCAGCTCCTTTTTCTGGGCCTCGGACAGGTATTTTCTCGTGATCCAGGAGGTCGTGGTACGATCAGCATCGAAAATACCCACGATATCCCTCTCCCGAATGTTGATCTGATTTCCAATGTGCAGATACATACGTCACACCTCCTTCCTTTCGTAGGAGCCGTTCTTTACCGAAATGAGGTTGACCTGCTCCCCAAAATCAGCCGCAGAGGGATCGCAGGCCGTCATAATGACCTGTCTTCCCTGCATTTCCCGCACGAGATAGTCTCTGCGGTGTACGTCCAGCTCGGACAGGACGTCGTCAAAGAGGAAAACCGGCATATCCCCACCTGATTCCCGGGCCGAGATCCAACCCTCTGCCAGCTTCATAGCCAGCGCCAGGGAGCGTTGTTGCCCCTGAGAGGCGTACAATCGGGCAGGACGGCCGTTCAAGGTAATCCTCACGTCATCCTTGTGTATCCCCCACAACGTGGCTCCTGCGCCGATCTCGCGGTCATGGCGGGTCGTCAGCAGCTCCAGATAACGATCCTCAAGCGCTCTTGCATCCTCGTACAGAGCATCGGGATCTCCCCGCCCCCCCATCCATTCGCTTCCCAGCGTAGGAAGATAGGTCAGCTCGGGTAGCTCATCGCCACCCTCGTATTTTTTCATCATATCCGCAAAGCAAGCCCGGACGTGCTCGTTGACCTGCCGTACGTACCGCGCTCGATGTACCGTTACAACGGCGGCCTCTCGGGCCAGCTGAGCCGACCACATGGGCTCCGTAGTGCGGAAGGTAGCCATATCCTCGGGCGCCCGCTTGAGCAGGGCGTTGCGCTCCTTCAAAATGCGATTATAGCGCTGGAGGGCTTGCAGGTACAGGGGACGGAGCTGGGAGAGCGCCACGTTCAGATAGCTGCGCCGCAGCTCGGGGCCTCCCTGGATCAAGGAAAGATGCTCGGGACAGAACAGAACCACCCGAAACGCCCCCACCATATCGGACATCTTGTCCACCTTCAGTCCATTCTGCTCCACGAGCCGACGGGCTCGTCCGGAAAACAAGGTTACGGATAACGTCTGTCGGCGGATAGAATCCCGAAATTCGTTCAGAATACAGGCCTTGTCCTCTCCGAATCGGATCAGCTCAGCCTCCTTGGCGGGGCGAAAGCTCTTTCCCAGGGCCGTAAAGTAGATGGCCTCCAGCAGATTGGTTTTTCCCTGGGCGTTGTCCCCATGAAGGAGATTGACGCCGTCGGTAAACGTGACCGAAGCCGATTCTATATTCCGAAAATTCTGTATTTCGATTTTATTGCAAACCGTTTCGATCACCTTCTCTCGTAAAGGACCGTCGAGGATGCCGGTCTCTACAACAAATTTCAAGTTTTTTGGAGCTTTGATTTTTTTTAAAAAAGGTTCAAACGATGGTTAGCAAAGCGGCGACACGGTAGCGAATGACACCCTCCGCAAGCGGTGTGGGGTGTCAGAGCCCCTCGCTCTCCTCGCTCCCCGATCACTCCTTCATTCTCACGGGAAGGAGCATGAACAGATCCTCATCCTTGCAATCATCGTCATCAGGCTCGATGTTGATGCTGGTCAGCGGCGAGGACATGGAGATCTTGATGCGATCCGCATTACAGGCGCGAAGGCTATCGATGAGATAGCGGTTGTTAAAAGCAATGGTGATGTCGTCACCCTCGTGGACAACGGCCACCTCGTCATAGGCCGATCCGGTGCCCGAGGTTGCCGAGATCTTAAGAATATTGCCCTCCGTCTCCAGACGCACGTGGGAGCGAACGCTGCCCGCTACCTTCTCCTCGGTAATCAGAGCCGCATGCTCCAGCGCCGAAATGAAGGCCTCTCTGTCCATGGACAGGAAAATGCGGTGATTCCGCATAATGATACGGTTGTAATCGATGTATTCGCCCTCGATGAGCTTGGAGAAGAAGGTAATGTCTCCCATAACGAAAATAATATTCTTACGGGTGGTATAAACCGTGACCAGGGCCTCCTCGTCCTTATCGTTCAGAAGCTTATACAGCTCACTTACCGATTTGTTGGGCAGAATGAAATTCGCGTCTTCCGCGGCTTCGCTTCCGTCCAGACCAACCAGGTCAGCCTCGGTAGCACAGGTAGCCATTTTGAAGGAATCACAGGATACCATATGCAGACGGCCATCGGTAACCGAGAAGAACAGGCCGTTGAGAACGGGACGCTGATCGTTTACACCCATAGCATAGGTGCACTTGCCCATCATGTTGCGCACAACGCGCTGCGGAGCAGTAAAGCCCTGAGTGGAGGTCAGACGGGGAACTTCAGGGAAATCTCCGGCGGGAAGAGCCGTCAGCGTGTGGGAGGAGCGGCCGCTGAAAATGGTGGCGCAGTTCTTTTCGTCTACCACCAACGTAATGTCGCCGCCATCCATTACGCGCACGATCTGACTCAGCTTGGAGGCACTGATAATGGCCGCGCCGGCCTCGATGACGTCGGCCTCTACCGAGATTCGAACGCCCTTTTCAATGTCGTAGGTAGTCATGATGCAGACGTTGGGCAGCGTGGCCTCGATGAGAATGCCCTCTGTGGCTGCCAAGGTCATTTTGGTGGATACGCCACTCATCAGAGGTGACACAGCGGCGCTTATGATATCCTTTCGGAATACGATCTTCATATAGGATCTCCTTTTGATTGATAAATTTATGGGAACCTCTGCATATTCGGCGCGCAGAAGGCGACGACATAGTTTTTGAAAAGCTTCCTCGTACAAAAGCCTATGTCCGATGTCGCCGCTTTATGCGGCGAAGTCGCGCGCACGCGCGTTTATCAAAAAGATACGTCACATAAGAATACAAGAGAATACCAGAAGTAGTATTTGTAGGGGAGGTGGAAACTGTGGAAATTGAAATTTCCCTTGTCAAATAAAGAAAATTTTTCCGACGACACTCTACGGACATGTGGTAAAGGTCGGGAAACCGTGTGGAAACGTAAGGGAAAACAGGCATTTGTTTGACGAAAAAGGGAGAAATAGGCTTTTTAGGAGCTTTCCGGGCCGCGATGCCTGTCGTTGTGGAGAAAATCCTGACTATTTTGGTGGAAAACCCCGCTTAGCTTGTCCACAAGAGGATGTGGAAGAATGGTTGAAAATAATTTTTATAAACAGGCTTCTCATGGGATTTTCCACATCTCCACATCTACAAAAAGGATGAAGCTGACGCGATTTTGTCTTGTCCCAAGAGAGTTTTAGAAAAATCCACAAAGAATTTTGGAAAGACTTGTGTAAAACTCTGCCTTTTCCACACAGTTTTCAACAGCTTGTGGAAAAGTGAGTGGAAAATCCACAGTAGAATCGAAATACGTGGGGAAAACATGTGGGAAAGGGGGATATTTTCAACAGGTCGTTTCGTTAGCTTCCCTTGATCTCTTTGACCAGCTCCTCGATTTCGGCGCGATAAACGGGATTCTGAGCCATTTTCTTTTCTACGGCCTCAATGGAGGAAAGCACGGTGGAGTGATCGCGATCAATGACCTTACCAATGTTGGGCAGGGACATATCCGTCACCGAGCGGATGGTGTAGACCGTGATGTGGCGGGCGTTGGCGATATCCTTGGTACGCTTGGAGCTAACGATATCCTCCCGCTTGATGTTATATTTCTTTTGAATGGATGCAAAGATCTTATCCACCGTCACGGTTACAGGCTCGGCGCCGCCCAATAGCTCGGAAATGCAGCTTCTGGCAAGCTCCATAGTCACGTGGCGGCCTGTCAGGAAGCTCTTGGCTCCCAGCTTCTTGATGGCACCTTCTATCTGACGGATGTTGGAGCGCAGATTCTCCGCCAGGAAGGACAGCACCTCGTCGGGAATGGATACGTTGACCTGATCCGCCTTCTTCTTGATGATCGCGGTACGAAGCTCCAGATCCGGAGGCTGAATATCTGCGATCAATCCCCATTCAAAGCGGGTCTTGAGTCGATCCTCCAAGGTCTTGATCTCGCGGGGAGGACGGTCAGAGGTCATGATAATCTGCTTGCCTGCCTCGTGAAGGGCGTTAAACGTATGGAAGAACTCCTCTTGCGTGGAGGTCTTTCCCGCAATGAACTGAATATCGTCGATGAGAAGTACGTCGCAGGAGCGGTATTTATCCCGGAATTCGTTCATAGCCTGTCGGGACAGAGAATCGATCATCTGATTGGTGAAATCCTCGCCCTTGATGTAAATGACCCGTACGTTGTTGATCTTCTTTTTCAGCTCGTTGGTGATGGCGTATAGAAGGTGAGTCTTACCCAATCCGCTGGGGCCGTATATGAACAAGGGATTGTAAGCCTGGGCAGGTCGGTCGGCTACTGCCAAGCAGGCGGCGTGGGCAAACTTGTTGGAGGAGCCCACGATGAAGTTTTCGAAGGTGTATTCGAAATTAAAGGGAGGAAGGGTGGAGCCGATCCCGCCGGGACGGAAGGAGTTATCCATATTGGAGGTAGGCAAAAGACCGTCGAATTCGGGCTCGGTCTCGGTCTCGATCTCGGGATCGGGTTGCGTATGAACGGGCTCTCTTTGCAGAATACCGGGCTCGTCATTGGGAATTTTGGGAGCATCGGTGCAGACGAGATGCAGGCTTACGTCAAAGCCCAGCATTTCCGAAAAACGCTTTTCGATTTCGGCTTTGTATTTGGAGGTAACGACGCGGATCTTGACCTCAGATTCGGCTTTCAGGGTGACGGTGGAGCCTTGAAAATCCATGACTTCCAGGCCGCCGAGCCACAGGTCGGTGATCACATCGCTCAGCTCGGGGCGGAATGTCTCCCGTACCAGATGCCAGACCTGAGAAATTTCGTCGAGATAGGCCATTGGTGTTTCCTTTCTGTATCGTTTGTTTTCACTTTCATATCGGCGCAGTGGGTGGATCGAAGGATGTCCGGTATGCCTCGCACACGCGCGCGTATATATATAATTAATTTATTATAACATATAATTACGAAAAAATCAACCCCTGTTTCAAATGTTTTTGCGATGTATGCCGTTTTATGGATAAAATAGGGGGAGTTTGAGAATTGTAAATTTTTTTTGAATGAAATATAAAGTGAAAAAGTGTATCTGAAGGATCATGAAACCATGCAACGCGAGGAGGCTTTCAAAGAAGGGTTTAAGCCGCCGGAGGCACGCACTTTTTTCAATGCTTTTATCAAGGATTCGTATTATAAGCGTCTATCCATCACAAAGGAGCGCTTCCCTCGCGCCCCAAAAAAATTCCCCCTGCCGAAGCAGGGGGAATTGAATATTTCAGTTCGGTACGCTATTACTCGTAGAGCTTCTTCATTCTCTCAAGTCTGTCGTACTTGGCAGCGGCAGAAGCCTCAGCCTTAGCGAACAGAACCTCAGCACGCTCGGGGTTGGAAGCAGCCAGACGAGCGTAGCGGTTCTCGGACTTGATGAATGCGGTGTAATCACCGGTAGGAGTCTTGGAGTCAACGGTCAGCTTGTTGTTCTCCAGAGTAGGATTGTAGCGGAACATATGCCAGTAGCCGGCGTCGACAGCCTTCTTCATTTCAAGCTGGCAGTTCTGCATACCGCCCTTCACACCGTGCATCTCACAAGGAGCGTAGCCGATGATCAGAGAAGGACCGTTGTATGCCTCAGCCTCGGTCAGAGCCTTGAGGAGCTGGTTCATATCAGCGCCCATAGCAACCTGAGCGACGTAGACGTAGCCGTAGGACATAGCGATCTCAGCCAGATTCTTCTTGCCGATAGCCTTACCTGCAGCGGCGAACTGAGCCACCTGACCGATGTTGGAGGACTTGGAAGCCTGTCCACCGGTGTTGGAGTAAACCTCGGTATCGAATACGAAGACGTTGACGTTCTCGCCGGTAGCCAGGACATGGTCCAGACCGCCGAAGCCGATATCGTAAGCCCAACCGTCACCACCGAAGATCCATACGGACTTCTTGTTCAGGAATTCCTTCTCGGCGAGAATAGCGGGAGCTACGGGGCAACCTGCCTCAGCAGCCTTCTCCAGCTCGACGATCAGAGCCTTGGTAGCGGCCTCGTTAGCCTTACCGTCATCCTTGGTCTCGAAGTATGCCTTAGCGGCAGCCTTGAAGTCCTCGGAAGCCTTATCGGAGTTCATCATAGCCTCAACCTGGCCCATCAGTTTCTCACGGACAGCCTTCTGACCCAGAGCAATACCCAAACCGTGCTCAGCGTTATCCTCAAACAGGGAGTTTGCCCAAGCGGGACCCTTGCCGGATTCGCGGTTTACGGTGTAAGGAGTTGCGGGAGCGGAGCCACCCCAGATGGAGGAGCAACCGGTAGCGTTGGAGATATACATTCTCTCACCGAAGAGCTGGGTAACCAGACGAGCGTAAGAGGTCTCGGCACAGCCTGCGCAGGAGCCGGAGAACTCGAGCAGGGGCTGCTTGAACTGTGAGCCCTTAACGGTGTTGTCAGCGAAGGGCAGAGCCTTGGAGGAGACGTTAGCAACGCAGTAGTCGAAAGCAGCCTGCTGCTCGGACTCCTGAGCCTGGGGAACCATGTAAATGGCCAGATCCTCGGGCTTAACCTTCTCGCCGGCGGCAGCGGCCTTCTTCTCAGCGGTAGCGTTGACGGGACAAGCCTTCACGCAGAGAGTACAGCCCATGCAGTCCAGAGGAGAAACGGCGATGGTGAACTTGTAGCCCTCGCAGCCCTTACCGGTCATCTTAGCGGTGAACTTGGTGGACTCGGGAGCATTCGCAGCCTCGTCAGCATCCAGAGCGTAAGGACGGATAGCGGCGTGAGGACATACGAAGGAGCAGTTGTTACACTGAGCGCACTTGGTGGGATTCCAGGTAGGAACCATAACGGCAACGCCGCGCTTCTCGAAGGCAGCGGAGCCCTGGGGGAAGGTACCGTCCACGTAGTCCACGAAGGCGGATACGGGCAGGCTGTCACCCTTCATAGCGTTGACGGGAGTTACAACGTTGTTGACGAATGCACCCAGATCAGCGCGGTCGCAAGCAGCGACAGTAGCGGGAGCGTCATCAGCGCAGGTAGCCCAAGCAGCGGGAACGTCGATGAGGGTGTAAGCACCGGCACCGGCATCGATAGCGGCATGGTTCAGGTCAACGATGGCCTGGCCCTTCTTCAGGTAGGACTTGGTGGCCATGTACTTCATGTAGTCAACAGCCTCGGCTGCGGGCAGGATGGCTGCCAGAGCGAAGAATGCGGACTGCAGAACGGTGTTCTTAACCTTGGCGTTACCCAGGTCGCGAGCGAGCTTGGTAGCGTTGATGGTGTAGAACTTGATGTTGTTCTTGGCAATGTACTGCTTCACAGCGGAGGGCAGGTTTGCATCCAGCTCGTCAGCAGACCAGTTGCAGTCAAGCAGGAAGGTACCGCCGGGCTTGATATCCTGTACGATGTCGTAACGGGAGATGTAAGCCTGGTTGTGGCAAGCCACGAAGTCAGCCTTATTGATGTAGTAAGGAGACTTGATGGGGGTGTCACCGAATCTCAGGTGGGAGATGGTGATACCGTTGGTCTTCTTGGAGTCATACTGGAAGTATGCCTGGATATACTTGTCGGTGTGGTCACCGATGATCTTGATGGAGTTCTTGTTTGCACCAACGGTACCGTCGGTGCAAACAAGAAC
>SVRS01000022.1 GCA_015064695.1 Oscillospiraceae bacterium | reverse complement strand
CCTTCGCGTAGACTCCACTACGCGCGCGGACTTTTGTTGCGTCTGACAAAAAATCTTCTCGCCGCTCTCCGCACGCTGAATATTTAGAGGTCCCCTTTTATTATATCACAAAAAATATGTTTTGTCACCTGTTTCCTGCAAAAACAAAGTTTTTTCATGAAAATCTTTCGCCCCCCTTGTCAAAAACATTCAAATATGTTATAATAGCAGGCGTTCGAATGTTATTGTGAAGCGAGGGGCCGCTATATGAAAAAAGAGTTGATCTACCGCCTTTTCTCCCATATTCCTACCCTGGAGACCGAGCGGCTGATCCTGCGGAGTATGCGGGTGTCGGATGCGGCGGATATGTACGAATACGCCCGGCGTCCTTCGGTGACCGAGTATCTGACCTGGGATCCGCACACCTCCGAGGACGTGACGAGGGAGTATCTGATCTACGTCGGCCAACGATACCGCACGGGAGATTTCTACGATTGGTCGGTCATCTGCAAGAATGATGGCCGCATGATCGGTACCTGCGGCTTTACTTCCTTTAATTGTCCCGCCGACTCTGCTGAAATTGGCTACGTTTTGAACCCATCCTACCAGGGAAGGGGCCTTGCCACCGAGGCCGTCCGCCGCGTCCTGGCCTTTGGCTTTGAGGAGCTGTCTCTCCACCGCATTGAGGCTCGCTTCATTCTGGGGAACGATGCCTCTCGTCGCCTCATGGAGCGGGTGGGCATGACCTTTGAGGGCTTTGCCCGCGAATCCATGAAGATCAAAGGAAAATACCGCACCATCGGAACCTGCGCCATTCTGCGTGGGGAATTTGATGCGTAAGAAAAGAACCCAACGGGCCGCGCCTGTTGGGTTCTTTTGATATTCCTGCATCGGAAGCGGTTGCACAAGTGAAGAAATCCATCGGGAAGACGCATCCTCCAAACGAAAAAGCAAGTAGTAGATGGTTGGTTATTCTCCAATCGTCATGGCTCGATCAGCTTATGGGTCAGTGCGGGATAAACGCCCACGACCGTTGGCTTTTCCCATATCAACACGGCCACGTATACCGAGTCACCCTCCGAGGTGACCGTCCAGACCGCTTCGCTTATGGAGTGGGAGCCGTGCCTGCTCAGGTCCAATAGGTGGAACGTGATGGGATTCCCGCTGCGGCTTTGCCGTATTTCGGTGCTTTTGGATGAGACCTCGTCAATCTCAATGCGGAGACAATCCGAATCAAGATCCCGCCAATTCCTCAGACGTTTGCAGAGCCCTCGAAGTAAGAAATAAACCGCACATCCCCAAAATGGCAGACAGAATAGGAGTCCGATGATCTTGACGGCAACGGATATATGCCAGAACAGGGAGATTATGGCAACGGCAATCAAACCGATCCCTGCGAGGCCAAAAGAAATGGCCAGGTCCATAATGAAAAGTCCCTTATATTCCCTCTGTAATTCCTGCAAAACGATTGCTTTGGAAAGGGGCTTTCGTTCGTCGTTCTTCATGGTTACCTCCTCGGTCAATCGCCCGCGCAGGTTGCGCAGGCACGATCTTTTCCTTCCTTGTGGGCGTGCTTAACCGAGCCGGAAATCACGTTCTCCGCCCGCTTCAAGTGGTAGCAAGCCCTGTCGTGATGATAAACCGTTCCGCCTTCGGTCCAATAGACAACCTCGCGAGTGTGGAAGCCGTCATCCGTGTCGGGCTCGACTTCCTTTGTGAACAGCTCGGCGGATAGGGAAGCAAGCTCCTCCCGGTCCACGGGACGGCCCGCCTCGAAATCATCAGTGGGGGTGCAGGCGGTGAGCAGGGCTGTACAGATGACCATAATGCGGAAAACGAATCGGCGCATGGTAGACTCCTTGTTGCTTGATGCTCCTATTATAGCACGATCTTGCCAAAAAGTCAATCATCCGAGGCAAAAACTCCTGTGAAGTCTGTACGATCCGATTGACAGATACGCTCGCCCATGGTATAATATAACCACCCTTCAGAAAGCAGGAAATGACTATGAACATTCAAGACTATACCGTGCCGGATTTCCTCGGCAGAGACACAAAAGAGACGGTGATCCCCAAAATACAGGCTATCCTGGATAACATCAAAAACAAAGGTATCGTCTACATCAACCGCCGCGAGTGCGTGACGGGCTACGCTATCCACGAGCTCTACGACTGGGATCTCTATTTTGAGACCCTGTTCCTCTCTCATTTCGGAGTGGCCAAATACTGCCGTAACAACGTGGAGACCTTCCTGGACACCCAGCGCGCCGACGGTTTTATTTCCCGCGCGGCGGTCAACGTCCGCGAAACCCACCACTTTAAGCCCTTCCTGGCCCAGACGGCCCTGCTGGGCTCCCGCCAGCTACAAGACTTCCGATGGCTGGCAGGGGAGCGATACTATCCCCGCCTGAAAAAGTACCTGGACCACTGGTTCACCTGGGACAGCGACGGCAACGGCCTCTGCTATTGGGACGGCTCGGACCACAGCGGCATGGACAACCAGGGCCGCCGGTTGGGGTATGCCAACGTGCGGGAATACGAGGGCGTGGACCTCAACTGCTACCTGGTCCGTGAGCTGGAGGCCATGGCCGAGATCGCCAAAGCCATCGGCAAGGACGGCGAAGCCGTTGGATTTACTGCCCACGCCGAGGAGCTGAAAGCCAAGATCAACGAAGTATTCTGGGACGAGGAGGACGGCTTCTACTACGATCGCAGTGAGAAAACAGGGAAGCTCAATAAGGTCAAGTCTGTGGCCGGCTTCATCCCTCTGTGGGTGGGAGCCGCCCCCGCAGACCGCGCCGAGCGGCTGGTCAAGGAGCATCTGCTCAACCCCAACGAGTTTTGGACCAACTATCCCGTAGCCACCTGGTCCAAATCCGAGCCGGACTACCACCAGGAAAAGCACGGCAACGAATCCACCTGGATGGGCTCCACCTGGATCCCCACCAACTATATGGTCTTCCGCGGCCTTTTGCGCTACGGCTACACCGACGTTGCCCGCGAGCTGGCCGATAAGACCTTCGAGCTGGTGGTCAGCGAGGTGGACCTTCGCGAATACTACAATGGCGAGACCGGAGCAGGCCAGGGTCTCTCCCCCTTCTGGGGCTGGAGCGGCCTGGGCTATCTCATGAAGGCCGAGGTCGAGGCGGGGTTCTGCCACAGTGAGCTGGCGAATAAAACCTTTGTTACGCTGGATGGATTTTGTTTCTGAATAAACCCCCAAAGGTCGGCTCGACCGCAGGCTCAAGCGGTCGAGCCGACTTTTTGAGTTGTGTCGCAGCTCCTATTGCAATATCTCATCCAGATACGCCCGCAGTTTCTCAGCATCCCCGTCAAACAGGTACCCGTGAATGCCCATCCTCTCTGCGGCCTCCACGTTGTCGGCGCGGTCGTCCACGAAAAGGCATTCGGAGGGTGTCAGACCATAGGTGGCGCAAATGTAGCGGTAGATTTCGGCGGAGGGCTTGACGAAACCGCATTTGGAGGAGTACACGGGATGATCGATCAAGGAAAGAATGGGGATCTCATGGGCGTGATCGGCAAAGTAGTGGGAGATGTTGGAGAGTAGGTAGGTATCCACCTTATACGTCTCTTTGACGTGGAGAATCAGCTCCCGCATTCCCTCCATTTCGGGAATATTGTAGATCCAGCTGTAGTAGATGGTGTTGGCCACATCCCACAATCGCCGGGGGAGGCGAGCCTTGATGGACTCCATGGTTTCCTCGTTGGTGATGGTACCGGCATCCAGACGATCCCAGTACAGTCGGTCAAATACGACCTCCTGCAAAAGCTCCGAGTCGCCGGAATCGGTGACGTATACCCCCACCATGTAGGAAGGCTCAAAATGAGCCAAAACCTGACCAAAATCAAAAATAAGGTGTTTCATAAGGCCCCTTTCCGTTTCAAAAAAGGTTTCATGAAAAAAAGATTCGATTCATTGTACCACACATGTCGCGGAATGTCAATGCTTTCTTGCCGCATGCCGAAAAAGAGCTACAATAGAAAAGCCCAAGGCGATTGCCCCGGGCTTTTCTGTTGCCTTAAACGAGTGAAAAGGTGTCTAAGTGAGGTAAAAACGAACAAAAGGTGTCTGATGCGACTTACATCAAAGGAAACAGAGATTCATTCGCTTACAATGTTATTTGCTTTTAGCATTGCAACGAACTCATCGCTTATAAGCCAAGTTTCGCCCGTATGTATAAAATACCAATTATCGTCATATTGATATGGACCCGATAGTTCTATTTGTATGCGAGGATCATCTTTCAAAAACATTTTCAGGTATATATACGTTTCGTGATCGATCGCTGTAGTTTCAACATCACTTTGCGTCATAGCCGATACAAGAGGAATCTCAATATTAGAGTTCTCTACAGTATATACTTTGTTATAAAGATCGTAATCCGATCTTACGTATACACCTTTAGTGTACAACGTAGATTCTCTATTTTCGCAAAAAATGAATAACGGATTATCCTCATCAAAAGCGTAGTAGTGCATATCGGGAAAGAAGGGAAACTGAGATTGCCAACCAAGCTCAATAACTTTATCGTTCTCGCCTGTTCTCACCTCAAAACGATCATCAGCACGATAATAAGCATTATCGTTATACAACAAATTATGATCTTCGTCATAATCGAGTTGGCTCATATCCCCCGCAAATCTTTCCACTAACGAGCAAGAGGAAAAAGACAGCAAAACTACGCAAGTAAAAATGACACATAACAGTTTTTTCATTTTCCGTTCTCCTTTGCAGTATTGATTGATGAAATTAACATCCTGCGGATTGTACCACATTGACTGTACAAATCTTTCGCGACCTCTCGATCAAGCAATTCGGATTTTACAAATAATTCAAGCCAATATTCCGTTTCATAGCACTCTTTCAGCGCAATTTGAAATTTGGCAACAAAATCGGCTTTGCTATGAGCATAATTCGCTTCGTGAATATTTGCTCCGATAGAAGTAGACGAACGTTCCAACTGATTTACTAGAGAATAGTGCCCTTTTATGCTGTCACACATTTTAATGACTTTAACCGCAAAATCTGTGGATAGGTCTCGAAGTTTTGAATCTGCCATAGTAACACCGCCTTTCTGCTTTTATTATAACATAATTTCGTTAGCTTTTCAAGTGAAATATTCGACTCACGCCGAATGTGAAATAATTCACTTCGTGAATTGTGAAATATTGCTCCTTCGTCGCAATGTGAAATGAAATAAATCCCCTAACGCGCCGCAGCGCATTTCACACGCGGAGCGTATTTCACGCACGCAGTGCATTTCACAAATCCCGCAAGGGATTTATTTCGTTGAAAAAAGCACATATTTGTCTTGGTAGACAAATATGTGCTTTTTTCTGGCACGGTGTAAGGGATTCGAACCCCCGACCTACTGGTTCGTAGCCAGGCACTCTATCCAGCTGAGCTAACACCGCATATGCTTTTCAGTACTCGCTAAGTATAGCACATTCCTGTGAATTTGTCAACCCTTTTTTTGAAAAAAATAAAAAATTATGTCTTTCATGAAAAAACAAGACAGGCATTTCCCGAAAACGGTCTTTTGATTGTTTATGGCTGTTTCTTTATAAGATGACCCAAGATATTGTTATTCGACAGAAAAAATTTTTTTGCTCTCATTTGTGCAATTTGGATATTTACAAATGAGAGCTTTTGTAGTATAATAAGAGGGCACCATAAAGAGCGGCCCCAAACCGCGCTTCCTTTCCACCAGCACACCTGTCATCGTACTCATACGGAGTATCAACCTTATGATACAGCGCACGTATGTACGGTCACGGATGTGCTTTTGTTGTGCCGAAATATATGACGAATACCAAAAAAACAACCATCGGTTGCTTGCCAAACCCCCGCCCCGTATGGTACAATATACAGGACGCGGCCTGCTTGCCGTAACACCTTTGAAAGGAATCCCTTACCATGAAATACGATTTTTCCCGATTGGGCGAGAATATTTCCGCACTTCGACGTACCACGGGACTGACCCAGGAGCTGCTCGCCGACCGTTTGGGGGTCACCTCCCAGGCCGTATCCAAGTGGGAGCGCCAGATCTCCTGCCCCGACGTCTCCCTGCTCCCCGCCATGGCCGACGTGTTCGGGGTGTCCATTGACGAGCTGTTTGTCAGCACAGGTGCTGACCCTGAAAGCCGCATCGATGCCCTCCCCTGGGAGGACGACGGGCGGGTGCGTATCGCGGTCTTTGAAGGGAAGCATCTCTGCGCCAAGGAGGTCTACGAGTGCCCCGACGGGGAGGAAATGGTGCTTCTCATCCGCCATAAGGACGGGCGGCACGCACTCCCCTTTGACGCAGTAAGGCCCACAAAGAGAATAGACGGGTGACCCGCAGCTGCGAGCCACCCGTTTTCTGTTTGCATTAACCCTCAAAACCAAAGCAACTGTTTCCCAAGGAGCCCTCAATTCGCAAAAGCCGATTGTACTTCGCCACCCGATCGGTGCGGCAAGGTGCCCCTGACTTGATCAGCGGTGCCCCCGTGGCCACCGCAATATCCGCGATGGTGGTGTCCTCGGTCTCCCCCGAACGGTGGGACAGGATGTGGGCGTACCCCGCATCCCGCGCTGTGCGGATGACCTCCAGGGTCTCGGACAGAGTCCCGATCTGGTTGGGCTTGATGAGGATGGTGTTTCCGGCCCCCGCCTCGATGCCCTGCTGGAGTCGGGCGGTGTTGGTCACGAACAGATCGTCTCCCACCAGCTTGACCCGACTCCCCAGCCGTGCCGTCATCTCGGCCCAACCGCTAAAGTCGGACTGATCCAGCCCGTCCTCGATGGACAGGATGGGGAATCGGTCGCAGTAACTCGCCCACTTCTCGATCAACGCCTCGCGAGTCAAGGTGGACCCCGCCTTGGGGAGGGTGTAGAGCTCCTGCTTTCGGTTGCCCGATAAGGTCTTTTCCATATTTCCCGCCGCATCGCGGCTCCCTGCGTACCATTCCGATGCCGCTACGTCCAGGGAAATCTTGACCCGCTCAGTGTCATACCCCGCCGACTCAATGGCGCGGACAAGATAGTCGATAGCCGCTTCGTCCGACGCGAGATCGGGAGCAAAGCCGCCCTCGTCGCCCACAGCGGTTGAAAGTCCGTCGGCCTTCAGCAAGCGGCCAAGCGCGTGATAAATTTCGCTCCCCCACCGTAGAGCCTCGGCAAAGGACTCCGCCCCCACGGGGACAATCATGAATTCCTGGACGTCCAAGTTGTTGGAGGCGTGAGCCCCGCCGTTGAGGACGTTCATCATGGGAATGGGCAGGCGGTGGGGCTCCACACCACCCAGATAGCGGTAGAGGGGCATCCGATACCAGTTAGCCGCCGCCCGCGCCGTGGCCAGAGAGACCGCCAGCATGGCATTGGCACCCAGCTTGGATTTGTTGTCGGTGCCGTCCAGGCGGAGCATGGCGCGGTCCACCTCCTCTTGATCCGAGGCATTCATCCCCGACAGGGCGGGGGAAAGAATGTCGCAGACGTTGCAGACCGCCTCCTTGACCCCCTTGCCGCCGTAGCGCCCCTTCTCGTCATCCCGCAACTCAACGGCCTCGTAGATGCCCGTGGAGGCCCCCGAGGGTACGCTGGCTACCCCTACGGTGCCGTCGGTCAGCACCACGGTGGCCTCCACGGTGGGATTGCCGCGGGAGTCAAGAATCTCCCGCCCGCAACATTTCAGAATCTGGGGTTTTGTCATAGAGTACCTGCCTTTCTGCGGTTTGACCGCGCGCCTTACGGCTGCCTGTTTGATGGGGTTAGTATGGGATGATTTGGGCGGGAGCATACATTTTGAGGAAAATTTACCTTCGGGGGCGCGATGAATTCATAAATTTGTGCTATAATTTTTTCAGAAGCTCTGTCACCAAATTCAAAAACGCCACACTATACGGATGAAAGGAGGCGATGACATGCAAGAGATGAATGCAAAACGCGATGAGCTGATCCGAGACTTTGCCGAAAATTATATGGAAAAGCTGTTCTACTTCTGCCTGAAAAAAACAGGGAACCACACCGAAGCCGAGGACCTGTCCCAGGATATTGCGCTCCAAATCCTGTCGGCACTGAACAAAGGTACGGTACCGACCAATTTTTTGGCCTGGGTGTGGCAGATCGCACGCAATCGCTACAGCGTGTGGGCAGACAAGAAGCATAGACGTCTGGAGTCGGTAACCGGTTCCGACATCAGCGACTATGAGATCGCGGACGAGAGCGGGAATATCCTGGATGAAATGATACACAGTGAACAGTTGTCACTGCTTCGGCGGGAGCTGGCGTTCATCAAGAGTGAGTACCGCCATATCGTGGTGGCTTACTACATAGATAACCTGAGTGTTCGTGACATTGCAAGGACACTGTCCCTTTCGGAACCCGCGGTCAAGCAACGGCTTCACCGCGCGAGAATAATTTTGAAAGAAGGTATGGATATGGCAAGAGAGTTCGGAGTGAGAAGCTATAAGCCGGAGCAGATCGGCTTTGATCAGAATGGTAGGGATGGAAAGAAGGGGCAACCCTGGTCGATCCTTACGCATTTGCTGTATAAGAATATTTTTCTGACAGCGTATGAAAATCCTCAAACCGCGGAGGATTTGTCCCTTGAATTGGGGATTGCCCTGCCTTATATGGAGGACGAGCTGGAATTTTTGGTAAGAGAGCAGTTCCTGCGCAAGGAAGGGGATCGCTATCTGACCGATTTTCGTATCGTCGGCAGGGAAGAACAGAAGGCTGAGTTTGAAAGAAATCTGCGAGTTCAGGAACCCCTGGCCGAGAAAATCTGCGAAATGATCGACATCTACATCAAGGAGGACGGAGCAAAGGTCAATGATCGCTTTATCGGATATGAGAACGCGAAATGGGCTCTGCTGGTTCGTGCCTATGATTGTCTGGAAGCCGGAGCCCATGAAAAAATTGGAGACCACAAGTGGGATCTTGTGTATCCTGAACGTCCCGACGGCGGCTCCTGGATCGTGACGGGCTACGAGATCTGCGATTTTGACGCACCCGATTTCGTCGGCGAGCACGGGTATCTTTTATACAAGGACGAAAAAGTGACCCGTGACGTGGATTTCGGCCAGTATAAATTTGGCTATCGCTGTTTGTGCGATCTGACCCCTATGCATCTGAGTTGGCAGGAAACCTATAACCTGTGGCTGGTCTGCACGGATCAGATCGATCAGGCCGAGCAGTTCTACCTGGATAAGCTCCTGGAATACGGCTATCTCAAGGTGGGAAACGGGACCGTCCTCCCCAACCTGGTCATCTTCGACAGAGCCGCGGTGGGTTCGGACGATCCCGCGCTGAAGACCAAGCTGGCCGCGTTGCGTGATGAGATCTACGATCTGTTTGCGGAGGCTCCCGGCATGGAGCGGGGCTACGTTGTGGAGCAGGCCCTGCAAAACGGGTGGCTGACCTACGATGGGAACAGCATCAAGTCCGTCGGCGCGTTCATCTATAAGTAATATATCAGCCGCCGAGAGCAACCGTAATAGGTCGCCCTCGGCGGCTTCGTATAGACAAATGCAAAAAAATATGCTATAATAATCTTAAAATTTGAAAAAACCATGTCAGCAAATTTCAAAATGCCACACTATATGGATGAAAGGAGGCGAGGAAATGCAAGAAACGAATGGAATGTGCGATCGGTTGCTGAAGGAATTTGCCGAGAACTATATGGAAAAGCTGTTCTATTTCTGCTTGAAAAAGACGGGGAATCAAATCGAAGCAGAGGATCTGTCGCAGGATATTGCCCTGCAGATCATCACGGCCTTGAACAGGGGGACGATTCCCACGAGCTTTTCCGCGTGGGTTTGGCAGATCGCACGCAACCGCTACTGTGTATGGGCCAAGAACAAGCATGATCATGCCGAGTCGGTAACCGGTGCCGATATCGGAGATTATGAGATCGAGGATGAAAGCGAAAATGTTGTGGGTGAAATCATCCATTCCGAGCAGATGGCCCTGCTCAGACGTGAGCTGGCCTTCATCAAAAGCGATTACCGCAATATTGTCGTTGCCTACTACATAGATAACACGGACATTCGTGATATTGCTTCCGCGCACTCTCTTTCGATCAGTGCGGTTCAGCAACGGCTTCACCGCGCGAGAAAAATTTTGAAAGAAGGTATGGATATGGCAAGAGAGTTTGGAATTCGGAGTTATAAACCCGAACAGATCACGTTTGTGAATAATTGTTCGTCCTTTGGCAGTAAAGGTCAACCTTGGAGCGTTCTGTCTCATGCGCTTTACAAGAACATTTTTCTGGAGGCATACGACAATCCCTCGACCGCGCAGGAGCTTTCCCTTGCGTTGGGCGTTGCGCTCCCCTATATGGAGGACGAGCTGGAATTTCTGACCAAAGAAACCTTTCTCGTGAAAAACGAAAACAAGTACGAGACCAATTTTTTCATCATAAGCAAGGAAACAATCGAAAAAACCTTTGCTCGTCAAATGAAGGATTCTGCCAAGGTGACAGCCCTTCTGGAATCCCTGATCGACGAATATACCGCCATCTGCGAGTCCCACGGCATCCATTACTATGGTCTGTTCCAATCCTACGAGGATGCAAAATGGACGCTTTTGATGATGGCGTTGGACAAATTAACCGCAAGAGTATATACCGTCAGCCGTGTACGGACAGAACGCCCCGATGGCGGCAGATGGGATATTGTCGGATACCAGCAGGCCGATATTCCCAATCTTCCTTGGGTGGGACAGCATGGGTGTATGGATACGCCCGAGGATGAGATTTGGGTCCCATTTCAGCAGTATAAGTTTTATCGGGAAGGCATGGATCGTCTTACCCCGGACTATTTGAGCCATAAGGAGGCCGTGACTCTTTTGCAAATTGTCAAAGACAACGCCTCGGACTGTGACGGCAAGGTTCTCGAAAGACTGGTTGAATACGGATATGCCCGCAAAACTGCGAACGGCTACGAGCCGACCATCGTAGTTTTTGAGAACAGCCAGGCGGATGTGCATATCACACAGTTTACAGAGGAGGAGGTGCGGCGTGTCAAAGACCTCACGGCGGAGATCGTGGCAATCCTGCAGGAGCTGTTTGATTATGCGTACGAGCTCAATTTGAAAAATATGCCGGCATCCTTGGCTGATTATCCTATGATCAAGGATTTTGCCGCTTCGCATACTGCCTTCGACAGAAGCATTGTACTGGAACAGGCTATTGCCGACGGCTGGATCAAATATGACGAACATTCCAGCCGAGCAGTTGGAGCGTTCATCTACGTCTAATCTATAAGGTACCGCCGAGAGCCCCGCAAGGGTCGCCCTCGGCGGCCTTTTCTCCCTGTAACGCTTGACATCCCTCCCATAATATGCTATAATGAAGAAAATCCAACAAATCCCACCGAAAGGAACCCCACAATGGCCAAGCAAACCTGGAAGGGCAGCGCCCTCCTCGCCCCCACGCCCCCCGTCATGGTGACTTGCGGGGACATGGAAAACTCCAACATCATCACAGTCGCCTGGGCAGGCCTCATCTGTACCCACCCGCCCCGTGTCTCCATATCCGTCCGTCCCACCCGCCATTCCTACCATTTAATTAAGAACAGCGGCGAGTTCATCATCAACCTCACCCCCGCAAAGCTCATCCGCGAGTGCGACTACTGCGGCATCTACACCGGTGCCAAGGTGGATAAATTCGCCAAAACAGGCCTCCATAAAGCCCCTGCCTCGTCCGTGGCTTGCCCCGTCATCGAGGAGTGCCCCCTGGCCCTGGAATGTAAGGTCATCGACATCATCCCCCAGGGTACCCACGACCTGTTTTTGGCCGACGTGGTGGCCGTGGACGTGGACGACTCTCTCCTGGACGAGACGGGCAAGCTCTGTCTGGACCGCGCAGGCCTGGCCGCCTTCGCCCACGGCGAATACTTCGCCCTCGGGGATAAGATCGGCAAGTTCGGATTTTCTGCCGCTAAGAGCAACAAGAAAAAGGGAAGCGTGCCGCCTCCCTCGAAAAAGAAATCATGATTTTTTCTTGAATAAAAACAGAAAGCGTGCCTCCGGCGGCCAAGAACCCTTTTGAAAAAGGGTTCTTGGAACTCCCAAAACTTTTGGAAAAGGAGTATTTAGCCAACTTAGGTTCTTGAAGGGGGTGTGGGGGGAACTTCTTTCAAGAAGTTCCCCCCCACATTCGTACTTATCCGCTCTCCTTGTTTTCCCCCGACAAAGGATTATGCCGCATGGCTTCCTCCATGTTGCGGTTGCTGACGTGGGTATAGATCTGGGTGGTGTTGAGTTGCTCGTGGCCCAGAATATCCTTCAGCACACGGATGTCCACCTCCCCCGACTGGTACATCAGAGTGGCGGCGGTATGGCGGAGCTTGTGGACCGAGTAGTGCTTGGACTCCAGGCCCGCCAGCTTGAGATATTTCTGCACCGTCACTTGCACACCCTGGATGGAGATGCGCGCCATGCGATTGGTGACAAACAAGGCCTTGTCCATGCATTTCTGATATTTTTCGCTTTTGCGAACTGCCAAATAGGTTTTGAGGGCGTCGCGGCAGGCCTCGTTGAGGTAGATGATGCGCTCCTTGTTGCCCTTGCCCAGCACCCGCAGGGAACGAAGCTCGGTGTCAATATCCTGCAAATTGATGCCCACCAGCTCGCCCACACGCATGCCGCAGTTGAGGAACAGGGTGATCATGCAATAGTCCCGCTCCCGGTTGGGGGATTCTGTATCGTTCGAAACGGCGGTCAGCAGTGCCCTTGCCTCCTCCAGTGAGAGAAACTTGGGCAAAGCCTTTTTCTTCTTGGGGGAATCAATGTTGGCTGCAGGATTGTCCTCCATATATCCTCGTTTGTTGACCAGGAATTTATAGAGCGCCCGGATGGCCGCCAGCTTTCTTGCCTTGGCGGCGGTTTGGTTCTCCCGCTCGGAGTCGGTATAAAGCAGGAAATCGTAGATCTGCTCGGTGGTGACTCTGCGCAGAAACTCAAGCTCCACCGTATCCACGGTGATCTTCATGAACTCCTCGTTGTTTTGCAGAACGGCTTGATCTCCCTCACAGATGAGGTAGCGGAAGAAGGTCCGCAGGTCAATGAGGTACTGCTCCACGGTGCGCTGGGAACAGCCTTGAATAACGGTTTTGTAGCTTGCGAACTCCCGCACGACGGGGGAAAATTCGCTGATTTCAATTTCGTGTCGCATGGAACGGACTCCGCCTTTCGGTGAATTCTTCGTTTATTATACGGAAATTTTGTCACGAATTAGTGGACAAAGTGTAAACATTTTCGTCTGCTCATGAAATTGTCACAATTCATTATTATTTGGTCACAAATAGATGTAAAAGTAGAAACATTTATTCGTTATAATAAAAGCACAGTATGAAACGGAGCGTGTAACCATGAAAGCATTCTTTGAACGGTATTCCTACGAGACGGTGCATCTGTTCCTTAATCAGATCGTGATCTCCATGTTCGGTTTCGCCCTGGCGATGGCCACCGCGAAGGCGGACAACGATACACTTCTGCTTTGGAGCAGCATCGGTTCGATCGTATTTTATCTCTCTCTCCTGTACGGAAGCGCCTGGAAGATCGGCGCTAAGGATAAGCTCAGCATTGAGTACGGGAAGCTGACCTTCAAGCCCTTCCGAGGTATCCTCCTCTCTCTCATTGCCAACTCGCTGAATTTCCTCATGGCCATTCTGATCACTTTGGGCGTCTTTTGCGGATTGAATTCCTTGGAAAGCGTCGGCCGATTGATTGCTCTTCTCTCCCAGGGCATGTACCAGGGTATTCTTACGGTGATTACCGTGAACAGAGAATCCCTGCACGCCATGTGGTGGGTGTATTTCCTGACCCCCATCCCTGCCATGCTGGTAACCTTTGTGGCATATATTGCCGGAGCGAAGGATTTCCACATGACGAAAATGGGAATTCCCGAGTTTCCTGAGTCGGATCGTCCCACCCGTAAGGAGCTGAAAGAGCAGAAGAAGCTGGAAAAAGAGAATCGCAAGTGATTTTTGGTTGTATTTCACAGTTCAGGCAGAAAAAAACTTTGCATATTTTCCAAACTTTTTTTGAAAAAGCTCTTGCATTTTTTGAAAGTTTATGGTATAATACATCCTGTTGTCTATGTTGATGGCGTGTCATAACCTGGCAGGCCCGAAACCACAGTAAGGAGGTGTCAAGTAATGGCAAAATGCAGTATCTGCGGAAAGGGTGTTGTTTACGGTCAGAATGTGTCCCACTCCAACCGTAAGACCAATCGCACCTGGAAGCCCAACATTCGCAAGGTCAAGGCAGTTGTGGACGGTTCCCATAAGACCGTCGCCGTTTGCTCCCGTTGCCTGCGTTCCGGTAAGGTTACCCGCGCTTGATTTGAGTATCACGTGAGTCCTTGCCCTTCAAGGATAGAAATCGGCCATTGTCGGAAAGACGGTGGCCGATTCCTTTTTTCCTTGAAAGTACGTTCCGTATTTCCCGAAAAATCCGTATGAAAGGAGTCCACGTATCGTGAATATCCTGCGTCATCGTCCACTTTTTTTCTGCTGTGCCGTTTTCATGCTGTCAGCTGTTCTCGGATTCTGTATGGGGGCCGTTGAAAAGTGGATTTGCGGCGGACTCGTACTGGCTGCTGCCGTTCTCTGTGCCGGTTTCTTATTTGCTCGGCGAAGGGATGCCCGACGGGCGATCCTATCCCTGGTGGCGGCTATGCTCGCTTGTCTGGCACTCATCCAATCCCAAGCTACCTTCCATGGCGCATCCTCCGTCTATGTGGAGAGCATCGCCCATACGGAGGCACAGGTACATGCCACGGTGACCGACCGACGGGGAAGCGGCGGATATATGACGTCATACACCCTCCTTATCCATTCCGTGAACGGACGTGAGGTGGAGGGCCTCGCGGTTCTGACCTGCCATTACGTGTCGGATCTCCGCCCGGGCAACGAGGTGGAGATGACTGCCACCATCCTGCCACTTTCGGAGGTAGCGAATCCCGGCTATGACGTCAGTATGTTGGTGGGAGACGGATATGTTCTGGGCTTGCTTTCTGAGGACGAAAAGGCTGTGACCGTCGTTCGGGAGGATAGTCGCCTTCTGCGGGTGAGGGCGGGGAACCTTCGCCGTTCTCTGTCGGCCCGGTTGCAGTTGATTGTGGGAGACGAAGCCGGAGGACTTCCCTCAGCGCTTCTTTTGGGAGATAAGTCCTACCTGTCGGATGCTGTCCGCAGGGATTTTTCACGCGCCGGCGTGTCCCATTTGCTGGCCATCAGCGGTTTGCATATGACCCTTCTTTTCGGAATCCTGGCGTTGCTTCTTATTTTCCTTCACGTGCCGAAGCGTGTCCGTGCGGCGGTTCTCTCGGCGGGTGCCGTCGGCTATCTCATCCTGCTGGGCTTTCCTCCCTCTGCGACCCGCGCGGTGATCATGCTGGGGATCACCTATCTTTCCCACATACTCTCGGAGCAGGCGGATCCGCTGACCTCCTTGGGTGTGGCAGGCGGGTTGATCCTGGCGCTTTCGCCCTGTACCGTCTGCGACGCGGGCTTCTGGATGTCCTTTTTGGCGGTTCTGGGGCTGGTTACATGTGTACCCGCTATAAATGAACGGCTGGAAAAACTGCGGCACGGTAGGGAATTCGCTCTGTGGAAGCAGATCATATTGGAGAAAGGGATCAAGCTTGCCGTCACCCTGGCGGTGGGTGTGATCGCTATGAGCTTTACCCTCTTTGTCGTGGCATCATCCATCGGAGAAATGGGGGTGCTGTCGCCCCTGTCCACCCTGCTGCTGACACCTCTGTGCGCTGTCGTTCTGGTGTTGTCCCTGCTGATCTTGCCCATGATGGGCACTGCGGCAGCTGCCTTCCTGGGACGGGGTGTGGAGATTGTTTGCGTGGCCTTGACCAACCTGGCGGCAAGAATGGCAGAGCCTTCGGGCGTGGTGATCTCCCTGCGCCATCCCGCCGTCCGACTAATCGCGGCGATCATGATGGCCACGACCTTAATTCTGCTTGTTGTCCGTTTGCCTAAGAGGCGGCAATGGATCGTGGTGCTGCCTCTGCTGGCAGGCTGGGTCGCGGTGGGGCTGGTTTTGACGACCCATAGCTATTTGACCCGCAATAACGTAAAGGTCTCCTATCTCCAGCCATCCACCGTGTCGGATGCATTGGTGATGGTGGCGGGGAACGAAGGCTTTGTATGCGATCTGTCCAATGGCTCTTTGACCGCCCTGTCTGCGGCCACGCGAGAGGCAAGATTACAGGGGGCCACCGAGCTTTCCGCTTTCATGCTGACCCACTACCATACCCGTACCTCTGGTGCGCTGGAAATTATTTTGGAGCAGGAGACCGTTCGCTCCTTGTGGATGCCTACGCCCACCAATGAGGATGAGTACGATCTGATGCTGGCCTGCCTGGAAAAGGCAGAGGCTTCGGGGGTTCCTGTCTGCCTGTACGGCAACGGGGAAAAGCTTCGAGTGTTCGGCAGCGGCTCGCTATCGGTAGAAAAGGTCCACATCTCCCGCTCGGTTCAGCCGGTGATTCTGGTATCGATGGATATTTCCGCGGAGGACGAGGGCGATGACCGCCTCCTGTACTGTGGCTCAGCCGTGTTTGAGAGTAGTTTGGCCGACAAGGCTGCAGAGTTAGTCTCTCGTGCGGATACTGTGATTTTCGGTAATCACGGCCCTCTGGTGAAGAAAGTCTACGGCGGAGAGTTGGATCTCTCTGGGGCTGACTGTGTCATTGTGTCCGCCTACGGAGAGGTTGCGCCTTGGTTTGAGGCGGAACCCCATGGGGAGATCCCCCTATGGATGGGCCAGAAGCGGTGGATTCTGAAGAAATAAGAAGAGCGAGACCTACGGAAGGGACCGCGTATCCCCGACTCCATGCGTATAAATAACACAGGAGATTCCGCATTTCTTCAAAAACCTCTTGACCATGAGGGGGTTATTTGCTATAATAAAAGGGAGATAAAGGGACACGGTCCCCAAGCATACCTTTTTTTGAAACAGATCACGATCTCGGAGGACGTATATGAACCACCAAACCGATCTCACCAAACTCAGACGGCTTCAAAATAGCATCTGCGCCCGAAAGGGGCTTATTGCCTGCGGCACGGAATTCAGCGTGGCTCTGCACCAATGCGGTAAATTGGCCTACGTGGGAACCGATCGCTGGGGGCAAGAGAATGCTCGCGCCTGGTCAGAGGTTTTGGCCGTGACCTGCGGCGTGGATCATATTGTTGGCTTGATGCGGGACGGAACTCTGCGCGTGGCAGGGCGGAGTCCCGTCGATCTTGAGATTATGGAGGCTTTTTCCTCGGCTCGCGCGGTTTCCTGCGGAAGCAGACATATGTGCGTTCTTTTGGGAAACGGTCACGCCGTGATGGCGGGAGATAACCGGGACGGACAATGCAACACCGGAAATTGGTCTTCGGTGGTGGACGTCGTATGCGGAGATGATTTCACGGCCGGGCTTACCCGGGACGGCCGAGTGCTGATCGCGGGCGGCCACTATACTCTTCGCCACGAGGCGAAATCCTGGAAAAATGTGGTGGGCTTGTTCACTGACATGAGCAAGGAGAATCTGTACGCCGTGACGGCGGACGGAAGATTGCTCTCAAATGCCCGTTTGCCCCGCAAAGTGGAGGATTGGAAGAATCTGATGTTCGCGGCGGCCTGCGGGGATTCTATCGTGGGTATTACAGCGGGAGGTCAGCTGGTGTCTACCTGTCCCGAGGCATCCCGCATGAGCGATGCCAAGCATTACGTGGCCTGTGCAGTCAGCCCTACCCATATCCTGGCACTGACACGGGACGGCCAGGTGCTGGCGATTGGGAGCAACGATTTCGGTCAGTGTAATACGGCTCGCTTCGGATGTCTGTTTGAGGATTTCGACGTCTTTGTATCCGATCAACGGGCTCGGATACACGACATGGCAGACATGGAGCGCCGTTATCAGATGCGCTTTGCCGATGCGGTTCGCTACAAAAAGCATATGGTTTGCGGAAAGCGGAGTACGGTCTGTATCAACGCCGAGGGGAGGGTGCTGACCTCAGCGCAATTTCAGAACAGCAAAGAGTGGTTACACGTTCGCGGGGCGGCTTGCGGAAACTCCCATATTCTCGCCCTGCATGAGAACGGCCGTGTCAGCGCCGAGGGTAATAACGTGGACAGCTGTTGTGGCGTTTCGGATTGGGAGAACGTGAAAAGCATTGCGGCGGGGAAGTATCACTCGGTGGGTCTTACCGAAAATGGTGAGGTTCTGTTTTGCGGACGAAACGACCGCGGACAGGGAGACGTGACCGAATGGAGTCGAATTCGAAGGATCTCTGTGGCGGACGGTTATACCGTAGGTGTAACCTACGAGGGAAGTATTCTCATTGCGGGAGAGCCTCCCTTCGACATAGCTTTAATCAATGGGGATTGGCATCATCCCGTGAGCGTGGTGACAACAGACACCCATATGGTCTGCCTCTACGACAACGGGACGGTGAAGAGCACCATACCCAATCAAACGGAGGACTGGCGGGACGTGCGGGAGATTGCTGCAGGAAAGCAGTTTACCTTGGGACTGTGCTACGGCGGACGGGTTTTGGCCGCAGGGAATAACGAGTACGGTCAATGTGATACGGCGGCCTGGAAGCAGGTCGTGGATATCGGTTGTGGCGATGGCTATGCGGCCGCCCTGACGGCGGAAGGGAACGTGCTTGTGGCAGGGAGTCTTTCCGTTGATGTCGAGGGAGATCGCGAGCACAAACGCGACGCGACGGCCGTGCGCTGGCAGGACGTCATTGCCATGCAATGTGGGCCCGGGCACATGGTGGGTCTTGCGGAGAGCGGACAGATCCTTTCCTGCGGAGAGGATGGGAATCGTCAATGCAGCTCCACGGCCCATTTTGCGGTGTTCCGCGATGTACGCCAGCTTTACGGCTACGGCCAGTATAGCCGTCGGATTGAGCAGGAGATCCAGGCGATCCGCCATGCAACAGAGGGAGAGGAAGACGGCGGGAACGACTCTCTGGCCGATCTACCCATGTCTGTTGCCGTGGGGAGGGCCAAGGGACGGATTGCCGTGGGCATGAACCATACCGTTCGGCTGGATGAGCAGGGCATTGTGACCACCGACGGCTCCAATGATTGTGGCCAACGGGATCTGAGTATCTATGATATAGCAGAGCAGGTCGCCGCAGGTCCCTACCGCTCTGCGGTGATCCTGTCGGACGGTCGGATGGTCATGTCGGGACGGAATACCGACGGCCAGTGCGACGCCCAGACCATCAATCAGTTCTTGGAGGGAGAATCCGATACGGATGGGGCTCCGTACAGATGGAAGCAGGTGGCTTGCGGATATGCCCACACGGTGGCAATTCGGTCGGATGGCCGGGTCTTTTCGGTGGGCGCTAATCCGGACGGACGGTGCGATACCCGCTCGTGGCAGAGCATGACCGAAGTGGCCTGCGGAATCCGCCATACCGTAGGATGTCGGGGTGACGGAACCTGCATCGCCGTGGGCGATAATCGGTACGGACAATGCAACGTAGAGGCTTGGAAGGGTGTCATCGCAGTGGCCGCCGGCGAATTCCACTCCGTCGCGCTGACCTCCGACGGTCGGGTGCTGGCCGTAGGCGATAACCGAGGGGGGCAATGCGACGTGGGAGATCTGACGGACGTGGCGGCGATTGCCTGCTTGCCGGAGGCAACCCTGTGCGTCAGGACCGACAGAACGGTGGTGCTTCGTGGCGGAAGCGGTGAGCATGAAGCGGCTTTGGCTACACTGACGGGCGTGGTGGCCCTGGATACCTGCGAGCATCGTATTGCCGCCATGACGGAGAATTGGGAAATGATTCTGATTCCCGATGCCCAATCGTCTTGATTCAATACGTTATTAAAAAATCCTTCGCGCTAAATGATCGGCGCGAAGGATTTTTTAATTCATATTCATTATCAGTATAAACAATGTAAATTGGTATCTGTTTCTTTTCTGCGAAGCAGAGAGGGCGCACATACAACCAGGACAACAGCGATCCACGCGGAGCCTCTAAGGGTGCTGAGACATCCCTTGGAGACGCTGGGATCGGGGGAGTCGGAATCGGTTTCGGATTCGTCAGAGTCGATGGAATCGGCGGAATCCGACGTGTCCCACTCTCCGCCCGGGAATTCATCGGGGGAGAGAACGTAGGGAGGATCAATGAGGTCGACGGGAGGCTTGTCTCCCAATGTCAGCAGAGCCTGGGGCGCGAATACGTATTTGCCTTCCAGGACAGCATTCCGTACGGCATCCTCCGAAACGAGATATACCTCGGAGAGCAGCAGGGAGTCTCCTACGCGAGAGCTGTCTTGCCAATGGAGCTTTAATTCATTCAGCTTGCTTGAGAGGTGTGCCTTGCTCAAATCGAATACCACGTATTGCCAGCCCTTATCCGACGTCAAGGTTGCCTCTGCGCTTCCTTCAGTTCCGTTGACGTGAAGCTTCATGAAAACGTTGTCCATGGATAGGTTCTTGACCCGCAGGATCACGTGAGTAACGGCTTCGCCGTTTACAGGCTTCAGATACAGGGAACGGCAGAGGAGATCGTAGGGAAGGGTCACGTAAGGAGAGATATCGGAAGAGGTGGATTCGAAAGAGAGAACCTTTCCAAGCTCCTCATCCTCCACCCGGCGGATGTCGGTGTTGCCCCGATCTGTGAACACGGCGGGGATATTCAAACGGCCCAACAGAAGTGCGGCGGTGTTTTGAATGATCAAGGGGCGCTCGTACTCAGGAAGCAGCCCCTTGTCGGCTGCTTGCTTGGCCAGATCGTGGGAGCGTTTTTCCCAAACGGCGTAGAGAGTCGTATCTCGATCCGCTGTAATGGGATCGCCGGGCTTAAAATCCACCTTGACGTTGTAGGGAACCTTGGACCAGCCCAGGAAGGTGTCGCCCTCCAGCGTGGGGATTGTTTCGGATATGACGGCAGAGTGTCCCCGCAGAAACGAGCCGGTGGTGGGAGGATTCGTTCCACCGTTGGCATCGTAGATCAGTTGAAACTCATCGGTGAGCAGGAAAAGACAGCTCTTGGGAAGATATCCCGCATGGTCGCCGTAGGAAACCAGGGCGAAATCTCCCTCCGTTTTGATCAAACGGACCGAGGCGCCGAGGGGAACGGTGCAAATCGCATTGGCCCCGATCCGATCCGTAAGGCCGGCCTCGGCGCTGTTGACCACGTAAATCCCGCGAGGCATACCATCGGCGTAGGCATAATCAAGGGTAGGCTCATCACCCTCGTCGTAGGGCGGCGTTCCGTAGCCCAAAATACGGGTGTCGGATAAGGGATAGGAGCGAACGGTCACGTTATCGTCGGCATTTCCCTCAATGGTGTAGACGCGGCCGTTCAAGACGTACAGAACGTAACCGATATGGTCGGGCCATGTGCCCGTGGCATCCCAATCAAAGAATATGAAGTCGGCGGGCTTAGGAATGTATGTACCGCGGTATGCGGCGGAAAATTGCCACATGCCCATGGTCTGTAGCTCAGATACCCAGTTGCCGCAACTGATCTCAGAGGAGGCCTTGTCGAAACGCGCTTGGTTGAGACACCAATTGACAAAGCAGGCGCACCAATCGTAGGAATTGTTGTTCCAATTGGGCGTCAGCAGGCGAGCGTATTCGATGTAATTTTCAGTTCCGGAGGTGTTCATTCCGTGGAAATCCGATGGGCTATTTCCTTCGTGGTAGCCGAGCTGGGAGACAGCGATGCGAAGCACGTTGTTTCGGTCGTTACCGCTCAATTCCAGGGACGTGAAATTCTGATACCAAACCGATGTTTTGTAGGCATTGGAGAATTCGTAGTCCGGGTCATTGACCAACCAGTTTCGCATTTTGATGCCTGTTCCGTGGGGCTCCAGTGCGGAGACCGTCACGGTCATAGCGGCACCGAGGAGTAGAGCCGACAGAGTACCGGCCAGCATTTTCTTAAAATTCATGGAAAAACCGTACCCGAGGGTACCTTCCTTTCGTTTACTAACCATGCACTATTATACCATGGAAATATCCGTTTGTAAAGGGGATTTTTGCAGGTAAAGGAAGATTTTGAGGTATAAATGTGCAAAATTGTCTTGGCAGGAGGGGCTTAAAGGGGATTTTGACGGATGATGCCGCCGCCCAGGACGGTGTCGCCATCGTAGAATACTGCCGATTGTCCCTCGGCGGGGGCTCTCTGAGGCTCGTCAAAGAGGATGCGGGCGGTTGTCTCTCCGGTTGGAATCACCGTGGCGGAAGCCCCTCTGTGGTTGTAGCGAATCTTGACCTCGCAGCGAACGGGCGTGTCCAGACGGTTGGTCGCCAGGAGATTTATATCGGATACACGGATCTCTCGCTCGAATAAGCGGTCATTGACGGTGAGGACGATCCGACGGCTGAAGGGATCCTTCGACTTGACGAACATAGGTTGACCAAAGGCAACTCCGAGGCCCTTGCGCTGGCCCACCGTATAGTGTATGATGCCCTTATGACTTCCCAGAACCTGTCCGTCCTCCGAAACGTACTCTCCGGGGAGGGGCTCCCGTCCTGTATAGCGAGTCAGAAAGGCGGCGTAATCTCCATCGGGAATGAAGCAGATATCCTGGCTGTCACTCTTGTGAGCCGTTTCAAAGGACAGGGATGCGGCCAGATCACGGATCTCGGGCTTGGTCATGGTTCCCAAAGGGAACAGGATCCGGGACAGGAGGTCGCGGGGCAACTGCCACAAGAAGTAGGATTGATCCTTGCGCTCGTCGGTTGCCTTGTAAAGCAGGAATCGGTCGCCGTTCCGCACAATGCGGGCGTAGTGGCCCGTGGCAAGCATTTCGGCACCGTCTGCCCGGACTGCATCCCACAGAGCGCCGAATTTAATGGTCTTGTTGCAGGTGACGCAGGGATTGGGCGTGCCGCCCTCCTCGTAGACACGGATAAAATCCTCAATTACACGGCGGCAGAAAACCTCTCCCATATCGTAGGTCTTGTGGGGAATGCCCAGCTTTCGGCAGATGGCACGAGCATCGGTGACGTCACTTGTATCCCCTGTCTCTCCGTTGGGACGGTACAGGGTCATGGTGGCTCCCGTGACGTCATGGCCTGCCTGCAAAAGCAGGTAAGCCGCTACCGAGGAATCCACACCGCCGCTCATGGCAGCGAATACGTTTTTCGGCATAATGATGGCTCCTTTACAGTATGGTGAATCCGTTATGCGAGAAAAAATAGAATTGTCCCACGTCCCCTTTGGCCGCTTCGCTGATGCGGATGCCCGTGTTCACGAGCCGTTCTCCGGCTTGAATTTTCAAGGGCTTGGTGATGGCGTGGATATGGCTCTTAATGAGCAGAAAATCCTCGTATTCGAGGGTGTTCTTGAGACTGGCTTCAGGCTCGGGATCATCCCACGTATAGCGTTTGGTGGGGCAGGAAAACTCAATACCTGCGGCGTTTTCGGGAAATTGCGTGTAGGAGTACGCCTTTGAGATGGAAAAGCTTCCGTTCTTCTTGATTTCCTTGTGCAGAACGAAGGGACCCATATTGGTACTTCGCTGATGATAATCAAAGTCAGCCGTCTTGTAGCGCTTGCCCTGATAGGTATGCACATTTCCATATTCACAGCGAGAAATATCCTTTGTGACATTATAATCGTGAAAAAGAGGCCAATGCTCCTGCCAGGTCAGCCGTTTTCCCGCATAAAGAAGCTCGTATAGAGTGCGGTAGGGCTTCAGAAAATCCGAAATGAGACTTTCGGTATAGTCAATGGGAACGTGAGCGGTTACTATTAGAAGGTGGAAGCCTTCTTGCATCAACAGAGCTTCCAACTCGTCGGGCGTGGCGATCCAGTATACGTGTTCGTGCGCGAAGCATTTTGAAACACTCATATTTGATCCTCCTTTGGCATTTTTTACAGTTGCCCCTCTCCCCAGATATGAGTCGTCAGCTGTCCTTCTGTTTGCAATCCCTCAAAATCATACTGCCGCAGAACCTCATACACCGCGATAGCCACCGAATTGGACAGATTCAGAGACCGCAGGTGATTGCGCATGGGAATGCGGACACAGGTGTCGGGATGGGCAAATAGCAGATCCTCGGGAAGGCCGCGGGTCTCCTTGCCGAACATGAGGAAGACCTCTTCGGGATAGTCTACGTCGATGTGGCGGTGTTGGGCCTTTGTGGTGAAATAGTACACCGAAGCACCCGGATGCTGATCGTAGAAATCCTCCAGCCCATCGTAGAAGTGGACGTCCAGCTTATCCCAGTAGTCCAAGCCGGCTCGTTTCATTTTCTTGTCGTCAATGGTAAAGCCCAGGGGGCGGATGAGGTGAAGGGAAGCGCCGGTGGTCGCGCAGGTACGGGCGATGTTGCCGGTGTTCTGTGGAATTTCGGGTTCGTGAAGTACAATGTGAATGTGAGGCATGGAAAATCCTTTCGCTGATGGGAAATTGTCCCCGTTTTGGAAAAATACTGCTTCAATTATAATACAATGCCGTCATTTTTTCAAGTATTATCTGAAAATTTACAAATAAACATTGATATTTTTTCGCTGTTTATAGTATAATATAAGGAGAATTGCTTGATGCATCCGTATTCTTATATATACGCATGAGCAGTAAAAGAAAGGAATTTCACACAATGGGTATTATGACCAAGATTTTCGGCTCTTACAGCGATCACCAGGTTAAGAAGCTGGAGAAGATTGCCGCTAAGATCGAAGCATTAGCTACTACGTACAAGAGCATGTCCGATGACGAGCTGCGCGGCATGACTGATATATTCAAAAAACGCCTCATCGTCGGTGAGACTCTGGATGATATCTTGCCGGAGGCTTTTGCGGCCGTCCGCGAGGCGGACGAGCGTGTGCTGGGGAAGCGTCCCTTCCACGTGCAGCTCATCGGCGGTATCATACTGCATCAGGGTCGTATCGCTGAGATGAAAACGGGTGAAGGTAAGACCCTTGTGGCCACTATGCCCGCCTACCTCAACGCTCTTGCCGGCGAGGGTGTTCACATCGTTACCGTGAACGATTACCTGGCATCCCGTGATGCTGAGGAAATGGGGAAGGTCTACGGCTTCTTGGGCCTGAAAACGGGTCTGGTCGTGCATGGTATGACTCCGGCTCAAAAGCAGGAGGCCTACAACGCCGATATTACCTACGGCACCAACAATGAGTTTGGCTTCGATTACCTCCGTGATAATATGGTGGTCTACAAATCCCGCCTGGTTCAGCGCGGCCACGCCTTCGCCATCGTGGACGAGGTGGATTCCATTCTCATCGACGAGGCTCGCACTCCTCTGATCATTTCGGGTGAGGGCGATACCCCCACCGATCTATACGATCGCGCCGATAAGTTTGTGCGTACCCTCAAGAAGCATGTGGTCAAGGAGATCGATGCCAAGGAGGAGCAGGATGATATCGATGCGGACTACATCGTGGACGAGAAGGCGAACACCGCCGTGCTGACACCCCGCGGCGCCAAGCGTGCGGAATCCTTCTTCGGGATCGAGAACTACACAGACGTGGAGAACGCCACTCTGGCGCACCACATCAACCAGGCCATCAAGGCTCACGGCTGCATGAAGCTGGACGTGGACTACGTGGTCAATGACGAGGGCGTTATGATCGTCGATGCCTTCACCGGCCGTCTTATGCCCGGCCGCCGATTCTCGGACGGTCTCCACCAGGCTATCGAGGCCAAGGAAGGAGTGACGGTACAGAAGGAGAACAAGACCCTGGCTACCATTACCTTCCAGAACTATTTCCGTATGTACAAGAAGCTCTCGGGTATGACGGGTACCGCCATGACCGAGGAGAATGAATTCCGGGAGATTTACCAGCTCGACGTAGTGGAGGTTCCCACCAACAAGCCCATGATCCGTGAGGATCATGACGACGCCGTGTATAAGACTAAGGCGGGAAAATATCGTGCCGTGGTAGCTCAGGTCCGTGAGTGCTACGACCGTGGACAGCCCGTGCTGGTGGGTACGGTTTCTATTGACAAGTCTGAGGAGCTGTCCTACATGCTCAAGAAGGCCGGGATCCCTCACACCGTGCTGAATGCAAAGTTCCATGCTAAGGAGGCGGAGATCGTGGCCCAGGCCGGTAAGTCCGGCTCCGTGACCATTTCCACCAATATGGCGGGACGCGGTACCGATATCATGCTGGGTGGTAACCCCGAGTATATGGCGAAGTCGGATCTTCGTGCCATGGGTATTGACGAGGGCCTTATCGTGCAGGCTACCGGTACTGCCGATACCGACGATGAGTCCATCCTGGGTGTGCGCCGTCAGTATAAGGAGCTGTACGAGCAGCATAAGGCTGAAATCGCTCCCGAGGCCGAGAAGGTACGCGCCGCAGGCGGTCTGTTCATTCTGGGTACCGAGCGCCACGAGTCCCGCCGTATCGACAATCAGCTCCGCGGCCGTTCGGGCCGTCAGGGCGATCCCGGTGAGTCCCGCTTCTTCCTGTCCTTGGAGGATGATCTCATGCGTCTGTTCGGCAACAACGAGCGCATCGTTTCCATCATTGACCGTCTGGGCTTGGACGAGGATACGCCCATTGAGGCGGGTATGCTCTCAAACACCATCGAGACTGCTCAAAAGCGCATTGAGGATAACAACTTCAAACGCCGTAAGTACGTGCTGTCCTACGACGACGTCATGAACCAGCAGAGAACCATCATTTACAAGCAGAGACAGTCTGTATTGGATGACAGTGACTTGTCCGAGACCATGATGAACATGATCCGCGGAACCGTTGAGACGGCTGTGCTGAGTCACACCTCCGAAGGAAGTGCCGCCGAGTGGGATTTCGCCGGCCTGCGCGCTGAGCTGATGGGATACCTCTGTACCGACGAGGATTTCCACTATACCGAAAACGAGCTGAAGACCCTTACCCGTGAGGATGTGACTAAGATGCTCTTTGACAGAGCCGAGGCACGTATCCGCGAGCGGGAGGAGATGTTTACGCCCGAGCGATTCCGCGAGGTGGAGCGCGCCATCCTGCTCCAGAACGTAGACCGCGGCTGGATGGATCATATCGATGCCATGGACGATCTGAAGGGGAATATCGGTCTTCAGGCCTACGCCCACCGCGATCCCGTTACCGAATACCGTATGGTAGGTGCGGATATGTTCGACGCCATGGTGGCCGAGATTCGCGACAGAACCGTCCGCGCATTGCTGACCGTTATTCCCAAGCCCCAGCAGGAGGTTGTCCGCGTACAGGTGGCCAAGCCGCTGGAGGAGGGATTTGAGGGAGGAGCCAAGCCCTCGGCTAAGAAGGTGGTTCTGACCCCTAAGCGTTCCGTTAAGGTGGGGCGCAACGACCCCTGCCCCTGCGGTTCGGGTAAGAAGTACAAGAACTGCTGCGGTGCTAATCCTGCGGCAGGGAACAACGCCTGATCGGGAGGCTCACTATGGGCTTTGGATTACTCCTTTGTTCGTATTTTCTCCTGTCCTTCATGTCGGTGGCCATCGGTGATTACTGCTTTGCCACCTACATCATCTCCGCGCTGGTGGCCTCCAAGGCCATCAGCGGGCTGAAGGATTACAATCCTCGCTTCAGCTGGCTCTACCCCTTCGTTGCTTCCTACGGCCTAATGGCGATTTTCTATGCCCTGCGCGTGATGGACAATATCTTTTTGTGGGGGCTTCCTCTTCACGATGGCTTGGCCAATACTCTGATCGAATGGGTGCGCTATATCTCTGAGCTGGGCTTTACCTTGGTAGCTTTGTGGTCCTCCGCTGAGCTGGCCGCCTCTGTGGGCCTGGACAAGCACCGCCTGCGGGGCTACCGTAATATGATCTTCACGGGAATTTGGGGGCTTGCTCAGATGATCCTTCTGACAGTTCCCGTTTTGGCTACGGCCGGAAACGGAACCCTTCCCAGAGTACTGTTTTTGTACCTGCTGGTGGTCTATTTCCTCAACAGCTGGTGCCTGTACGGTTGCTTTTCGGCTATCTGCCCTGCAGGCGAGGAGTTCGGAAAACCATCCAAGCCCTCTCGCTTTAAGTTCATCAACGATATCAACCGCAAGCTGGACGAAAAGAATGAGCAGGCGCGGTTGGAATTTGAACGTAAGCAACAGGAAAGCAATCAGAAATTCTCGGCTAAGAACAACAACCGTCACCACAAAAAGAAAAAGTGAATGTATTCTGCTTACTCTATAGAAAGGGCCGCCCCGGCGGGTCATGCTTATGAATCTTACTCCAACTTCTTCCCGCGAAAGGAAGCTCAACCGCTACCTGGGAATCGGCTGCATAACGGCGGGAGCCTGGTTCCTCTTTGACCCCTACATCGGTATCATTGACCTGCTTCCCGATTGCTTGGGGTACCTGTTCATTCTGCTGGGACTATATCGCCTGGCGGATTTGGATGACCGCCTCTCCGAGGCCTTGCGTGGAATGCGAAATCTGGCGTTGGTGGGCATCGCGCGCTTTGTGGCGATGTTTTTGGCCTTTGGCTTCGTATCCTCCTCGGAGCAGCCTGTGTTCATGCTATTGGCTCTGTTTACTCTGGCCGTGCTGAATTGCATCGTGCTGGTTCCTGCATGGAGGAATTTCAGCGGAGGTCTTTTGTACCTGGGCTCGCGGGCAGATGCGACCGTTATGTTTTCACGGCGCAATAAGAGCGGAGGGCTTCGCTCCCGTAACATAACCGAGCGCTACACAACCTTCACCACCCTGTTCTTTATTCTGCGGGAGATCTTAGCTGTGCTCCCCGAAATTACGGTGTTGAGCCATGAGAAGGGCGGCGCTGAGCTGGGAACCGGAACACAATACTATAATTTTGTTGGCCTTTTCCGCTTGATGGGAATAGCGGTTTCCTTGGTGCTGGGTGTGATCTGGCTGATCTGCACGATTCGCTTCATCCGCCGCCTCAAGGGGGACAAGCCCTTCTTTGAGCGGTTGACCGAGAAATACCGCGCCGAGGTGCTGACCCGCCACGATATGTGGGCCATGCGGTCGGTTCGCTTTTCCATGGTGAGCCTGATCGTGGGCGCCGCTCTTTCCTTGGATTTCTATCTGGACGGCATCAATATGATTCCCGACTTCACGGCGGGCGTGCTGATGCTCCTGTCCGTAATATCCCTTCGCCGCTATGCGGGGAAGAATGTGCCCGCATGTGTTGCCGCAGTCGCCTATACGGTACTGTCGGCCGTGACGTGGGTGATGCAGCTGACATATTTCAGCATGAACGATATGACGGATATTTTCCGCGATTCCGTATTGTATGTCCATTGGCACACCACCGTGTTGTTGCAATTTTTGACTGTATCCCTGTTTTTGCTGACCGTGGGATTGATTCTGATTCGTCTGAATCGCATGGTCAAGAAATATACGGGCCTTCATGCCTACAGAGAGGGTTCCTCTTACGTGGCTGAGCGGAATGAGTCGATTCACAAGACGATCCGCCGCAAGCTGATTTGGGTGCTGGTGTGCGCCGGATTGGTGGCCGCTTCTACCCTGTTCCACTGGGTGGGCGTGCCCCTTCTGGCCGAGCAGGATATCTACATGCTCTTGGGTATCAGCGGCATGCATGAGACGAGCGCACTGTATACCCTGCTGATCACGGCGTACCAGGTGGTTACCGAGGGCTATTGGTTCCTCGACCTGTGCTTTGGTGCGGCTTTAATCGGCACGTTGGTTTCCGCAACCTCCGAAATCTCGGAGCAGATGGAATACAGTTATATGATGAAGGATTGATTTTTTTTGCATAAATCTCCCTTTCCTTGACGATACTGATACCGTAGCCCATGAAAGCCTATGGGAGCTTGAGGCTATGTATATATCCCGCCCTCAGCGGAAAAAGAAAGGAAGCATCGTATCATGCAGAACGATCAGAACAAGAACCAGAATCAGAACCAGAATCAGAACCGTAATCAGAACAAGAATCAGAACCAGAACCAGAACAACAACTCCCAGAATCAGCAGAACAATCAGAATCAGAACAACAACCGACAGAAGGCACAGAACGAGGATTGACCTTTACGGACCGTTAAGGGACGGTTGATCTCTTAGTCTGTGGGCGGCATATCGTGAGATATGTCGCCCTGTGTTGTTCCGTAACCAAGAGAAAGGAAGTCAATTCATGGATAAAAACCTCTCTGCCCGTTACCTCGCCGCGAAACGCGCCCTGTTTGATATTGTCTACGGGTCATTGAATCCCCTGCAAAGACAGGCTGTATTTACGACCGATGGCCCCCTGTTGGTATTGGCCGGAGCAGGAAGCGGAAAGACCACCGTGCTGGTGCGCCGTATCGCTTTTCTGATCCGCTACGGAAACGCCTACTATACCGATTTCGTGCCTGCGGATATTACCGAGGCGCACGTGGTGGATCTGGAGAAGGCCGCTCGCTTGACGGTGGAGGAGATCCGACAGATCCTGCCCGAATTCATTTACGATCCTTGCGCGCCCTACCGCGTGTTGGCGATCACCTTTACCAACAAGGCCGCCGGAGAGATAAAGAGCCGCTTGATCTCTGAGCTGGAGGACGAAGGACTTGCCAAGGACATTTGGAGCGGCACCTTCCATTCCGTTTGCATGCGGATCCTCCGTACCCATTGCGGCCTGATCGGATATAACCCCGGCTTCACCATTTACGACACCGATGATACCAAGAAGGCGGTCGCGGGAGTGATGAAGCGCTTGAACATAGACGAGAAGCAATTTCCCGTTAAGACGGTCATGACGACTATCAGCCGAGCCAAGGATCAACTGCAATCCGCCGAGGATTTTGAGGCCGAGGCGGGGAGCGATTTCCGCCTGTCCCGGATTGCTGCCATTTACAGAGGGTATGAGGAGACACTGCGGACGTCAGGAGCCATGGACTTCGACGATATCATTATGCTTACCGTGAAGCTCTTGCAGGAGAACCCCGACGTGCTGACAAGCTATCAGCGAAAGTTCAAGTACGTTTGCATCGACGAGTATCAAGATACGAACGTAGCCCAATTCCGCCTGGCCGCTCTTTTGTCGGGAGGATACCGAAACCTTATGGTGGTGGGCGATGATGATCAGAGCATTTACAAGTTCCGCGGCGCAACCATTGAAAATATTCTCGGATTTGACAAAGCCTTTACAGGAACGACGCTCATCAAGCTGGAGCAGAACTACCGATCTACGGGTACCATTCTGGAGGCGGCGAATCAGGTCATCAGCAACAACAAAGGCCGTCACGGCAAGAATCTTTGGACAGATGGCGAGGAGGGCGAGAGGATCGTTCTTCGCAAGTGCGAGGATCAGATGGGTGAATCCCGCTCCATTGTGGACACCATCCACCGCATGGTGCAGAGTGGAGGGCATACATATAAGGATTTCGCGGTTTTGTACCGCACGAATTCCCAATCGGCAGGCGTGGAGCGAGCGCTTCAGCGCAGTACCATTCCATACCGTGTGTTGGGCGGCACCCGCTTCAGCGATCGTAAGGAGATTCGGGATGCTGTAGCCTACCTCCAGTTGATCAGCAATCACGCCGACCGTGAGCGCTTGCTCCGCATTATCAACGAGCCTCGCCGAAAGATCGGTGACAAGACCTTGGCCGCCGTTTCGGCCATTGCCGAGGAGCAGGGAACCACCCTCTTTGAGGTTATGGATAAGGCCGACCGCTATGCTGCTCTGGGTCGTTCCGCTCCCCTTTTGATGGGCTTCACGGCCATGATCCATCGATTGACCGCGCTGATGGATACGTTGCCTCTGCACGAATTCTTTGACGAGGTCATGGAGCAATCGGGCTACATGCAGATGCTTCGGGACGGAGGAGAGCCTGAGCGGGAGCGTATGGAGAATATCGGGGAATTGAAGTCCAATATGATGGAGTATGTGAAGAACGCCGAGACCGAGGGAGAAACACCCAGCCTGGTGGGCTTCCTGGAGGAATACGCCCTGGTGGCCGACGTGGATAAGTACGATACCGATGCCGATGCCGTAGTGCTGATGACCATTCACAGCGCCAAGGGCTTGGAGTTCCCCGTAGTATTCCTGCCCGGTATGGAGGACGGGATTTTCCCGGGTATGCAGAACATCTTGGGTTCACCCGAGGATATGGAGGAGGAGCGTCGTCTTTGCTACGTGGCCATTACCCGCGCCAAGGAGCAGCTTTTCATCCTGCATACTCGCTCCCGTATCTGGTACGGTCAAACCGTTGCGAATCCTCTCTCCCGCTTTGTGGGAGAGATTTCCGAGGATTTGATGCAGAAGGAGGACTTGACCATGGAAGCGATGAGCGCGGCATCCTCGGTGGGCGGCACAGCCGCTCAGCCCTCCCAAAGCCGTCCTGCTTACGAGCGTCCCCGCAGACAGAGGGCTCCCGTCCACACCGATCGTATTACCATCGGTCAGACTGCACCGACCATGACGGCTGCTGCCCGTGAGAGTCTCAATACCCTGCAGGAAGGAGACCGTGTGACCCACGCAACCTTTGGAGAGGGGGAGATCCTGTCCATCAAGCCCATGGGAGCAGACAAGCTGATCGAGGTCGTGTTCGATACCGCGGGAACCAAGAAGTTGATGGGAACCTACGCCAAGCTGAAAAGGCTGGATTGACCGAAGCTCCGACAAAAAAAGACGTCAACAAAATATCCCTGATCTCATAAAAAATCCCCTTGGCACAGACCTGAAGGCGTTGCCTTATCAAGAGTCTATGCTAAGGGGATTCGTTTATTTCAGGTTGCTCTTTAGAGGTTTCCTCTACAGATTTCCGGCATCATTTCACATGGGGAAGAACCAATGTCAGCGTTTCGATGCGCCGGATTCCCAAGCCCTTGAGGTAAGCATCTGCCTCCAGTTCCATCTGAGGCTGCTCTAACCAGGAGGCGTAGTGGGCATCCCAACCCAGGATGACCTCGTTTCCAACAACGGCAGCCTCTTCCCAAAAGGCGGGGGTGGGGTAATGGCGGCCGGTACCGTAGCCCAGGAGGTTGAACTCGATGGGTACGCCGCAGCCCTTGGCCTCACGGCAGAGACGTCGCATCTCGGCACGGTAGAGGGACTCGTCACCTGTGAAATGGATGACATCCGGATGCACGAAGCAGGAGAATGCGCCCGTGTTCAGACCCTCGGCACACTGATCCACGTAGTGAGATAGAATGGATTTGTCGTCGGTTCTCCCGCTCGTCCAATGACATCCGCCGGGCTTATCCTCGCGATCCAGACAGTGTTGTCCCAACACCAGATATTCGTAGGGGAAAGCTTCCAAAAAGCGAAGCAGATCATCAAATAGGGCAGGGAAATATTCGGCCTCAAAGCCGACGTGAATGTCGATTCTACCGTCAAACTCGGCTTTTAGCCCCATAACGGTATTCACGTAATCGGCGGTATCCTCGGGCTGGATCCGCATACCCGAGCGAAATCCGTTGGGGTAAGGGTAGGGAACGTGGTCGGCAAACCCGAAGATTTGGAAGCCTTCCTTGATGGCGGTTTCGATATAAGTGCGCTCGTCAGGGTCTGCGTGACCGCAACGGAAGGTGTGTGCGTGGTAATTTGTTTTCATAGCGGTTGTTTTCTCACTTTTGTTGGCAATTATGCGCTCAGCGGACCGTCATATCCAATTTGACCGTGCCGGCCTCACTGTACAGGCGGTAGCCGTTCTCTACAGCTCCGACCGTGCCCGCAACGGGGATCTCGTAGGCGTATCCGTTGTGGATAAAGCGGAAGGAGCCGTCCCCGTAGGTCACTTCGGTATCGGGGGAGTCTGCGACCACGTAGGTCAGCTCGCCGCAACCCTCAAGGGTGATTCCCTCGGGAGCGAGCCAAATGCGGCCGGTGGTTCCGTTTTCAAAGGGAATGATGACCTCCAGGGTCTGGTCGTGCTCCACGCAGGTGAAGCCCTCTTGGCTGACGGGCAGGGCGAATTCTACAGCACCGTCTTGTCCGTTCTGATTTTGCAGACGGCCGTTGACCATGGGAAGATTGTCGTACAGAGCTTCCCAGCCGTCGCAGGGCTTCTCGATGTACCGCTCGGCATAGCGGTCGTCGAATTTATAGATGTCACGGAAGAACAAGCGGGATCCCTTGAGGAAAAGGTTGGCGCGGTAGCCTGCGCAGTTGTACCAGACGGTACGGCATACGGCATCGGGGTCGGAGCCGTCGTGGGCCCAATCTTCGTAGGCCGACAGGGATACGGCGGGGGTGACGGCGGCGGTCCGTCTCATATCGGCACCGGTATCGCCCAGCTTCTCCACCACCAGCTTACCGGCCTTCTGCCATTCATCCAGCATATTGGCCTGGAGGCGGTAGCCCTTTTCGATCATACTCCAGCCGAAGCTGTTCTCCTGTCCCGTGGTGACGTGGGCCTGGGTCAGGCAGGGATTCTCGTAGTAGGTACGGAACAGGACCTCCATGGCGTGGGGATTGGAGCCGGTCTTCCAGCAGGGCTCCATGGTGGCACAGCCCCCCGCGATCACGCCGTACTTGCGGTCGTCATAATTGTAGGTGGGGTCGGGACCCAGCATACGGAACACAGGGGTCTTGATGCCTGCATCGGGAGTCTGGGCGGGGCAGAGCATATTGTTGCGGGCGGGGTAGTAGCCGCCGTTGTAGTAGCCTCCCCACAGGTTATAGGCATCGACTGCCCACTGCTCACGGCAGATGCAGATGGCGTCCAGATCGTACTTGTCGCTCATGTAGGCTATGGAATGGGAATCCAGCAGCCAGGAGCCCGCTACCTTGGGGAAATAACCGAAGGTCTCCTTGAACAGGCGGAAGACCTCGTCGATGAGTGTTTCGCGCTGAGCGGGGGTGTAGGCGGGGAGGAAGCCGGGGTTGACGTACCAGTCCCAGTCGTACCCGGGGCGGCCCCGCCACTCGATGCCCACCTTCTCGGTCAAGGCACGGCACATCTCGAACCAAAGGCCCAGCTCCATATGCTCGTCGTCCTCCTTTTTGATCAGCTCCACCATGTCGGGGCGGATGAGGGCATCGTACTGCAGCAGTACCGTGTGGTCGAAGCCGTACTGCTTGTTAATGGCGATCTCCTCGCGGATGGGCGTGATCAGGTCCATGTCGGGATTGCGGGGCTCACAGCCGCGGACGAAGTTGACCAGGTTTACTACACGCTTTTTCATGATTGTATTTCCTTTCTAATGTTTGATTATGCTTTAAGGCTATCTGCATAAGCGGTTGCCAGTTGATCGCACCGCTCGTTGTAGGGGTGGCCTGCGTGGCCGCGGACCCAGACGAACTCGATCTTGTGGCGGGCGACCTGGGAGAGAAGCGCATCCCACAGGTCGGGATTGAGGGCGGGGGTCTTGTCCCCCTTGATCCAGCCTCGCTTTTTCCAGGACTCGGCCCAGCCCTTGGTGATGCCGTCGATGACGTACTTGGAGTCCGAGGTTAAAGTCACCTCGCAGGGCTCCTTGAGGGCGGAAAGGGCGGTGATGACGGCGGTAAGCTCCATGCGGTTGTTGGTGGTCTTGGGCTCGCCGCCCGACAGCTCCTTCTCCCGCCCGTTATAAACCAGGATAGCTCCCCACCCGCCGGGGCCGGGGTTGCCGCGGCAGGCGCCGTCGGTGTATATGTCAACGTGTTTCATAGCTTTGTGATCTCCTTGATGGGTATATGGGTGTATTATAACATAAATTGGGGCGGGGGTCAAGGGGATTTGGGTAGAAGGACGCTTTAACCGACAAAAAATTTAAAAAATTTTTTCTTTACTGCTTGACATTGACGCAACGGCAAGTGATATGATATAATACGGAGGGGGTGAATATATGAATCATAACCACTTGTACGATATAACGGAAGTATGCAATATGCTGGGCACTACGTCAAGAACGCTTCGCTTCTATGAAGAAAAGGGCATTATACAGAGTACAACGATCGGCATTTCTTCCCGTCGGCAGTACACGGAGGAGCAAGTATCTCTGATCAAAAATGTCCTTGTTCTTCGCTCTCTGGGTCTGTCCATCAAGGCGATTGCGAAATTGCAAAATCAAGGGACAGATTTGAAAACTGCTGTTCTTTCAAAGCGCGCCGAGATATATGCGTCTATCGAGAGCCGCATCCATGAGATCAATCTTTTGAACGAAGCCCTGTCCGCCATAGAATCCGGAAATGACATATTCGATCGTGATTGGAAACACGCGCCTGCGGCAGGATCCGAGGAGATTGAAATTGCCAAGGCTTGCACCGATGCCATTCTGAACAGCAACACAGACATGCTCTACCGATATATTAGTCCGCGTTTGGCAGAATACATGCCTAAAGACGTGTATCAGACGGTCAGAAAAGATACCTTGTATCCGCTTGGTGCATTTGTTGCCCTTGACAAAACGGTTGTTGATGAAGGGTGTCGAAATCGAATATATGATCTTGTGAAATTTACAAATCTGGGGCTTAAGATCACATACGTCTTTTACGGTGGAAAAATCGACGGCCTTTGGCTTGGCTATTACGATACGAATGCGAGGGGACTGCCATGAAAAAGAAGATATTTATAATGAGCGCTTTGTTAACCACCGTCACGGTTTTGCTAACCTCTTGCCGAGTGAATTGGTACGATCGACATTACGATGTCCCCTGGTGGGTGATCGCTGTTCCCGTAATCATCTTTTCCGCGGTCACGTTGTTCGCCGGAGGTCAGTATATTGCATCGAAGAAATATATTTGTCCGAATTGCTACAAAACCTTTCATCCCAAGTGGTGGAAGGCCATGTTATCCATTCATGTCAATGATGATCGATTATTCAAATGTCCTTATTGCGGAAAAAAGGGCTTTTGTTACCTTTCGAGAGATAGGGAGTAAGGAGATTGTCGAACACGCCGAATGAATTAGCCCCGCCTTGGCGGGGCTAATTCATTCTCCTGCGCAAAAAGGCTCCCTCAAGAGGTGCCTTCCATAAAGCAGGTTTTACCTACCTATAGAAAATCATCCTCGTAGGGGCGTTCTGTGAACGCCCGCGGGCGAACGCAGCTCGCCCCTACGGCAAAAGGACAGAGAATTTCACGTTCTCTGTCCTTTTGCATACGTCAATTTTCCTGACAACCACTGACTTAATTAAAGACACAAAGGCAATCCATTACAATACTTGCTTATAAAAAATAAAATGTAATGGAGAACAAAAATGAAAAAGAACTTTGATAATCTTTATTAAAAGCTCGGTGGTACATACCGCGAGGAAAACGGACACCTTATTCCTAACGTAAACCTTCCCGAACAGACCGACTATCAGATTGGCAAGTATGGAGGGATGCACCTTGACTACATCAAGCAGCACCGTCGTGGAAGGTACACAACGCTACTGACCGAAGGCAAGTTGAATGTTCGGTTGCACGAAATAGACCTCGAAGCAAACGAGATGCTTGAAAGCATCATTGCTCACCTCGCTGCCGAAAGAGGTATCGACGAGGATTTGAAAGCTCGCGATATGCTCCGTTGGGTTGCCGAGATGAACAACGTCAAGGCAAGCGCAGAGGAAATCGTTTTGCGGGAGGTGGTGCTGGTATGAAGTCGATTATCAATGAACTTTGGCACGGGAACATCATTCCGCAAGAGGACAGTAGAACAAACTCCAAGGAAATGAAGGAACTGCTTGGCTATATGGCAAGGCATCACGAGGACTTGGAGAAAAGTTTCTCTGACGAGCAAAAAGAGGTGTTCGAGAAATTCCACGATTGTTGGAGTGAGTATATGAGCTTGGCGGAGGCGGCTATATTTGAATACGCATTCAAGCTCGGTATGCAGATTGCTATTGAAACACTAACTGAATAACGAACGGGGCTGACGGAGTGCTTTCCGTCAGCCCTTATATATTTATCCGTAAAACTCAAATCTTTAGCCTATCTTTAGCGGAGCGTGATATAATCCTCTCGTAAAATGGGAAAGGAGGTTATCGTATGGCGTTTCAAACGGTGTTCAAACGGTATGAGCTGAAGTATATGCTGACGCTTGAACAAAAGGAAA
>SVRS01000074.1 GCA_015064695.1 Oscillospiraceae bacterium | reverse complement strand
GCGGAGCCAACCGCTATGAGACAGCTGTAAAAATCAGCGAAAGCTACAGCAGCGTCTTCTCCGGCAAGACCGTTGCCGTTGCCACCGGCAAAAACTTCCCCGACGCACTGGCCGGCGGCGTGTTTGCCGCCAAGATGAAGGCACCGGTAGTTCTGGTAGACACCGGCGCGGACATCAGCGCAGCCAGCAGATTTGTGGGCGAAGTCAACCCCGACACCGCCGCTACTCCCGTTGCCGTCGAGCCGGCCGTAGCCGGGCAGTTCATTTGCCGTGACATCCCCTACAACGACGAAGATGATGACCACTACCCCGTATCCGTCATCCATCGCGGTGGCTTGAAGTATTCCGATCGGAATGACTCCCCCCGCGAGCATTTGGAGTATGATTCCGAGTACGTCGTCAACGGCTGGAAGGCTTATGACCAGACCGACGTAGACGAGTCCCCTGCCACCATTGCCTTGTCCGCCAATACCTATGCCGATCTGGCCTTTGCCTGCAATACCACGGGTATTTTTGAATTTGACCTGGAAACTGACACCGACGGTGAGCTGTTTATCCTGTTTGCAGAGGTCCTGCGGGATAACGGTCTTTACGCCGGTAGCCTGCCATGTACCTCCAACATCTTGACCGTGGTTGCCAAGGCAGGGAAGTACCACGTCCAGTGCGCCATGCCTCATACCATGAAATACACCCGAATCATGGCTACGGGTGCCAATATGAAGGTCAGCAATCTCCACCTCCACCACATTGCCTACCCCATGACCGCCATCACTACCCGATTCGTAGGGGACGACGATGCTATGAGCCGCATTTACAACGCCGCCATCGAGACCTTCCGCGCCAATTCGGTGGACATCTACATGGATTGCCCCTCCCGCGAGCGCGCAGGCTGGCTCTGTGACAGCTTTTTTACCTCTCGCGTGGAGCGCGTGCTGACCGGCAAGTCAGTCCTGGAGCGCGCTTTCCTGCAGAACTTCCTCCTCCCCGATCATTTTGAATTTCTGCCCAAGGGTATGCTTCCTATGTGCTACCCCTCCGACCACCCCAACGAGAACTTCATCCCCAACTGGGCTATGTGGTACGGTGTGGAGCTTTGCGAGTATTACAAGCGTACCGGCGACCGCGATTTCATTGAGAGTGCAAAGGAAAGAATGTACGATCTGTTGGCCTATTTCAAGCCCTTTGAGAACGAGTACGGTCTGCTGGAGAAGCTGGAGAAGTGGGTATTCGTCGAGTGGTCCAAGTCAAACGACCTGGTTCAGGACTTGTCTTTCCCCTCCAATATGCTCTATGCCCGCCTGCTGGATGATCTGGGCGAGCTGTACGGCGATCAAGCATTGACCGACAAGGCCACCGCCGTTCGCAAGGCCATCAACGATCTGGCTATGACCGAATCCGGCTTCTACTGCGATAATGCTCTCCGTGTAGACGGCAATCTGGTTCTGTCGGGAGAGCGTACCGAGTCCTGCCAGTATTACGCCTTCTTCTGCGACGTGGCTACCCCCGAAAGCCATCCCGAGCTTTGGAATACCCTGGTCAAGGACTTCGGCTACGACCGCAAGGAAACCGGACTCTATCCCGAAATTTGGCCCGCTAACGCCTTTATCGGCAACTACCTGCGCCTGGATCTGTTGAACCGTTACGGCTACAAGGTCGAGCTGTATGACAACATCAAGGGCTATTTCACCTATATGGCTGACTTGACGGGTACCCTGTGGGAGCACGACGGCACTCATGCCAGCTGCAACCACGGCTTTGCATCTCACGTTATCTACTGGATGGATAAGCTGGGTCTACTCGTCCATGATTAAAGGAGTTCATTCATGGCAAGCATGAAAAATAATCCTCAAACAATGTTCTCACACGGAGAAAAGAAGGAAAACTCCCGCACGCATAGCGGTTGGGTCTTTTTACGTGCAATGGTCGCCTTTCTGCTGTTGGGAATATTACTGGCCCTTCTGTACTGGTGGGGGTACGAATCCTACCCGGACACGGCTGAGTGGGTCAATCCAGGCGATCATACTTCTTTCGTGTACAAGGGCGATACCTACGTGTACGTCGGTGAGATCGGCAAGGGCGGATTGACGAAATCCAAATACCCCATCGATGAGATCGTAGGACAGATCAAGGGTACCGACGAGCCCGAAACGACCGAGTCGATCACCACCGAGCTCGTTACGACGCAAGAGACGGAGACCGAATGGTATGATCCGGAGGGAACGGTTGGTGAAACCGAAACTCAACCGGAAACTGTCATTCCGCCTAAAGGCTCTCATCTGTTCTCCGACAAAAAGCATAGCTACGTTTTATATAGTGTAAAAAAACAGGAGGGCTATCTCATCCTGCTGGAGGAGGACGGTAAGCATTACCTCTACGAGCTTGCCGATCCGGCGGACACGGAAACAGAGAAATAAAACCGAAAATGGTCAGGTAGCTTACGGATGCAAGAACCGTAGGCTACCTGATATTTTCTTTCAAAAAGCGGTAACGTTTATCCGTAGAATTACGACTCTATCGGTGAGATCTCAAAAAAAAGGAGGTTCATATGAAACGTGCCCCTAAAGCGACAGATCCGTCGGATGAGGAAATCGTGGAGCTTCTTTGGAAGCGTTCTGAAACGGGGATACAATGCGTGGCACAAAAGTACGGTAAGCTTTGCTATGGCCTGGCTATGAATTTGCTGGGGCAGCGGGAGGACGCAGAGGAGTGTGTTAACGATGTATATATGGCTGTATGGAATACCATTCCGCCCAATTCACCCTCGTCACTTACTGCGTATGTGGGAAGGATTACGCGGAACATAGCCATCAATTATATCCGAAGGAGGGAATCACAACGCCGCAAATGCGGAGGAACGGTTCTTTTAGAGGAATTGGCAGAGTGCTTGCCCGATTCCGGCTCCTTCGTCACAGCGGATGATCTGCATCTGAAGGATGCATTGAACGATTTCTTTTCTTTACTGACCGAGGAGGAACGCTCGATTTTCCTTCGACGATATTATGACGGTGAAACCGCCGAATGCATTGCAAAGAGCCTGGGACTTCGCGCGGGTACGGTTCGCGTCCGTCTCCACCGTCTGAGAGAGCGGCTGAGGGAGCATCTGATCGCCCAAGGTATCTCCTTATAAATAAACCGGAAAGGAGCTTTATTCTATGAAAACGAATCCGAAAAAGCAAGTCGAGCGCTTGTACACTGCATTGGGTGACCTCGATCCCACTCTTTTGGAGTCCGCACACAATTACCGCCCGCCCCAAAGAAAGGCGGTTCCCGCATCACGCCGCATTGTGGCCATCACACTGGCGGCTGTGTTGATTCTCGCGCTGATGAGCATTACTGTCTTTGCCGCCTCTCCCAGCCTTCGAAAATTTCTTAATATGCCCTTTTGGGACGAGAATGTTCGCAAGGACAAGGTTCCCGAGGGCTGGGTCGGCATTTACACCACGGATGATCTGGACGGAATTCGCAACGATCTGAACGGGAACTATATCCTCATGAACGATCTGACCTTTGCTGACGGAGAGTCCTTTGCCCCCATCGGCACGCAGGAGACTCCCTTCATGGGTCAGTTTGACGGAAACGGCTACGTCATTCGTAACCTGACCATTGACGTGACCCAGCCCGCGCCCCCCGTCGAGGAAGGGACCCATACCACCTGGGAGGGAACCACTGCCGTTTTCTACCATAAGATCACGCCCATGTCCTTCGTGGGTCTGTTCGGCTTCTGCGGACACAGTCAGTTAAACACCAACAATAATATGGATTCGACTATCAACGACTTTGCTTTTCCTTACCTCACCGATGAAAAGCACTACCGCGGCATGATCTGTAACCTGGGCGTGGAGGGTGCGACCGTCAAGGTAAGCGATGCCTCCAACGTCCGCGTGGGCGTGATCGCGGGACAGGGCTCCTACGTGGTCGGTTGCTATGTGGAGGATTGTACGATTGACCTGACCGCATACGAGGCAAGTGTAGAAAACGCCCATTTCCGCCTCCGTATGGGCGGTATTGCGGGCAACGCGCAGGTTCTGGATAGCTGCTATGCATCGGGATGCAGATTATCCGTCACGGGTGCCAACGAGCTGCTCAGCGATCACTTGAACATCGACGGTATGAACACGTCCGAAAAAGCCACGGTATTTGTAGGCGGTTTGGCAGGGAATGCCTACGCCATGGTCACGTCTTACGTCGAGGACAACGAGATCACCTGCGACTATGCGGCTGACCGTCAGCGGGAGTGGTGGTATCGGGATTGCCCCGCCTACGTTGGAGACCTGTACGGACACGTCCACCGCATCCCCACGGTTATGAACTACTCGCACCTCCGAGAGTTCCTGGAGGACTTATACCGCGCGCTGTACGGTCTTTCCGACAGTGAGCCCCTTCCCGAGGACTGGTCCAAGTCCGACGGCAGTCATTCGTTAAACGAGGACCCGGCAGACTTTTATTTCCACAAATTCTACAGTTACTATATTGAGAGGCCCTTGGATATTATGGTGAAACATTTCGACATCGACCCCGACCACGTCAATCCCGCCCTCGTGACAGGTGACTTCACCATCGAGACGTCTATGTACGTCCTTGACCGTGCGGCCTACATGGAGGAGCTGATCTACCTTGAGGACCTGGTCATGGAGTACATGGGCGCAGATAAACTGGCAGAGGCGGTCGCTCTCGACAACCTCAAGGTTGGCCCCCACCATTGCTATACGCTGGATGGCGATACCTCCTACGAAGAAAAGCATCTGCCCGGCTTCAATTTCGATACCATCTGGGAGATCAAGGACGGCCGCCCCGTCCTCCACATCTTCGGGTGACACGATCCCCCTGAGACTGCCGCTTCGGCGGCAGTCTCAGTTTGTCGTCCAAAGGCATGGTGCTTTGCCCCATCCCCCACTTAAGGTGCTTTTTCGAGAAAAAGCACCTTAAGAATCCTTAAAAAGCTTTTTAAAAAAGGGGACCTCTAAATATTCAGCGTGCGGAGAGCGGCGAGAAGATTTTTTGTCAGACGCAACAAAAGTCCGCGCGCGTAGTGGAGTCTACGCGAAGGAT
>SVRS01000021.1 GCA_015064695.1 Oscillospiraceae bacterium | reverse complement strand
ATACTAATCCTTGATAAAAACATTGAAAAAAGTGCGTGCCTCCGGCGGCTTAAACCCTTCTTTGAAAGCCTCCTCGCGTTGCTCGGTGCAAATTCGCCTTCGGCGAAGTTTGCGAAGGGTTTAAGAATCCCAAGAACTTCAAAAAAGAGATGATACAGGATACAAGAGGACAGCAGGTATAATCGTGAACATCACCATGGGGCCCCTACCCCATTGGTATGGAATAACAATTGTATTCAAGGTTTTGGTTGAGGAATAGTATTATTTGACCGAAATCTTTTCATGCGATCTTTCCATGATTTCATCACCCATGGGGAGGGGCCCCATGGGGATAACCGAGACCGACTCGTTTTCCGAGTAGCGCCCAAAAAGTTCTTGGGAGGCACGCTCTCTCATTTCTCTTCCCCGGAGGGAGGCGCGATGGGAGTCTCATATCCTACGGGCTCGCCCAGCACAGGGTAACCGGTGGAATCGAATTCCACCTTTTGGACGTTTACAAAGCGGGGCACCCACGTATGGGACTCGTTGGGCTCCTTCATGGCGTGGTACGCGCACCAAACCTCGGTTCCGTCAGGGGAGCGGAAGAAGGAGGCGTGACCGGGGCCGTAAGCCCCGTTTCCGTACACGAAAAGAGGCTCGGGATGCTTGATCCAGCTGTCGGGATCACACATATCCTCCCCAACAAATTCCAGAACGCCGAGGGCGTAATGCTTGGTCGCCCATCCGTTTGCTGAATAGATCAAAAAGAGTCTGCCGTTGTTTTCCAGGAAAAAGCCTCCCTCAAGGATGGCGGCGCCCCCGGTGTAGGGCTCAACCAGCTCCCATTCCAACTCAGCCTTGGCGATCACCTTGCCGATTTCGCACTTGTACGGACTGAGCATTTCGCTGATTACAAGCACCTGGCCGTAGGTCGGATCAACCTTGGAGGAGCACATATACTGGGTACCGTCGGGGGCGGTGTAAACGGAGGGATCAATGCTGTAAACGGCGGGGAAGGGTCTGCGCTTAAATTCCCACTCGCCAAAGGGATCAGAGGTCAGAGAACCGTAGACGAAGATCCGCTTTTCACCCTCCTCGGGGGTAACCCGAGAGCTGGAATAGATGTACCAAAGACCGTCGGGACCGCGGTGTATTTCGGGAGCCCAGATATCTCCGTAAATGGAATTGCTTCCGTCTGCCCGCATGATAACCTTTGATTCGCCCGAGAAGAACAGGTCAGCGACGTGCTTGCTTCGGTAAAGCTCAAGACGGTCAACCTGGGTAAAGATCCCGTAGTAATATCCCGTGTCGGGGTCGTAGGTGATACAGGGATCGGGCGTATCGAAGTTGGCAAGCGGATTGCAGAAGGGCGTGGTGTTGTATTCGCGGAGATCGGTCTCGGTTTCAACCTCGGTTTCGGTTTCGGTTTCGGTTTCGGCTTCGGTCTGCGCATTTGTCTGCGCTTGGGTCTCTGCCTTGGTTTGAGCATCGGTGTTGCTTTCAAGAGCGGCCGTGGTTTCAGCCGTCTGCGCACCACCGGAGCAAGAGGTCATTCCGAGCGCCAGTGCGGCCAGCAGAATGGCAAGTGTTTTTTTCGTTGTCATACCGTTAAGGGCTCCTTTACATTTTTTTAAAGCTCCCCGGGAGCTATCAGAATCTTTCATCCCGCACGGCTTTCCGTGCGTGGTTCATAGCTTGAAGGATGGATCCCTCAAGCCTGCTCCCTCGTGTATCATCCCAGGAAAGGATGCTCCAGCTCGGCCTCCCGCATCTTGGCCATGACCGACCGAGGGCGCTTGGTCTTGAACAGAGCAGAGCCGGCAACCAGAACGTTGGCGCCCGCCTCGGTGCAGTAGGAGGCGTTGTTCTCTCCGATACCGCCGTCAACCTCCAGCATGAGATTGATGCCCCGGCGATTGGCGTAGCGGCGCAGCATCCGTACCTTGTCCAGAGTCTCGGGAATCAGCTTCTGCCCGCCGAAGCCGGGCTCCACCGTCATAACCATGAGAGAATCTGCCACGCCCACAAAGGGAAGCAGTACGTCCGCAGGGGTTTTGGGGGAGATGGCAATGCCGCAGGCGATCTCCTTCTGCTTGATGGCCTTGAAGGTAGCCATGGGATCCTCCACGCTCTCGTAGTGGAAGGTCACGATGTCTGCCCCCGCCTTGATAAAGTCACCCACGTACCGCAAGGGCTCCGAGATCATCAGGTGGACGTCAAAGAGCAGGTTGGTGTGAGGACGAATGGAGGAAATCAGCCCGGGGCCGAAGGAAATATTGGGCACGAAATGCCCGTCCATTACGTCAAGATGCAGGTAGTTGGCACCGGCATCCTCAACGCGGGTGATCTCAGTTCGAAGATCCGAAAAATCAGCAGCCAGCAGGGAAGGGGCAATGTAGAGCATGGCAATTCCTTTCCGTCTCGGCCTTCCCGAGACATTGAACGTGTAACGTTCGGTCATATTCTGTCATATTCTGGTGTAAGAGCGATCCGCGCCGCGTCCGTGGGGATGCCGAAGGGCGAAAGCGCAGGACGTTGGAGAAAGGGCACGCCGCGCGGCGCGTAACTCTGAGGGGGATCTCAAATCGCGGATTGGAGATCCTCCTTTTTTGGACGGTGAATGTTGGGTGGGGAAGAAAGCGGCGTCAGTCCACGCCAAGCTCATTCCAACAGACAGACCGCGTGGGCGGCAATACCTGCCCCCGTTCCCGTAAAGCCCAAGCCCTCCTCGGTGGTGGCCTTGACGCTGATGCGATCCACCTCTACGCCCAGGGCCTCGGCAATATGCTCCCGCATGGCGGGAATGTGTGGGGCCATCTTGGGGGCCTGTGCAATGACCGTGGCATCCAGGTTGACCAAACGGTAGCCCTGCCGTGCCATAACCTCCGCCACTCGACGGGTCAGCATCAGGCTGTCCGCCCCCGCAAAGGCGGGATCCTTGTCCGGAAAGAGCTTTCCGATGTCCCCGGCCGCCATGGCACCCAGAATCGCATCCATGATTGCGTGGAGCAGTACGTCGGCATCCGAATGGCCGAGAAGCCCCTTCTCGAAGGGAATATCCACACCGCCGATGATGCATTTTCGGCCCTCTACCAGGCGGTGTACGTCGTATCCGTGGCCAATCCTCATGGATCGACCTGCTCAGCGCGCTTCCGCGCCTCCAAAACGGCGGTGGCAAAGATCACGTCAGCAGGCTCGGTGATCTTGATGTTTTCTCTGTTGCAGGCCACCATTTTGACCGGAACGCGGATATGCTCCAGCATCTGATTGTCGTCGGTGGCTGTGAATTTCTCGTCGCGGGCCACGTAGGCGGCGGCACGGTAGAGATTCAGAGCGAATACCTGGGGAGTCTGGGCCATCCAAACGTAGTCGCGGTCGGGCGTGGAATCAATGAAGGCAGAGGAATCGCAGACCTTGATCGTGTCAGTGGCCTTGATGCCTGCGGAGGCGGCGTTCCATTGGTAGGCCGCGTGGCAGACTCTTTGAATTTCCTCGGGGGTGATGAGACAGCGGGCCGCATCGGCGATGGCCACGAATTTGCAACGCTCGTCCACCTCGTCAGAGCCCAAACGGGCGGATTCCTGACGGGTTGCGCCGCCCTTGACCACCTTGGTCAGCTTGGAGAGCCCATAGGTTTCCTTGAAGCTGTCGTACAGGTGAAGCTCGTCCTCGCGGGCCACCACAATGATCTCGTGAACCGTGTCGGCGGCCTCAAAGGCCTTCAGCGTGCGCGCAACGACGGGCATGCCGTCCAGCTCCAGAAATTGCTTGCGAGTCTCCCCCATGAGTGCTTCCATGCGGGTAGAACTTCCGGCGGCGCAAACCACCACCGTGGTAAAATTCTTGGGGTTGGGCTTGCCGGCTACGGCGCGCAGAAATCCCGCAATCTTCTTGGTAGCGGGGGCTTTCTTTTTTTCACTCATGATTTGATCTCCTTTTCGTGTAGTGAATGAGTTTATCCTGCGTTTGTGTGGGGCGGAATCAGGTAAGCATGGTATTTTTCGTTCCCTCGGCACTTCAAAAAGCTTTTTTTAAAGTTCTTGAGGATCCTTAAGCCGCCGGAGGCTCGCCTCCGCGCTCTTTCTTATCGCTGATCCAGAGCGTTGATGTCGTCTACCCGGGCCTGATGGCGGCCGCCCTCAAAGGGGGTGTCGATAAAGAGGTCGGCCATGTCGCAGGCGAGGCCGAAGCCCAGCACCCGCTCACCGAGACACAGCACGTTGGCATCGTTGTGCATACGGGTCATGCGGGCAGAGAAGGTGTTCTCACAGCAGGCCGCGCGAATGCCCGGATGCTTGTTGGCGGCCATGGACATACCAAGGCCGGTGCCGCAGACCAGAATGCCCAGGTCCGCCTTGCCGCCCGTGACGGCCTCGCAGACCGCGTGCGCGAAAATCGTGTAGTTGCAGGACTCGGGGGTGTCCGTGCCCACGTCCAGTACCTCCAGACCGCGGGATTCCAAATGAGCCTTGATTTTGAGCTTGAGATGGTAGCCCGCGTGATCCGAGCCCATGACAATGGTTTTGATTGCGTTGTTATTCATGATGATTTCCTTATCAAAAATATATTCAGTATTGGAATTGACGGCTTACTGCTCAGCGTTGGTAGAGCAGAGTCGCGCTCTCACCGGCGCAGAGGGCGATCCGATCCCGTTCCTTGCCGCAGAGTAGAACGGCGGTGTCCAGGTCTCGGGCGGCGCGAACCGTGATCTCCACGTGACCGTCGGCCGTCCAGAGGATATCCACCGTGCCCTCGGGGAAGCATAGTCCGCGGGCAGAGCCGTGCGCCAGGCGGGAGGGCAGAGCGGGAAGGAAGGACAGAGCGCTCTCCTGCGGGCAGAAGATCATCTCCTGGATGGCGTTGACCGCACCGAAATTGGCATCCAGCTGCTCGGTGGCATCGCCGCCCCAGGTCATGGTCATGCCCATGTTCCGCCAATCGTTGTGGGTGGTGAGCAGGGAATCCATCACCACGCCCTTGGCCATAATGTCCAATAGCTCCAGGGACTTTTCCGCCTCCCCGATGCGGGCGTAGATGGATGCCATGTGGGTCAGCGACCAGCCCGACTGACTGCCCAGCTTTCGGAGGCTGACGGCCTTGCGGAAGGCCTCGAACAGCGCAGGCTGGTTGTGGGCCGACACCTCGGTTCCGGGGAATACAGGGTAAATATGGGAGAGATGGCGATGATGGTAGTTGTCCTTGATGTCGGGGTGCATCCACTCCTTCACCGCGCCGTCCTCGTTGAGCTGATAGGCGGGAATCCGGGCAAGAAGGGTGCGGAAGCCCTCTGCCTCGTCGGCGTACAGCCCCGTGATCCGAATGCCCTCCAGAAGATGGGTCAGAAGCTCCTTCATGATGGCAAAATCCATGGTGGCGTTCTGGGCCACCACGTCAGGGCGTCCCGTAGGCGTGTTCTCAGGGGATACCGAGGGGTAAAGACGGATGAAGTCCCCGTCCGCTACGGCGTAGTCCTGATAGAACAGAGCCGCCTCGTGCATGAAGGGAAGGATCTCCTCGCGGAGCAGATTCTCGTCCCGGGTGTACAGATAGTAATCCCAGAAATGACGGCAGAGCCAGCCCGCGCAGCTGATCCAGTTGGAGATCACCGAAACGGGAACGCCTGCCCCCGCCGTGTTGGGGGCGGTGTAGGCCGAGATCCAGATGCCCCGCATACCGAACATCTGTCGGGCGCACTCGCGGAATACCTCGGTCTTGGAGGTGTAGTAGCGGAGCAGGGCGGGGACAGCGTAGGCCAAGCCGCCCACCATGGTGTGCCAGTAGGTCATCTCCACGTTCTCGTTGGCCACGTACTGAGCCCAGGGCAGATACTCCCGCCCGTGCCACAGACCGTACAGAGGAACGGGATTCCCCTTGTCTGAGGCCGCCGAGATGAACAGGTAGCGGCCGAACCGCCACATCCGCTCGATGAGAGCCGGAGAGGCTACGTCGTCGTAGGCATCAGCCAGGAGCTGCTCATTGGTGGCGGTCAGAGTCTCGTCGTCGGCCAGCTCGATGGTGGCCGCATCGTAGAGCGGGGTGTGGAGAGCCGTATGCCGAGCCAGCAGGGATTCGTAGGTCTCCCCCTCAAAGGACTCCAGCTCGGTAGAGGAGCCGTGAGAGCCGCAACGAACCAGGATTAGATACTCCCGTCCCGTTACCTCCAGCTTGTTCAGCTCAGCCCCGGTGATGACCGAGTCGTAGTCCCCCAAAAACAGAACCCGGGCGGCGGATGCGCCGCATTCCTTCTCCTTGGGAGCCGAGAGACGGAATCCGTTGGAGCAGACGGCACCACCCTCCGCCTCGCGGAACAGGCGGAACCCGTAGGTCACGGTGAAGGGCTTGTCCGCCGTCATGCGGATGACCGTGATATCGTCGGCACGGGAGACGAATAGATCTCTGCGGTAGTGACAGCCGTCGATGGTGAACTCCACGAAGGCCTCGGCCGTCCGCATGTTCACCCCGCGGCGGTAGCCCTTGAAGGGGGCGGTAGGAAGAAAGGTCATGTCCAGCCAGCCAAGAGGGCAGGGCGCGCCGGGGCAGACACCGTACTTTTTCTCCTGCAGAGCGTGCATGAGATTCTGTCGGTTGGCCGCGGCGTAGTCACCCCGATCCAGCATTTCCCGCATCTCGCGGAAGGTGTCGGTAATATCCGGAACAGGCTCGTCACCGCCGCCCAGCCAGAAATCGTGGCGGTTGAAGGTAATGCTTTCTTCAGCGATGGCGCCGGGGATCAGAACGCCGGTCAGACCGTTGCCCAGAGGAAGGGCCTCACGCCACGCTTCTCTGTGCCAGCCCGCAGGCTTGCGGAGGGTGTAGATATGTCGGCTCATAGTTGTTTCCTCCCAAAAATTAGGAATTCGGAATTAGGAATTCGGAATTCGGAATGGGGAATTAGGAATTCGGAATTAGGAATTAGGAATTTGGAATTTGGAATTTGGAATTTGGGGAGGCGGGGAGGTCCTGGGGTTTTCGCTACAGGGCAAGAAAAAATGAAACGTGAGAGGCGCAACGCCTCCTCTACACGGAATCCGCGCTCCGCATTCTACATTTTCTGTCACGCCCCCCGCAACTTTTTGAGAGCAAATTTCCCCATTCCTAATTCCGAATTCCTAATTCCTAATTCCCCTCAAATCCCCTTTTCCATCCGCATCCGCTCCGCCTGGGAGGGACGCAGATATACGGGCATCAGCTCAGCATCCGTGGTGCGAACCCCCTGTCGGTACAGGCGGAGTCCCGCCAGGGCGGTGTTATAGCCGCTCTGATGGAGCAAGCGCTCGGGGAGCATTCTCAATCGTCCGCCCAAGGTCTCGGACAGGGCATCATAGACCAGCTTTGCCCCGTCGCCCATGAGATACACAGGCCTGTCGGGGTATTGCTCCTGCAGCTCAGCCCCCAGATCGGTAATAGCCAGAGGGCGATCCTCGCAAAGACGGGTCAGCTCAAAGCCGTCACAAGCGAACAGCGCGTTGTACACCTGCTGGCGGCGGGCGTTCATGGCAGGACAGAGAATGCCCTCCAAAGCCACGCCGTTCAAAGCCAAAGCCTCCAACGTGGATACCCCAATGCAGGGCTTCTCCTTGCCAAAGGCCATACCCTTGACGGTGGCCGCCCCAATGCGTACCCCCGTAAAGGATCCGGGTCCCGCGGTGCAGACGAACAGATCCACGTCGTCCACCGTGTACCCCGCAATCTTCAACACCGACTCCACCATGGGGAGCAGGGTCTCGGAGTGGGTGTGACCCGTGTTGATCGTGTACTCCGCGATGAGCTTTTCATCCTCGCAGAGCGCCACCGACCCCACCTGGGCGGTGGAATCCAAAGCCAGTATCAGCATAGCGACGCCTCCTTTACGGCAATTTCAATGGTGCGCTTGTCCACCTCGGGGGGGCATTTCTCAATGCGCACCTCCAGGTAGACCTCGGGCAGAGCGAAGGGGATCTTCTCGCACCACTCGGCCACACAGTACCCCGCGTCGGGGTAGTCCTCGAAGCCGATGGAGTACAGATCGTCCTCCGACTCGATGCGGTACATATCAAAGTGAAACAGAGGCCGCTTGCCCGCCGCGCGGTACTCGTTGACCAGGGCAAAAGTGGGGGAGCGCACCGCCCGCCCGGGTGCCAGGACCGAAGCCAGCCCCCGTACGAAGGCGGTCTTGCCCACGCCCAGATCGCCGTACATGGCGATAAAGGTCGGCATGCTTCGGTCAGCCTCCATCATCCGCGCCAGTGCCGCCCCCACCGCCTCGGTCTCCTCGGTGGAGTGGGAGGTCAGGGACACGGGCAGGGAAGTATCGTTCAATTCTTGCATAGCCGTACTCACGATCTCTTGTCCTTGACTTGCTCACGGGTGCCGTCGGGACGGACGATGACGGTGTTGTCCAGAATGCCCGTCATGGAGGCGCGGAACTCCCGAATATACTCGGTACGCAGAGCGGCGCGCTCCTCCAGCTCGGCCTCGGTCAGAGTCTCCCCCGCCTTGACCCGACGGGCGAATTCGTTGATACGGTCCAGTTTTGCTTGTTCCATGGTGAATCCTTTTTCTAAAGTTTTGGAAGTTCCAAAAATCCTTTTTTCAAGGTTTTAGGAGATTGTCAAGAACCTTTTTTCAAAAAGGTTCTTGACCGGGTGCAGGGCAGAGCCCCTTGTTTCCTTGCTATTCCAATGGGGTAGGGGCCCCATGGTGATGCCCTCTGTGGTGTATGGTGTCCTCTTGCAACCCCTAAAAAATCCTTTTTCTAAAGTTTTGGGAGATTGTCAAGAACCTTTTTTCAAAAAGGTTCTTGACCGGGTGCAGGGCAGAGCCCCTCGTTTCCTTACTATTCCAATGGGGTAGGGGCCCCATGGTGATGCCCTCTGTGGTGTATGGTGTCCTCTTGCAACCCCTAAAAAATCCTTTTTCTAAAGTTTTGGGGATTCCCAAGGACTTTTTCAAAAGGTCCTTGGGTGGGGTGCAGGGCAGAGCCCCTCGTTTCCCTACTATTCCAATGGGGTAGGGGCCCCATGGTGATGCCCTCTGTGGTGTATGGTATCCTCTTGCAACCCCTAAAAAATCCTTTTTCTAAAGTTTTGGGAGATTGTCAAGAACCTTTTTTCAAAAAGGTTCTTGACCGGGTGCAGGGCAGAGCCCTGCGCGCTCCCCGCTCTCCATCAACCTCTCAACTTAAGCCCCAGCTTGAACTCCAGATCCTTGAGGATCTTCTTGGAAGCCTTGTCGGCCTCCTCGACGGTGAGGGTCTTGTCGGGGGCGCGGAGGGTGACGCGGAAAGCCACCGATTTGTTACCTGCGCCGATGCTCTCGCCGCGGTAAATGTCGAACAGAGCCACGTTCTCCACCAGCTTGCCGCCTGCCTTGACCATGACCGCCATGATGGAGCCCACCTCCATCTCCTCGGGGCAGATGAAGGAGAAGTCGCGGGTGGTGGCAGGGAACTTGGGCAGAGGCTTGTAGTCGATGACGGTGTTGGCGTGAGCCCACAGAGCCTCGAAATCCACGCAACCGCAGTATACGGGCTGATTGAATCCGTAATCGGCGGCCACCACGGGATGGATCTGACCGAAGATCGCCAGCTCAGCGCCGTCCGCCGCCAAAACCTTGGCGCAACGGCCGGGATGGTAGGCAGGATCAGCATCGCAGGCCGTGAAGGTCGCATCCTTGATGCGGGCCAGGGTCAGAATGTTCTCGATCACACCCTTCACGGCGTAGAAATCCACGCCGCCGTACATACCCAGGGTCAGAACCTTCTTCTCAGCGGGCAGATCCCCCTCCTTGTCGGCGGGAATGTAGACGGTAGCATCCTCAAAGAGACGGACGCTCTCGTTGGAGAAGTTGTTGTTCCGCTCCAAAACCTCCAGCATGGAGGGCAGAGCCGTGGTCCGCATCACCGAGGTGTCCTCGCCCAAGGGGTTGGAGATCACCACCGACTTGCGGAGCGCGCTGTCGGCAGGCATACGGATGCGGTCGTAGAACTTGGGAGAGATGAAGGAGAAGGTCTGAATCTGATCCAGACCCATGCCGTACAGCGCGCGGTCCAGGGCCACCTCAAAGGCCTGCTTGGGGTTGCGGCCACCCTGGGTGGTCTCGGCGTTCATGTAGGTCGCCTTGATCTCGTTGTAGCCGTAGATACGGATGATCTCCTCGGCAATGTCGTTCATGCTGAGTAGGTCGCCGCGGAAGGAGGGAGGAATAATCACCGCCTCGGCGGGGTCCCCATCAATGCGGCACTCCAGCTGCTCCAGTACGCTGATCATGTACTCGCGGGACAGGTCAACGCCCAGGAACTTGTTCATGCGCTCCACCTCCAGAGGAATGCGCACCTCGGGCTTGTGGGTGGGATAGCAATCAATGATGCCGTCCACCACGTCGCCGGCACCCAGTATCTCCACCAGCTCGCAGGCTCTCTGCAGAGCGGGCATGGTGTTCTCGGGGTCCAGCTCCTTCTCAAAGCGGGCGGAGGACTCGGTACGCATCTTGTTCTTCTTGGCGGTCACGCGGACAGAGGAGCCTAAGAAGCAGGCAGACTCAAAGACCACCGTAGCAGTCCCGTCCTTGATCTCGCTGTTGGCACCGCCCATAACACCTGCCAGCGCGCAGGCCTTCTGCCCGTCGGCAATGACCAGCATGGAGGAATCCAGCACATGATCCTGATCGTCCAAGGACTTGAAGCACTCCCCGTCAGCGGCGCGGCGGACGCGGATGGCGGCACCGTCCAGCATGGCGTAGTCAAAGGCGTGCATGGGCTGACCGTACTCCAGCATGACGTAGTTGGTGATGTCTACAATATTGTTAATGGGACGGACACCTGCAGCGCGGAGTCTGCGGCGCATCCACAGAGGGGAAGGACCGATCTTGACGTTCTTCACCACACGGGCGGAGTAACGGTAGCACAGGTCGGGCGCCTCAATGCCTACGGTCAGATAGTTCTCGATCTTGTCACCGTCAGCGACGCCCTTGACCTCGGGCGTGTGGAGATTCAGAGGACGGCCGAAGGACACGGCGGTCTCGCGGGCCAGACCGATCATGGACAGACAGTCGGGACGGTTGGAGGTGATCTCAAACTCCACCACGGTGTCGTTCAGGTCCAGAGCCTCGCGGATGTCCATACCGATCTTGTCGGCGTACTCCTCGCCCAGGATCAGAATGCCGTTGGCCTCCTTGCCGGGGCAGTCATGCTCGGTGAGGTTCAGCTCACCGAAGGAGCAGAGCATACCGTTGGAGGGCACGCCGCGGAGCTTGCCCGCCTTGATGACCACGTCGCCGGGCAGGTGCGCCACAGGCAGCGCGGCGGGAACGATGGCGCCCTCAAAGACGTTCTGCGCACCGGTGACGATCTGCTGAATGCCGTCAGCGGCGGCACCGCAGTCCATCTGGCAGATGAACAGATGGTCGGAGTCGGGGTGACGCTCCATCTTCACGATGCGAGCTACCACCACGTTGGAAATATCGTCGCCCAGCACCTCGTACCCCTCCACCTTGGAGCCGGTGTAGGTCAGCTTCTCGCAGTAGTCGCGGATATCGACGTCCTTGACGTCCACGTAATCCGCCAGCCATTTCATAGATAAATTCATGGTTTTGTACCTTCTTTGTATTTTATCAGATGTTTTTATGCTTGCAGGGGCTCCACCCCTGCACCCCGCTTAAACCCTTTTTGCAAAAAGGGTTTAAGAATCCTAAAAATCTTAAGGATCTTAAAGATCTTGTATAAAGACATTTTTTGAGAGTTTTTGAAGATTGTCAAGAAACTTTTTTCAAAAAGTTTCTTGACCGGGGTTTGGGGCAGAGCCTCAAATCCGCCTCTTTAGAACTGGGACAGGAAGCGCACGTCGTTCTCGTACAGATGGCGGATGTCATCAATGTGGTACTTCAGCATGGCGATACGCTCAACGCCCAGACCGAAGGCAAAGCCGCTGTATACGGTGGGATCAATGCCGCCCATCTCCAAAACGTGGGGATGCACCATGCCCGCACCCAGGATCTCAATCCAGCCCTCGTTCTTGCAGAGACGGCAGCCCTTGCCGCCGCAGGCGAAGCAGGAAATGTCCACCTCAGCCGAGGGCTCGGTGAAGGGGAAGTGGTGGGGACGGAAGCGGATGCGGGTGTCGGAGCCGAACTCCTGCTTGGCGAAGGTGTCCAAGGTTCCGCGTAGGTCGCCCATGGTGATGCCCTTGTCGATCACAAGACCCTCAAGCTGGTGGAACAGAGGGGAGTGGGTCGCATCCATGGCGTCGGAGCGGTACACGCGGCCGGGGGAGATGATGCGGATGGGAGGCTTCTGCATCTCCATGGTCCGCGCCTGCACCGAGGAGGTCTGGGTGCGGAGCAGAATGTTCTCGGTGATGTAGAAGGTGTCCTGGGTGTCTCGCGCAGGATGCTCCTCGGGAATGTTCAGAGCCTGGAAGTTGTAGTAGTCATACTCCACCTCGGGACCCTCCACGATGGAGAAGCCCAAACCGATGAAAATGTCCTCCAGGTCGCGCTGAACCAGGTTCAGAGGATGCACGTGACCCATCTTGGCGGCGGTGCCGGGCATGGTTACGTCCAGCTTCTCCGCCTTCAGCTGCTTCTCCAAGGCCTCGGCGGCCAAAGCTTCCTTGCGGGCGGCCATGGCGTTTTCAATATCGGCACGAACCTCGTTGGCGATCTGACCCACCACGGGACGCTCCTCGGGAGTCAGCTGACCCATCCCGCGCAGAACCGCGGTCAGCTCACCCTTCTTACCCAGGTACTTAACGCGAAGCGCCTCCAGATCCGCACCGTCGGCGGCGATGGCGGCCAAAGCCTCGCTTCTGATTTGTTCCAAATTTTCTTTCATGCTCATGATGATCGTATTTCCTTTCATGTTGAAAAAACAAAAATATACTCCCGTCCCAAGGACGGATACACCTATCCGTAAAAAACTGGGACGGGAGATAGACCCGCGGTACCACCCGGCTTCCGCCCCTTCGAGAACAGGGAACGACACCTTTGACGGAATGTAACGGTTCCGACCGGACAGGGCTACCCATACCCGCAGAAACGCAGGTACTTCACCCGATCAGCTCCGAGGCGAAATGCGACCGCCGCAAGCCCGTACCGCTTTCAGCCACCCGTGAGGGGGCGGTAGTTCTCTGTGGGGCTTGTCCTTTGGCGGAGGCGAACCTCATCGTAGTTGTTAATGAATAATGAATAATGAATAATGAATAATGAATAATGGCGGAGCATTTCGCCTTTAGCGAAATGATTTTATGGGGAGCGGTCGTGTAAACGAGCTCCCGTTCCCCTGCTCCCCCAGTGGGTAGGGCCCCACGGTGACGAGCTCTATCCATCCTGCTGTCCGCTTGCTACACCATCATCCTTTTTTTAAGTTTTAGGAGTTCTTAGAACCCTTTTTCAAAAGGGTTCTAAGCCGCCGGAGGCACGTTCTCCTTAACCTGCAATGACCTTCACGAAATTCTTCTTGCCCTTGCGGAGCATCTTGCCGTCACCGAGATCGGCGGGCGCGAAGGTGGTGCGGGGGTCGGTGATCTTGTCGCCGTCCAGGGTCACACCGCCCTGCTGAATGGCCTGACGGGCCTCGGACTTGGACTTGGCAAAGCCTGCCTTGACCAGCATGGTGGGCACGTCACAGCGGCCGTCCATGTAGAAGTCCTCGGGAGCCAGCGTCAGAGTGGGAACGTTTGCCCCCTCACCGCCGCCGAACAGAGCCTTGGCGGCCGCGCGGGCCTTGTCGGCCTCCTCTTCGCCGTGAACCAGCTTGGTCAGCTCGTAGGCCAGAATGTCCTTGGCCTCGTTGAGCTGAGAGCCCTCCCAGGCGTCCATCTTGTCGATCTCCTCCACGGGCAGGAAGGTCAGCATACGGATGCACTTCAGAACGTCGGCGTCCTCCACGTTGCGCCAGTACTGGTAGAAATCGTAAGGCGTGGTCTTCTTGGGATCCAGCCATACCGCACCCGAGGCGGTCTTGCCCATCTTCTTGCCCTCGGAGTTGAGGAGGAGGGTGATGGTCATGGCGTGAGCGTCCTTGCCCAGCTTGCGGCGGATCAGCTCGGTGCCGCCCAGCATATTGGACCACTGATCGTTACCGCCGAACTGCATGTTGCAGCCGTACTTCTGGAACAGATAGTAGAAGTCATAGGACTGCATGATCATGTAGTTGAACTCCAGGAAGGACAGACCCTTCTCCATTCTCTGCTTGTAGCACTCGGCGCGAAGCATGTTGTTGACCGAGAAGCAGGCGCCCACCTCGCGGAGGACGTCCACGTAGTTCAGATCCAGCAGCCAATCGGCGTTGTTGACCATGATGGCCTTGTCCTCACCGAACTCAATGAACCGCTCCATCTGTACCTTGAAGCAATCCACGTTGTGCTGGATGGTTTCGCGGGTCATCATGGAGCGCATATCGGTGCGTCCCGAGGGGTCACCGATCATGGCGGTACCGCCGCCGATCAGCACCACAGGCTTGTTACCCGCCATTTGGAGACGCTTCATGAGGCACAGCGCCATGAAGTGACCCACGTGGAGGGAGTCAGCCGTGGGGTCAAAGCCAATGTAGAAGGTGGCCTTGCCGTTGTTGATCATTTCCTTTATTTCATCTTCATTCGTTACCTGGGCGATCAGACCGCGGGCAACGAGCTCGTCGTAAATGGTCATGGTTTTGGTTTCCTTTGCTTGCAAAAATATATTCATTATATTATAGCACAAAGCCCGCCCGCTTGTCAAGGGATTTTTGCAAATTCGTGTTATGGGAACCTCTAAAAATTCATCGCACGAAGTATCGACGGAATCTTTTCCGTTTGCCCACGAAGTGGGCGCTTCACCAAAATACCTTCGCGTAGGGTCAACTACGCGCGCGGAATTTTGTTTAGCGCCCGCAGGGCGGGCTGACGAAAAATATTCTCGACACCGAGCTTGCTCGGCTCCCTCCGCACGCTGAATATTTAAAGGTCCCCTTAACAACGTAGTAGGGGCGCACTGTGTGCGCCCGCGGGCGTTCAAAGAACGCCCCTACGAGTTAACGGTTGTTTCAAGGTTTTTATTGATTATTTATTTGTAAACCCTTTTGCGGAAAATTTTTTCGGCACCTTTACAAATTTTCTGTTTTATGGTATAATACAGGTCTCACAATGAAATAGAAAGAGGTACTCCCCTATGAACGAAAAAGAAATCGCCGAGATCCGCCGCCGCTACAAGGCCGAGAAAACCGGCATCAGCCGTATCCGCGGTGCCTACGTCAACGAAAAGCGGGAGATCATCTCCGAGCTGGACCAGTCTGTGGCCATGATGACCGAGACTGAGACCGACGAGATCCTCTCCCTTCTCAAAAAAGCCCTGTCGGGTAAGGTGGATACCAACCTTCTTGATATCCATTTTACTACCCAACAGGTCATGGAATCTCCCGAGCATAAGCTCCTCTGCAACCTTCGCGAGACCGCCCTCCAGGATGAGGAGATCATCCATCAGTTCTACAAAAAGATCATCGACAGCCTGGAGCTGGAGGGGAACTACATGATCCTCCTGGCCTACGATTGCTACGACGTCTTTACCTACCGCAAGGACGGCGCCAAGGACGACGAATCCGGCGAAATGTTCCGCTACGTCCTCTGCGCCATCTGCCCCATCAAGATGGCCAAGCCCACTCTGAGCTATTACGTCAGAGAGAACTGCTTCCGCAACGTGATCGCGGATTCCATCATTTCGCCCCCCGCCCTGGGCTTTATGTTCCCCGCCTTTGATAACCGCTCCACCAATCTCTACGGCGCCCTCTACTATACCCGCGCCACGGATAACAGCCATAAGGAATTCACCGACGCCATCTTCAATGCGGGTGACCTTCCTATGCCCGCCACCGAGCAGAAGGAGACCTTCCGCTCTGTCCTGGCCGATGCAGCGGGAGAAGCCTGCTCCCTGGACGTGGTCCGCTCGGTGCATGCGCAGATCCACCAGGCCGTGGAGGAGCATAAGATCTCCAAGGAGCCCGAGCCTCTCACCGTGGATAAGTACGCCATTCGGGATATGCTGGAATTTTGCGGCGTGCCCGAGGAGGGTGTAGAGAAGTTTGAGCAGAAGTTCGACAAGGGCTTCGGACAGAACGCCGCCCTCTCCCCCCGCAATCTGGTGGAAATGAATAAGTTCGAGCTGAAAACTCCCGAGGTGGTCATCAAGGTGAATCCCGCCCACACCGACCTGGTGGAGACCCGGATCATCGACGGCGTCAAATACGTCCTCATCCGCGCCGACGGCGGCGTGGAGGTCAACGGGATCGACGTGAGTATTCAAGCGGATTCCGAGAAGGATACATAAGGGAAGAGAAGGGGATCATTTCCGCCCTTTTCGCAGGTAGCCCACGGTTAGACCGAGCCATATCCCCACCGCAAGGAGCAAAAGGAAGCTCGCTCCGATGAGCCCGATCTCCTGCGTCACCGCATACCCATCTCCCGCCAACCCGGCAGGAGTCGGCAGTGCCGCCATCAAATCACACACCCCCACGAGCGCAAGACTCCCCAAAGCCGCGGCGAGCCTTGCGCTCCTTTTGCGCAGGAGCAGACCGAGAACCCCACCGACCGAAAGCAGCCCCACCCAGATCATCGCCGCCCGTGCATCGAAATCCTCAAAAAAGCCGTTTCGTATCAGGGCGATCATGATAGAGCCTCCTCTCCCAGAAGAATGTCCAGATACTTCATCAGAAAGTGCCTGTCCCCCGTGGATTGCACGTCCAACACGTACAGATCCCCGCCGTACAAAAACTTCGCCTGCCCGTGCATCAAGGGGTCTTGGATGAGGGAGTAGACCACCGTAATATCCCCGTACTGCTTGGAGAGTCCCTGCTCCTCGTACCCGCCGACGTAGCTGTCGTTGAGATCGTCGTGATCGAACAGAATGTAAAGCTCGACCTTGGTTTGGGGGTCATCCGTGTCCAAGCTGTTGTCGGCCTCGACGGCATTGTAACGGGCCTTGAGCATGGAGGGCGGCCCTCCCTTGTGGGTGGAGGATACCGTGATGTTGGGAGCAGGATTGATCTGGAGGGTTGAGTCGGAGGTGAGACGCAAGGCCTCCTCCAAGGGCTCCAGCAGAATATCCCGCCCGAGTGCCTGCTCAACACTCGCAACCGAGAAGTATTGCTCCGAAATATGCCCCGACGCATGACTCCCCGAAAATACCAGCTTTGCGTAGGGAACCACCAAAAGTGCCAATGCCAGACAGGCCGCCAGCCCAATCCTCTTGACGGCCAGAGGCTTGATCCGTCGATCTGCGCGGGGGAGAAGTCTCGACCGTGTGTCCAGCGCCTCGCCCAGAAGCTCCTCGTCCATAGCCGTGATCGCATCCATCAAACTCTCTTGCGTCATAAGTAAAATCCCTCCTTTTCCAGGTGTTCCCGCAATCCTGCCCGAATTTTACCCAGCTCCTTGTAAACAGCCGAGACTGTCACCCCCAGCATATCCGCGATGCGCCCGGGCGGGTCGGCGCAGTAGTAACGGCAGACGAAGATCAGCCGCCGACGACGGGGAAGGGAGGCCACGTAGTCCGAGATGCACCGCCCAAGCTCCGCCGTCTCTATCTCCCACTCGCCGTGGGAGGCCAGAGATTCGGACAGCTCCTCCAGGGAAACCGTCATGTCGGAGGGGATCCGCTTTTCACGGGTTCTCTCCCGATATCGGTCCACCGAAATACAGCGAATGATCCTTGTGAGATAGGCCTGCAGCCGCGCAGGTCTTTTTGGGGGGATGGTGCACCAGGTCTTGAGATAGGTGTCGTTCCGGCATTCCTCGCAATCCAGAGGGTCGTGAAGAATGTTGTAGGCCACGGTGAACAGATACCCGCCGTATTTGGTATCGGTGGCGGCAATGGCCTCTTCGTCCCGTGCCAGGTATAACGCCACGATTTCATGGTCGGGGCGTATTCTCTTGTGGTTTGTCATGTTGTGTCCAATCTCCTTTCGATTCAGTATTCCGTCATCCTATAAGTCGATAAAAAACGAAAAAAACGGAACGGATCGAAAAAAAAGCGGACATCCCTCGATGTCCGCCAATTTCTGAATCGATTACTCATCACCCTTACCAAGGGCCTGCTCCAGCCAGATCAGACCGTAACCGAAGGCCTCGTACAAGCCCTTCTTTTCGCCCTGACGGACGATCTTATTCTGATCCTCACTCTCCACGACCTGTACCAGAACGGTGTCGGGCACCTTCACGCCGCCCTCCACCTTGTAGCTGAATATCTCCATAATGAGAATATATTTCTCGGACATATCTCCGTAGCAAATGGTATCCCCCTCACGAACCAGGGGACGATTCTTGTACATCAGGTACTTGCCCTTGATCGTGGGCGTACCGTTCAGATTCAATGCATCGGCACTCATCTTGAATCCTCCTTATAACTATGGAATAATTTTTCATATTATAGTATACCACACTTCGTCGGAAATGTCAAGGGCAAAAAAAATATTTGTCCATATTTCGAAGGAAACGCTCCGAATCCGCATCTGCGCCGCAGAAGAGCCTCGGCTGCATAGCCGTTTAGTTTGTCATGCATCCTCCCGATTGCGCATACACTTGACCGAGACAAGCCAAACAAGCTATACAAAGGAAGGTGCCCGTATGTCCAAGTTTACCTGTACCCGCGCTGTGCCGCTCACGACGGATGACGTGGAACGATCCCGCTTGACGCAGGGAAGCAACCAGCTGTCGGCTCGGCGGAAAAAGAGCTTTCTGCGGCAGTTTTTTGAAAATTTGGGAGACCCCGTCATCCGCATTCTGCTGGGGGCGTTGGTGCTGAATCTCCTGTTCTCTCTGACGGGCGACGGAGCTGATTGGTTCGAAACGGGAGGGATCGCCCTGGCGGTGGTGTTGGCAACGCTGATCTCCACCCTCTCGGAATACGGCTCGGAGGCGGCCTTTGCCCGCTTATCCGAGGAATGCGCCGGGGTCACCTGTCGGGTCAGACGGCGCACGGATGAGGGGGATTCCGTGGGCAGTATTTGCGAGATCCCCATCTCCGAGGTGGTCGTGGGGGATATTGCGGTGCTGGGGGCGGGAGAAATGATCCCGGCTGACGGATTCCTCCTGTCGGGCAGACTTTCGGTGGATCAATCCGCCATGACGGGGGAGAGCCGCGAGGTGGAGAAGCATCCCCTGAAGGGGAGTCCCCCCACCGATGCCCCTGCTCCGGCGGAGGATTTCTCCCTTCTGCGGGGGTGCGTGATCCTGAACGGCGGCGGGGAGATGCTGGTCACCCACGTGGGGGACGGTACCTTCCTGGGCCGTATCTCCGAGGAGGTGCAAGAGGATACCCGTGAAAGCCCCCTTAAGCTTCGGTTGACCAAGCTGGCGAAACAGATCAGCCGCCTCGGCTACGTAGCGGCGGCCCTGGCGGCCCTGGTGTTCCTGCTGGGCGTTTTTCTCCTGGACAGCGGCTTTGATTCCGAGATCATCCTGCAGAAGCTCACGAATTGGCGGTATGTGTGGGCGCAATGCTTTCACGCCTTGACGCTGGGACTTACGGTGCTGGTGGTAGCGGTTCCCGAGGGACTTCCCATGATGATCGCCGTGGTGCTTTCCTCCAATATCCGCAAAATGGTCAAGGATCGGGTGCTGGTTCGAAAGCCCGTGGGCATCGAGGCCGCAGGAAGCATGAATATCCTGTTCACCGATAAAACGGGAACCTTGACGGAGGGAAGGCTCAGCGTCGGGCGGATCCTCACCGGGGACGGACGAGTGTTTGCAGACGTGGGGGATTTCAAGCGGTGCGCCCCCCGCCTGTTCGGGTATTTCTCCGAGGGCTGTCACGTCAATACCTCCTCGGCCGTCGGGTGGGGAGAGGGGGGCAAGCGGCAGGCCCTGGGCGGTAACGCCACGGATCGAGCCCTGCTGGATGCCGTGCTGACCCTTGAGGATAAGAGCCGTGGGGAGGCCCTCTGGCGAATTCCCTTTGACAGCACCCGAAAAAGCTCCTGCGCGGTGGTCCGACGGGACGGACGGGAGGTCCTTTTGGTAAAGGGTGCGCCCGAGCAGCTCATGGCGCGGCTGACCCAATCGTACCGCTCTGACGGCTCTCGCGGAGAGGTGGATCGCGCCGCTCTCATGCAGAAGCTTCAAGCCATGACCGCACGGGGCGGACGTGTGATCCTGGTGGCCGAATCCGCCTCCGATTACGGTCATATCCCCACCCGTGCCCGCCTGGAGCATGGGGATTACGGTCCGTTGATCCTGGTCTGCCTCCTGCTTCTGAGCGACCGTATCCGCAGAGAAGCCCCCGAATCCGTCAAAAAGCTTCGGCGTGCAGGGGTTCGCGTGGTGATGATGACGGGGGATAATCGGGATACGGCCCGCTCCATTGCGGAGACCTGTGGTATACTGGGCCGGGGAGTGGACCGAGTGGTGGATAGCGAGGAGCTGTCCCGTATGAGCGACGGACAGATCCGCGCGCTCCTGCCCCGCCTGGGGGTCGTGGCGCGAGCCCTTCCTTCGGATAAGAGTCGGCTGGTGCGCATCGCCCAGGAATCAGATCTGGTGGTGGGCATGACGGGGGACGGCGTTAACGATGCGCCCGCCCTCAAGCGCGCCGACGTGGGCTTTGCCATGGGATCCGGCACCCAGGTAGCCAAGGATGCGGGAGACGTCATCATCCTGGACAACAATCTCCGCTCCATTCTCAGGGCCGTCCTGTACGGACGAACCATTTTCAAATCCATCCGGAAGTTCATCACCCTCCAGCTGACCATGAATTTTTGCGCCATGGGCGTGACCATGATCTGCCCCTTTTTGGGCTTTGACGCCCCCGTTACGGTGGTGCAGATGCTGTGGATCAATCTGATCATGGACACCCTGGGCGGGCTGGCGTTCGCAGGGGAGCCGCCTCTGGATTCCTATATGGAGGAGCCGCCCAAGCGAAGGGATGAGCCCATTCTTAACCGCTATATGGTAGGGGAGATCGCCTGGCTGGGGGGATTTACCGTTGCGTTGTGTCTGACGTTCCTGAAATGTCCGCCCATCGCGGAGCGCTTCCGTCCCGCCGAGGATCACATCTACCTGCTGACGGCCTTCTTTGCCCTGTTCATTTTTGCCTCGGTCTTTAACTGCTTCAATGCCCGTACCGATCGGCTCAACCTGGCGGCGGGGCTTTCCCGGAACAAGGGATTTTGCCTCATCATGCTGGCGGTGCTGGCGGTACAGATCCTGTTCGTTTACATGGGCGGGGCGGTTCTGCGGACGGCGCCCTTGACCCCCGAGGAGCTGGGGCTCACGTTCCTTATGGCCTTGACGGTATTTCCGGCAGACCTTTTGCGTAAGGTGTGGCGGCGGCTGTCGGGCAAAAACGAGGGCTATTGACAAGAAACAGAGCATCGGCCAAATCCTTGGCCGATGCTCTGTGGGTTGTATGGGGAAATTACCACTCCAGCTTGATCTCCTCGCGGGCGTCGGAGGAATCGTAGATGGCCTGCATCATGCGGGCGGTAATGATAACCTGGTCGATGTGAGAGGGAAGCTTCTCGCCGGTGCGGATGCAGCGGACGAAGCTGTCGATCTCATTCTGGAACATATCCACGGACTCAAATTCGGGGGTCTCCTCCCAGAGCTTGCCGTCCTTGGTGCCCCATACGGTGAAGTTTCCGCCGTAGGTGAGGCGGATACCGGCCTTGTCACCCATAAAGTCGATGAAGCACTCGTGCTTGCCAATGTTCTGCGCCCACGCGCCGTTCAGGGTGATGGTGGGGCCGTTCTCGGTACGAACGAAGCCGGTCACGCTGTCGTCAACGTCGTAGGTGCCGTTGAGATCCTTGGTCATCTCGGACCACATGCTCTCGTACACGTAATTGGGCATATCCACACCCAGCTTGCAGAAGGCCTGACCCGAAACCGTCACAGGCTTGGGATCACCGGTGCAGTACATGACGATATCCAGGTAGTGAACGCCCCAGTCGATGAGCGCGCCGCCGCCGGCAATCTCCTTGGTGGTGAAGGCACCGCCCAGACCGGGAATGGAGCGGTGAGCGCGGAAGGAAACGTATACGTGGTAGATGTCACCCAAAGCGCCGGTACGGATCAGATCGCGGATCTTGTTGACGGCGGTGTTGAAGCGGTTGACCACGCCGATGTTCAGAACCTTACCGGTCTCGTGCTGAACCTCCTGCATCATCTTTGCCTCAGCATAGGTACGGGCGGCAGGCTTCTCGCAAAGCACGTGCTTGCCGGCGCGGAGGGCGTCGATGGTGATGATGGGGTGAGCCTTGTTGGGGGTACAAACCGAGATAGCCTCAACCTCGGGATCGTCCAGTGCATCGTGGTAGTCCTCGATGGCGATGCCGCAGCCGTACTTCTCCACGGCGGCGTGGGCGCGCTCGGGAATGATGTCGCAGAAATACTTGATCTCCACGTCGGAATTGTTCATGTAAGAAGGAATGTGAGCCGAGTTTGCGATGGTACCGCAACCGATCACGGCAACCTTAATCTTGTCCATAGTCGTTGATCTCCTGTTCTGTATTGGAATGCCCGGTATCCGGGTCATTTTATATTTATTATAAATGATTCATCCGCAGATGTCAATAGCTTTTGGATTATTTACGGATAAAACCTGCTTTGTAAATCCAAAAAAATATAAAATAACTTTTTTTTTTACAAATACACTTGCATTATTTCGAAAAATGTGCTATAATAGGCGAAGATAATTGAACTTTGGAGGTCTGTCAGATGGATGAAAATTTGAAGTACGACTATTTGAAACTGAAGAACCAACTTTGTTTTCCGCTCTACGCCGCATCTCGCGAGGTGATCAAGCTGTATAAGCCGTATCTGGACTCGCTTGACCTGACCTATACACAATATATTGCCATGACTCTCTTGTGGGAGTTTGATACCTTGACGGTCAAGGAGATGGGAGACTATCTGTTGCTGGATTCCGGCACTCTGACCCCCTTGCTCAAGAAGCTGGAGTCTAAGGGCTTGGTCACACGTACTCGCTCGACCAAGGATGAACGGAATCTGAACGTCAGCATCACGGAGGAGGGAAAGGCTCTCCGCAAAAAGGCCTTGGACTGCCCGCTCCGCATGGAGCATGAGAGTCCCCTTACCGTAGAGGAGTCTACCCAACTGTATCGGTTGCTCTACAAGCTGCTGGGGCAGTCTGACAAGGACGTTCCGGATTGGTCCCTTATTGATGAATAATCAAAAATACGGGTGAACCGCTTGTGTCGGTCCACCCGTATTTTTGCCGTTAATGGTTGGCGTAGTTGTTGTAAATGGTGATGTAATCGGAAATGCATTCCGCATAGCCGCCGCTCTTGGCGGTGACGCAAACGTATCCGTGGCCGTCTGCCGATTCAGCATAGGTCACAAGACAGAAGCGGCTTTCGTCGGTGAAGCCGGTCTTGCCGGCCGCCACGTTCAGAGAAGCGGGCTGATTGGGGAGCCCGATGGCCTCCCGATCGCCAAATTGGGTGACGATCAGATTATGATACAGGAAATAATTGAATTTTGATCCGTCGGCATCTATACAGGGAGCAGTGAAGGATTGAGTCTTGAGGATCTTGCGGCAGAGATTCATATTCATGGCGTAGGCCATGATGGAGGCGATCTCCCGGCTGGTGGTCTTGTGGTCCTTGTGGAAGAGTCCCGTGGGGTTTTCGAAATGGGTGTTGGTCAGCCCCATCTTTTCCGCCTTCAGATTCATCAGCTCCACGAAATCCTCCTCACTTCCTGCCACGTGACGAGCCAGCTCGCAGGCGGCGATGCCGTCGGATTTCAGCATGAGGGCATAGAGCATGGATTCCACCGTCATTTTTTGGCCGGGCTTCATGCCGATGCCCGAGGACTCGGCGGCCTTCATGCGTTCGTATACCTCTGAGCTGACCGTGATCACGTCCTGAAGGGAATCCTCGCTGGGCAGATTCTCCACCACGACGATGAGGGTCATCACCTTGGTCATGGAGGCGGGATAGATCACCTCATCCGCCTTGCGGGAGGCAATGATCTCTCCCGTGGAAAGATCGGCCAAAGCGGCATAGGAGGCATAGATGGAATCGGAAGGAATGATCCGGACGTTGTCTGCCCAGGGAAGCAGAACGTTTCCGCTGACGCCGTCGGCAAAGGGACGGTCGCCGTCGTTGTTCGCCACACCGCCGCCGCTGGGGCGGCCGGAGGGACGGGAAAAGTTAAAGTCAAAGTAATCCTCTCTTGCGCTGATGAACAGAACCGAGGACAGGATCAGGGTGATGCTCAGAATGATCAGAAGCCCGATCACGTAGCCGGCCAATCGGGGGCTGACCGTATATGCGGGATGCTTCACGCGCCAGGAGCGCATGACGTCCCGGACCGAGCCGTCGGAACGGGGAGGGGCTTTTCTTGTCTGTTTGTATTGAGTATCAGTATTCATAACGAAATCTCCGTATGATGGAATGTGGGGATCGTTTGTCGTTGATCGTCTATCGTTGATCGTCTATCGTTGATCGTTATAGGAAAAAAGTCTGCTCCGTCGGGAGCAGACTTTTTGGAACCTCTGCGAAGGATTTTCGTGATGGTATCCGAGCGTTGCCCAGAGCGGTATCCGTGAGAGATGGATCGACAACGAGTCAGATCAAACGGCGGCAATGCAGTACAGAACCAGAATCGCCACAAAGAACACGATGCACATAGCAACGGTTGCCTTGTTGAGGGCCTGCTCGCGCTTGCCGGCCTTACCCTTAGCCAGGTAAGACTCAGTACCGCCGGCAATGGCGCCGGAGAGACGCTTATCCTTGCCGGGCTGCAGAAGAACGGCAATGATCAAACAGACAGAAACGATGGCCAGGAGGCCGCCGAGAAGAAGTTGCGTAATAGGCATGTTAAAGTATCCTCCAAATAATGTTTGCGCAAGGCGCATATATACTCTTACCGAGTTATTATAGCACACTTGAGCCGAAATTGCAATAGCAAATTGAAAAAATGTCAAAAAATATTTTCAGGAGCCGGACTGCGCCGAAAGAACGATATCCACGGGGATATACCGTCCGCCTCGGTAGACGGTGAGGGTCACTTTGTCGCCTGCGTAATATTCGTTGATGATCCCGATCAAATGCTCCATGGATTCGATGGTTTCTCCCTGGGCGGCAGTGATGATGTCCCCAATCTGCATTTTGGTTGCAGCATCCATGCCGTCGGCAAAGCCCATGACGTAGATGCCGGATACAGGCGTCCGGATCAGCTCGGATCGGTCGTATTGATCCAGCTCATCCTCCTCGACCATCTGGACTCCCGTTTCGGTGGGCAGATAGTAGACGTTGTTGAGCAGGTAGATGCCCGTGATGCCCAGCATGGGGCGCTTGTGGGACAGGGAAGAATTGATGCTGTCGGCGTTGCCGTACTTGACGATGGCGTTGAGGATCTCCACGGCACCATCCGAGGGGATGGCGAAGCCGATGCCCTCAAAGCCGTCCGAAAGCTTCATGGATACCACACCCACGACCTCTCCCGCCGTGTTGATCAGAGGGCCACCGGAGTTTCCGGGGTTGACGTTGGCATCGGTCTGCAGCAAGCGGAGCTTTTTTTGCAGCGTGCCGTCGGTGGCGTACATCTTGACCTCGCGGTTCTTGTAGGAGATGATGCCCTTGGTGGTGGTCCAACCGAAATCCGGGCCTGCAGGCGTGCCGATGGCGTACACCGTTTGTCCCACGTAGCAGTAATCCGAGTCGGCAAAGGTGGCGGCGGGCAAGCCCGTGGCGGCTACCTTGATGACACCCAGATCGTCCATTTCGGAGGAGCCCACCAGCTTGGCCTCCATGACCCGTCCGTCGTAGAAGGTCACGCGGATGATCTCTGCCCCCTCGATGACGTGGTGATTGGTGGCAATATATCCGTCGGCGGTCATGATGATGCCCGTTCCGGTGCCGCCGCCCGTGGCGGTCTTGGTTTCGATCACGACCACGGAGTGCTTGGCCTGCTCCACGCCCTGTACGGCCTCGCTGTCGTTCTCAAGGATGCCGGGGCGGGTTACGCCGATCCCCGTGTATCCGCCCTGTCCCGCGGCCAGGACGGCAACGAGCATGGCGAAGCTGATGAGGAATACGCCCGTCATGATCAGCGCGTAGATCAGGATTCCCTTGCGGTGCTTGGCGGTGGCGGAGGCGGATTCGTAAGCCGCTTGCCCGGCGTAGGTCCAGCGGTAAACGGGCGCGGACTCAGAGGCTTGCACCTCCTCCGCCGTCTTTTCGGGAGCGACGGGGGCAGTCGCCTCATCGGTCTCGGTGGATTCTGTGGGATTTCCCTCGGGAGAGGGAGAGGGAGTGGGCCCGCCCGTTTCCTCGGGCAGAGACTCCGTGCGTTCTTCTTGACTCATAGAGTACCTCCTTGGGGGGGCACGGCGCGCCCCTTCTGAAGGGGAGAATCCGCGCGTGCCAAAGTAAAGGTGAATTCGCAGTAGCGTCCGTATTCGCTGGCTACGGATATGGATTCGCCGTGGGCGTCGATGATGGCCTTGGATATGAACATACCAAGCCCCACACCGCTCTTGTCCAAGCTACGGCTCTTGTCACTCTTGTAGAATCGGTCGAATACGAAGGGAAGATCCTCGGCGGGAATGCCTTGTCCTTGGTTGTATACCTTGATCGTAGCCTTCCGTCGTCGGTTGCCGTCGGCCGAGGTCCAGCGGAAGCACATTTTCAGCTTGCCGCCCTCGGAGGCGAATTTCACGGCGTTGTCGCAGATGTTGTACAGGATCTGATGGATCGCATCCCGATCAGCCCATACGAACATACGCTCCTCTTCGCAATCGAATTCCACGTCCAGGCCCTTTTCATTGATTTTTTTCTCAAAGGAGATCAAAATCTGACGGCCCATTTCGCAGACGTCAAAGGCGCCCATGTCGAACTTGCGGTCTCCCGCCTGCAGACGGGAAACGTCCAGGAGAGCCGTTACCAGCCTGGAAAGCCGTCTTACCTCGTCGGAGACGATCTGCAGGTATTGCTTTTCCTGCTCGGGTGGAATGACTCCGTCCAGAATTCCGTCGATAAAGCCCGCGATGGTGGTCATGGGGGTGCGTAGATCGTGGGAGACGTTGGCAACGAAGGAGTTGCGCATCCGTTCCAGGTTTTCCAGGGAGCTTGCCATTTGGTTGAAGGCGACCGCCAGCTCGGATACCTCGTCTTTGCCCCGTACGGGCACAAGGGTGTCGAACTGTCCGGCGGCCATGCGCTTGGCGGCGCGGCTCATTTCGCGCAGGGGAGTTGTTACCCGCTCGGTGATCAGATAAATGGCGATCAGTGCGGCCAGCATGATCCACAGAGCGGCCACGGCCAAGGATTGGAGGGGGGTATTTATGGAGCTGCTCCAGACCTCCGCCGTGGAGATCACGACCACGTGGCCGAGCGGGGTGCCGAGACCGTCCTCAATGGGCAGGGAATAGGCCCGACCTGCGCCCCGGGTCAGCAGCTCACTGTCAAAGAAGATCCCCTCCGAGGTCTCGGTCGCGCTTTCGGCGTCGAGGGAATACAGACCGAGGGAAGTCCGCGCCCCATTGGATTGCGTTTCGGCCGGGAGCAGGGAATCAACGCAAAGAATGGGGGTTCCGATGGGGGGAGCGTCTTGGGCATCCTTGCCCATACAGAAAAGAAGGCCACCGCTTACATCGGTGACGTACACGGTCATATCCTCAAAATTGGTCATGATCGCATCGAGCAGGCGCACAACGGGGGCGTCGGCCTCTCCGTCGTCCTCTGTGTTTTCCAGGACGTAGTCGCGAAAGCTTTCCATCCCGCTCAGCTGATAGGTCTCGGCCAGGTGCCTGGCGCAGCCGGAGGCCACCCCCGCCATTTCCTGCCGCTTGGCGCGGAGCGCGTCGTTACCGGCTACGCTGTTGACGATGACAAGAAGGAGCAGAAAGCTGGCCGCGAGCAACGCCATAAAGGTCATGACGTACTTGGCAAATACACTTCTAAACATATCTGTATAAATGATTCCCCCTCGGAGAAGCGGATGCATCCCCGAGGGTCATGGTATTTTGGAGGACGCGGATCAGCCGAGTAGCTCGAACTTGTATCCGACGCCCCAGACGGTTTTCAGGGTCCACTTGTCGGAAACGCCCTCCAGCTTCTCGCGCAGGCGCTTGACGTGAACGTCCACGGTACGGGAGTCACCCAGGTAATCGAAGCCCCAAACCTTGTCGAGAAGGGCGTCGCGGGTGAAAACGCGGTTGTAGTTGGAGGCCAGGAAGTAGAGCAGCTCCAGCTCCTTGGGGGGAATATCAATGGATTTTCCATTCAGCTTCAGCTCGTACTTCAGCTTGCTGATTTCAATGTTGTCAAAGCGGATGACCTCGTCGTCGTTCTGGCTGGTATGTGCCTGGTAACGGCGAAGCACCGCCTTGACGCGAGCAGAAAGCTCCTTCGGATCAAAGGGCTTCACCACGAAATCGTCGGCACCCAGCTCCAGGCCGAGAACCTTGTCGAATACCTCGCCCTTGGCGGTGACCATGATAATGGGCTTGGAGGAGATCTCACGGATCTCACGGCAGACCTGCCAACCGTCCTTCTTGGGAAGCATGATGTCCAAAAGCACCAGATCGGGCTCATACATTTTAAAGTAGCTGATGCCCTCAGCGCCATCGGTTACGGTCTTGACCTCGTAGCCCTCGCTTTCGAAGTACAGCTTCAATAGATCGTTGATATTGGGGTCGTCGTCAATAATGAGAATTTTCGTGTCCATCATAGACTTAATCTCCTCTTTTACTTCTCATATCTTTTCGGATATATTCAATCATATTCAATAATTGGGAATATTCTGTGAAAACCCACTGAATTTTTGTCGAAATTTTCATTCTGTGACCGACACCGACTATTCCGTTCACAATTATAGCACAATTCCATGAAATTGTAAAGAGTTTTTGGCAAAAAAGTTTCCAAATTTCTTGTTTTGTTGAACATTTCGTAAACAAATGGGAAAACCTATTGACAAAAGGTGTCTAATGCGTTAGACTATGGGCGGTCGAACAGATTAGACAAAAACGCCGCTTCAGGCCTTGATCGAAAGGAGTCATCAATGTCCACACCCAAGATTTTCGAGAGCGAATACCGCTTCATGCTCATCCTATGGGAGAACGAGCAGCTTTCCGCCGCCGCCCTGGCCGTCCTCTGCAAGGAACGCCTGGGCTGGTCCCGCACCACCACCTATACCGTCATCAAGCGTCTCTCCGAGCGGGGCGTGTTGAAGAACGAGGGCGGTGCCGTTTCGTCATTGGTATCCAAGAGCGAGGCTCAGACCGCCGAGATCGACGAGCTGGTGGAAAAGACCTTTGAGGGCTCTCTCCCTGCCTTCATCGCCGCCTTTGCGAACCACCGCCGCCTCACCGAGTCCGAGCGGGAGGAGCTGCTCCGTCTCATCGACGGTCCCGCCGACGAGCCCGGGAAGGGAGGGAAGAAGCCGTGAGATCCCTGCCGTCCATCTCTGCGGAGGCCTTCTTCATGGAGCTGCTCAACATGGCTCTCCTTGCCACCTGGATCATGCTGGCGGTCCTTCTGTTCCGCGCGATCCTGAAAAGGTGGCTCCCCCGCCGTGTGGTCATCCTGGGGTGGCTGCTGGTGGCCATCCGCCTGGTCTGTCCCGTTACGTTGGAAAGCGTTCTGAGCCTGATCCCCGGCGGTGAACCCATTCCGCCGGATATGCCTTATTCCAACACCCCCGCCATCCACGTGGGCGTGCCCATCATTGATCAGCCGGTCAATAACCTGCTGACCGAGCATATGACCCCCGCTCCCGGGGATAGCGTGAATCCCTTGCAGATCGTGTTTCTGGTGGGATTCATGGTCTGGGCTATGGGTGTAGCCGCCCTGCTGATCTACATGGCCGTCTCCTATGTCCTCCTGCGCCGTCGGGTTCGCACGGCTGTCAAAATATCCGCCGACGTGACAACCGCCCGTACCTTTTGGAAGGTGACCCTGTGGCAGAGTGAAGCCGTGGCCTCCCCTTTCATCCTCGGCCTGTTCAAGCCTCGCATCTACCTCCCCTACGGCATGGACCCCGAAACCACCGCCCACGTCCTCGCCCACGAAACCGCCCACCTTCGTCGCTGGGACCACGTCACCAAGCTCCTGGCCTTTCTGGTCTGTGCGGTCTACTGGTTCCACCCCCTCGTGTGGGTCTGCTATATCCTCTACTGCCGCGACATGGAGGCCGCCTGCGACGAGCGGGTGGTGAAGGACATGGACGATACAGAACGCCGTGCCTACGCCCGCGCCCTTCTTTCCTGCGAAGGCAGCCGCAAGCCCCGTCCATTCTGCCCGCCCGCTTTTGGCGAAACAGATGTGAAATCCCGTATCAAAGGGGTCCTCTCCTACAAAAAGCCCCTGCTATGGGTCATCATCGCCGCCATCCTCATTCTGACCGCCCTGGGCGTGTTCCTTTTGACCGACCCCGCTGTGGATTACGTCAATATTCCCTCCAACTGGACGGGAATCGAGAGCCAAGCTCCTGTTTCCTCGTTGATTGGCTTTGAAATGCACCTCGCTGATCTGGAATATTCCCCCGGGGACAGGCTGACTAAGGTGACAATGCGATTCGTCAATAAGACCGGGAACTCCATCGGCTACGGCAACCCCTTCAAGATCTATCGGGAAGAAAACGGCGATTGGGTGGATGCCGCCATAACCGACACGTTTTTCGAGCTTCCCATGTATCATCTTGAGGACGGCAAGGAAACCGTCGTGACCTACGACGTGGCCCACTACGATCTGTCCACTCCCGGTCGGTATCTGTTCACCATATCCATCACCGCCCCTATCAATGACTACGGTGCCACAAAGGATTACGAGGTCCGCTGGCAGTTCCGGGTCATGGAGGGCAATGCCCTTGCATCCCCCCGCCCCGATGATTTTGCCATTCATTTTGAAAGTCAGATCGGGGATGTGCCCAACGTGCTGGACACCTTCGACGGCTACGTTCAAAAGGACCTGGTTCTCGCAAAGCCCAACAAAGCCAAGACCGACTACGAGCCCACCGAGGCCGAGCTTCAATACCTCTGGTATTTAGTGGAATCCCACGGCGTCCTGTCTATGCCCTCGGATATGCACCCCGTGCAGACGGGGGATATCCACGTTGCCGTGACCCCCAACACCGAGTACACCGTCAGGATCCGCGCGGGCGGCTACACCTATACCATCCGCGGCGATACCGTGACCGGCATGATCGAGGGAGAGCAGAACGCCCAATTCCACGCTTTCGTGGGGGAGATGTACAATTTCATGATCTCCACGGGCCAATGGAAAAGCCTGCCCGACGCCGACGGCGGATACTCCTGAACCGTCCCGCAAATCCCAAGGGAGCCGCGACCGTAGCGGCTCCCTTGGGGTTCTTCTATGGCCGTTCATAAATCCTTTACAATTTTTTTCGGGATATTCCGCCATATGGAGGGGAGAAACTTGACTCAGATCATGAAGCGTCCGTAAGCTTTGCGGACTGTTATAATGGAGGAGTAATATGCAAGACCGTATCATTGTGGAAAAGCTTTTCGAGCGCTCTGAATCGGGGTTGAGCCTCTTGGATCAGCGCTATCGCGGGCTGTCCCTTAGCGTGATGGCGGGCATACTGGACAACACCGCCGATAGGGAAGAATGCTACAACGACCTGCTCATGGCGGTTTGGAACAGCATCCCGCCCAACCGCCCCGACAGCCTGGAGGCTTACCTGTGTACTCTGGCACGCCGTATCGCCATCAATCGCTACCGCTATAACACCCGCGACAGACGGAATACGTCCTACACCGTCATGCTCTCCGAATTGGAGGAGGCCCTACCGGATATCGAGGGCCCCGAGGAGAGCGATGGGCGAATCACGGCCGTGCTGAATGAATTCGTCGCGACGCTCGATCCTGAGACCCGTGTGTTGTTCGTTCGCCGCTACATACGGTGCGAGTCTGTGGAGGAGCTGGCCCGTCGGTTCAATATGGGCGAGAACGCCGTGGCCTCGCGCCTGTACCGCGCCCGTGTCAAGCTCAAAAAGCGACTCGGAAAGGAGAACGTTCGTATATGAAACGTCATGAAAGTCAAAGCAACCGCCTGGCCGATCTCCTGGGAGGGATCGACCCCGCCTGGATCAGCGAGGCCCTTGCAACCGAGACCCCCGAAGCATTGGCCGCGCTGTCAAAAAAGAGCGTACCCGATCGTATGTCCAAGCCGCGCAGCTCTTCAGCCGGCCGAAATCGCGTCTTGATCGCCTCCGCCGCCGCGGTGCTGGTTCTGGCCTTGATTCTTCCCGTGGCGCTCCGACTGACAGGAAGCCATGGCACGATTCCCCAGGATACCTCCTCCTCGGACGGCTACACCGACCCCACCTCGGTCATCCCTCCGTGGAGAAACGGTGAACTCAAGCTCGCCTCCTTGACATACCGTTCGAGCAGTGTGTCCGCCTCCCTGCGTCCCCCGGCCTTTGACCTGCTGACCGACCGCACCGATACGACCGTCGGTCCTCCCGATGCCGCGACCGAGCCGAATACCGACGGTGCCCTTTACGGTGAAGGGGAGGAGGAGAACTTTGCGGTGTCTATCATGGAAAACGTGAAGATCAACTCTTACATGGGCAGTGACCTCATCAAGCTTCGGCCCGAAAGCGGGGATCACGTGGACTGTCCCGACGTTTACTTCGACATCCGAGCCAACGAATATACCTGTATGTCCTGCCGCATCCTATCCTTGATGGAGGGAAACGAGGAATATGCCGATGCCGCCATACGATGCTTTGTGGAGGAGTGCCTGGTCTCCTATTCGAAGCTCATGGGCTCAGGGGAGGATCATGAATACAGAACAGGCTACTATGATCTCCTGATCGCCCCCGCGAACAAAGCGTACTTCGAGGGGAGAAAGAAGCTGACCCTCAAAAAACTGGGGATCACCGAATTCATGTCCGATGAACACAGGGAGTATGCTGAACGGAATATCCCCGATTTTGAGTATCCCGTGGCGGACGTCGCGGAGTACGGCACCGATATGGGTAAGTGCCTCTTTACCCTCACCTCTCCCCGCACGGGGGTTGCCTATGGGAACTATATCTGTGATCTGGAGAGCGGTGAGATCACCCGCATCGACCGCAACTGCGAGGGGTACGATGTTCCCAATCTATCCGCCGTATCGGGCATCTGCATCACCAACGACTATAAGACCATCATCGCTGCCGTGCCGGATTTCTCCTATATGCTGAACGCTATCCCCCATACCGATCTCTATAAGCCGGTTTACTCGGGAAATAACCTTTGTATTTTCCGCGTGGGAACGGGGGAGTGCGAGCGCCTCATCGACCGCGTGAATCAGGGGAATGCCCCCGCTACCGCCGTTGCCGAGCGCTTGGGGGTTTTGACCTACGTCGGCACGGACGGCTTGACCTATGCGTATTGGAATGGGACCTTCTACTCCATGGCAGGGGAGCTGACCCGTGTGATCCGTGACACCGACGGCGGCCGCTATGCCGTTATGAAGCAGGGAGACGATTACCGAATCTACAGCTTGAAGGATACGCACTCGCTCCTCGTCTCCTCGTCCGAGCTGGAGGATAAGCTGGACGAGGGAAACCGTTACGTCGTGGAGGGGAATCTCCGTATCGATCTCTTGCGCGGCGAGACTCTGACCCTATGGGAGGGGGAGCCTGCCACCTCGGTCGTTTCAAAGGACGGACGGTTTATTTACCTGTATTTTTCGGGTGAGGATCGGGTCCATTGTCTGGACGTCTGGACGGAAGAAAGGGGCTATCTGTCCCTCTCGGACAGCTTTACAGAGGCGGCCTGCGAGGCAGGAGAGATCACCTATACCCTTTTACTCAACGCCGAGGAGAACCGCCTTCTCATGACCTATTTTAAGGATGGTCAGGTGGTCTTTGATGCCGAGGCCTTCCGCGAGAACGTGGGTACAGCCGGCGGAAGTATTCGTAAGGCCCTCGAAGAGGTGGTTCATTACTATACCATAAACGGCGATCCCCTGCGATTCTACGAGAAAAGCAAAGCGCAGGATATGCTCTGCCTGCTGGCGGTCACCCCCTATCTGGATGCCCTTGTAGCCGACAACACCTCTCGGGAGACCAACCTGGCCATCAGCATCCGGGTGGCCGAGGCGCTCATCCCCTACCTGAATGTCTGGGCGCATTCCGCCGAGGTGCCTGACGGTGTGGTGGAGTCTATGCTGGGCGACATGACTCTGACTATGTTTCGCGACTATTTCTACACCATAAAGCGCTACGCGGAACGCTTTAAGCCTAAGGAGCTGGCAAGCGAGTACGGAATCGACCGTGACTCGGCCATAAATGGGCTCTCCGAGGAGTTTGCCGCTGATTACCTATTCTTCCTCGGCGTGAACGCCACCGCAGAGAACCGAGGGATCCTGCGCGACAAGGCCTGTGCGGTGCTTGATCTCATTGTGGATGACCTGCGCTGTGTCAGCGAGTATGATCTCTCTCTGGCTTACCGCTCCCTTCTTTGTGAGATCACGCCTGCCCTGACGGGGATGACCTATGCGGAGTTCATCCAATCCTGCCGATATATGGACGACGGCGAGTCCCTCTGCTTCGTAACCACCGACAACACGGCGAACGATATTCGTTGCGGCCTCAATCTGGACTACGACAGGGACTTTGTGCGGGGATTCATCACGGGCTTGACGTTTACCGAGGGCGAGATGGAGATCAAGGCCGAGGGACGCCTGTCCCGACGAGTGTTTATGGAATATTGGGTCTCCTTCTCCCAGAGTATTCTGGAGGTGGGCTACGCCGCCGACGGCAAGGCCTATGCCGTTATCGACGGGTATTACGCAGAGATCACTCCGGACGCGCTGGAGGAGTTCAAGACCCGTTGCGTGGATCGGGACAGTGAGATCGCGTATTATCCCGAAATCTACTGAGCGATCAATCAAAAAGGAGGCTTCCCAATGCGGGGAGCCTCCGATTCTGTTTTATACCGTTTCCGAAGCTGACGGGGAATTTGCAATTTCGCATGTCTTGGTCGGCATAAGCAAAGCAATCGCACAGGCCACCGCCAGCACCAAGGTCACCGCCAAGCCGCCCTCCAGCCCGAAGGCCCCGCCGTTGATCAGCTCCTGCCACGTTCCCTCCGCCAGATGCGAGGAAAGCGGGGAAGGGGTCCCCCGAATACCGCTGACGGGAATACCGAACAAATTGCCCTGGGCGAAGTTCCACATACTGTGAACAGCTCCCACCATCCAGATGCTCCCCCGGCGCAGGGTCAGGAAGGAGGCGAAAAGACCGAACAGGAAAATATTCACCAGCGCGATGACGGATACGTTGGAGTTGCCGAGATGAAGGATCGAAAAAAACAGAGCGTTGAGGATCGCGCAGCTTCGGAAAGACCAGCTGCGAGACAGGGAAACCATCAAAAACGAGCGGCAAAGAAGCTCCTCGGACATCCCCTGGATCAGAAAGCCCGCCAGGAACAAGACCAAAAAACCAACGGAGGGAGGCTGCTTGCTGATCTGCAGAGACAGGGTTCCCGAGAGGAAGCAAAGAAGAACCGCCCCGCCGAACATAAGGAGTCCGCCCACCAGACCCAGCGCGTACTCGGCCACCGCGCCCCGCTTCACAATACCCAAGGACAGGAGAGAGCGCTTTTCAGCCAGCAGACAGTAGAGAAGCACCCCGCCCACCAGAGCCGCCGTACAGAAAAGCTGAATCAGGAGAGCTACCGAATAGCTCATATGCTTCTTAAGGATAGCGGCAAAGGCTCGGAGCAGAAGGCTCTGCACCGTCCCGGACAGGAAAAAAACCAAAAAGCAGAAAGCAAAAACCACCGCAGGGTTCGACGTCAGCCTCTCGCCCGGGGTGGGGATCATCATATTCGTTTTACGAAGCGCAGGGATCTTCATGGAAAGCCTCCTTGACCGCATAGCGCGGCTACCCTTTTATTATAACACAAATCAGCGTAAAAAACAAGCCCTTTCGGGAAAATATCCGAGACCGAGGCAGAGGAATTTCCCAATGGATTTTGTGCAAAAGTGACGAAATTCAATTTGACTGTGCAAATGCCTCTTTACAAATTCGCACAAATGTGCTATAATAGAGCCAACCAAAAAGGGAAGCATTCGGGAAAACACCCCGGCGGCCCTTTTCGGTGATCGCTATATCACAAAGGAGGATACACCATGAAGATCACGATCGTAGGAAGAAAGCTGAACGTTTACGACGATACCCGCGAGCTGATTGAGAAGAAGCTGACCAAGCTGGATAAGTACTTCAAGGCAGCAGGAGACCCCGAGGCCACGGTCACGCTCAGCCGTAAGCGAAACGTTTCGAGTCTGGAGGTAACCATCAACGCGGGCGGTACCCTGTTCCGCAGCGAGGTGGATGCCGATGATTTCCGTATCGCCCTGGATCAGACGGTGGATCACATTGAGGGTCAGATCCGTAAGAACAAGACGAAGCTGGCAAAGCGCCTGCGGGAAAACATCATGGATATGTCGATCATCCCCGATCCTGTTGAGGATATTTCCGAGGAGGAGCCCATCATCCGTGTCAAGCAGTTTGAATTCAAGCCCATGACCGCCGAGGAGGCCATCATGCAGATGAATCTTCTGGGTCATAGCTTCTACGTCTATAACGATATCACCACGGGGGACACTTGCGTGGTCTACGCCCGAAAGGACGGCGCCTACGGCTTGATTGAGCCTATGAAATAATTGCCCATATAACGATAGCCCCGAGCCGCTCAGGCTCGGGGCTATCGCATTACTGCGTGTACGCAAGGATCCCTTGGTAGATCCCGCGGGCAAACAGCTCGGGGGAATTTTCCATGAGAGAGGCATCCCGCGGATTGGTGATGAAGCCCAGCTCTATGAGGGTGGCGGGCATTTGGGTCTTGCGCAGAACGTACAGACCGGGACGGGCCTTCACCCCCCGATTCCGAAGCCCCGTAGCCTCGGTCATGCTCGTGAGGAGAGATTCGGCAAAACCATAGGCCCGTGAGTCTCGGGCGTAAACGTAGGCCTCCGATCCCGTGGCCGAGGGAGAGGAAGCGGCGTTGGTATGTAGGCTGATAAAGTAATCCGCCCCCCAGCGGTTGGCATCGTTTACCCGCGCCGAAAGGCTGGTGGCATTGGAGGTGCCCAACAGGGTGTCCTCGGTAGGACGGGACAGACGAACCTCATAGTCGGGATTTGAACGCAGAAGGGAAGCCAGCCTCTGCCCGATGACGTATACCAGATCCTGCTCTCTGAGTCCGTTTCCCTCGGCACCGGCATTGGGATTCACGGGATTATGCCCTTGATCAATGTAAATTTTGGTTGACATATTGCCTCCTTTGTGGTATAATACGTGTATGCCAGTATATGTGAGCCGCCGTTTGCGGGTTCACGTCCGAAAGGAGCCCCTATGTCCGAGAAAAATCAAATCCTGCCCTCTACCCTCTACCTCGTGGCCACCCCCATCGGAAACCTTGCCGACCTCTCGGAGCGCGCCGTCAAGGTCCTGTCCGAGGTGGACTTCATCGCCGCCGAGGATACCCGCAATACCGCCCACCTGTTGTCCTACCTCAATATCCAAAAGCCCCTGGTGTCCTACCACGAGCATAATAAACGGGAGCGGGGTGAGCAGATCTGCGACCGCCTGGAGGCAGGCGAATCCTGCGCTCTGGTCACCGATGCCGGTACCCCTGCTATCTCTGACCCCGGCGAGGACCTGGTCGCCCTCTGCGCCGCCCGCAGGATCGCCGTCACCTCCATCCCCGGCTGTTGCGCGGGTATCACGGCTCTGACCCTCTCGGGCCTACCCACGGGCAGATTCTGCTTTGAGGGTTTTCTGTCGGTGAATAAATCCGACCGCAAAAAGCATCTGGACTCTCTCAAAAACGAGTCCCGTACCATGATTTTTCACGAAGCCCCCCATAAGCTCAAAACCACCCTTGCCGACCTCCGCGACACCTTCGGAGATACCCGTCGCATCTCCCTCTGCCGTGAGCTGACCAAGCTCAACGAGGAGGTCCTCCGCCTCACCCTGGCCGAGGCCGTGGCCTACTACGAGGAAAATCTCCCCCGCGGCGAGTACGTCCTGGTAGTGGAGGGTGCCGGGGAGGGAAGTGCCGCCGAGGAAGCCTTCTGGACCGACATGACCATCCCGGACCACGTAGCCCACTACATGGAGCAGGGAATGACCAAAAAGGATGCCATCAAGGCCGCCGCCAAGGACCGCGGGGTGGCGAAGAATGAGGTCTATCAGGCGGTGATCGACTGACCTCTATCGAACAAGGAGCAACCCACCCCCAAAAAGGTGAGTTGCTCCTTATCTTGATAACCCCATTATAAAAGTTCTTGAAGATTAGGCTCGTTCTCATAAGGATGTTTACAAAATTGTAGGGACCGGCGTCCTCGACGGTCCGTGACACATAAATTTCGGCAGAGAACTTGTTTTCTCTGTCGATTTGTGGTATAATGGGGTTAACGAAAAGCCTCTCCCTTTGGGAGAGGTGGCGGCGTAGCCGACGGAGAGGGCAAATTGTTGCAACGACTACCCTCTCACCCGCTACCGCGGGAGCTCTCCCTAAGGGAGAG
>SVRS01000020.1 GCA_015064695.1 Oscillospiraceae bacterium | reverse complement strand
TGTTGTTCAATTGTCAATGATCTGCGCGAGCCTCGCTCGCTCAAGCCGCGTTTTGCGCGACCTGCATATTATATCACATTCCGTTTTATTTGTCAAGGGGTTTTTCAAAAGTTTTTTCAACTTTTTTCAAGGCTCTCTCGATCCGTTCCCCTCGCCTTTCGGCGGAAGTGCCCGACTATTATATCACATCTCTCTTCATTTGTCAAGAGGTTTTTCAAAAGTTTTTTCAACTTTTTCGTGATTTCTTTCGGGGTTCCTTCCTTTCGGAAAGCGACCCGAACATTATATCACATCTCTTTTCGTTTGTCAAGAGGTTTTCCAAAAGTTTTTCCAACTTTTTTCGTGACCTTTTTCGGGGTTGCTCGCACCTCGCGACGGCCTGTTTCGCGTCTCCCGCGGGCGCCTCTCGTTTAGTGCTCGCATATTATAGCACTTCTTTCCCCTTTTGTCAACCCCTTTTTTCAACTTTTTTCCACTTCGGCATTGCTGGCACTTTGTCATAAATTTGTCGTCGTGTTTTTGTGCAAAGTGCGCAAACTCTGTTTCCAAAAAGGAAAAGCCGGAGCATCTCCTCCAAGGACACGCCCCAGCTCAGATCAATATTCACTCTTCCGCGTTTTCGTCCACATCCTCGTCCATAAAATCGTCCGGCGAATCTTCCATACTCTCATCAACGTCTTCATCCATGTCTGCATCTTCGTCCATGTCTGCATCCTCATCCATGTCTGCATCTTCGTCCATGTCTGCATCCTCATCCATGTCCGCTTCCACGTCACGCAGTTGATCATACAAATTAATCGTTTCCACGTCCGCGCGCAGAGCAAGTGTATAGGTATACGCAGTTCCGCCTTGACTTTGGGCACAGTAGGCCACGCACACGTCACTCCCCTCAACCAGCTTTCGATCCCGCTCCAGCATGCAGCCTTCCATATAGGAGTCAAACAAGAACCGATGCTCGTCCGCCCTCTGCAGGATATAATCGTAGACCTGTCTGCTTACATCGTTCCAGCCGTCAGTCTGATTACGGCAAGGCAGAATCAGCTCCAAGCGTAGTTGTGGATACGTTTCCTTCATATCTAATACAGCCAAAGCCGCCAGCGTATCAAATCCCATTGCGCCGCCCGCCCGAAAGACCGTAGCGCCGCGTTCGCACAACTCAGAAATCGTTTCCTTCAGCAACACCAGCAAGCGTTCCGCCGCCCCGCCGGATATATTTCGATGCCCGGTAAAGCACACAACCTTTACAGCTTCATTCTTTTTTTGAGCCTTTTCATCAATATTCATCAATCTTTTGTTTCCTTTTCAATTATTAGTTTACCGCTTACACTATCCACATCGATCTTCATGCTTCCATCTCCCCAGGTTTTGCTTGTGCCTCCATCAAAGCCTCGTATTTCCGTGCTTCCGCTCAACGAGTCTGTATCCACACGAAAGCCAGTGGTGCTTTCCGGAAGGATCAAGCGCATATCTCCGCTGACCGTCTCCAAGCTCACGCGTTCAGCCTGTGCCCGCAGCGAAAGCTCAATCCGCGCCGATACGCCATCAAAGGTGGCTCGCTTCACGTATCCTTTGAGGTCCACGTTTCCGCTGACCGTTTCAATCTCCACCGCATCGTAATCTCCCGAAATAGTCGTTTTGCCAGACACCGTCTCAATATCCAATTCCCGTGCCGACACGCGAACGTCCTGCGCAGCGGAAACCGTGGAGATCTGAATCTCGTCCAACTCATTCAACAGGGCCTCCGGGATAAGCACCGTCAGATTCTTGCTTGGTGCTTTGCTTCCGAATAGTGCAGTTTTGATCGTCGGCTTGCAATATTTCACGCTCAGCTTCCCATCCTCTGCTTGCCAGCGCAGCGAGTACGCATCATCGTCGCCGTCATAATCCTCGGTGATACGAATTTCTTCCCCATCCGTAGCCATAACCGTCACGTTCCCCGCAACCCAATCAATGGATAATTCACGGATCTTGCCGGAAAACACTCCGTTTCCCACGTTAAAATCATCATCGAAATACCAATCACCCAGGTGGATCCGACCTCCCGCAAAAAGGGTGCCTCCCAGGAAATTCCCCAGCATAGCCGCGGCAAACACCCCCACCAGAAGAAAGAACACCACCGACCAAATAACGATTCGAGCCACAGCCGATCCGGAGATTTTTTTCTCTTTTCTTCCATTATTATATGCGTCGTTACCGTAGATATTTCCCATAGTCTGCCGTTACCTCCTCAAATCAAAAAACGCCTTGATCACGTTATCCAGCGCCGTAGCAATCAGGAACATCATCCAGGTAATGCTCCACGCCCCTGTTCCGAAGCTGATCAAAAAATATGCACAGGTCGTCAGCAACCACAGAGCTCCGCTGATCGACTTGTATGCAGGCGATCGGGCGTCGTGCTTACGATCACCGTCATCATCGTCGTCGTCATCGTCGTCATCATCATCATCCCAGTTTTCCACATTTGCATCAAATTTTGGCTTGCTCATAGCATTGTATATGATCAGACCGGTCGCTGCAGCAATCATCAAAAACATGATCCCCAGGCCAATCGTCGTGCTGATCATTCCTCCAAAACCATCTAAGAGCGCCAGCGGAAGCCAACAAATGATGTACATCGCCACCGACACCGACACGATCACGGCTGATCTCGATTTGTAGCGGCGCACGGTCTCCAGCTCCTCCGCATTCAACGGTCTTTTGACGGACGGATTCTGCATATCAGACTCCGCACGTTCCGTCCCATTCGGCGCACCGACCACGTCATCCAACAGGTCGGTCACGTCCCCCACTCCCGCTATCGCGATATTGTATGCTGCCGCAGGCGTCCTTCCCAGGGCAATCTGATCGTCGTAACGGTCATAGATGTTCTGCAGGATCTCCTCCTTCAGCTCCCGCACCCGCAAATGATCGGGCGCGCGCCGTTCCGCATCAGCAAAAACGGTATCAATGTATTCCTTTAATTTTCCCTTCATAGCATCCTCCCTCAAATACTCTGCGTTCCGAGGCTGTTCACCCCATCCTCATTACCAAAACGGATCAGCTTTTCAATCAAGCAGCTGGCCTCTTGCCATTCACGCATCATTCGCCGGTAAGCTTCCCGCCCCTCCGCCGTGATGGCGTAGTAGCGCCGCCGCGCTCCCGTGGCCTCGTCTCCCCAGTAAGAGCGGATATACCCCGCCTCCTCCAAGCGTTTAAAGGCCGTATAAAGCGTAGCCTCCTTCAGCTCATACCGTCCGTCGGTCAGATCACATAGCGTGCGGTTGATGCGGTAGCCGTAGCTGTCCTCCCTCAGAAGCGCCGCCAAAATAATGGTATCGGTGTGGCCGCGTATCAGATCAGCCGTAATCGACATAGGATCGCCTCCTTTCTTCTCCTTCTCCTCGTTTTTGTATTTATATTATAGCACAAGTTACTTCGCCTGTCAAGGTATTTCGCAAAAAAAATCTACATAAATTCTATACAAATCCAATAAAAAATGCGAGACGTGGTTTCGGTCAGCCTACCCCGAGTGCGCCCAGCGAAACTCCTTACAACTTCGTGAAACAGACTACGATGTTTTTTCTGCAAAGAAAAACCGGAGATGTTCTTATCTGTTTTGCACAAAAGGTATTGCAATTCTTGGAGAATTATGCTATAATGTGTGATGTACCATGCTATCCATATAGAAAGGAACCATTAAAATGAAATCTTTTTCCAAAATTTTGCGTCTTGCTTGCGCAGCTATGACCCTCCCTCTGCTGGTGGCCTCTTTCGCCGCCTGTAAGCCCTCATCCCCTCCCGCCGACACCGATGGCACTACGACCTCCACGGTCACCGAGGAAACCCGCCCCTCTACCAACCCCATCGATACCGAGGCATCTACCGTCCCGGAAACAGATACCGAGGCAGAGACCGATGAAACGCCCTCTCCCTATATGGAACTGACCGCCGACACAGTCATTTACTGCCCCACCGACCGTAACCGCACCCTGAAAAAGCTTTCCACCGCCCTGGTAGAGAGCATCAATGCCAAAACGGGCATCACCCTCACCGTTGCGGCAGGCGATGACAAGGCACCCGCCGATTCCGAGATCATCCTGGGCTACGACGCCACCCGTGAGGCCACCGTCGCCGCCTATAGCGCCACTCCCGTGGACAGCTACAGCGTGTACACCAAGGGAAATTACGCCGTCCTCGCCGCCTGGAACGAGGAGGACCTTGAAGCCGTCGCCGACCTGTTCGTGGAGACCGCCCTGGTCACAGAGGGTGACCGCTGGTTCATCCAGCCCCAGGCCGCGCCCGATGAGGAGCCCCCCGCCGCCGTGGCCCTGTCCGCCTACCGCATCGTTTACGCCGCCGATGCCGATGATGCCATTGTAAACACCTTCGTCCCCCGTCTAAGACAGTATCTTTTGGACACCTACGGTGCCTATGTAGACGCCGTCAGCGATGCCGAAGCCCCCACCGACTACGAGCTGGTCATCGGTAGTACCAACCGCACCACCGCTGAGATTGCCCCCTACCTGGAGGGTGACAACGCCCTGAAGCACAATCAGCGCGCCGTAGTCCCCGTGGAGAATAAATACTTTATCCTGGGCGACAGCGCAGGCACCATCGCCCTGGCCTTCTCCTATCTCATGGACAAACTGGATACCCACCTCATCGGCCAGGGCACCGTTTGGCACACATTAGCCCCCGCTTCCCTGTCCGCAGGCGAGGAGACCTACATCAGCGCCCCCATGGTCACAACCGATCGCGCCGAGGTAGCTGAGGGCACCGATCTCCGCATCATGTCCTACAATATTCTGAACCAGGACTACGTCCCCGATAACCCCCTGCCCCCCGAGCGAGACGAGGAGTTTGCTGACGTCCTCCTTTACTATATGCCCGACGTAGTCGGCGTCCAGGAGGCTAACCTGGCCTGGCACGAGAGCTTCGATATGCTCTTCAGCCTCAGCGGCGCTTACCTCCCCGCCTGCCGCTATCACGACGGCAAGAACACCGCCCAAACCACCTTCCTCTACAACCCCCTCACCGTCAAGCTCATCGACGAGTACGTGATCCATTACACCGATTGGGATGACAGCGACATCCGCGTGGTCTCCTTCGCCGTGTTCGAAAAGCTGTCGGACGGCACCCGCTTCGTCATGACCAACACCCACCCTGCCCCTCACGCCGAGCATTACGCCGACCACATCGACGAGCTGATCCGCATCAAGACCGAGGAGTTCAAGAAATACGTGAACCTTCCCATCATCATGACGGGCGACTTCAATACCCGCGAAAGCCAGTCCCAGTATAACCAGATCCTGTCCTCCCTGGGCATGACCGATGCCCGCTACGACGAGGGCGTTGAGCTGGTGCGGGACGTTTGCACCTACACCTCCCTCCCCAGCGGAGAGGCAGTCGGCGGCACCGTCACCCAGGCCAACAACAACAATATCGACCACATTTTCATCAACGATAAGCTGGGCTCCCTGCTTTTCAACGTAGTCATCGATCACAACGTGGTTAACATCTCCGACCACCTGCCCGTCTACGCAGACCTGATTCTGAAATAAAAGGAGTCATACCGCCATGAAGAAGCATCCCATCCTGCTCGCCCTCCTGCTGGCCGCCACCTTGACGGCCTGCGGAGGAAAAGATACCCCTGCATCGGATACCACCGCGCAAATCTCCACCACGACTGCAGAGGGAGCTGCCTCCACAGAAGAAACCACCGCCAAGGCAGAAGAAACAACGGAGGAGGAAACCGTTCCCATGATTGAAGTCACTCCCGAGGCCATCGTGGATGCCCGCCTCACGGTGGACGCCTACCGCGCCGCTCTCACCGAAACTCTGTCCGCCGCCAATCTGAGCTACACCCTCACGACGGACGGCTCCGAAACGGGCTTCGATGCCGTGGTTCTCTCCACCATGGAGAAAAAATCCTACGTTGTCAACGTCACCGACGATGCCATCCTGGTTCGCGCGGGTCATTACCTGTCCCTGGAGGCTGCCCTCAAGGAAATCATCGGCGGCAAGGGCTTGGATGGCCAATCCTTCGCGGGCGAGTATACCGGCGACATCCCTCTGTCCATGGACGAAATGGTTCTGGTCTGGAACGAGGAATTTGACGGCGACACCCTCGACCCCGCCAAATGGACGCTGAAGGCCAAAATGAATCAAGGCGATATTCTCAATTCCACCGACGAAAAAAACGTCAAGGTCACCGACGGCAACCTGCTCCTCCGCTCCTGGAGGGAGGACGATGGAGCCGAGAGGCCCTACTCCACCAACACCTCGGTCACCACCGACGGCACCTTCAGCTACAAGTACGGCTATTTGGAAATGTCCGCTATCGTTCCCTATGAGAAGGGCGCATGGCCCTCCTTCTGGCTGCTGGGCAGCGACCTGCACAAGGTGTCGGACTACCGTGCTGAGGTGGACGTACTGGAGGGAATCGGTCGTAGTTACAAAGGCATCTCTTGCCTCCATAAATCCACCATCAGCCCCGAAATCGGCGGATGGGTCAATTACTCCGTCGACTCCATTATCAGCGAGGAAGAACGCGATTACCGCTTTACTCGTGATCAAATCGCCAATTTGAAAACCGAGTACCACCGCCACGGCTTCGGCTGGACCCCCACCCAAGTGTACTTCACCCTGGACGGCGAGGTGTATTTTACCTACGATATCACCGAAGCGGGCAATTTCGGTGAGGGCGATATGTCCTGCTTCCAAGACCCGCTGTTCATCATCTTCAACAATTTCCTGTTTACCGACAAATCTGCTTGGCAGCCCAGTATGGTTTCAACCGATACCGAGTTCCCCATTGAATACCGCATCGACTGGGTGCGTCTCTACCAGACTCCCGGCGAGGGTGAGCTTCACTACGACATCTATCGCTGACCCATCTTTCTAAATAAAAACGGCTTGCAACACGCGAGCCGTTTTTTCAGGTTATGAGTGGTTTCGTTAAACGTCCCGCCGCCCCTCCAGGGCGCGAAACAGGGTGACCTCGTCGGCGTATTCAATATCAGTCCCTACCGAAATGCCAAAGGCCAGGCGGGTCACTTTTATATCCAGCGGACGAAGCAAATGGGCAATATACATGGCCGTAGTCTCTCCCTCCACGTCGCCGCCCGTAGCCACGATGACCTCGCGCACACCGCCATCCTTGACGCGGTCCAGAAGCTCCTTGATCTTCAGCTTATCCGGCGTCATACCGTTGAGAGGAGACAGAAGGCCGTGAAGAACGTGATACATCCCTCTGTATTCCCGCACCTTTTCCATGGCAATCACAGTCTTGGCATCCGATACCACACAGATCACCCCGCGGTCACGGGTCGCATCATCGCAAACGTAGCAAAGCTCGCGATCGGTGAGGTTTTGACAGATCGGGCAAAGATGGATCCTTTCCTTGGCATCCACAATGGCGCGGGCAAAATCGGCAGCCTCCTCGTCGGTCATATCCAGCACCGAAAAGGCCATGCGGAGGGCACTTTTCCGCCCCACACCGTTCAGCCTGCCGAACTGCTCGGCCAGGTTTTGCAGGGATTCAATGTACTCGGCCATATCAGAACAGACCGGGCATATTCATAGAACCCGTGATCTTTTCCATCTCCTTGGAGTTGGTGTCCTCCACGCGCTTGATGGCCTCGTTCACACCAGCCACCAAAATATCCTGCAGGGTCTCTACATCATCGGGATCCACAACCTCGGGATCAATGTCAATGGAGAGGACCTCCTTCTTACCGTTGATCTTCACGGTAACCACACCGCCGCCGGCCTTGATCTCATACTCGCGGGCATCCAGCTCCTCCTGCTTAGCGGCCATATCCTCCTGCATCTTCTGCGCCTGACGGATCATAGCCTGCATATTCTGGGCTCCGCCGCCCACGCCTTTAGGTAAATTTGCTCTCATGATACTTTCTCCTATCTTTTTGGTTTTATGATTATTCCTCAGCGGCTTCCAGAATCAGATCGATCAAGGAGCCGTCATGTTTGGCAACGCTCTCTACCTCGTAGAGAATATCCGAGGATTCCAATCGCCGCCCCAGGCAGACCGACAAGGCCGCCCTCAGAGCCTCAGGCGCTCCCTCCCGGGAGACCATGGAGCGAACGAAATCGCTATCCAACTTGACCACGACCTGCCCCTCCTCGGTGGTGTAAGCCTTGGCCGAAACCAGGAAGGATGCTGCCATACGGCTGGTATCCCGCACCCGATCCACAGCCTCGGTCCATGTTTTCAGCGGACGAAGCACCCGCTTCTTTTCGGCCGCCACCGACACGGGTGTAGGCTTGACAACGGGAGCAGGCGAGGCCGCAACGGTAGCCGCCGGCTTGGGGGGCGGTGCCTCCCTCTGCGGAGGGGGCTGCACAGGTGCAGTAGGCGCGAGCATATCCACGGGAGGCTCCCACATATCCGGAGGAGGCTCCTCCATGGGGGGCATCTCCATAACGGGCTCGTCCATGGGCATGGCGGCTTGCGCGGGAGCTGATGCCGCCTGTACGGGAACGCCGGCGTGGGCGCCGGCATGGACGCCGGCGATGTCGCCGGTCAAAAGCTGCTCCTCCACGCGGGAGAGGCGGGTCAAGATGGATTCCACCGACGTGTCCAACGCGGGGTCGCAGAGCCGGACCAGCGTGATCTCGGCCACGGTTCGCTTGACTGCGTAGGATTTCTGCATGGCGAACAGTGCATCCTCCAACAGGCCTATGTGAAAGAGCATGGCCTCCTTGGTGAACCGCGCAGCGGCGGCGACCAGGGCGGTATGCTCGCTGTCGGTCAAATCCAGGTATCGTGATGGGTCCTTCACCGTCTTGGCTACCAGCATATCCCGATAGTAGCCGATGATCTCCTGCCAAAAAACCGCCAGATCCCGCGAGGATGCTACCATCTCGTCCACCGCCTCGAACAGGACATCGAAATTCTTCTCCGCAATGGCGAGGATCACTCGTGCGATCCCCTCCCGTCCCGTGGTGCCCACCGTGCGGGTAACCAGCTCGGTGGTCACGGGCAGACGTGCGCCCGCGCAAAGCTCCAAAAGACTCACGGCATCCCGCATACCGCCCTGAGCCTGTCTGGCAATGAGACGGGCGGCCTCGGCGTCCAGCTCGATATTTTCCTCACGGGCGATCAAATGCAGTCTGGCGCAAAGATCAGCCGTGGAAATGCGGCGAAAATCAAAGCGCTGACAGCGGGAGATGATGGTAGCGGGCAGCTTCTGAAGCTCGGTGGTGGCCAGGATGAACACCACGTGCTCCGGAGGCTCCTCCAAGGTTTTCAACAGCGCATTGAATGCCGAGGTGGACAGCATATGCACCTCGTCGATGATGTAGACGCGGTATTTTAGCTCCGACGGTGCATAGATAACCTCATCGCGGATGTCGCGGATATCGTCCACACCGTTGTTGGAGGCGGCGTCCATCTCCAGCACGTCGGTGGCACTGCCCGCATCAATAGAGCGGCAAGCCGCGCATTCTCCGCAGGGGCCTGCGGCAGTAGGATGCTCGCAGTTGACCGCCTTCGCCAATATTTTTGCGCAGGAGGTCTTACCCGTACCGCGGGAACCACAGAACAGATACGCATGGGAGAATTTTCCCGTGGCGCATTGGTATTTCAAAATAGACGTGACGTGATCCTGACCGCTGACCTCGTCAAAGTCGCGGGGACGCCACTTACGGTAAAGCGCTTGATGCACGAAAAGCCTCCTTTTAATTGCGAAGTGGATTTATTTCACCATCAGCACCCCTCGCTCGTCCTCGGTGAGGCGAACGATGGCAGGCTGACAATTGAAGCCCAGATTACCCGTGGGGGCGAACAGGGTGGTCCAAACATTCCCTTCTTTGTCCACGAACAGGTTATTGTGTCCGCCATTCCGAAGGAGCAGACGGGTCTCGCTGTAAGGGCCCATCAAATTGTCGGAAACGGCAATCATGGAATCGTAGGTAGTGCTCAAATTTCCGTTTTCGTCGTATGACTGGTTATAGGTGGCAGAGGTGAGATAGTACTTACCGTTGTGCTTCAGAATAGAGCAACCCTCAAAGCCCACGGGCAAGCCCTCGGCGGCATACAAAGACCTGAAGGGGCCGGCAAAGCCGCTGAGATCCTCGTTGAGAGGCGCGATCATACCGTCCTTATAGATGAAGTAGACCGTCCCATCGTCCTCTACGAACAGCGAGCCGTCCAGGTTATCCACCAGCCGCTGCTCCGCGGTATCGGTGTAGGGTCCTTCGGGTCTGCCCGTGGTACTGACCAGAATACCGCAGGACATGGCATCCCAGAAGCCCATAGTAGCAGACTCAAGCTCGGTCGTCACCGCAGTCTCCATATGGAATTTCTCCGTTGTTTCACTCAGTATATTGGCATCGGATCGGAATCCCGCCATCAGAAGCGAACCTGCCAGAACAACAACAGTTCCCCATAGGTGGGCCTGCCCGACAGGCAAAGAATTTTGTTGCATATAAAATTCTCTCAAAAACAAAAACAGCACCTCTGCTGTGAAAGAAGACCATACACCCATCCCTCGGGTGTCACCTCCCCGCGATCTTTCAATTCCTTGCTCAGAACAGGCAACCTCGCGGCACATACAGTTTACCGCTTAATGCTGCTTGATCCCTCACCTGACATGGTTCACGGCTCCGCATTGCGCAAGACCCATTCCTCAACACAAGAAAAAGAACTCAATTCGGAGAAGATCGGCTCTCAGGAGGGGAATCCACCCCTGCTGTAGCGGGTTGCAGGTACAGGGCTCCGCTATCTCCCCGGCTGGTATGGCCTACTTTCACAGCAGAAGCACTGCTGTATCGCCTATTATACCACACTTTTTGAAATTTTGCAAGGGGTATCTGAAAGATTCAAGGAAATTTCACATTTGGGAAAAAATCGGTCAAAATTCGTGTGCCGACTCGCGTTTTTTCACCAAATCCTTAACCCAGTCTGCCAGTTCGAGTATCTCTCTCCAAGCGGGATCATAGCGCACCGCCGCAGGAGTCCACAGCTCGGTATCCTCCAAGGCACGGAACGCAGTACCAAGCCGCAAGGCCGCCTCATAGCTCTCCTCGTCCAAATACCCATCCTCCAGAAGGGCATCCAAGCAAGCCTTGTGCAGGAAAGAGCAGCAATCGGTATCAAACTCTTCAAAAAGATGATACCCGATCTCCTTTTCATCCAAAGCAAGGAGGAAGGTACCACAATGCTCCAACGTATCCTTAAAAAATTCGTAGCGTAAAAAGGATCTCATGGGTTATTTCCTTTCACCCTTTTTATAAAGGGAACCTCTAAACAGGCTGCACGCGCAAAGACGCACACAGCCTGTCCTGTTTTCCCAAAGCTCTTTGGAGTCCTTAAACCCTTTCTTTCTGCACTGCTTGCAGTGCGAGGTTCATAAGCGGGGGGTCAGGGGTAGCGCCCCTCGCTCCCTTTAGATTCTCTCCAGCATACCCTTCAGATTCTCGTAGCCCTTAGCGATGGCCTCGATGCAATCCTCGGAGCCCTCGAACTCAATGGAGCAGTAGCCGTCGTAGCCGGCTCTCTTGAGAATTTGCAGGCACTTCTCCACGTTGCAATCGCCCTCGCCAACGATGGCACCCTTGAAGTAGTTGCAACCGCGGGTCTGACCGAAGCCGGGAGCGGGGGTAGCGGACTTGTACATATCCTTGGCATGGACGTGGATGGCATAGGGCGCCACTCGGGAGACAGCGGCGCAGTTGTCCTCGTCAGCGCAAACGAAGTTACCCACGTCAACCAGCAGGCCGTAGTTATCGTGAGCCACGGCGTTGAAGAGCTGCTCCACTCTGTAAGAATCCTGGGCGATGAAGCCGTGGTTCTCGGTGCAGGTCTTGACACCCTTTTCGGCGGCGTATTCGGTGACGGCGCGGGCGTTGGCGGCAATGGTGGGGAGCATCAGCCCGAAGGAACGGGAGGTACCTGTCTTACCCACGCCGTAGCAAACGTCGTGGCGCATGACCGAGCAACCCAGAATAGCGGCGATGTCCACCTGCCCCTTGAGGCGGGCCACCTCGGCGGCAGAGCCCTCGGGGTCGGCATAGTAGAGGTTGGCACCGATGGTGTAGGCATTGATGGTCATGCCGTACTTCTCGGCCTCCTCGCGGAGCTTGTAGGCGTACTTGACCTGCTCCTCGTAGGTGGGAGCGGGCATATCCAAAAACTCGATGGCCTCAAAGCCCATGTCGTGGGCCTGCTTGATGGTGTCGATGTGGGCGAGCTTACCCGCGCCGACGTACTGCTGGAAGGAATAGGAGCTGACAGAGATCTTCATGGTAATAACCTTGGCTTTCGCCTTGCGAAAGCATCCTTTCTTGTTAAAATTCAAAGTGTATTTTGATTGCTGATACTAATTTACAAATAAAACCTTGCATGGAGAGCGTGCCTCCGGCGGCCAAGCCCCTTTCTAAAGAAAGTGGCTTGGAACCCCAAAGACTTTACGACAAATGATTCTTAGGGTGCTACTCGGAGGAACGGCCGGACTCGTTCCCCCCCATGGGGTCCCTCCCCCATTGGTATGAGGGCGCGGTTAGGCGTTCAAGGTTTTTATTGATAATTAGTGTTATTCCAGCCCGAAGGTCTTTTCCTTCAGGTCAAGATAGTACAAATAGTTTTCCGGAGTCACGTCCGGAGGACAGCGGTGATCGCAGAACGGGATGTAGCCGCCCCGAGCTACGAGGGGCTCCAAGGTCTTCATGTAGGCCTTGATGGCATCCTTTCCCTCGATCATCTTCATTTTGTCAAATCCTCCCATGATGCGCAGATCCTTGCCGTACTCGGCAAACAGCTCACCGGGATGGGCGCAGGAGTTGACCTCGTAGGGGAACAGGCAATTGATGCCCGCGTCCAGAAAATACGGGAGCAGAGGACGCACGTCTCCGTCGCAATCGGTGTACCAGATGTCCACGCCGTGCTTGTGGAGCTTATCCCCGATCCGCTTGTAGCAGGGATAGACGACGGATTTGAAGAAATCCATGTTCACCAGCGGGCCGTTCTTGCAACAGATGTCCTCCCAGCCGCTGGCATAATCAAAGTGGTAGCGAGGAAGCACGGCATCCAGGAAGTCCTCCACGATCTGACATCTGGTTTCCACCATGTCAGCCACCATATCGGGATAATCCGCCACGGCGTAGGATAGTCCCTCCACCGTAAGCATATCCCGCACGCGGCCGATCATGGAACCGCAGTTGATGCCGACGGGATAGTCACGGTCATCCCGACAGAACTGATCCAACCACTCAAAATCCGGCTTTCTGAAGTCCGCTCCCCGAACAAAGCTTCGTTCCTTGACCGCCTTCCAGTCCTCAGGGGTCTCAATGGAGCTGCCGAGGTAATGAGGGATGGAGGAATGGCCGTCCTTGGGAACCTCCACGATCAAGCCGTTGGGGTCGATCTTGATCAAGGTCTTCTCTTTTTCCTCCAGGACCTTCTCTTCAAAGCCGGGGCACATATCGAAATGTCCTCCCACGATTGCAGGCGGTTCAAAGGCAAAGAAGCTGTCGGCTTCCCATTCGTTTGTAATATGATTCTCCCGAAAAATGCTCCATACTTGATAGTTTTCACTCCAGTAACCGAACTCCATATTCACGGTTCGGTCGAAGGGCTGATAGTGCATTTGCGCGTTGAAGCGCTCGCGCCGGGTCATGGTTCCTTTCCAAGGCTTTCTGGGTTCCATTTCAAGTCCTTTCTTTCACAGAGGTTTTCATAGATAAGCTTCGTGTGTTATGGGCTACCTTTATATTTTACACGAATCGGGAGAGAATGTCAAGTACATCGGGTAAATTTACTATGCAAATCCGCCAAAAAATCCCGGTCATCCTCCGCCGCGGGAATACTTTTTTGCAAAAAAATATAAAAAACATATTGCATAACCCGTCTATCCGTGTTATAATAAGGAAGATACGTTATACCGTCGAACACCGACTGTGGATAGGAAATATATGGATACCTTCAAACTCAAAAGCGATTATACCCCCACGGGGGATCAGCCCACTGCCATTGCATCCCTGGTGGAAGGGCTGAACAACGGCAAAAGGATGCAGACCCTCCTGGGTGTGACGGGCTCGGGCAAGACCTTCACCATGGCCAACGTCATAGCCCAAGCCAACCGCCCCACCCTCATCCTGGAGCCCAATAAGACCCTGGCCGCCCAGCTCTGCTCGGAGTTTCGGGCCTTCTTCCCCGATGCGGCGGTGGAGTATTTCGTGTCCTACTACGACTACTACCAGCCCGAGGCCTACATCCCCGGCAAGGATATGTACATTGAAAAGGACGCCCTCATCAACGACGAGATCGACCGCCTCCGCCACTCAGCCACTTCGGCTCTGTTTGAGCGGAGGGACGTCATCATCGTAGCCTCGGTATCCTGCATCTACTCTCTGGGTGACCCCTCGGAGTATAAGGACCTGGTCATTCCCCTCCGTCCCGGCATGATCATGAGTCGAGATGAGCTGATCCGTAAGCTGGTCTTCAACAGCTACACTCGCAACGACATGAATCTCGTCCGAGACAGCTTTCGCGTACGCGGGGATACCGTGGAAATCATCCCCTCCAACCAAAACGAGACCGCCCTGCGGGTGGAGTTTTTCGACGAGGAGATCGACCGTCTCTCCGAGATCAACATCGTCACAGGAGAATTGATCCGTCTCTTATCCTACGCCGCCGTCTATCCCGCCACCCACTACGCCGTATCCAACGACAAAAAGGAAGCGGCTCTGTCGGAAATCTGGCGTGAGATGGAGGATCGGGTGGAGTTTTTCAAATCCCAAAATAAGCTTATCGAGGCCCAGCGCATCGAGGAACGGGTCAAGTATGATTTGGAAATGCTCCGCGAGGTGGGATTTTGCTCGGGCGTGGAGAACTACTCCCGCATCCTTACAGGCCGAGAACCCGGAGCGACACCTTACACCCTGCTCAACTATTTTCCCGACGATTATCTTCTGTTCATTGACGAATCCCACGTCACCGTGCCTCAGATCGGCGGTATGAGCGGCGGCGACACGGCGCGGAAGAAAAACCTCATCGACTACGGCTTCCGCCTTCCCTCGGCCTACGATAACCGCCCCTTGTATTTTGAGGAATTTGAGGAACGAATGGGACAGACAGTCTTCGTCTCGGCCACCCCCGGCAATTACGAGCTGGAGCATACCGAAGCCACGGTGGAGCAGATCATCCGCCCCACGGGACTTCTCGACCCCATCATTCACGTGCGCCCCATTGAGGGACAGGTGGACGATCTTATGGGAGAGATCAAGGTGCGGACCGCTCGCGGCGATCGGGTGCTGGTCACCACCCTGACCAAAAAAATGGCCGAGGATCTCACAGACTACCTGGACGGCAACGGCATCAAGGTCCGCTACCTCCACCACGACGTGGACACCATGGAGCGCATACAGATCATCCGCGACCTCCGCTTGGGCGTATTCGACGTGCTGGTGGGCATCAACCTGCTCCGCGAGGGTCTGGACCTGCCCGAGGTTTCCCTGGTGGCCATTTTGGATGCTGATAAGGAAGGATTTCTCCGCGCTGAGCGTTCCCTCATCCAGACTATAGGCCGCGCCGCGCGAAACGAGAACGGCACCGTCATCATGTATGCCGACAAGGTCACCCGATCCATGGAGGTAGCCATCAAGGAAACGGCTCGGCGCCGCGCTATCCAGGATGCCTACAACAAGGAACACGGCATCACGCCCAAGACCGTCATCAAGGAGGTCCGCGACGTCATCGAAATCGGCGCCAAGGAGGAGGATACCCGCCACAAGCGAAAGGGGACGGGCATCGATACCGTGGAGGACACCGCGCCCGCCAAGAAGCGCAAGCTATCCGCCAAGGACCGCGAGGCTATGATCGAAAAGCTGACCCGCGAGATGAAGCAGGCCGCCAAGGAGCTGGAGTTCGAGAAGGCGGCTTACATTCGAGACGAGATCGCAAGATTGCGATCGGGCAAATAGATTGCGGTTTAACGGTCAGGGGCTTTGCCCCTGGCCCCCACCGAAAACCCTTTTGAAAAAGGGTTTCCGGACTTCCTAAAACCTTCAAAAACATTGTCAAATAATCTTTTTTTAGTTCTTGGGATTCTTAAACCCTTCGCAAACTTCGCCGAAGGCGAATTTGCACCGAGCAACGCGAGGAGGCTTTCAAAGAAGGGTTTAAGCGGGCGCAGGGCAGAGCCCTGCAAACCCTAATTTGAATCCAAACCGAAAGGAAAAACAACCATGAAATCAGGTGCCACCGTATCCATTCCCGTAGCCATGCTCTTCAAGAAGTACTATTGCCACAAATGCGGTAAACTCCTGAAGCGGCAGAAGGTTACTGAGGCTCTGAACCCCGGTGATCCCGGCTATGAGGCCGCGAAGGACCAGATCTTCGACAATCACATGATCGTCGGGACACGCGGCCCCATCTCGGTTACCCATTACGTGCTCCAATGCGCCGCCTGCAACACCACCATCACCTTTGACGAGCAAGAAGATATCGCCGTCAAGCAAAAATACGCCAAAAGCCGAATTCTGTAGAAAAGGAGCCTGCCATGCAAACCTCCCGAAAGCCATCCCCCATCCCCCTCTGTCTGTGGATCATCGCAGATACACTGGCTCTGGCCGACCTGATCCTGCGATTGACAAAGGGCCACATCGTTTGGGATACGTTGTATATCCCCATCGCCACCGTGATCCTGTTCTCCGCCTTCGTCGGTCTGTGCCTCTATCGATTTTCAAAAAGAAGCAAGGAAGCCTCAGACCCCGACAGTGACGAAGTCTCCGACAATCACCAAAATACTTGATTTCTCTATTCTATTCATAATCTATTTTATAAAAAGGAGATCACACCATGAAACACTACCTCATCCCCGAAAACGGCCAATTCTACAAGGCCAATCTCCACACCCATACCACCTGCTCCGACGGCTGCAAGTCCCCCGCCGAGATCAAGGAGATCTATATGGCTCAGGGCTACTCCGTCGTCGCCTTCACCGACCACGAGGTCATGATCGATCACTCGGATCTGTCCGACGAAAGCTTCCTTGCCATCACCGCCTACGAGGTCGATACCGGTGGTCCCGCCCTGTACGGTGATTTCGGTGAGTACCCCTGCTACCATCTGAATTTCTACGCCAAGAACCCCCACGAGACCCATTACCCCTGTCCCAACCCCAGCTACGCCTGGGGCAATGCCCGCACTCACGCTGAAAAGCAGGATTACTACAAGGGCGACTATCGCCGCGTTTACTCGGCGGAGGGACAGAACGAGATGATTGCCGAGGCTCGTGCCAAGGGGTATCTGGTCAGCTACAATCACCCCAACTGGTCCAAGCAGACCTACACCCATTACATCGGCCTGGAGGGAGTCACCGCGCTGGAGGTCTACAACACGGGCTGTGCCGTAGGCGGCTGGACCCTGGACGAGAGCGACCACGTCCTGGATGATTTCCTCATGGAAGGCAAGCGGGTCTACCCCGTTGCCACCGACGACAATCACGGCATCCACGATATGTGCGGCGGTTGGGTGCGCTTCAAGGCTCCCGCGCTGACCTATGACGATATTATGACCGCTTACGAGCAGGGCGACTTCTACGCCTCCTGGGGTCCTGAAATCGACTCGCTGTATCTGGAGGACGGTATTTTGAAGATGACCTTCCCTGCCGACTCTCACGTTTGCCGCATAGCCGTTCACTCCGCCTCCCGCTGGGCTGCCGCCCGCTCCGGTGAGAACATGACCTATACGGAAGTAGATATGACGGGCTTCTTCGGGGATATGACGCGCCTGAACTACCCCGCTGACCGCGGCTATTTCCGAGTGGTTGTATTTGACGATAAGGGCAGACGGGCCATTACCCGTGGGTATTTCCTGGACGAATTGGAGTAAGCCATGAGCGAAAAGAAGCATAAGGGCGACCACGGCAGGCGCGCCGAAAAGCACGCCGCCGCCCAGAAGCAATCCGCCCTTTACAGCCCGGCAACCGCTCACAAGCCCCGCCGGGCGTACCTGCGAAACTGGGTTTACGTTTGGGCGACCCTGGGCGTGATTTTGGCCGTCACCGCTCTCATCATCGGCTTTGGAATGATGGGCTGGTGGGATAATCTGATCGGCTCCATCCTGGTGGTTCCGGTGGCCGCCTTCGGCTGCATGTGCGTTTACGATCTTGCCCTCCTGCTGACCGCCTGCATCACCTTCGGTGAGGGCATGGTCAACGCGGGCAAGAACGAACAGGGGCAACAAATGATCTTCCACGCCTCCTCGGTGGTTCGCCTGGAGGTGCGAGACAAAAGCGATGGTTCCCTGCCCTCCGATGCCCCCGTCTACAAGAACGCCGAGCTTTGCTTCGTCATGGAGAGCGGGCGGATCAATCGCCGCAAGGTCAGCCGTCTGACGGCCAAGCAGCTTGCCAAGGTCAAGGCGGCCTTGGAGGCGGAGAAGAAATTTGATACAACACAGTAAGGAAAAACGAAGTTTATCGAGCTGATAATAACTCTCGTCGTATGGGCTGGCGCCCACGACGGCCCGAGAGTCCTTAACCGAAACCATCATGTCGGATAGAGATATTTTCGTGGCGTTGAGGCGCCGCCCCCTACCGATGGTTATTTCAAGCTTTGCAACGAAAACCAAACTTGAAATTCCCCTGTAGGAAAGGAAACCTCATGCTCCTCACCAATCACGACCTCCATGACCTTTATGCCGTATTCCTCATTCTCCGCGCCTACCCTGCTGAGGAAACAAACGAGATTGCCGTAAGGGTCATTCAAGAGATCATCGACACGCCTCAAACAACCAACTGCATTGAATCCAACATCATACGAAATAAGCTCTCTGCCATCCCCTCCCTTGATCGAGAAAAATGGTATTTTATCGATACGCAAAACGTTTACACTTGGGGAACCGCCGTCGTCAAGGACGAGCAAATATATGCTATCCTCTCGGCTTGCCTTGTTGAAATGATGACCGCCCTGCAAGAGAAGAATCCGGATCGTGTATCGGATCTGGCTGATGCTCTTCATAATATTCCCATCATTCTGACCGAGGGTAAAAAAAGCAGCCTACGCGCCGTCAAACGGCAAATCTCCTATGTATACCGCTCCAAGTGGAACAAGGATTTTCTGAAATCCTTACTTTGAACATTATCCAAAAAGGAATCACTATGCAAAAATCCATCATCATAAAAGGTGCCCGCGTCCACAACCTCAAAAACATCGACGTCGATATCCCCCGCGACAAGCTGGTGGTCATGACGGGGCTTTCGGGCTCGGGCAAATCCTCCCTGGCCTTCGACACGATCTACGCCGAAGGACACCGAAGATTCGTGGAGTCCCTGTCCTCCTACGCCCGTATGTTCCTGGGACAGATGGACAAGCCTGACGTAGACCTCATAGAAGGGTTGTCCCCCGCCATCTCCATCGACCAGAAAACCACCTCCAAGAATCCCCGCTCCACAGTGGGTACCGTCACCGAGATCTACGACTACCTCCGTCTGCTCTACGCCCGCGTGGGTACCCCTCACTGTCCCGTGTGCGGTAAGGAGATCAAGCAGCAGACCGTGGATCAGATCATCGATCAAATTCAGACCCTCCCCGAGGGGACCCGCTTCATGGTCCTCTCCCCCGTGGTGCGCGCGCAAAAGGGTATGCACGAGAAGGTCCTGGCCGACGCCAAGAAAAAGGGCTACGTCCGCGTCCGCGTGGATGGCAACATCTACGACCTTTCCGAGGAGATCAAGCTGGAAAAGAACAAAAAGCACACCATCGAGATCGTGGTGGACCGTCTGGTCATGCGGGAGGGCATCCGCGCCCGCCTGTCCGACTCGGTGGAGAATGCCCTGTCGGTGGGGGACGGCTACCTCATGGTGCTGACTGTGCCCCGCGACGGTGAGGAGGAGCAGGAGATGATCTTCTCCCAGCATTACGCCTGCGAGGAGCACGGCATCTCCTTCGGTGAACTGGAGCCCCGCATGTTCTCCTTCAACAATCCCGTGGGTGCCTGCCCTCACTGCGCGGGCATCGGTGATATGCAGAGAATTGCCGTCAAAAAGCTGATTCCCCACCCCGAAATGACCCTGTGGGAGGGTGCCATTCAGGTCAACGGCTTCAAAACCCTGGATCCCATGAGCTGGAACGGCCCCCTCTTTGAGGCGGTAGGCCAGAAGCACGGCTTCCGCATGGATCAGCCCATCAATACGTTTACGCCCGAGGCCTTGAACGTCCTGTATTACGGCTCGGGAGACGACACCTACACCATCACCCGCCACTTCGGGGATCGCGCCACCCATCAGACCGTCAAGTTTGAGGGTGTGGTGGGCATCATGGAGTCCCGCATCCGTCAAGGCGGCTGGGGCTCGGATAGCTACGAGGAATTCGTGGAGGATGCTCCCTGTCCCGAGTGTCACGGCAAGCGGCTCAACCCCATGGTGCTGGCGGTGACCGTTGGCGGGCTGAACATCGACGAGTTCTGCAATATGTCGGTCAAGGATGCCTTGAATTTCGTCAATGACCTGCATCTGGTAGGCAGTGATGCGGTCATTGCCAAGGAGATTTTGAAGGAGATCCGCGCTCGTTTGGGCTTTCTGGTCAGCGTGGGCCTGGATTACCTCACCCTCTCCCGCAAGGCAGGAACCCTGTCGGGCGGCGAGGCCCAGCGCATCCGCCTGGCCACCCAGATCGGCTCGGCCCTGGTGGGAGTCCTTTATATTCTGGACGAGCCCTCCATCGGCCTGCATCAAAGAGACAACACCAAGCTCATCTCCACCCTCAAAAAGCTCCGCGATCTGGGCAACACCGTCATCGTGGTGGAGCATGACGAGGAGACCATGGAGGAATCCGACTACATCGTGGACATCGGCCCCGGTGCGGGCATCCACGGCGGCAAGGTGGTGGCGATGGGCACCCCAAAAGAGGTGGGCGACAACCCCGATTCCATCACGGGAGCCTATCTGTCAGGACGCAAGTCCATCGAAGTTCCCTCGGTTCGCCGCTCCGGAAACGGCTATTGGCTTACGGTCAAGGGCGCGGCAGAACACAATCTGAAGCACATCACGGTGGACATTCCCCTGGGCAAGTTCGTCTGTGTCACGGGCGTATCGGGCTCGGGTAAGTCCTCCCTTGTCAACGGAATTCTCTACCCCGTTCTGGCTCATGACCTCAACCGCGCCTCCACCTACCCCGGCGACTACGAATCCATCGAGGGCGTGGAGCATCTGGACAAGGTCATTGCCATCGACCAGTCCCCCATAGGGCGGACTCCCCGCTCCAATCCCGCCACCTATACTTCCCTTTTCAACGACATCCGCGATCTCTTTGCCCAGACCCAGGATGCCAAGGCCAAGGGCTTCGGCCCCGGTCGCTTCTCCTTCAACGTCAAGGGCGGCCGTTGTGAGGCCTGCGAGGGCGACGGTGTCAAGAAAATCGAGATGCACTTTCTCCCTGACATCTACGTTACCTGCGACGTCTGCAAGGGCAAGCGGTACAATCGGGACACCCTGGAAGTCCATTACAAGGGCAAAAGCATTTTCGACGTACTGGACATGACCGTGGAGGAAGGTCTGACCTTCTTTGACGGCATGCCCAAGATCAAGCGCAAGCTCCAGACTCTCTTTGACGTGGGCCTGGGCTACGTCAAGATCGGTCAGTCCTCCACCACCCTGTCGGGCGGTGAGGCACAGCGGGTCAAGCTGGCCGCCGAGCTGGCCAAGCGGGGCACAGGCAAGACCATCTATATTCTGGACGAGCCCACCACGGGTCTGCACACCGACGACGTGGCTCGTCTGCTCACCGTCCTGCAACGTCTCTGCGACGGCGGCAACACCGTCCTGGTCATCGAGCATAACCTGGACGTCATCAAGTGCGCCGACCACATCATCGACCTGGGCCCCGAGGGGGGCGCGGGCGGCGGAACCGTGGTGGCCACGGGCACCCCCGAAGAGGTGGCCGCAGTGTCACGGTCCTATACGGGACAGTTCCTCAAGAAAAAATTGAAATCATCGGAGACAGCATTATGAAAAAAGAATTCACCTACCACGACGGACAATTCTTCCTGAACGGCGAGCCCTATACCATCATTTCGGGCGCCATTCACTACTTTCGTACCCTGCCCGAGGACTGGGAGGACCGTCTCAAGAAACTCAAGGCCTGCGGCTTCAACACCGTAGAAACCTACACCTGCTGGAATCTCCACGAGCGGCAGGAGGGCGTCTTTGACTTTTCGGGGCTTTTGGATATCGTCCGCTTCATTGAGACCGCCGAGCGCTTGGACCTCAACGTCATCCTGCGCCCCGGTCCCTATATCTGCGCCGAATGGGATTTCGGAGGACTGCCCTCCTGGCTTCTGAAATACCCCAATATTGCCCTGCGCTGTGACGATCCCCTGTATCTGGATAAGGTTCGCCCCTACTACGGCCAGCTTCTCAGCCGCATCCGTCCCCACCTTTGCACCAACGGCGGAAACGTCATCATGGTCCAGGTAGAAAACGAGTACGGCAGCTACGGCGACGACAAGACCTACCTGCGCAAGGTCGTGGACATTTACCGTGAAAATGGCATTGACTGCACTCTGTTCACCTCGGACGGTACCTGCCGTTGGATGCTCAGCGGCGGTACTCTTCCCGAGGTTTTGGCCGTGGCCAATTTCGGCTCCCACGTTCCTCAGATTCTGACTCTCCGCGAGTTCCAGCAGGATCGCCCCCTCATGTGCGGCGAATTTTGGAGCGGCTGGTTCGATCACTGGCACGAGAGCGGCCGCGATCAGCGTGAGCCCGACGAGGTCATGAGGGAGGTCAACACCTTCTTCGATTTGGGAGCTTCCTTCAATTTCTATATGTTCCACGGCGGAACCAATTTCGGCTTTTGGAACGGCGCCAACGGCTCCGCAAACGACTACGGGCCCACCGTCACCAGCTACGACTACACCGCGCCCCTCACCGAAGCGGGCGATACCACGCCCATGTACTACGCCCTTCGGGAAACCATCGAAAACCGAACCGGCAAGAAGGCCCCCGATATCGCCATTCAGAACTCCCCCAAGGCGCCCTACGGCAAGCTGACTCTGACCGAATCTGCCCCCCTGTTCGAGAGCGTAGACGCCTTGGCAACGCCCGTTCGCAATGCTTTCCCAAGAACCATGGAGGAGATCGGTCAGGACTTCGGCTACATCCTCTACCGCACCACCTTGACGGGTCCCTTTGAGGAGCTTCCCATCGAATGTGGTGAGATCCACGACCGCGCTATTTTCTACCTGAACGGTAAGCAAGTGGGTGTCTACGAGCGAGCCCGCGGCGGCGACACGGTTCGCATCGGGCTGGATTTCGGCGAAACGGCCACGCTGGATATTCTGGTGGAGAACATGGGCCGTATCAACTACGGCGTTCATCTGCTGGACCGAAAGGGTATTCTGGGCGGTGTCCGCCTTGGTCAGCGATTCCACTTCGGTTGGGAGATGTACCCCCTGACCATGGACGATCTGACCGCTCTGCCCTACGGTGAAATTGAAACACAGGGCAAGGTTCCCGCCTTCCTGCGGGGCAAGCTGGTCATTGAGGGGACTCCCAAGGACACCTTCCTCCGTCTCGACGGATTTACCAAGGGTTTCGTCAAGGTCAACGGCTTCAACATTGGCCGCTACTACAACCCCGCAGGGCCGCAAAAGACTCTCTACGTTCCCGCTCCCCTGCTCCGCCAAGGCGAGAATGAGATCGTGGTGTTTGAGAGCGACGGATACGAGGTACCTGTGATTGAGTTTACGGACAAGCCTATTTTGCACACATAAAAAAAACGAGGGGCTCTGCCCCCGGACCCCGGTCAAGGGACTTTTTGAAAAAAGTCCCTTGACAATCCTCAAAAACTTCTGAAAATTTTGGGGGACCTCGGCATATTCAGCGTGCGGAGGGAGCCGAGCAAGCTCGGTTCGATCTGTAAATTCGTATCATAGCTCCGAAAGTCGTAAAAGGGCTCCCTCGCCGTGAGGGAGCCCTTTTGCTATTCAATTTCCTTCCGCCACAGGCCGCGTCAGCTTCTTCATCCATCGATACCGATTCACCTTGATGCACGCCGCACCGCACTTGAACACCTGATCGGCGTTAAGGCAGGCAATCACCACCACGGGAGGCCACTCAAATACAAAGGCCGCCAGCAGAGACACAGGAATCACGATGCCCCAAATACTGATGAGGTCGTTGACCAGAACAAACTTGGCATCGCCGCCCCCGCGGATGATGCCGGTGGCCACGGGCATCTGATAAGCCGTGCCGAAGCCCGTCACGCAGAGGACCAGGATGAAGTCCAAGGCCATTCGGTAGGTCTCAGCCGACAGGTCGGGGGAGATGGCCGCGTACAGATTGACGACGGGCACGCGGAGCAAAAACAGTGCCGTGGAGGTACACAGACCAATGCCCACGAACATGAGCTGGAGGGTCTGGGAATAGGACTTGATGACCTCCATCCGTCCGCTGCCAATGGCCTTACCAATCAGCACCGCCGCCGCCGAGGATGCGCCCACGATGGCTACCTTGAGCATCTGATACAGGGTAGAGGCGATGGAATTGGCGGCGATGGCCGAGCCGGCACCGGATCCATCGTCCATATGACCCAAAATCACCGATTGGAGCATGACCGCGCCGCCGAACAGGAGGGAGGTCATAAGGAAGGACCGCACCAGCTTGAAGTAATCCTTCGCCAGGAGCCTGTCCATGCGGAAGAAGTCCTTCAGCTTCCAGCTCAGCTTTTTATCCAGACACAGCAGGAAGATCAGCACGATGACTAGCTCCGCCACCCGAGCCGACAGGGTCGCAATCGCCGCACCCGTGACACCCAGGCGAGGTGCGCCCAGGTGGCCCTCAATAAGCAGGTAATTGAGTCCGCAGTTGACCACCAAGGTGGACACCGAAACCCAAAAACCGATGCGCACCGTCTCCACACTCCGCAGAACCGCCAGCAGGATATGGGTCATGGCGAAAACGAGGAAAGAGTATTTCATGATCCGCAGGTATTCCACCCCCGCCGCGTGGATATCGGGCTCGGAGGTGAACATGGACACCACCCCTTCGGGGGTGATCGTCGCGATCACGAACAAAAGCAGGGACAGCCCTGCACCCAAAAGGAGTGCGCCTGCCGCGATACGCTTGATGGGCTCCGTGCGTTTTTGTCCCCAATACTGGCTTCCCAGCACCACCGCCGCATCCCCTGCCCCCAGCAGGAGCTGTTGGAACAGAAACTGAACCTGGTTGACAGCACTGACACCAGCCATGGCGGCCTCGCTATATGCGCTGACCATGACATTATCGGCCAGGTTCACACCCAACGTGATGATATTGAACAGCACCAGCATGGACCAGACCGAGAAGAAATCTCTATAAAAGCTCTTTTCTTTTGTTACGTTAATTCTTGCCATACGTTTCCCTTTTCATGAAAACAACGGGGTATTACCCCGTTGTTTCAGTATGTGCTTTAAGCAGCGACGGTGACTTCCTTCTTGGTGATGATGGTCACCAGATCAATGATCCAGAAAATACCGAAGAAGTTACCGGTCACAAGCTGCAGAATACCGATCACGATACCGGCGGTATCGCCACGAGTAATACGGATCAAAGCACCGTAAATGTCGTACACGATGACCAGAAGCAGCTTAATAATCCAATCAAGACCCTGCAGAGACTTTCTAAAATCTGCCATGACAAATTCTCCTTTCTTTCGATTTGACTCTACTATTATACAACAGAGATACGCATTTGTCAAGCATCTCAGAACCAAAAATAAGAAAAGAAGTAAAAATTTTTCGCGCGAAATGCACTCAAATCAAAAAACCACCCCGAAGGATGGTTCTTTGAATACAATTACTTGTACTTTCTCTTGCGTGCTGCTTCAGACTTCTTCTTGCGCTTAACGCTGGGCTTCTCGTAGTACTCACGCTTGCGAAGATCGGTCAGGATGTTCGACCGTGCGCACTGACGCTTGAAGCGACGGAGAGCACTGTCCAAAGACTCGCCCTCTTTTACCTTGACTTCTGCCATGACTTTTTTCCCTCCCCTCGCATACGCCGGAGATTAGTTGCCGACGGATGTACCGATATAGAAAATATGCGTTTTGCCGTCAGGCAAACTCTTTGCATATTATACCCGATTTTCTTGCTTTTGTCAATAGGTTTCCAAAAATTCTTTTTTGTTTTTTTACACAAAAACCCGATGCGATTGCCTCGGGCCTTTGAGGTGCGTTGACAAAAAAGATGCCTTACTCATTTTTATTGTTTTTTCTTACTTTACACAGAATTATGATATGCATAATAACAGCTGCCAGTATAAAAGGTATGCTGCAAGCATCTAATATAGGCGGCAACTCTATAAATAATCCCAAAAACTTTATGAGAAAGAAAAAGAACCAGCAAATTGATGCTATCAAATAAAAAATATTTACTCTTTTCATATTCACAACGCCTTTCTGTCATTTGACGTTCGCGTCAAATATATTATAGCACAGTTTTCGGTGTTTTTCAACACCAAAAATAAAAATGCTTTTCGCCACCGCGAAAAGCTACCTTAATTATTCATTTTTCATCAGCGAAGCGGCTTCATTATTAATTCTTCATTTGAAAATCCGTTCTCTTACGAGAACGGATTTTCGTTTGGAGCTGATAATCAGATTCGAACTGATGACCTCCTCATTACCAATGAGGTGCTCTACCGACTGAGCTATATCAGCATGTCGCTCATATCAATCCCGCCCCTGTTGGGACGAGATTGAATATGGAGCTGATAATCAGATTCGAACTGATGACCTCCTCATTACCAATGAGGTGCTCTACCGACTGAGCTATATCAGCGTCTCGCTTGCGACTTGCTTATTATAGCACACATCGCAAAATTTGTCAATAGGGTTTTCGCAATTTTTTTTGGGGATTTTTAACAAAGAAAACGTGCCGTTCCGGACGAACGGCACGAAAAATTCACAGTTCCCTTTTCGATGAAACCCGAAAAATGAAAAACGGCTTAAAACCCATTCAAGCCCCACCGGATCATGATGGATTTGTAATCCTTGAAGGCGTAGTTGAGATCGAAATTCACGGTGAACCCCTCGAACTGCCCCGCATCGCTGTACTGCCATAGACCGTACCGCATGTCAGGATCCCCGGGCTCATCACTCGTTCCGTCCTTCCACGTATCGGTGTGGCGGGCGTACCACACGTCAAGATTCCCCTTGATCCACTCGGTATCCAGCAAATTGTATAGCCACTCGTTGTTGGTGTACAGGGCAGCATAGTAGCCCGCCTCCTGCAGACGTCCGACGAAGGCCTTGCACATTCCCATCAAAGTCTCCTGTCCCAACTCACTCAGCATACTGCTCGGCGGCACGTCCTCCAGGTCAAAGTAGATCGGAAGCTCAAATTGCTTTCCTTGAATCCACCCAAGCATGGTCTCCGCATCTGCCAGTGCCTCCTCTGCCGTGGTGGCATAGGTGAAAAAGTACGCGCCAACCTCCAGTCCTGCGGCCTTCGCGCCGGCGTAAGCCAATTCAAAGGTAGGATCGAGGCCCTTCGTGGAGCCGGCCTTCAGAATGACGAATTCTACTCCTGCGGCTTTCAGCGCCTCCCAATCCAAAGACACGAACTCTCCGGCCGCGTTCACCGTATGATTCCACTTGGACACGTCGATACCCTTCTTCAGAATCTCCGTGTTTTCCACATATGCCCCCGACACAATGTCGCCGTACAGAACGGTATCCCCCTCATAGCTCTGCCCGCAATCGGTACAGGTATAGACCGTGTACCCGGCATGCTCAAAGGTAGCGTAGTGGATCTCGGCAGTCACGTCGCCGTGTCCCTTTGCGGGGATCACGTTGCCGTCATACTGATAGTCGCAATTCTCACAGGCATAGTGGGTATATCCGTCCTCCTCACAGGTAGGAGGAATCACCGTCTCCGTCAAGGAGTGCCCCGTAGGCGGAACATAACGGCTGTCGTAGGTGTATCCGCAATCACAGGTATAGCGGGTATAGCCCTCCTCCTCACAGGTGGGTGCCACCACCGTCTCGGTAAGCGTGTGCCCCTTGGGCGGAATATGCCGCGCATCGTAGGTATACCCGCAATCGCAGGTATAGCGAGTATACCCCTCCGCCTCGCAGGTCGGCGCCACAACGGTTTCACTCATGTTGTGTGTAGTGGGCGACGTATGCTCTCCCTCGTAGGCATACCCGCAATCGCAGGTGTAGCGGGTGTAGCCCCCCGCCTCACAGGTAGGCGCCACCACCTCAGATTCGTATGTATGGGGAAGCCGCTCCAATGCTTGGTGCATTTCCTCACCGCAGATCACGCAAGCGCCCACGGCATCTCCCTCCGCATAGCAGGTGGGCTCCACCACCGTCTGAAAGGCATCCGCCACGTGCTCGTGGGGTGCGATCTCTCCTTCGTCACAGCCGCTCAGTCCTCCGCTCAGCACAGACAAAAGAACAACAGAAAAAAACAATTTAAGCTTCATAGATCCTCCAGCGAATATTCGGAAATGCTTCCGTAATCTCGTCCGTCAAGTCGGCGGCAGAAGCTCTCCTTGAGCATAGATTATACCATATTTTGTTTCAATTGTCAATCTCTAATAGAAAATTGCAGGATAAGTATTGAAAAACCCTTGCTTTTTCACAAAAAATATGGTATAATATATTATTATTGTAGATACACATCACACCATCCGACGGTTCGTGTGTCAGAAACCCATCGAAAAGGAGTACTCCATGGCATCCGAAAAGACCAATACCAAAAATTCCCAACCGACCATGTCTTATGGCGATCAAAGCATTACCTCCCTGCGAGGAGAGGACCGCGTCCGTAAACGCCCCGCGGTCATTTTCGGCTCGGACGGCCTTGATGGATGCGAGCATTCCTTCTTTGAAATCCTATCCAACTCCGTAGACGAGGCCAAGGAAGGCCACGGCTCGGTCATCAAGGTCACCTACTACCAGGACCATTCCATCGAGGTAGACGACCATGGCCGCGGTGTTCCCATGGGCTGGAACGAGCGAGAAAAGCGTTGGAATTGGGAGCTCATCTACTGCGAGCTGTACGCAGGCGGCAAGTACGACAACAACAGCGGTGGATCGGCCTACGAATACTCCCTGGGTCTGAACGGCTTGGGTGCCTGTGCCACCCAGTATTCCTCGGAATACATGACCGTCCATTCCTACGACGGACAGAACAAGCGCACCATGACCTTCAAGAAGGGAAAGCCCGCCCAAAAGGAGCTGAAGGTTGAGCCTCTGGATAAAAAGAATCAACGCACCGGTACCGTGGTCAAGTGGCGCCCCGACCTGGAGGTCTTTACCGACGTAAGCATCCCCGAGGACTTTTTCGTGGACGTTTTGCACCGGCAGGCCGTCGTCAACGCGGGCATCCGCTTCGACCTGTACCTCCAACAGCCCGACGGTAAGTTCACCGAGCAATCCTTCCTGTATCAAAACGGCATATCCGACTACATCAACGAGATCGTCGGTACGGGTAGTCTGACCCAGCCCGTCCTGTGGCATATGGAGACCCAGGGCCGCGACCGTGAGGATAAGCCCGAATACAAGGTTAAGGCCGACATCTCCTTCTGCGTGTCCAATACCATCCATCTGACCGAGTATTACCACAACTCCAGCTACCTGGAGTACGGCGGCTCTCCCGACAAGGCCGTCAAGATGGCCTTCACCTACGCCGTAGATAAATATCTGAAAAGCCAGGGCAAGTACACCAAGAATGAGGCTCGCATCACCTACCCCGATATCGCCGACTGCATCGTCCTGGTCATCAACTCCATGTCCACCCAGACCTCCTACGAGAATCAGACCAAAAAGGCCATCAACAACACCTTCATCTACGAGGCACTCAACGAGTTCATCCGTGCCCAGCTGGAGGTATACTTTATCGAGCATCCCACCGAGGCCGAGCTGTTCGTCAACCAGGTCCTGGTGAACAAGCGCAGCCGCGAGACCGCCGAAACCACCCGCCTCAATCTCAAAAAGAAGCTGACGGGTACCATCGACATTGCCAACCGCGTAGAAAAATTCGTAGGCTGTCGCTCCAAGGATCCTGAAAAGCGAGAGCTGTATATCGTGGAGGGCGACTCGGCTCTCACCTCGGTCAAGCTGGCGCGGAACGCGGAGTTCCAGGCGGTCATTCCCGTCCGCGGCAAGACCTTGAACTGTTTGAAGGCGGATTACGAGCGCATTTTCAAGAGTGAGATCATCACCGACCTGCTCCGTGTCATTGGCTGCGGCGTGGAGATCGACGGGAAATCCAAGGTCAAGGCCAAAAAGGGTGACCTGGCCTCCTTCGATCTTGATCAGCTCCGCTGGTCCAAGATCATCCTCTGTACCGATGCCGACGAGGACGGCTTCCAGATCCGCACTCTGCTTCTGACCCTGTTCTACCGCCTCCTGCCCACACTTTTGGCCGAGGGACGGGTATTCATTGCGGAATCCCCTCTGTTTGAGATCACCACCAAGGACGAGACCTATTTCGCCTACGACGAGTTTGAGAAGGTGGACATCCTCAAGCAGCTGGGCAAGACCAAGTACACCATCCAACGCTCCAAGGGTCTGGGCGAGAACACCGCCGAGATGATGAGCCAGACCACCATGAATCCCGCCACCCGCCGTCTCATTGCCGTCACCCCCACCGATGCCGAGCAGACCGCCGTCATGTTCGACACCCTCCTGGGTGATGACCTTCCCGCCCGCAAGGCCTTCATCGCCGCCCACGGAGCGGAGTATATGAAGGATGCAGATATCTGAGCTTTCGGAAGCTTTCACAGTTAGGGCTTGTTTGAAAAATGATAGACTCCCTCGGCCATTTTCAAACAAGCCCTACTATTGCGAAGAAAAAATTTTTTCTTTTTTTGAAAGATTCGCCCCCAAAAGAGTGTCTATATCTGTAAGGGAGAATTCCCCCTGTAATCCAAAGAAAGGACGAATTTCCATGGAACATCCCCATCTCCTATCGGTGAATCTCACCGAGGACAAGACCAACGTTTACTATGACGACACCCCTTTCACCGTAGCCCGTCTCTCCCCCGAGACCCGCAAGGCCAGCGAGGCCTCCGCAGACGAGATCCATAAGCTTCTCATGAAGAATCTGAAGCTTCCCCTTCTCCTGGCAGGATACATTCTGCTCGGCCTGGGTGCCATTATCCTGGTAGGCTTTCTTAAAGCCCTCTCCGAAGTAGACTTCATGACCGCCCTGCAAAACGCCAAGTGGCTCCTCGTCGGCGGAGCAGCACTGGCCGTCATTGGCGGAATCCTGCTGGCCTACCATAAGAAATCCACCCAGTCAAAGGATGACGAGGACGAGGAAAGCCTCACCCCTGAGGAGGAGACCTCCTTCCGATCCATGGAGAACACGGCCGAGCGGGTACAGTTTGAGCTGGGTCTGCCCCCCGATGATCAGTTGTTGACCGACGTTGAGCTGCTTCCCTACCAATATAAGCGCTCCGCCGACGGCACGACGAAGGAGATTCTTAAAGACGGCTGCTACGCCAATACGGTTCTGTTCTTCTGGAAGGAAGGCGACGTCCTGTGCCTGACCGACTACGACTGCGTCATAAAAATCCCCCCGGATGCCATCGAGGGCTACTACACCGTAGACAGCAAATATAAGGTCACTATGTGGTGGAAGGACGAAGAGTACAACAAGGAGCCCTACGCCTCCTATAAGATCAAAGAGGACAGCGAGGGCAACTACAGGCTCAAAACCTACTATCGCGTGATTCTTCGCAACGGCGAGGAACGCTTTGAAATGCGGATCCCCTGCTACGATTTCCCCACCCTCAAGGGGCTTGTGAACATGGTGTGTCTGGATGAAGCCCATGAAGCGTAATTCGACAGAACCAAAGAATCTGTTTTCTTACACCGTCCACCCCGACCGCGAGGACAAGAATCGCTCCACCGACGTGTTCGACCCCAACGTCTATACGGTGCAGACTCTTTCGCCCGATTTGAAAGCCGAGAAGGACGGGCTGTATGATGCATGGCTGGAGGCAAAGGCCACGCGGGAGATGGGCGAGTCCAACGTGGGCTGTATCTCGGAGATTCTGTCCTTTCTGCTGTTCTTACTGCTCTTTCAGCTTGGTGATCTGTTTTTCGAGCTCCTCCCCGATACACAGTTGGGAGCTATCCTGTCCGCCGTCCCGTTTCTCTGCTTCATAGTGCCTTTCGCTTTCCTGCACGACAGGGTAACGGCCGCCATCAATCGGCTTGCCCATCGCCTGTACATCAAAAAGCACCCCGAGGTCGACGTGGACGAAAAGGCCCTCGATCCCCGCCTGTCGGAGACCGTCGCCGCCGCCCGCACCGAGCTGGGCATCCCCGACCATGCGTGGGAGCTGGATATTCTGCCATACCGCCACGGCGTAACCTCGGTGGGGGAGACCTACGAGATCCGCCCACTCGGAGCCTACGACAACGTTCCCGTGCTGATCTGGCGAGAGGGACAGGTGCTTTTCCTCTCGGACGAGGATATTGTCCTGCGCATTCCTCTATCCGAAATCAGCGAGGTCAAGCATATCAAAAAGAAGACCAAGTTTCAGAGCTGGTACAAATTAGCCGCCCCCGATACGGAGCCCTACAAGGAGGACAAGGTCTATACGGGATGGCCCTACCACGCCTGCAAAAGCCGTATTGAAATCATTCTGCGCGACGACTCCCGCCTTCTCGTTCCCGGCTACGATGCCTCCGTGATCCGCAATATTTTGGGTGACACCTTCCCCATCTGACCCGCTACGGTCATTTACCGTTTATTCTCAATTGTTCACAAAAAAAACATTTCGTTCATATACTTGACAAGATTTATAAACCCTTTCGGTATATAATGAAAGACGTCATACCTTGCCCCCATCATTCAGAAAGGAAAAATTATTATGAACGCCAATCCTCAAAACAAGATCGTCCACCCCATGGCTCTGCGAGGTGACCTGGAGATCAAGTACAAGCGCTCCCGCATGAATCTGCTCCTGGTTATCCTTTTCACCGTCGTCAACCTCTTCGCCAGCACCTTCGCAAACACCTACTTCCTGTTCTCCGCCACCATTCCCATGCTCCTTCCCCTCGGCGCATCCCAAATCGCCTCCGATCCCACAGCCATGGCCGATCTGGGTCTGCCCCCCGAGGCCGCTACAACCCTCGTCATCGTCTGCCTGGTCATCGGAATCGTCCTGACCGTTCCCTATCTTCTGTGCTACATCTTCTCTAAAAAGCGGGTGGGCTGGATGATCGCCGCCCTGGTTCTGTTTTCCCTGGACTGCCTGTTCCTTCTCCTTACCCTCGATCTCTCCATGATTGCGGACATCCTCGTCCACGCCTGGGTCATGTTCTACCTCATCACGGGCGTGATCAACGGCATGAAACTGAAAAACCTCCCCGAGGAGCTGCCCGTAACCGAGCCCGCTCCCGATGCCTCCTCCGCAGACACTCCCCTCGATACCTTTAATCAGGCTGATTTCAGCTACGATGCAGCCTCTGACGGCGTCGATAAGGGTGATCGGCACGTGGCAAAATCCGACGACGAGTAAACGTTTCGACATATTGCACAAAATACCACACCCTCCTTCGGAAATGTTTTTGCAGAAAGATTTCAAATTTCTCTTGACAAATCGAAAAGGGTGTGGTATAATTTTCGAGTAGTTACAGGTGCGTGGAATGCACGCAGATGTACAAGAGCCAACTATCCAAAGACAGCAGGTTCCCGTAAACGCGGAACACGGCTTGCCGTGTTCGGCCACCCTGCCGAGGAGATCATAATACGCAAGCCGCAGGATACCTGTGGTCTGCCTGTGTGAGTCTTTCTTCGGCGGCGCGCATGCGTCAACGGGAGAAAGATTTCTTTTTTTGCCCGAGATCGGGCGCACAAATTCACAGGGAGGTGAAAATCAAAATGCCGAGTAATGCTATTCTGGAGCAGAAGCAGCAGGCTGTTGCCGAGCTGACCGAGCTCATTAAGGCTTCCGTCGGCGGTGTAATCGTGAACTATCAGGGTATCACCGTTGACAAGGATACCGCTATGCGTAAGGCACTGCGCGAGGCAGGCGTGAAGTACATGGTCGTTAAGAATTCTCTGACCGGCCGCGCTTGCGAGAACTGCGGTTACGGCGCTCTGAAGGAGAACCTGAAGGGTATGACCGCAATCGCCATCAGCGAGAAGGACCCCATCGCTCCCGCTAAGATCCTGAAGGAGTACGACGAGAAGATCGAGTCCTTCCAGATCCTGGCCGGTTACTGCGACGGTGAGATTCTGGACGCCAATGGTGTCAAGGAGCTGGCCGAGATTCCTTCCAAGGAAATCCTCATCGCCAAGTTCCTGGGCAGCATCCAGTCCCCCGTTTACAAGTTCGCTTACGCCGTCAAGGCCGTGGCCGAGAAGCTGGAGGGCGGAGATGCTCCTGCAGAGGAGACCGCCGAGGCTTAATTGCCTCATAAAGAGCCGAACAAGCTTTGGCTCGTCTGCGCCGAGGGAAGGGTCCCTCGCCGCATAAAATTCTGCGTAAAAACGCACAACCGCCCGCCACATGCGAGACGGAATTACTAAATACATTTCAGGAGGTATATTGAAATGGCAAACGAGAAGATTACCGCTATTGTTGAAGAGATCAAGTCTCTGACCATTCTGGAGCTCAACGAGCTCGTTAAGGCTGTTGAGGAGGAGTTCGGTGTATCCGCCGCTGCTCCCGTTGCTGTTGCCGGTGCCGGTGCAGGCGCTGCTGCTGCTGCTCCCGTTGAGGAGAAGACCGAGTTCGACGTAATCCTGACCGGTTTCGGCGACAAGAAGCTGGGCGTTATCAAGGTTATCCGTGAGATCACCGGTCTGGGCCTGAAGGAGGCTAAGGACCTGGTTGAGGGTTGCCCCAAGCCTGTTAAGGAAGGCATCTCCAAGGACGACGCTGAGAAGATCAAGGCTCAGCTCACCGAGGCCGGCGCAACTGTTGAGATTAAGTAATTTCACCACCCGGTTCCATTTGACCGCCGCTTGTTCGTAACGGCGGCGGTCAAAACCAATTCCCTGCTGTATATTGTTGGATATGAAAATACCGTCTCCGTTATTCGGGGACGGTATTTTTTCGTTACGGTTTGTTGAGGACCGTCGGGGATGCCGATCCCTGCAGACAAGAGGGTTCATACGAATCTCTGACAGAATGCTTGCATCATAGGCACGCTTTCTCCCTCAGTCACTACGTGCACCGAGCTTGCTCGGAGGCTCCCAACCCGGAGGGAGCCTCCAGGTGGAAATTTCCTCGTTAGGCCCCCTCCGGGAGGGGGCTCCCGCGGAGCGGGTGGGGGAGAATGCGAGCTCATGAGACGAAATTTTTGGGAGACATGATTCAATATTTCTATCAGGGATTCGTATAAAATCTCAAACCGGATACACGCGGGCTCCCTCCCGGGGAAATGATGATTTATTCATGTTTTCTCCGTAGGGGCGAACTGCGTTCGCCCGAAAATGCTTGATTTATATACGTTTTTTGCGGGCGACCACAGGTCGCCCCCACGAAAACCCATTTAATCATTGCTTCCCCGGAGTGATTGAGGATTCGTATAATGAATGCCCCTTTAGCGATATTATGATTCAGCGTTTTCCTCCGTCGTCGGCTCATCCTCGGTGAAATCCACACCGCACTTGCGGCAGATGGGCTCCATGACCATGACGCCGCAGAGGGGGCACATCAGGTTCTCGTCGTCGCGGCGTGGGTTGGCCTTGACCAAAATCTTGGCGTTCTTGTACATACGGACACGCTCGCCGATCTCAAAGTAACGCTCCCAGATCTCTTCGGTGTCGATGGGGACCTTTTCGATGTCGCCGTCCTCACGTTCCACCGTCCAGACGCAACGGGTGTGGAGGCTCCTACGTAGCTTATGCTCGTCCACATCATTAAGGGGACCTTGCGACATTTTTTGATACTTCTCCACCCGTCGTTCCCGCACCGTACCAACCCATTCCTTTGAGAAAGTCAGAGGCAGAACACGGCTTTTCAAAAAGACGAACAGATATACGAATCCCGTCAGAATCCAACTCAATCGGTAGCGGAGGGGAAAATTCCGAAACATGGGCTTAGCGATCAAGCATAGCACAACGAAAACAACACCGATACCGATCACCACAAGCCAACGGATCAGCACCTTTTGCCAGATCCGCTTGCGGATGGGAATCACCTTATGGGCATAACCGTATTTCTGCGGGGTATTGGGCTTTTGCTTGGCTTGCTTCATGACGTTGACTCCTCCTTGTGGAAAATTCAGCGGCGGATACGGTTTTTCTCCCACTGCTGATGGGCGTACAACCGTCCGAAATAGTGGAACACGAACAGTATGGCCATACCGATCAACAGCCCGATCCAAGGGCTTTGGAAGGGCTCGCAAAGACCGGCGAAGCTTACAAAGAATTTCTCCAATCCCCAGGCACCGTCATAGCCAAAGCCGATCCCCGCCATGGAAAGGGAAATGGTGTAGAATATAGCAGGGATTATCCACAATGCCCCCGTGGAAAGTGTGCAGATCAACGCCTCCTTGAACGCCAGCTTGCGGTAGCGGGCGGTTCCCTCGGATACTCCCTCGGTGCTTCCCCGTACCTCCATCGAGGTAGCGGCCAGGAAGGCACGCTTACGGTCACCGTTCTTCAAGTAGAACACCGCCAGGACTGAAGCAATCACCAGCAAACAGATCAACGAGAACCCGAACATGGTCCACCGAGCCCTCAAAAACAGCTCATCCCGCATCATCTGAATCACCGATGTACCGATGAACAGATCGTAAATGAGCCAGCTGATGGCGTGATAAACCAGCATGAAGAACAGTGTCTTCACCGCCGTACGAACGTGATTGATCTTTTCGGGCTTGTAGGGCTCATCCTTGGGTCTGGACGAATCGTAATAGTTTTTCATGGTGGGTCTCCTTTTTCTTTTTCATTTTCGTGCATTACTGCAAAAACAACGAGCGGTGCTTCGCAAAATACAATTTGCAGCGTTCTTTACACCGCGGCACGGCGAAACACGTACCATATGGGCTTGCGCCCGCCGTATATGTAATCGCCCGACTTGTGCTGGACAAACAGGAATACGATCCCATCCACATCCCGCAAACGGTAAGTCTCCGCCAGCCGCATCCCGGGGTTCAGGATCGCTCCCTGCCCTTCGGCGTCGGGAGAGTCGTAGCGGGTATAGGACAAAATCCAGTCCACCGCCCGATCATCCTTCGTCACACGGCGGATACAGGTATTTTCCGCAGTAAAGGTAAGCTCCAAAATCCAAAGGTCCGTGCGGCTCTTGGGAATCTCCTGCCGTGTGAACGTATCGGGATCCCACGTAAGTGCCACCGACTCCCATGTTCCGATCACATCGGGATCGGGAACGGTGGGCAGATTCGTCTCGTCTACAAACAAGTGGGACTCCTCCTCGCTGAGTGCGACGTGCTTGGTCTGACGGTAGAGAAGCCAAATGGGGTCCGCAAAGCGGTTGATACTCGCCGTTGTATAGTAGCGTACAGTCATATATCGCCCCCTCTCAGTCTCCCACACGCGATACGGATTGGGCAGAAGGCCACGGGGCATATCGGATATCCAGTACAGAACTCCACGGCTCCAACAGAATCTCCACCAGGGCGTTCCGCCTTGGAGGAACACCAACCGCTCAAATACATCCTCCTGCTGACTTGCCTCCAGAGGCGCCGTATAATCCGGGAATGGGGCATCTGCAGGAACCGTCAATCTCCCGCACAGCTCCCAAATTCCCAACACCTCGGGATGATCCTCAAAGGCCGCATCCTTCGTGAATATATCCCGCAGCTCCAAAGGCTTCTTCCGGCTGGATAAGGATTCCAGGCGGGATAGCTGTCCCCGCAAATTCTTCATGCTGCGGTGGATCTCCTCTCGCTTTCTGGATATCATCACGTCCTGTCGGGGGACGTCGCAGGAAAGCAGCTCCTTGATTTCTTCCAGGGAAAAGCCTGCATTCTTGTAGGTTTGGATGCGGTGCAGCGTCTCAATCTTCTCGGGCGCGTAGAAGCGATACCCCGTGACAGGATCTACCACATCGGGACACAGAAGCCCCTCGGCCGCGTAGTACCGCAGGGTTTGCGTACTGACGTGACCGATCCGCGCGAACTCGCTGATTTTTAGCACGATCTCACCTCCTTTTGACATCTTGTTCGCTTATAACACGACCATTATAACATTATAGTTAACTGTAAAGTCAAGGGGTTTTCGGAAATTTGTCCAAAAAAATTCATGTTCTGAATCCCGCGAATCGCAATCGCGAGACCGTTTATTGCTATTATTATATATCATTTCACATTTGTTGTCAAGAGCGTTTTACCATATTTTTAAATTTTGTGCAATGTTCACAACCATTCAATAGACATTCGTTTGACCATGTTTATTGTTCAAAAAAAGAAAAGCCTCCAAAAGGCAGGTTCTCATAATACTAATCCTCATTCAAAACATTGAAAAAACTTCTGTAGGGGCGAACTGTGTTCGCCCGCGGGCGACCAAAGGTCGCCCCTACGAGATTTGGAATATATCAAGGATTTATTTAAGGATTAGTATAAGGAAGTTTACTTACAGAGGTGAATTTGCTACGCAGAAAACAAATAATTACCCCCGAAAGACTTCAAAATCTGTAGGGGGTAATTTGATCCAAATCACAATATATCAAATTACACTAAGCTTGC
>SVRS01000019.1 GCA_015064695.1 Oscillospiraceae bacterium | reverse complement strand
TACGCCAACATGAAGTTTTACGACAATGAGACGGGCCGTCTCATCGGTGTCAAGCAGGCTTGCCTGGGCTCGGTTCCTGCCGAAGAATATCAGCCGGCGACCTTCGCCCCCGTGGTCATCGATGAGGGCATGGATTTGACCGTGGAGGCCGATAGCTTTATCGTAAAGGTCAAGGGCGGTCTGTTGGCCTACTACGAGAAGGACGGCAAGGTGCTGTTGGACACGCCCATGAAGCTGAACTTCTACCGCGCGCCCATCGATAACGACGGCATTGAGAATTTTGCCTCCCGCTGGATCGGCCGCTGGGAGGGATCGGGTCTCAAATACTTGCATTTCTTTGCAGAGACTGCCGAGACCGAGGTGAGTGAGGATTGCGTGACCATGACCGTAACGGGTAGGGCTTCTATCTACGCCCGCTTTGTGGGCTTCTGTGTGACCCTGACCTACCGCATTTACGCCGACGGTCTGGTGCTGACGGAGTACGAGGGCGAGCCCTACGGCGATCTGCCCGAGGCTCTGCCCCGTTTGGGTGTTTGCTTCAAGCTGGCGGAGGACTATACCGACGTTCGTTGGTATGGTCGCGGCCGCGACGAAAACTACTCGGATGCCAAGGCCAATGCTCCCGTTGGTCTGTATACCCTGCCCATTACGGATATGAATTTCCACTTCGACATTCCCCAGGAGTGCGGAAGCCGCATCGATAACCGCTACGCCACCGTCTTGGGCGGAGATAAGGCTCTGACCGTGGTGGGCTCGGATACCTTTACCTTCTCCTGCCATGACTTTACCCTGGAGAATCTGATCGCGGCTCGCCACTGTAACGAGCTGAAGCGTACCCCCGAGAAGTACCTGTACGTGGACTATAAAATGCGCGGCTTGGGTAGCCACTCCTGCGGTCCCAACCCCGAGGAGTGCTACGAGCTTCGTCCCCACGCCTTCCGCTTTACTTTCGGTATCTGCGGTGAGACCGATGCCGCCGCCCTGGCCCTCTCCCGCAAGCGGTTCTGCTCGGGTACCGAGGCGCTGTCGGATACCTACCGCTTCGACCGCAAGGAGGCCGTTGCGGGGATCATTGAGTGTAACATCAATCGGGATTGAAAAGAACGGAAAGGAACCCCATCATGAAACGATTTCCCATCGGATTCTGGAACTACACCACAGGCCAGCTCAGCGCCCGGGACGTAAGGGATTGGGTAGACCTGGGTATGACCATGGCCAACAGCCCCGAGATCATGGTGGAGGCGGATGATGCCTATAAAACCGTCATCCGCGAGATCCTGGACGCCTGCGACGAGGCTGACATCAAGGTCATCGTATGCGACAGGCGGGCCCTGTGGCACGGCGCATCCGACGACCCCGACGGGTACAAGGCGAGATTCCTTGCCGCCTACGAGGATTTCGGACGTCACCCTGCCGTCTTCGGCTTCCACGTAGGAGACGAGCCCTGGGATGATCAAGCCTTCGCTGACAGCGCGGCGGCTCACCGCGTCCAGATCGAGACCGCCCCCGAGCTGACCCCCTTTCTGAATTACCTTCCTTACTGGAGCGGCCAGGAGGAGACCATCTTGAAAGCCTCCTCCTTCACGGAATGGGTCGAGAAAACCGTCCCGGAGGCCAAATTGCGGGTTCTGAGCAACGATTGCTACTGCCAGATGAATCCCGGAGAGGAAGGCGTTCACGCCTACTTCCGCAATCTCCGCACACTCCGTGAGGCGGCCGACCAAACGGGGGTCTCCCCCTGGACCACCCTGCTCTCGGTGGGCCACTTCAAGTACCGCTGTCCCAACGAAAACGATCTGCGCTGGCAACTCAGCACCGCCGTAGTGTCGGGCATGGAGGGCATCATGTGGTTCTTCGTCTACGAGCGGGAGTGCCGCATCAACTACCGCCTGCCCCCCATCGACGCCTTCGGTGAGCGCACCGAGACCTTCAATTGGCTGGCGCGGACCAACAAATACTTCCTGCACCAGTTCGGGGATTTCTTCCTCCGCGCCAAGCGGATCAAAACCGTCCACGTAGGGAAGGCCTACGGCGGCTACGAGCTGTTTGAAACGGGCAAGACCGACGACGTTGTGCTGGACGTGACCACCTCGGATAACGTGCCCGCCATCCTGAGCTTCTACGAGCTGGACGGCAAAAAATACGTGGCCATCGTCAACAACTCCGCCACCGAGGACAGCGAGATGCAGGTGCATATCTCCAAGTCCGTAAAGAGCGTCCGGCAATGGAATTTCCACCGTCAGCTCATCCCCGTGCGGGATCTGCGGGAGCAGGAGGATCGCTACCTCGCCTGCGACTGGCATTTCCCCGGGCAGATCAAGCTGTATTGCATCGAATTTTGAAATGAGGTATATAAATATGAAGACGAATCTGAATTTTGCTCACAACCCCATCCTGCCTGCTGACTGCTTTATCCCCGACGTGGAAGCCCATGCCTGGGGCGACGGCCGCATCTATCTGTACGGCTCCTTTGACATCCAAGGACGGGAGCAGTATTGCAGCGACGTCTACCACGTGTACTCCTCCGACGACATGGTGAACTGGACCGACCACGGGCAGTCCTTCTCCCTGGCCGACACCGCGTGGGCCCGCGACTGCGCCGCCCTCTATGCCCCCGATTGCGCCTATAAGGACGGCTGGTACTACCTCTACTATTGCGTCCCCGACGGTCGTTGCGGCGTGGCTAAATCCCAATCCCCCACGGGACCCTTTGAGGACGTGGGTCCCATCGAGGGAGTCTGGGGCATCGACCCCGCCGTGCTGGTGGACGACGACAGCCAGGCCTACATCTACTGGGGACAGCTCACCTGGGGCAAGGCCGCCAAGCTCAAGGACAACATGGTGGAGATCGACCCCGATACCGTCACCGATATGCTCACCATCGAGGAGCATGAGTTCCACGAGGGAAGCTCGGTGAAGAAGATCAACGGCAAATACTACTTCCTCTTTGCCGACACCCACCGCCACGGAAACCGTCCCACCAGCCTGGGCTACGCCGTGTCGGACACCCCTCTGGGCAAGTACGAGTATAAGGGCGTCATCATTGATAACTTCGGATGCGACCCTAAGGTGTGGAACAACCACGGCTCCATGGAGTGCTTCAAGGATCAATGGTACGTATTCTACCACCGCTCCACCCATAACGGTGTCATGTCCCGCCACGTCTGCGTTGAACCCATCTACTTCGACGTGGACGGCAATATCATGGAGGCCCAACAGACCACCTCGGGTGTGGGCGACCCCATCCCCGCGAAGAATGCTTTCCCCGCCAACCTGGCCTGCGCTCTTACGGGACACGTTCGCATCATGGGGGATGAGGCCTCCAAGGAAAATCTGGTGCTGGCTCAGATCTGCGACGGGGATACGGCTACCTACCGCTACCTGCTCTTCAACGGCGAGACGACCCTGCGCCTGAGCATGAAGAGCAACGCCGAGTGCCGCGTGGAGCTGTACCTGGACGGTATGTACCGCGCTGAGACCAAGGCCGCGCCCTCCGAAACCTATACCGAGGTGGAAATGACTCTTCCCGCCGTCTCGGGCGACCGTGAGGTGACGCTCAAGTTCTACGGCGACGACTTGGAGGCCGCGGTGGAGAGCTTTACCTTTGCATGATCCATCAAGGAGGAGTGCTATGAGATTGTGCGTACCCTTACCCTGCCATTTCTCCATGGGCAGTACAGAGGAGGTTTGTACCGCCATCCGCGCTGTAGCCGCCATGGGCTACAATGCGGTGGAGGCCTACGGATGGAACGGTTGGGATCTGTCCGCCGTCCGCGCTGCTTTGGACGAGTGCGGCGTGGAATTCCTCAGCCTGGTGGTGCCCGAAACCCGCATGACCGATCCTGCCTACCGGGAATCCTGGCTTACTGCTCTGGAGGAGGCCTGCAAGGCCGCCGCCGCCCTGGGGGCGAAGCGGCTCATCACCCAGGTGGGTCCCGATACGGGCGCACCCCGAGAGGAGCAGCACGCCGCCATCGTGGAGACTCTGAAGCTGGGCGTATCCATTTTGGAGAAGTACGGTGTGACCGTTATGCCTGAGCCCTTGAACACCAAGGTCAACCACCCCGGCTACTATCTGACCAATGCCGCCGAGGCCTTTGATATGGTCCGCCGGGTGGATTCCCCCTTCGTCAAGGTGGTCTACGATATCTACCACCAGCAGATCACCGAGGGAGACATCATCCCCACGGTGACCGCCAACCTGGACTGCATCGCTCACCTCCACGCCGCAGGCCACCCCGGCCGCCACGAGCTGTGGGAGGGGGAGTTGAACTACCGATGCATCTTTGATGCCATCGATAAGGCCGGCTACACGGGAGCCTGCGGCCTGGAATACGGTGCGCTCGGAAATCCTGTGGACAGCTTGCTCTTAACGAAAGAAATATACGGCTGAGTGAAATAGCCCCCGGAGAGTCTCTCTGGGGGCTGTTGCTTGTGTGAATAGCGGAGTGTACAAAAGCGCAGGAGAAACGATGGGGCTTTTGTACAAAAAAAAGAGAGGAACAGAAAAAAACTTGACAAATTTGTGAGTGTGTGATATAATGGCTCTCGATATATGCACCGTTCTCCTAAGCGGGGGGTGGGAAGGATTTGCCTGTGAAAATGAGAAAGGAAGGAAAAAACATGAAAAAGAAACTCATAACTCTTTTGCTGGCCTCCTCCATGCTGGTCGGCCTTCTGGCCGGCTGCGGCGGAAAGAACGCTGAGCAAACAACAACCGATGCTCTGACCACCGCAGGTCAGACCGATACCCAAGCCGGGACTAATGCCGTTACTACGGCGGCCATTACCGAGGAGGACACCACCGCCGAGCCCGAAACCACGAGCGAGCCTGTGACCTACGAGGTCATTGAGCGGAACGGCTACGTCAACACCTTTGACATCACCGACTACGGCGCCGTGGGCGACGGCGTCACCGATTGCACCGCCGCCGTACAGGCAGCCCTGGACGATGCAGGCCGCGTGGAGGGAACCGTCATCGTGCCGCCCGGAAAGTATAAGGTCGGTCAGTTGAAAATGTACCCCCGCACCCGCCTGGAGGGTGATTCCGCCTGGAACTACCGCGCCGACGGTAACTCGGTGTTCATCCTCAACGATCCCAATGCTACCTGCATGATCGACATCACGGGGGCCTACGGCTGTACCATCACGGGCATGAGCCTCAACGGCGGCTATCTCGGCCAGGGCATCCACGGCGTCTATCTGAACTGGCCTGAGTATAACGGTGGTGCGGAGGAGGATACCCCTACCATCGACGATTGTCGCATCGGTAACTTCACGGGTGACGGTGTTCATCTGAAGCACATCTGGTGCTTTACTGTTCGCCACAATATGATCCACCACAACAACGGTTCGGGCGTGTATATCGACGGCTGGGACGGCTTTGTTCTGGACAACTGGCTCTCGGGCAATCTGAACTGCGGCATCTACGGTGACCCCTGGGTGGCCTCGGTCACCATGACGGGTAACCGTGTGGAGTGGAACGGTAAGGCGGGAATCTGGTTTAAGGGCGGTGACTCCCTCACCTTGACCGGTAATTTCTTCGACCGCTCCTTCGGCCCCGCCGTCAAGCTGGGCGACGGCAGCACCTTCTGCGACGTCTCCATCACGGGCAATATGTTCCGCCGTTCGGGCTGCCCCGATTGGGGAGCGCTGGATACGCGCTACGACAGTAGCCACATTTACCTGAAAAACACGCAGAACGTAACGGTTACGGGTAATACCTTTAAGTGGGGAACCAATGATGACAGCACCGGAACCCAAAGCCCCGATTACGATATCTATCTGAGTGCTTCCAAGGCGGTTGTCATCGCCAACAACACCATGTACGAGGGCTCGCTGAAGAGGAGCATAGTCTCGTTTGATTGCACACAAACCGTCATCGAGAATAATCTCAGCCATCACGACGAGGAGAATTGACAGGAATCAACACCATGAAATCAAGGCTGCTCACCGTCCTGCTGTTTCTGTCCATGCTTCTGATTGGGCTGGTATCCTGCACTCCCGATACCCCACCCGTGGAAACTGAGGGCGGTAGCATCACCCAAACCACCGCCGAGGCCCCGACGGAGGAGCCTACAGACGCATCCGAGACCCAACCCATAGAGGATAATCGGCGGGAGTTTCGCGTGGTCGGCTACGTGCCGGGTAATCTGGAATCCTCCGAGCGGCTGGCGACCTTTGACAGTGGCCACCTGGATCATCTCTTTTTTGAAGTTCTTGGGATTCTTAAACCCTTCGCAAACTTCGCCGAAGGCGAATTTGCACCGAGCAACGCGAGGAGGCTTTCAAAGAAGGGTTTAAGCCGCCGGAGGCACGTACTTTTTTCAATGCTTTTTATAAAGTGAACGCTTGAATGGGAGAACGTGCCTCCGAATGAGCGAAGTGAACAGAAAGAACCCCTTGCATCCTGCAGGGGGTTCTCTCTTTTTGGTGCGCGCTCGTGTATGCGCCGAACAGTTTGTTACAAATTTCACAAAAACTATCTCCTTTTGCAACCATTCCCGTGCAAAAAGGCCGAGTAAATTGCACCAAACCATTGACAAATCAGCGAAAATATAGTATAATTTATGTTGTATGTTCATGCACTCTGCTCGGAAGGGCGGGGCGCATAGATCCAAGAAAGGTGAATAGACAAATGGCTTTTTCTCTCCACGGGGTTCACGTGCCCCATAGAAAACATACGGCAGACAAGCCTGCTGTGCCGATGGAGTCACCCAAAACCGTGACTCTGCCCATGTCCATGCACATCGGTGCGCCGGCAAAGCCTGTCGTGAAGGTGGGTGATCTCGTCCGAGTCGGTACCCTGATTGCCGAGGCCGGCGGAGCAGTCTCTGCACCCATTCATGCATCGGTATCGGGTAAGGTCACCAAGATCGTTGACTACCTGCTTTCGGATGGCAGAACCGTGCCTGCCGTGGTCATTGAGTCCGACGGCGAAATGACCCCCGACGAAAATCTGACACCACCCGAAATCACCTCTCGCGAGGATTTCATCGAGGCGGTGAAGAACGCGGGCATCGTAGGCTTGGGCGGCGCAGGATTCCCGACCCACTTCAAGCTGAACGCCGACCCCGCAAGGATCGAGCATCTCATCATCAACGGTGCCGAGTGCGAGCCCTACGTCACCAGCGATACCCTCACCATGGTGGAGCGCGCCGACGACATGGCCCGCGCCCTGGAGGCCATGAAGACCTACCTGGGTATCCAAAACATCATCATCGGCATTGAAAACAACAAGAAAAAGGCCATCGAGTCCATGAGACAACTCATGGCAGACGTCTCCAAGGGCTGTACCGCCGAGGTCAAGGTTCTCCCTGCCGTCTATCCCCAGGGCGGCGAGAAGGTGCTGATCTACCATACCACGGGGAAGGTGGTTCCCATGGGCAAGCTCCCCATCGACGTGGGCTGCGTGGTCATCAACTGTACCACCCTGGCCGCCATCGGTGCTTACCTCAAGACGGGTATGCCCCTCACGGAGAAGTGCGTAACGGTGGACGGCGGCGCCGTGAAGGAGCCGAAGAACGTATTGGTTCCCATCGGTACGGCAATGGCTGACGTTTTCGCCTTCTGCGGCGGCATGACGACGGAGCCTGTGAAGGTGGTCTACGGCGGCCCCATGATGGGCATTACCGTCCCCGACACCTCGGCCCCCATCCTCAAGAATACCAACGCCATCCTGGCCCTGACCGAAAAGGAGGTCAAGCTCCCCAAGACCACCGCCTGCATCCGTTGCGGCTCCTGCACCAACACCTGCCCCTTCGGCATCAACCCCGCCGAGATCGCTCGCGCCTACAAGAAGCGGGATGCGGTGGCCCTGACCGACCTGGCCCTCATGGCCTGCATGGAGTGCGGCTGCTGCAGCTTCATCTGCCCCGCCAACCGTCCTCTGGTGCAGACCAACAAGCTGGCCAAGGCGTTTTTGAAAGAAGAACAAGCAAAGGAGGGAAGTAAGGCATGAATAACCAGCTGACCCTTTCTGTCTCCCCGCACATCCACAGCGGTCGTAAAACCTCCCGCATCATGCTGGACGTCATCATCGCCCTGCTCCCCGCCGCCGCCGCGGGCTGTATCATCTTCGGCCTGCGGGCCCTGCTGGTGCTGGCGGTCTGCGTGGTGAGCTGTGTGGGCTTTGAGGCTCTCTTCAACCTCATCACCAAGCGCGAGCAGACCATCGGTGACTGCAGTGCCGCCGTTACGGGCCTCCTCCTGGGGCTGAATCTCCCTGCCAATATCCCGCTCTGGCAGTGCGTGGTCGGCTCTCTGTTCGCAATTATCGTGGTCAAGGCCCTGTTCGGCGGTTTGGGATGCAATCCCGTCAACCCCGCTATCACAGGCCGTGTGTTCATGCTGGTAGCCTTTGGCTCCATGACCACCCAGGCTTTCCCCACCATCGTGGACTCCGTATCCTCCGCCACCCCCCTGTCCCAGATGATGGAGCAGAATGTGGCCCCTTCCCTGACCGACCTGTTCCTCGGTCTCCACGGCGGTGCCATCGGTGAGACCTGCGCCCTGGCTCTGCTCGTCGGCTTTGCCTACCTGCTGATTCGCCGTGTCATCACAATCCACGTCCCCGTGGCTTTCGTGGGTACCGTCTTTGTCTGCTCCTTCTTTATGGAGGGCATGGACGCCATGGCCGCGCTCCGCATGGTCCTGGCGGGCGGTCTGCTGATCGGTGCCATATTCATGGCCACCGACTACGTCACCTCCCCCTCGACTGCATGGGGGAAGATCATCTTCGGTGTAGGCGCGGGTCTGATCACCTTCCTCATCCGCTATTTCGGCATCTATCCCGAGGGTGTATCCTTCGCCATCCTGTTCATGAACATACTCACCCCCTACATTGATTCCTGGACCAAGCACAAAGTTTTCGGAGCAGGAGGTAAGAAGGCATGAAAAAATCCATCGTAAGCACCCTGGTGCTGGTCTGCATCTGCGCCGTTATGGCGGTCCTGCTGGCCATCACCAACGCCATCACCGCCCCCACCATCAAGGCCAACGAAGACAAAGCCGCCAATGAGGCCCTTTTGGAGGTCATGCCCAACGGCGAGGGCTTTGAAAAGGTGGATCTGTCCGCCTACACCCTCCCCGCCACCGTCACCGAGGTCTTCAAGGAGACCAAGGGCGGCTACGTGGTCAAAATGACCACCACGGGTTATTCCTCGGGCATGGTCATCATGTGCGGAGTTAACCCCGACGGCACCATCAGCGGCACCGTCTGTCTGTCCTCCTCCGAGACCCTGGGTCATGAGAAGACCTTCGGTGCCGGTTTCACCGGCAAGGATGCCGCAAGTGTGGACGCCGTGGACACCATTTCGGGTGCCACCAAGACCACCCAGGCCTACAAGAACGCCGTGAAGGACGCGCTGAACACCGCCATCATCCTGGGCGGCGGCTCGGTGGACCTCCGCGACGAGGCGCAGATCCTGAACGATAACCTCTCCGCCGCCCTCCCCGCCGCAGAAGGGAAGTTTACCAAGCTCTTCATCACCGAGATCATCGAGGCGGATTGCTTTGACGCCGTCTATACCGCCGATAACGGCGCGGGCAAGGTTTTTGTCACCGAGAATGACGGCTACGAAGGCAATACCTGCTACACCGCTGTCGATAAAAATGGCAACGTCACCAAAACAACGTATTGGGAAGAGGCTTTGGCCGCCTACAACATCCTTACCGCCTCCACCGTCGAGATTATTGACCTCAAGGCTTATGAGGGCCTGCCCACCGCCCTGACCAGTGCCAAGCGCACCGCCACGGGGAACTATATCCTCACCCTCAATGCCGCCGGCTACGGCATCAACGGCGGCAGTGAGTACCACCCCGCCTCAGGGCAGTATATCCTGGTCATGGTCTCCCTGACCAAGGAAGGGAAGATCATCGACACTCTGACCCTCTCCCAGGCCGAGTCCACGGGCATCGGTGATGCCTGTGCTGACGAGAAATTCTACGGCCAGTTCGACGGCAAGACCGCCGAGGATTACAAGAATATCGACGCCATCTCGGGCGCGACCATCACCACAAACGGCTATCTGAAGGCCATCGAGCGGGCCTTCGAGTGCGTGACCATTCTGGAAGGAGGTGCCGCAAATGAATAAGAACAGCAGTATGTCCGTTTTGTTCAAGGGTATTCTGAAAGAAAACCCCGTGTTCGTGCTGATACTCGGCACCTGCCCCACCCTGGCTACCACCACCAATGTGGTCGGAGCCTTCGGCATGGGCATCGCCGCCCTGGCGGTGCTGGTCTGCTCCAATATTTTGATCTCCCTGCTCCGTAAGATCATCCCCGATAGTGTCCGTATCCCCTGTTACATCGTGGTCATTGCGGGATTCGTTACCATGGTCCAGATGATCGTCCAAGCCTTTTTCCCCGCCCTCTACGAGATGCTGGGCGTGTACCTGCCGCTGATTACCGTCAACTGCATCATCCTCGGCCGTGCCGAGATGTTCGCTGGTAAGAACTCGGTGGGCAAGTCGGCCCTGGACGGCATTGGCATGGGCCTGGGCTTCACCCTCGCCCTGGTCGCCATGGCTACCATCCGTGAGGTCTTCGGTGCCGCCGCCTTCGCGGGTATCGCCATCCCCTTCCTGGAGCCCTACAAGATCGAGGTTCTGGTCAAGGCCCCCGGCGGTATGATGGTCTACGGACTGCTCATCGCCCTGGTCTATGCCCTCACCCACGGCAAGGCCCCCATGAAAAAGAGCTTTTCCTGCGCGGGATGTCCCAACGCAGGGAACTGCCACACCGCCGCCTGCGGTGCTGAAAATACCGACAACGTCCACAATGAAGCCGCAACTGAGAAAGGAGGAGCACAGTAATGGATATGTTCAAATCCCTCATCATTATCCTTCTTTCCTCGGTATTCGTCAATAACTACGTTCTGGCCCGCTTCCTGGGTATCTGCCCCTTCCTGGGCGTGTCCAAGAAGCTGGACCAAGCCACGGGCATGGGTATCGCCGTCACCGCGGTTATGCTCCTGGCCACCGCCGTGACCTGGCCCATCCAGTATTACCTGCTGGATAAGGTGGGGCTGGGCTATATGCAGACCATCGTCTTTATTCTGGTCATTGCCTCCCTGGTGCAGATGCTGGAGCTGATCCTGAAAAAGTTCTCCCCCGCCCTGCATAAGGGCCTGGGCGTGTATCTCCCCCTCATCACCACCAACTGTGCCGTCCTGGGCGTGGCCATCAACAACATCACCGACGGCTACAGCTTCCTGGAGTCCATGGTCAGCTCCCTGGGCGTTGGTCTGGGCTTCCTGCTTGCCATGGTCCTGTTCTCGGGGCTACGTTCCCGCATCGACGAGACCAATATCCCCAAGCCCTTCCGCGGGCTGGCTGTCACTCTCATCGCCGCGTCCTTCATCTCCCTGGCCTTCATGGGTTTTGCGGGCATCGTGGATGCGTTGTTCGCGTAAGGAGGTTGTGCTATGAGTTTCAACGTGATGGATATTTTGATTGCTTTTGGCGTAGTGGCCGGCGTGGCACTCCTTCTTGGCGTGATGCTGGCTCTGATCTCCCGCTTCTTCGGCGTGGAGGAGGATCAAAAGGTGAAGGCCATTCGGGCGTGCCTTCCCGGTGTCAACTGCGGCGCCTGTGGCTACAAGGGGTGTGACGATTACGCCGCCGCTGTGGCTGAGGGCTCGGCCAAGCCCAATCTCTGCGTTCCCGGTGCCGAGGCGACCGCCAAAGAGCTGGGCGAGATATTGAATATCGAGGTAGAGGCCCCCAAGGATATGATCGCCTTCGTCCACTGCAACGGCCACTGTGAGGCCACCACCAAAAAAGCCGCCTATGATGGCATCACCTCCTGCAAGGCCGCCGCCATGCTCTATGCCGGTCCCGATGCCTGCCGCTTCGGTTGCCTGGGCTTGGGAGATTGCGCCGCGGCTTGTCCCTCTAACGCCATCTGTCTGAAGGATGGGATTGCCCACGTGGACACCTCTCTTTGCATCGGCTGTGGCCTTTGCACGACCATCTGCCCCAAGCACATTATTTCTCTGATTCCGCAGGAAACCGTGGACGTGGTCATGTGCAGCAACACCCAAAAGGGTGCCGACGCACGAAAGGCCTGCTCCAACGCCTGCATCGGATGTAAGAAGTGTGAGAAGGTCTGCTCGCACAATGCGGTGACCGTTGTGAATAATCTGGCGAAAATTGATTATGCTAAGTGTGAGGGCTGCGGCCTTTGCGCGGATGCGTGCCCCACGGGCTGCATGAAGAAGGTTATTTTCCCGGATATTCCCGCCGGAGTTCATCCCCGCGATCTGGTTTCGGGGAATCAGGATTAAACGGTAGATATGAATCAAAACGACAAAAAGCCCACCGCCGCCGTCGGCGGTGGGCGTAAATTCAAAAACGACGTGATCTTTATAGGCGTGCTACTGCTGGTCACTGTGACGCTTGGCGCCGCCTTTTTCCTGTTGCGGGAGGAAGGGAATGCCGTAACCGTTACGGTAGACGGGAAGGAATACGGCGTTTACGCGCTCTCGGAGGACCGAGTAGTGGAGATCCGAACGGGAGATGCGGGCGAGCATCTCAACCGCCTGGTCATTCGTGATGGGAGGGCCTTCGTAGAGACTGCTACCTGTCCCGACGGGATCTGCGCGGCCCATAAGCCCATATACAGGGATGGGGAAAGCATTATTTGCCTGCCTCATAAGGTGGTTGTAACGGTGATCAAGACCTACGAAGGCGGCCCCGACGTGATCGCGTAAAGGAGGCCTGTATGATGAGGAAGCAAGCGCATAAGGTGGCCTTTTTGGGCCTCTGTACGGCGGTGGCTATGGTGTTCGCTTGGGTGGAGAGCCTGCTGCCTCCCTTGATCGCGGCCGTCCCCGGTATCAAATTGGGGCTTCCCAATATTGCGATCATTTTCATCCTGTACCGTTTCGGTGTCAAGGAGGCCGCCGCGGTGTCCTTGACGCGGATCATAGCGGTATCCCTCCTGTTCGGTAATCCCATGACCATGGCCTACAGCTTGGCGGGGGGCTTTTTGAGTCTGACCGTCATGGCGGTTCTGCGCAAATGGAACATCCTGTCCATTGTGGGTGTCAGCGTGGCGGGCGGTGTGCTACACAACGTCGGTCAGATCCTGATGGCAATGCTCCTTTTGGATACGGCCGAGCTGGGATACTACATGATCGTTCTGGCGGTGACGGGGACGGTGTCGGGCGTTTTTATCGGGCTGTGCGGAGGCTTTGCCGTGAAACGGATCCATACCAAGAAAATGTGAGGAATAGTGCCAAAAATATGTAAGCAATAGAACCGAAAATGTATGGATATTCTCTTGACAGGACATAATAGATATGATACAATATGTTGGTAAAAAACAAAAAGGAGAATACTCATGAAAAAGCTCATCAGCATTTCCCTCAGCGTTCTCATGGTCCTGTCTGTCCTGGCCTTTGTGGGCTGTGATGGCAAGAAGGACGAATCCGTCAAGCTCGGTATGGGCATCTACACGAACGTCTCTAAGGCAACCTCTGCCGATGGCGAGACCAACGGTCAGGGTCAGGTTGCTATGACCGTTGCAGCTGTGACGTTGAATGCCGCCGGCAAGATTGTGGCTTGCCAGCTGGATACCGCAGACATCACCGTTGCATACACCGGCGAGGGCAAGGCCATCGCAAACGAGTCCTTCAAGACGAAGTACGAGTTTGGTAAGGACTACAACATGGTCGCTTACGGCCAAGCCGCCAAGGAGTGGTTCGAGCAGGCTGACGCCTTTGAGGGCGTCGTGGCCGGTAAGACCATCGACGAGGTCAAGGCACTGGTCGCAGGCGAGAACAAGGGCACCGACGAGGTGATCAACGCCGGCTGCACCATCATGATCAGTGATTTCGTAAAGGCTATCGAAAAGGCAGTGGCTAACGCTGTGGCTACCACCGCTACCACCGCCAACACACTGAAGCTGGGCGTTTTCACTCAGCAGACCACCAAGGATGCCGCTGAGGATGCCAATGGCTCCAGCAAGCTGGAGACTACCTTCTTCGCCGCTACCGTGGATGCGAACGGTAAGGTAACCGCCGCTGCTACGGATTGCGTACAGGTGGAGTTCACCTTCGACGCCACCGGTGCTTCCACCTTCGACACCACCAAGGCGATCTCTTCCAAGCGTGAGGCCGGCGCAAACTACGGCATGGTCGCTTGGGGCGGTGCTGCTAAGGAGTGGTTCGAGCAGGCTGATGCCTTCCTCACTCTTTGCGTGGGTAAGACCGCTACCGAGATTGCCGGTCTGATGGGAACTGATAACTACGGTACTGCCGATGTGAAGGGCGCAGGTTGCACCATTCTGGTAAACGGCTTCGTCAAGGCTGCCGCTAAGATCGGTTAATTCGCGATCCAACTGCAATGGAAAACGGGAGGCTTGTCCTCCCATTTTTTCAAGAATGTGATATTTGATGAGTATGAGAAAATACCTTGTAGCTCTGACTTTGGCGGTGGCTCTGATGCTGTCCGCTCTTCCGTCCTGCGCTCCCCGGGCAGAGAAATTCTCTGTTCATTCCTTCGACTACTTCGATACTGTGACGACCGTTACCGGTTTTGCCTCGTCCAAGGATGACTTTGACGAGATTGCAGAGCAGATCCTTGCCGAGCTGGGAGAATACCATCGCTTATATACCATTTACCACCGCTTTGAGGGGCTGGAGAATCTTTGCACCATCAATGAGCTGGTGGACGGTCAGCACCGTACCGTGACGGTGGATCGGCGTATTGTGGACATGCTTCTGTACGCGAAGGATATGCACGAAATGACCGACGGCCGCGTGAATATCGCCATGGGAAGCGTGCTGTCCATCTGGCACGATTACCGCACCGAGGGTATGAACGATCCCTCTGCCGCGAAGATCCCGCCCATGGACCGGCTGACGGATGCGGCCCGACATACGGATATCCATTGCCTGGTCATCGACGAGGAGGCCTGTACGGTGACATTGACCGATCCGGGCATGACCCTGGACGTGGGAGCCATCGCTAAGGGCTATGCCGTGGAGATGGTTGCCCGCAGCTTGGAGGAGAAGGGTGTGAGCGGCTACGTGCTGAACGTGGGCGGAAACGTCCGTACCGTAGGCGCTAAGGCGGACGGCACGCCCTGGATCGTTGGAATCGAGAATCCCTTGGAGGACGAGGAAAATCCCTATACGGCGTATTTGCAGCTGGAGGGGGAGGCCTTGGTCACCAGCGGCTCCTACCAGCGGTACTACGTGGTGGCGGAAAAGCGGTATCACCACATCATTGATCCGAATACGTTGATGCCCTCGGAGGGCTTCCTGTCGGTTTCGGTGGTGTGTAAGAATTCGGCGGACGGTGATGCTCTATCCACGGCCTTGTTCTGCATGACCGCAGAGGAGGGGCTTGCTTTGGTGGAATCACTGCCCGATGTGGAGGCTATTTGGGTACTGCCCGACGGAACCAGGCGGACGTCTTCCGGCTGGAGCCGCTATGAATCAACTCAATAAAAGGGGGAAAACGTATGAATATTTCTGCAATCATGAGTACTTATGAGGCAATACTCCACGTCATCGCGGAGTTTATGGCGTATACGCTTGAGCTGATCGGAATTCTGATCATCGCAGTGGGATCCGTTAAGGCGTTGATCCTGCTGGCGCGTAGATTCCGCCATCCCAAGCCCTTCAATATCGTCATCAACCTGGGGCGCTCTCTGGCGCTTGCGCTGGAATTCAAAATGGGCGCGGAGATCATCAATACCGTCATCGTACACGATCTGAAGGAACTGGCCACCCTGGCGGTGGTGATCCTGATCCGCGCTCTTCTGGCCGTGATCATTCATTGGGAAATCCGGATGGAGCGGCAGAGCGAGGGGGACGGGATTGACGTATAGTGGCATCCCGAAACATACATCGCACCCAAAATCGACGAAATCTCTTTGGAAAATTTTAAAAATCCCTTCGCGCAGAGCTAACGGCGCGAAGGGATTTTTTAGAGGTTCCTTATTGGATTATTCCGCCTTGCAGGCCTTAAGTGCCTTGGAAAGCTGATCGGGGCAGGAGGTGGGGCGGGGACCGCAATGGATGCCTTCCAGGCGGGCAATGGCTTCGTCCACGTTCATGCCGGCGACAAGAGCGGCAACGCCCTGGGTATTGCCCGAGCAACCACCCGTAAAGACGACCTTGATGACGGTATCGCCGTCAACGTCAATGTCGATCTTGCGGGAGCATACTCCCGAGGTTTGGTACGTATAGTGTTTCATGGGGTTTATCCTTTCCAAAATTTAATCATCAAACGAAGCTGTACAGACCCGTGAGGATATCCTCGGGGGCCTCCAGCGCCAGGAAACGGCGGAATACGGTAAGATTGCCGTTCTCTACGTTCAGAACGCAGGAGGTGGCGGTTTGGGGGGCGCTGTCACCGCTGAGGACCTCCAACTCATCGAACAGGGGGAGGGTATCGACACGGCAAAGGGACAGACCGCAGAATTCTGCGGCGGTGAGCAACTCGATCAGAGAGGGGGAATCGGTGAGGTGGATCAGCTCCAGACAGAGGGGGGCGTCGGGAGCGGTCGTAGCGGGGAGAGAAGGAAACCGAGTGTCGTCAGCCTCGCGGAGCAACGCGAACCGGGTGGATTGGCCGGGGGCTGCGCCGTTTTCCAGGTCGCAGACGGCGATGATCTGCAGACGGTAACGCAGGATCAAGCGGGCAAAGGCGGTCAAGCGTCCGTTGGAGGAATTCTCCAAGGGAAGGATGCAGTATTCGCAAAGGCCGCTATGTACCTCCTCACAGGCATCCACAAAGCTGGCCGTATAGGCTGCACGAGGATTCTTCAAGGAGGCTGTCAAGCGTAGATAGGCCTTGTCCGCAAAGGAGCCGGGCATATAGGCCACCCGTCCCCGAACCGTAGCGGGAACGCTGGAGACGGGGGGGAGCTCATCGCGGGCGGGCATTCTTTCCTCGATCATCTTGTAGAGAAGCAGGCGAGAACAAAGGCCTGCTCGGGAGGACATACGGAATACGTCCTCGCGGTTGATGGGAGAGATCATCGTGGCTACATGGGTCTGCAGGGGGGATTCCTCCGCTGAATCGGGGGAGCTTTGCAGAGACAGGAGAATACTGTTCACCGTATCCGGGTCACCCTCCGCATCGTGTATCAGCGCATCGGCCAGCTCGGACAGAACCGCCAGAATGGATTCGCTGACCCGAATCTGACGTAGGCTCAAAATGTCCAGATTGGATAAACAGAGACCCGTGTCAAAGCCGGACAGCTCGGGAATTTCGGTATTCAGAAACGCCATGGCCGTCAGATCTGACCCAGGAGGTCAAAGCTGTCTGCCAGGAAGGTCTTCAACTCCTCGGCCGTAAGGCGGCGCTGGGACAGGAGGCAGAGACGGTAGACCTGGGTGGCCAGAAGCTCGGCCTTGGCGGGATCCGTATCGCAGAGCGGGATCATGCGCTCCGTCAGAGGGGAGGCGGTGTTAACGGTCATGGTGTAGGCCACGGGAGTGGCGGGCATACCGTCCATGCCGCTCTGCATGGAGTACATCCGCATCATTTCCTCCATACGGCGGGACTGCTCGGAGACCGTCAGCATGGCGGGAACGGTTTCGTCCTTGAGGGCGGCGTACTTGACCTCCAGGGTCTCGTTGCCGCTGACCTTACGGTAGAGATCGGTCAAGGCTTGGCTTTCGGCGGCCTCTCCGTCCTTGGTCAGTGCCGCGGCCACATCGGCGTCGATGCGCAGGAATTTAACGGCGTTTTCATCCTTCCCGACGTAATTCTCGTACATCTGTACGAACTGGGAATCGATCAGCTTGTCCAGTACGGCAACGCGGATCCCTTCGGCCTCGAAGAGGGAAATATACTGAGCCTGTCCTTCGGGATCGGAGGTGTAGTACATGATCCGCTCGGCCTTCTCGGCGGTTTCCTGGATTTCGTCAGCGGGCTTGAAATACTCGTCAACCGTGACGTACTTGCCGTCGGTGAGCTTGAACAGGAGGGAATCCTTGATGCGGTCATAGAACTTGCGATCCCGCATGCAGGCGTACTCCACGAAGGTGCGGATGCTGTCCCAAACACCCTCGTAGGTCTCTCGGTCGGTATCGCAGAGAGAGTTCAGCTTATCACATACCTTCTTGACGATATGGGCGGAAACCTTGGATACGTAGGTATTGTTCTGCAGATAGCTTCGGGAGACGTTCAGAGGAAGCTCGGGGCAATCCAGAACACCTTTGAGCATGAGCAGGTAATCGGGGATGACCTCCTTGATGTTGTCGGCCACGAATACCTGGTTGTAGTAGAGCTTGACCTGCCCTTCAATGGATTCATACTCGTTGCCCAGGCGGGGGAAGTAGAGGATACCCTTGAAGTTGAGGGGATAATCTGCGTTGATGTGGATGTGGAACAGGGGCTCGCGGAAGTCGTGGAAAACCTTGCGGTAGAAGTCCTTATAATCTTCGTCGGTGCATTCAGAGGGTGCCTTTTGCCACAGGGGAGACACGTCGTTGATGGGGGCGGGAGCGGCAGGCTCGTCGGCTGCCTCGTCGGTATTCTCGGCGGGCTCGTCCTCCTCGGTTACGTCCTCAAAGTAGATCTCCGTGGGCATAAAGGAGCAGTACTTGTCCAGCATTTCCCGCAGCTTATAGGCGCCCAGATAGGCCAACTCATCCTCGGTGATATGGAGGATGATATCGGTGCCGCGCTCCTCCCGGTCTCCGTCAAAGAACTCGTAGGAGCCATCGGCGTTGCAGACCCAGCGGACGGCGGGGGTGCCGGTATAGGATTTGGTGACCACCTCTACGGTGTCGGCCACCATGAAGGCGGAGTAGAAGCCCAGGCCGAAGTGACCGATAATGCCCGTGCTGTTGCTTGAATCCTTTTCGCCCTCGTACTTGTTGATGAAATCCAGGGCGCCGGACAGGGCGATGTTGCCGAGGTAGCGGGTCACCTCGTCCTCGGTCATACCGATGCCGTTATCCGAAACGGTCAGAGTTCCGGCTACTTTGTCCACCTTGACGGTGATGCGGTAGCCGTTCTCATCGGTGTCTTCAATCTCACCCAGGGAAACCAGGCGCTTGTACTTGGTTACCGCGTCGGCGGCGTTGGAGACCAGCTCGCGGAGAAAGATATCCTTTTCGGAATACAGCCACTTTTTGATAATAGGGAAAATGTGAGCTGTCTCCACCGAAATACCGCCTGAGCGGCGATTGTTGCTTGTAGTCATGATGAAATACCTCCGTAGAAAAGAAATAATGATGCGTTCAGGGCGTCACACGCCCTCGTGGATGTAGCTTGCATGATGGACGGATCAGTCTAATCTGTGATCGGGATCATTTTCGTAGTCGTAATCGTCCTTCTTGAAGAAGCGGCCAACTGCCGCCATGGCCCTGTCTATATAGGGCTTGATGCGGGAGTGATCGTACTTGTATTTCCAGTGGGCATGCTCATAGTACACTTCTTCTTCTGCATTACCCACGGCGTTGGAGGGATAGTAGTCGGTGGTGCTGGTGGGCTTGCCGTTCTTTTCAAGACGGGACTCAATGGCACGCTTGACCAGCTCAATGATGACCGCGAATACGGGAACGCCGATAACCATGCCGATGATGCCGAAGAAGCCGCCCATGACGGTAATGGCAACGAGGACAGCCAGAGAGCTGACACCTGTATTGTTGCCTTGGATGATGGGACAGAGCAGATTGCCGTCAATCTGCTGGATCAGAATGATCAGCAGGATGAACCACAGGATCTTTTCGGGATTGGAGATCAGGACAATCAGACCCGAGGGAATGGCACCGATGAAGGGACCGAATACGGGGATGATATTCGTGACAGCGCAGATCGCGGCGATGAGCAGGTTATACTCGGATATTTTGAAGATGGACAGGAGCAGAAAGGTAACCACGCCGACAGCCATCGCATCCAACAGTACGCCCTTGACAAAGCCGCCGAAGGTGCGGTCGATCAGCCGAGTTACCTCGGAAATCTTTTCATTTTGCTGGTCGTTGAAGAAGGCGGCGCGGAATTTTTGGATCTGCGCCTTGCGCTTCTCCTTGGAGGAGAGAATATAGAAGGCAATAAACATGCCCAAAATCAGATTCTTGAAGGTATTGAACAGCTCGCCCAGGAAGGCCCAAATATTGCCCACGACATCTCCCTTGAACAGGAACTGCTGCAGGGCGACCAGAACCTTCGACATGATATCCTCACCTGCGCCGAACATATCCGTAACGAACTGGGTGAATTTCTCAATGTCGGAGATGTCCAGGTTCAGCTCCGTGCGATCGATGAAGGTTTGCACGAAGGCCAGGAGATGGTTGAGGTAGTATTCGTAGTTGGTGGTCAGCTGTGTGATGCTGTCAATCAGCTCGGGGAGAATGAGAGCGAGCAGGATCGCTACAATACCGAAGAATGTCAGAACCGTAAAAAGCAGGGAAAGACCTCTCCGCAGATTGCCCTTTCCGAATTTGCGGAAAACGACGAATTCATAGAATTTTAAAAAGGGGTTACACAGATAGGCAATCACGCCGCCGATGGCCAAAGGGGTCAGCACGGCACCTAAATTGTTGAATACGGATGCGAAATGATCTGCATTGGCTATGCAGTACACGATGATGGCGATGACGGCGCAGGCGCTGAAGAAGAAGATCCGCTTGGAAAAACGGTGCTTTACGGGCTTGCGGGTGACGTTGGACTCTTGGCTGGGTTCTGTCATGGGAAAATTCCTCCGATCGTAGGATGCCCTCGCCGTGCCGGCGAGGAAAGCGGAAGACACCCGGCAAGAATACCGAGTGCCTTCTGAGTGTGGGATTACGATTTCTTGTTTGTTTTCTTGTTGGACTTTTGGGACTTTTCAGCCACCACGGGGGGCGCATTGACCTTCGGAGAGGGAAGGTTGTCGCCGGGGACGTTCTCCGTTGGAGGCGTCGCTTGAACCTGGCGGCCGAGATGGTTCAGCACGTTGTTGCGCCATTTTTCAAACCGCGGCTTGAACTTGGAATGCTCGTAGCGGTAACGCAGGGAGGAATGCTCGTAGTGCACCTCCAGCTCGGCGTTGCCGATTGCGTTGTCGGGGTAATATTCCTGGGTATCCGTGGGTTCTCCCTTGGCAGCCAGGCGCTTTTCCAGCATTTGCTTGATCAGCTCAATGGCCACCGCGAAGATGGGCACGCCGAGGATCATACCCGCCACGCCCCAAAGGGTGGAGCAGATGGCGATGGCGATGATAACGCAAAGGGAGCTGACTCCCGTATTGTCGCCCAGGATCTTGGGCCCGATGATGTTGCCGTCCAGCTGCTGGATGATCAGAATGAGAACCAGGAACAGAAACGCCTTGTCGGGGTTAGAGATCAGCACGATGAAAAAGGAGGGGATCGCGCCGATGAAGGGACCGAATACAGGGATGATGTTGGTAATGCCGATAAACGTCGAAATGAGCAGGTTGTAGGGGGAAATCTCAAAGAGGGTGAGCAGGACGAAGGTCAGGACACCGATAACCAGGGAGTCCAGGATCTTGCCGTAGATGAAGCCGCCGAAGCTTTTGTCTGTGAGGGCAATGATCTCCTCGATCCGACCGTCGGTCTTCTCGCTGAACATGGCTCTGCGGAACTTACGGAACTGAGCGATCCGTTTTTCCTTGGAGGCCAGGAGATAGAAGGCGATAAACATGCCCAAAAACAGGTTTTTGACGGAATTGAAGACCTTCAACAGCACCGTCCAGGTTTTTTCCAGAATATTCCCCTCGGCAATGAAGGTTTGCAAGCTGTCGAAGAACCGGGTGTACAGATTTTCTACGTCGCCAAACAGGTGCGTGAAAAAGTCCGTGAGCTTTTCGATATCCGAGATATCCACCACCTCGCCGGGAAGATTCTCGGTCAGTTTATTCAGAACGCTCTGCAGCCAGCCCAGAAAGCTGTTGATATAGCTTTCGTAGTTGGCGAAAAGCTCGTTGATGCTTTTCAAAAGCTGGGGAATCATCATGGCGCACACGGCGATTACGATGCCGAAGGCGGTGATGACGGTGAAAAGCAGGGATAATCCTCGCCGCATACTTCCGCTGCCCAGACGACGGAACACGCGGTACTCGTACATTTCCAGGATAGGATCGCACAGATACGCAATGATACCACCGATGATGAGGGGGGATAGCAGGGAGAAGGCATAGCTCAAAATGCCGACCAGAGGCTTCATAACGGCTGCCAGGAGCAGGATCAGGGCGATGATGGTGGCGGTGATGTAAAACGCCGTTCGCTTGACAAACCGTTTCTTGGGGGGACGGTTGCCCGAGGGCTCCGTTGCAGGCGGTGCATCGGTCTGCTCAGAGGGGATTTTGGGTTCATTGGGATTGAATTCAGCCATATAGATTCTTCCTTATTTAGGCGGAGGCCGTATAACGGTTGTGATCGTGTAATCAAACCATCTTATATTATTATATAACATTCCCTACGATTCGTCAAGGGCTTTGTGAAATTTTGTTGGATATTTTTGTCCTTCAAGAAGAGTGAAGCTCGGTTTTCCCTTTGGTGATAAGGGGTGGAAACAGAAAAGCGGCGCCTTATGGCGCCGCGAGAAGAAGTTACCAGATGATGTAGAGCCAAGCCAGAATCGCCTGCAGGATGGACTTCCAGGCAATGCTTCCGCCGGTCAGAGCCAGGACGACGGAGACGGTGGACAGGACGAAGATGATGATACCCAGGGTGCGTCGGACCGAGGGCTTGAGACGGAACAGGCCCATGATACCGGCTATCAGGGTGATGATACCGACGGCGGACAAAATGAGGGCGCCGACATCCAGCGCAATAATGGCGTTCAGAGCGGACAGCGGGGAGTAGATACCCCAAATGATGTAGACGATACTGATGATAACGTGAACGATGTTTTGGGTGCTTTTCTTAGTACCCTTTTTCTTCTTAGCCATGGGAAAATACCTCTAAATTATGTGTGAATTCTTACAACACAAGCTCCATGCCCACCTTTTGGACCGCCAATCCGCATTTTTCGTAGAAACGCATGGCGGAGGGGTTGCAGGCCCAGACGTTGAGTGTGAGATTGTAGTATCCGTTGAGACGCGCGTACTCTACGACGTGATCGTAGAGAACCTTTCCGAAGCCCTGCCCCCGCATGGCGGCGTCTACGCACAGATCATCCACGTACAGAGTCGAGATCTTTTGCATGGAGGCGGCCGTTTGCACCTGACGGATGCAGAAGCAGTAGCCCACCAAAAGCTCGTCCGACAGGACGACGAATACGGGTGTGTTGATGGGGTCAGCCAAGATCTCCCGAAGTTGATCGGCGGTGTATTTCTTGCACCCCGGGATGAACAGGTCGGGGCGGCCCTCGGCGTGGAGACCGTGGACCTGATAGAGCAGATCCTCCAAGCGGGGGATGTCGGCCTCGGTCGCAAGTCGAATGGTGATGACAGCCATGACGACAGCCCCTTACTTAACGAATTCGCGGGCGAAAAATTCGCGGGCGACCTTGCCGAGACGAGCGATTCCCTCGACGATCTGGGCATCCGAGGGGGTAGAATAGTTGAGACGGAAGGAGTTGGAGCCCCGGGTGACGTCGCAGTTGAAGGTGGCGCCGGGGACGATCATGAGCTTTTCCGCGATGCAAGCCTTGAGGAAGGCGGCAGCATCCACCCCATCGGGAAGCGTGACCCAGATGAACAGACCACCCTCGGGACGGGTGAACTTAACGGAGGAGGGAAGCTCTTTTTCCAGACAATCCAGCATGAGGCGACACTTGCGGCCGTAAACCTCGCGGATCATGGAAATATGGGCGTCGAGGTCGCACTCAGTCATGAACTTGTAGCAGAGCATCTGGAAGAACTGGTTGGTATGGACGTCCTCGGACTGCTTGGCCACCACCATCTTGGCGGCGACCTCCTCGGGAGCGACCACAAAGCCCACGCGCATACCCGCCGAGAGGATCTTAGAGAAGGAGGAGCAGTAGATGACCAGCCCCTCGGTGTCGAAGGACTTGATGGTGGGAATCTCCTCGCCGGCGAAGCGCAGCTCACCGTAGGGATTGTCCTCCAGAATCATGAGGCCGTACTTCTTGCAGACCTCGTAGATGGCGCGGCGCTTCTCAAGGGAGGTGGTGATGCCGGCGGGGTTCTGGAAGGTGGGGATGATGTAGAGAAGCTTGGCGTTGGGAGTAGCCTTGATGGTCTCCTCCAGAGCCTCCACGTTCATGCCGTCGTCCTCAATCGGCACGCCGACGGTGTTGTAGCCGCAGGAGCGGAAGGCGTTCAGACCGCCGATGAAGGTGGGGTTCTCGCAGATGACGGTGTCACCCTCGTTGCAGAACACCTTAGCGGCCAGCTCGATACCCTGGTTACCGCCCGAGACGATGATGGTGGTGTCGTTGAAGCTGTCACCCTCGGCGACCGACTTGCCGATGCCCCAAACGGTTTTCTGACGCTCGGCTACGGCACGGCGGAGAGGCTCATAGCCGTCGGTGGCACCGTACTGGAGGGCGGTGGTGGAGTCATGCTCGAAAATATCGGCGGCGAAACGGGCCAGGTCGGCCACGGGGAAGGTCTCGGGGGCGGGATTGCCTGCGGCCAGGGTGATGGTGTCGGCATCCTTGGGGGCCTTGAGAATTTCACGGATCGCCGATGGCTTGAGGGAGGCGATCTTGTCGGAGAAGGTGTAATTCATGATGAGATTCCTTTCGTAAGTGGATGGATATTCAACCATGTATTGTAGCACAAAACCGAAAGGATTGCAAGAGGGTTTGCGTGGAAATCCTGCTTTTTTTGCAAAAAAGCAGGGGAGGCATCCCATTCGGATGCCTCCTCGATGGTTATACCATGACGGTCATGCTTGTGATCTCAAATACGCAATGATCTTGTCCAGATCGGGAAGGATCACGTTTTTCACATAATCCTCTCCGCGGCGGTTCTTCAAGGAAAAACAGTACCATTCGTCCCAGCCGTAGCAAAGAGCACCGGAACGTGTAAAATCGAGTTGAGGAAAGCTCTTGATGAGCGCGACCGTCAGTCGATCCGCACCCACGTCAGCGGCCTTCGCGTAGCCCACGTTCAGCGTGAAGGAGTAGTTGCTTTCCCAATTGAATTGCGACCGCTGCACCTGAATGACCTCAGCGGCCTTTTTTTCGTCGCGGTAGCGATAAAACAAGTTCCCGCTTTTGGAATATCCGGCATCGGTCAGCTTATGGGAAATGGCCTCGAGTGCCGCTTTGCATTCGGCCTTTGCGTCGTATTCATACCCGCCGTTCTGGAATAGCGCGTAATGTCCGCTGTCGGTCGAAGCGGGCACGTAATCGCTCCGCATCAGACCGTTGCCACCATCCTTGATATATGCCTTCAAAACCGCGCGGCTCATATTGGTCATATCGGGGCGGGCGACCGCTTCCTCGGGGGCGAGTAGAAGTACCTCGCTGTTTTCATAGCCGTCGGATCTGGGTTTACCCTCGATATACTCCATGAGGAACACGGCGCACCATTGGTCATCCTTGAACTGCATCCCCAGCAGGGTCTCGGCGTGGGCGCATATCCCTGTTTCTTCAAAAATCTCACGCTCAACGGCGGCGGTGGGAAGCTCCTTCTCTTGGACATAGCCTCCGGGGAGGAGGATGCGATCTTTGGCGACACCGTAGGTGTGGCGAACCAGGAGGATCTTGCCGTCAATGGGGAGCAGGCCGCAGACGGCGTAGGGCTTGGTGTTCATGATGGGCTCCTTTCGTTTGGAAGCTGGGATAGGGGAGGGATCAAACGGTGATCAGCTCATACTCGCGTGAGCCAAACCCCAGCTCAGCGGCGGCCTCCACGGTGTGGATACCGTTGCGGGACTCGATTCGCTCAATGAGATGAGGCTTCCCGGGGTCGGAGCAGGCGTAGACCAGATCCACGCAGGCCTGATCAATGGCGATGGGGTCTGTGGAGATCAGAATGCCAATGTCGGCAATACAGGGATCCTCGGCCACGGCACAGCAATCGCAGTCCACCGACATATTTTTCATGACGTTGACGTACACGATCTGCCCCTTGAAGTATTCCACTACCGAAGCGGCGGCGTCGGCCATGGACTCCAGGAACAGATTGCGCTCTGCCGTCCAGAAGGCCTCGGGATCCCCCGCACCGTGAATGTAGGCCTTGCCGTAGGAGGAGGCGCAGCCGATGGAGAGCTGCTTGAGTGCTCCGCCGTAGCCGCCCATGGGGTGACCCTTGAAGTGGGACAGCACCAGCATGGAGTCGTAGTTCTCAAGGTCTTTACCGACATAGTTCTTCTGAATCACTTTGCCATTGGGAATATCCAACACCAGATCGGGCCCCTCGGCATCCAGCAGGTCAACCTTGTAGTAGTCCATCCAGCCATGCTCGCGGAACAACTGACGGTGCTTTTCGGTGGTGTTGCGCATGCCGTTGTAGGCGGTGTTGCACTCCACCACGGTGCCGTCCACGTGCTCGATGACCGGCCGCCAGAAGTCGGGGCGGAGGAAGTTCTGGTTACCCTTCTCACCCGAATGGACCTTGACGGCCACGTTCCCGGGGAGAGTAACGCCGAGGAGCTCGTAAAGCTCCAACACCTTCTCGGGGGTGATGTCGGGGGAAAAATAGACTTTGGCTCTGCTGCTCATAGGGAGGCTCCTTTCAAAATTATGGATCAATCCACCGAAATGCCGTACATTCTGCCGTAGCGGCGGGCGGTGTCCATCTGATCGACGTGGAAGCTGCGGGGTTCAAAGTACAACTGACCCTGCCTGTCCGCCGCAATATCGAGGGGGCTTCCGTCCGACTTTTGGGTACGGTGGATCAGTTTTTTGCCCGAGGCAAGGATCTTTTCCATCAGCTCGTCCCAGTTCCGGGTGCAGGGCTCTCCGTCGCCGGGAACCCATTGGATGCCCCGGATCCCGTCCATGGACAACAGCGTGTCCAGATGGGGAATCTGGCCGATGCCGTCCATGTGATAGACGGCCTTGTCCACGTGACTCGCCAGGGAAGCAAGCTCCGGGGCGGTAAAGGTCTTGAACATCTCGGGGCCGATCATGTAAGAGAAATCGGATTGCAGAATATAGCCGGGACGCTCATGGTACATGGCATACCAATGGGAATAGCCCTCGGCTTCACCCTCCATGATGGCGGTGAGCTTATTGAAGGCGATACGCCACATGTCCTGAATTTCCCGGGAGCAACGAAGAACCTCGTCCGGACTGTCGTAGAGGTCCATCAAGAGATTCTCAGCGCCCCGGAAGGTCTGCAGAACGTCCAGGGCACTGCCCAGGTCGGTCATGCCGATCACCACCCGCCCGTGCCATTTTTCCATGGCGGCTTCAAACAGGTTGGCTACACGGCGGTAGCAGGGACTCGTGTCGTCCCACTCAAAGTGAAGCTCCTCGATGGGAATATCCTTTTTTGCCGGATGGAACCAGACCGTATGGGGCGTGCCCTCGGGGATGGCACCGAGAAAGGCTGCCAGAACACCGGGACCGAAGGCGTCGGTACGGAACAAGGGATACCCCTCGCCGTGCCAACGGTGGCCGTCCATGGCGGTGTCGAATCCGTTCACGAAATCCCGTGGGTCGATGGACGTGTCCCATGCATTACCAAAACGCAGCCACGGACCGACGGAGGTGATCTCAGAGGGATGGCCGTACGTGATGATGGGCACGATGGGACGGTCCAATTCCCCTGCCCACCAAAGACGGTAGGTGTGACGAAGCTGTTCGTACTGCTCGTGTGTGTAATGAATGGCCATGAGGGGGCTCCTTTCGTTTTTTTGCCGAAACGACAGGGTCAGAACTTCACCCGCGCGCAGTAGATGGGCATGCCCTGGGAGGAAAAATTGGTCTCGTACTCGGTCATGATATTGCCCTTTGCCTCGGGGGTCTTGTGAAAGTCGCGGGAGGAGAACAGGACGGTCAGACCCATGGCCTCAAATTCCTCCAGGCTGAAGTCGAACAGACCCTCGTTGTCGGTCTTGAGGTACAGCTCGCCGCCCTCCACAAGAACGTTCTTATACAATTCCAAGAAGCCACGGTGGGTCAGTCTGCGCTTGGCGTAGCCGGACTTGGGCCAGGGATCGGAGAAGTTCAGGTAGATACGGGAGACACTATGGGGCTCCACCCACTCGGAGAGGTGCTGGGCATCCCCGATGAGGAAGCGGAGGTTATCGGCCGTCCATTCGCCCTCCTTTCGGGCTTCTGCGGCGGTTTTTTCCAGGGCGCAGCAGGCCACGTCGGAGATTTTTTCCATAGCGATGAAGTTCCACTCGGGATGAGCCTTGGCCATGCCGACGGCAAAGGAGCCCTTGCCGCAACCGATCTCCATATGGATAGGCTTTTTCGCGGGGAAAATGGCGGTAGGATCGCTTCCCAGATTGGCCAAAAGGGAGGTATCCTCGATCAGATAAGCGGCACAGGCGGCGATTCGCTCGGCACCGTGCTTTTTCTTTCTCATTCTCATGTTGTTTTATGTCCTTATTGGGTGATTTTTGAATTCGCGAAAATTTAATCGAATGTTGTAAAAACAATCAGACGTTAAAGCGGAACAGGACAATGTCTCCGTCCTTCATGACGTACTCCTTACCCTCGGAGCGAACCAGGCCGGCCTCCTTGGCGGCGTTCATGGAGCCGAGACGCATGAGATCGTCGTAGGCAATGACCTCGGCGCGGATGAAGCCGCGCTCGAAATCCGAGTGGATCTTACCGGCAGCCTGGGGCGCCTTGGTGCCGTTGACGATGGTCCAGGCGCGGACCTCCTTGGGGCCTGCGGTGAGGTAGCTGATGAGACCCAGCAGCGCATAGCTGGCGCGGATGAGACGGTCCAATCCGGGCTCCTCAATGCCCATTTCGGAGAGGAACATTTCCTTGTCCTCACCGTCCAGCTGGGCGATCTCGGCCTCGATCTGGGCGCAGATGGGCATAACGGCGGCATGCTCACTATCGGCAAAGGCCTTCAGCTTGGCAAAGCTCTCGTTGCCGCTGACGTCGCCGTTGGCCTCGTCCTCGGATACGTTGGCCACGTAGATCACGGGCTTCATGGTGATCAGAGGGGTGTCGTGGAACAACGCCCGCTCGTCCTCGGTCAGCTCCACGGTGCGGGCGGACTGGCCGTCCTCCAGCGCTTTCATGACCCTCTCGTAGACGGCGATATCGGCGGCTACGGTTTTATCGCCCTTGAGAATCTTGCGGGCGTTGTTGAGCTTGCGCTCCATGATCTCCATGTCGGCCAGCACCAGCTCCATGTTGATGGTCTCCACGTCGCGCAGAGGATCCACCTTGCCGTCCACGTGGACGATGTTGGAGTCCTCAAAGCAACGGACCACGTGCAAAATGGCATCTACCTCGCGGATGTGGGAGAGGAACTTGTTGCCCAGACCCTCACCCTGGGAGGCACCGCGGACCAGGCCTGCGATGTCTACGAACTCAATGACGGCGGGGGTGTACTTCTCGGGGTTGTGCATCTCGGCCAGCTTGTCCATGCGGGGGTCGGGCACGGCCACCACGCCCACGTTGGGCTCGATGGTGCAGAAGGGGTAGTTAGCGGATTCGGCACCTGCGTTGGTCAGGGCGTTGAACAGAGTGGACTTACCTACGTTGGGAAGTCCGACGATACCAAGTTTCATATGAAAATCTCCTGTTAGAATAGAATTGCATAATCTATTCTATTATAAACCATTTCGTGGGAGATTGCAAGGGGTTTTACGAAAAAAGACGGAATATTTTCGGGGATCAAAAGGGCCACGGAGCGGGGATGCTCCGTGGCCGGGGGCTCAGAGGGCGGGCTTGGGCTCGTCCCAAACGAGGGTATTGTTTTCTTCTCGGATCGCCAGGAAAACAGGGGTTTCCCGACGGTCGCCCATTGCGCCGTTGGGGGAATGGAAGGACAGGAACATCTGGCCGTTTCGGTCGGTAAAGATCATGCCGTGGCCTCCGTCGTAGCGGTTTTCAGCGGTCATGGAGCGGCAGTAGATCAGCTCCTCGTGATTCCACTTGCCGTCAAGACGTCCGTTGGAGCTGCGAGCCAGGGCTACGACGTAGCCTTCCTCGCTGAAATTCGACCAGGTCATGAGCAGGTCTCCCGACTTGGTGGTATACATCCAGCAGCCGTCGGTGATACCCATCACGGCCCAGGCGGGTTCCTTAGCCTTGAAAAGCTCAAAGGGCTCGGAGATGAAGTGGGTCAGGTCCTCCGACATCTTGGCGGCGGCGAAGGAGCCGTTGTCCTCGGGCATGCAGACCCACTCGTGAACAAAGACCATCCAGGGCTGGCCCTCGGGATCTACGTACAGAGTGCCGTCGATGGCGTCCCAATCAACGGGGGTGACGGGACCGTCCGAGATCTCCACGAAGGGACCCTCGGGGGAGTCGGACTTCAGCACGGTACAGCCGCGACGGCCGCGGGAGAGGCTGTTGTAGGTGGTGATCATGTAGTATGCGCCCTTGTACTTGTGTACCTCGGGAGCCCAGTGATTTTCACCGACGTCGGCAGGGTTCTTCAGACGGACGACCTCGCCCAGATCCTCCCAGGGACCGACGAGATCATTTCCGCTGTTCTTGTAGCAATGCCAGCCTGTGCCGTAGGCATAGTAGGCATCCTTTTCCACAACGATGAAAGGGTCGCGAAGACAGGGAATGGTGGTGGTGATCATAGTGTATCCTCCTCGAATTGTTATTTTGCGTTCATTCTTCCGTGTCCCAAACCAGCTTATTGTTCTCCTCGCGAATGGGGAGGAATACGGCGGTCTCCGAACGGTTCTCCGTGGAACTGTTGGGGGAATGGAAGGACATATACATCTGTCCGTCGAGGGCAGTGAAGATCATGGCGTGGCCGCCGTCGTAGACTCCGTCCATGTAGCGGGAATAGAGGCGATCCTCGTGGATCCACTCACCGTCCAGCCGGCCGTTGGAGCTGCGAGCGACGCCTACGCAGTAGCCGTACTCGTCGTTGTTGGACCAAAGCATCAGCAGGTCCCCGGACTCGGTGGTGTACATCCAGCAGCCATCCGTGACGCCGAAGGTGGACCAGTTGGGCTCATCGGCGCGGAACAGCTCAATGGGCTCGGAGATGAAATGGGTCAGATCCTCTGAGAGCTTGGCGGCGGAGAAGTTGCCGATCTGGTCGGGCATGGAGGTCCACTCGTGGACGAATACCATCCAGGGCTGGCCATCCGGGTCTACGTACAGGGTTCCGTCGATGGAATCCCAATCGGCGGGGGTTACGTGACCGTCGGAGATCTGCACGAAGGGTCCCTCGGGGGTATCTGCCTTCAAAATGGTGCATCCGCGATGGCCTGTGACCGAGCTTCGGTAGGTGGTGAACATATAGTAAGAGCCCTTGTACTCGTGTACCTCGGGGGCCCAGCGGTCGCCTGCAACATCGCCCGACGTGATCTGCACCTCGAGCCCGATATCCTCCCACGGGCCTTCCAGATTGCCGCTGGTATTCTTGAGGCAACCCCAACCCGTGCGGTAGGCGTAGTACACGCCGTCCTTCACCACGATGCAAGGATCGCGGGCGAGCAGGGAGGATGTGATCAGGTTGTAGGAGCCTGCATACTCCGTGACGTTCAGATCGGCCGGAACGGCAAAGTTATTGTCGGGGGTATAGAAATTGTCCAGCAGGTATTCGAAGGCGAGGCGATAGCCGTGATAGGAATGGGCGGCAATGAAAATCTTAGCGTCCTCGTTATTTTCGTCCGCCTTCGCGCGGATGGCGAAGTATCCCTCCTGTAGCTCGGCCATCATTTCCTCCATTTCGGGGCGCTTGGCTGAGCCCAGCACGATCTCCTGGGCATACTCCTGCTCCGAACCGAATGAGCGGAACGTGACACCGGTCTCCATCTCCAAGATATAGCAGAGCCAACCTACCTGCTCTGCAGGCAAGGCTTCAGAGCTATAGTCGCATATGACCTTGAATTTGGAGGTTGTGCGCTTTGGCACGATCAATTCCACATAGGCTTGGGTATTCGCATCGGTTTCCGAATCGGTTTCCGCATCGGTTTCGGGGATCGTACCGGATTCCGTTGCGCCCTCGGTGGATTCCTCGGTGACGGTCGGCGCGGTCTCCTCGGAGGTGCTTGGAGTGGCAGTGGTATCGATGGGGTGGGTCGGAGGGGTACAACCTACCATGGAGGCTGCCAGCAGCAGAGCCGCGCAGGCCAGGGCGGATGTGCGTAGTTTCATGGGGGACTCCTTTCAAGATGAAAATGTGAAAATCAACGAAAAAAACGCGTGTAAACGAGAATATTATATCATATCCCATAGAGAAAGTCAATCTTGGGATTTTTTGTTTACAGAAACTTCATAAAAAGCGCAGTAGCGGAAAAACGGATACCCATGATATAATGGGACTCGCAAGGCAATTTTTTTTGGAAAGGACGTGGAAACATGAGTACGAGAATCATATCCGGCGCGAGGATCGCGCTGGATGAATTCACTATCGCAGAGGAGGTAACGGTCTACGCCACCACTCGGGCGGAGGCTTTGGCTGTGGACGTAGGAAGCTTTGTGATCGGATCGACCCTGTTCATCATTGGGGAAGGAGAGGTGTATATGCTGGATGCTGATGGCAGCAGCGGCGGCGTATGGCGCTCGGTAAAGGATGGATCCGTACTGCAGGAGGGAGGTGATATCTGATGGCAGACAGAGAGGCATTGGCAACGGCGTTGGCTATGGCGAAGGCGATGCAGGGAGCATCGGCGCCTTTAACGGTGAACGGCGTGGTCTATGACGGTACAAGGGCTGTGGAGCTTACGGTTGGCGCACCGACCATCGTGTCCTCGGTGGAGGAAATGACGGATCCTGATCGCGCCTACGTGCTGGAAGCCACGGGGACGGTCTGGGTCAATCGCTATCGGGAGGGCTACGTGAACCAGCTTCCCCTGGCGACCTCTGAGCCCGGGGGGGATACCGTGTTCGGAGAAGGGAAGGGCTACGCCTATCCGTACCGCATTTCTTCCTCCACGGGCACGCAAAAGGATGGAGGCCAGACCTATCTGACGGGATATATTCCCGTAAACGGGAACTCCAAGATCCGTCTTCGCGGCTTCTACGATGCGGTCGAGGGAGGCTACGGCTGCTTTGTGTTCATGTACGAAGAGGACGGCAGGTATTCCTACGACGTGAATAACCAGGAAAACACCTTCCTGTCCAGGGATACGTACTGGGTGCAGACCGACGAGGCGGGGAAGGAATGGGAGGTTACCCTGACCAATCCCGATGCTCGTTATATCCGCGTACAGGCCGAGGGTCTGGACGAGGGAGCCATCATTACGGTGGATCAGGAGATCGGAGACACCGAGGGCGGCGGATACGAGTGGGTCGATACGGGGGTGACGGCTTACGGTGACAACAGCGAGAGTGTGCTGGCGCTGGAGGAGCGAACCACCGCGCTGGAAAAGGATGCGGCCAATTCCCGAAAGCGCTTGACCGCCCTGGAAAAGGGCTCCGACTCTCGGTTGCCCTCCTGGTGGGAGGAATATCTTCCCGAAAGGATCGCCGCCATCCGTGCCCATCAGGATGAGGGCGGTTGGAATGCCTTCAGCTTTTTGGTTATGACCGATATTCACGAATCGAGCAACCAGGGGCGCAGAACCGGTGCCGTGGCCAAGCGGGTCATGGACGGGTGCGGGGCCTCCTTTGCGGTGGAGCTGGGGGATTCGGCTACCCGTACCGCCGTGGAGACTCGCGAGGAAATGGAGAGCAGTATGGAGGCGGCTCGGGAGATCCTGGCGCCCTTGGGCGACCGTCTGCTGCGCACGAGAGGCAACCACGACGGCTTTTGGGGAATCGAGACCGGGGCGGACGGATCTCAGCGGTATTACGGCAACGGATACACGGATAGGGAGATCTGGAACCGGGTATTCCGCTCCGGAGCGGCTGCGCAAAAGGGCTGCTTTGATGCCGACGGCGTAGGGTACTACGTGGACGACGAGGTCCACAAGGCCCGCTTCGTGGTGCTGAACACCAGCCGGGAGGGCTGCTCCATGGGCGTTTACCGATACGGACAAAGCCAGTTCGATCTGATGGTACGCGCCTTGATGACATTGCCCGACGAGGAATGGTGCATTCTGTTTTTCTCCCACGTGCCGCCCGTGAAGGCCATTGATTACGAGGGAGACGGCGTATCCGACGGGGATCTGTCGGGGGAGATTCCTGAACAGGCGCTTCTACGAGGATTGGTGAAGGCCTTTATCCGTCGGGAGCCGTTGTTCTCGGGAGAGTACGGTGAGGCGGGCGCATGGGATCGCGTAAGCCTGGAGCTGTTGGACTTCTCAGAGGCCAAGGGTCGATTTGCCGGGTACTTTGCAGGCCACCTCCACGGGGATATGATCTTCGACGATCAAGAGACGTATCCCTTCCCGGTGATCGTAACCCGATGCGATGCCCCCGTGGAGGAGGAAAGCCTCCACGGAGAGGTGCGGGAGGAGGGAACCGTGTCCGAGCATAGCTTTGATGCGGTGACCGTGGTTCGTACCTCGCAGGGGCGGCTGACGGTGTATCTGGACAAGATCGGTGCCGGCGAGGATCGCGTATTGACTGTAAGCTGAAGCGCGGTGCTGCGCGAAACGACCCCACCCCAAGCCCTTGGTTTGGGGTGGGGCTTTGTTAATATTTTGTAAATTGTTCCCAAAAAATATGATCATTAACGAAAAATCATGTATAATAATACATTGGATAGGTATGCCGTCGATATCCGATCGTCGGATGCCTCGACATTTCCAATTACATCAATATTTTTCGGAGGTACATAATATGACACTCGTAATTCTGGCAGCCGGTATGGGTTCCCGCTTCGGCGGCGTTAAGCAGATGGAGCCCATTGACAAGGATGGCAATTTCATCATCGACTACTCGGTGTTTGATGCCAAGCGCGCAGGCTTTGATAAGGTAGTCTTTATCATCAAGGAAGCCATTGCAGAGGATTTTAAGGCGACCATCGGCGCCCGTGTGGAGAAGCACATCGCCGTGGAGTACGCTTACCAGGAGATGACCGACATTCCCGAGGGCTACGCCATTCCTGAGGGCCGCGTGAAGCCCTGGGGTACTACCCACGCCGTTCGCGCTACCCGTAACATTGTCAAGGAGCCCTACGGTGTCATCAACGCCGATGATTTCTACGGCCGTAATACATATGAGAAGCTGGCCGCTCACCTCTCCAAGCTGGAGAAGGGCGAATTTGCCGATGACGGTGTTTGCCACTGCTGCGCCGTTGGCTTCAAGGTCAAGAACACCCTGACCGATAAGGGCGGTTGCTCCCGCGGTATCTGCAAGGTGGATGAGAACGGTATGCTGGTGGATCTGGTGGAGACTCACAAGATTGAGAAGCTGGGCGACAACGCTCAGTATCCCGATGCCGACGGCAACATGGTTTACCTGGACGGTGAGACCGTGGTTTCCATGAACTGCTGGGGTCTGGGCGCCGAGACCATCGATATGCTGGACAAGGACTTCGACGTGTTCATGGAGAATCTGAAGAACGTGGCTGATCCCATAAAGGCCGAGTCCCTGCTGCCCACCTCCGTGGATACCTTTGTCAAGGCCGGAAAATGCGATGTAGTGGTGTATCCCACCGAATCCGAGTGGTACGGTGTGACCTACAAGGAGGATAAGCCTTGGGTGGTGAACGCCATTCAGGCTCTGATCGATGCGGGCGAGTACCCCGAGCATCTGTGGGGTTGATGGAATATGACGTACCCTAACGAGCAACAGATTCTGGCTGCCTGTGACCGCTTCTCCTTTTCGGGGGCGGTCACGGATATCCGAGCCAACCGTACGGGCCACATCAACAGCACCTTTATCATTACGGTAGAGGGAGGGAAGCGCTATACTCTGCAGATTCTCAATACCTCCATCTTCAAGGATCCCATGGGGATCATGGAGAATATCCTGGCTGTTACCGAGCATATCCGTGCCGGGCTTGCCGCAGACGGCGGAGACACCGAGCGCGGCACCCTGCGTGTGGTCAGGACCCGCGAGGGTAAGCTGGGTTACACCGACCCCGACGGCCGTTTTTGGCGCGCCTATGAGTTCGTGGAGGACGTGGTCTGCCGTTTGACCGTGGATTCCTCCGAGACCTTCGCCCGGGTGGGTGAGGCCTTCGGTGATTTCCAGCGGAGACTTTCGAATTTTGATGCCTCCCGTTTGATTGAGTCCATTCCCAATTTCCATAATACAAAAAAGCGGTACGCCGATTTCCTGGCCGCTGTGGAGCGAAATGCTTCGGGGCGGGCACATCTGGTGCAGGATGAGATCAAGTTCATCACCGACCGCGCCGACAAATGCTCCCTCATCGTGGACGCGCTGGCTGACGGCACTCTGCCTCTCCGCGTGACCCACAATGATACCAAGCTGTCTAATATTCTGTTGGACGAGGTGACCGAGGAGGCAGTGTGCATCATCGATCTGGACACCGTTATGCCCGGCTCGGCCCTCTACGATTTTGGCGATTCCATCCGCGCCGGCGCGGCCTCCGCTGCCGAGGATGAGCCGGATCTCGATAAGGTTCACTTCCTCCCCGAGATGTTCAAGGCATACGCCCGCGGCTTCATCAAGGGAACGAGTGGGAATCTGACCCCCAATGAGTTGGCCATGCTCCCCGACGGCGGCTATATCATTACCCTGGAGACGGGTATGCGGTTCCTTACCGATTACCTGGACGGTGACGTGTATTTCCATACCGAGTACCCCGACCATAACCTGGTCCGCGCCCGCACTCAGTTCAAGCTGGTGGCGGAAACCGAAGCCTATATGCCTGAATTGAGGGCATTCGTCAAGGAACTGGCAGAGCAGTAAATTGCAGTTTATAGGGGAGCGGGGAGAACGGCCTCCGGCGGCTTAGAACCTTTTTGAAAAAAGGTTCTAAGAACTCCAAAAACCTTTATAGCATATTGATTATTTTGTTAAAGGTTTTTGGGGAGTCCAGAGGGGCTTTTTGCAAAAAGCCCCTTTGGTCGTTCTCCTCGTTCTCTTCGATAAACCCAAATTTAATCTATTATTCGCAAAAGGAGAATCCCTATGTCCATTCTCATCACCGGCGGAACCGGCTTTATCGGTTCCCATACCGTCGTCGAGCTGATCGAGGCCGGCGAGACCCCCATTATTGTCGATAACCTCTCCAACAGTAAGGAGATCGTCCTGGACCGCATCGAGACCATTACGGGCAAGCGCCCTAAGTTCTACAAGGTGGACCTCTGCGATGCTGAGGCTTTGGACGGTGTCTTTGCCGAAAATCCCGATATCGAAAGCGTCATCCACTTTGCAGGCCTCAAGGCCGTGGGTGAGTCGGTGGCCATCCCCTTGCGCTACTACTTCAACAACCTGGTCTCCACTCTTAACCTCTGCGAGAGTATGAAGAAGTATGGGGTCAAGACCATCGTGTTCTCCTCCTCTGCCACGGTCTACGGCGACCCCGCCGAGATTCCGATCAAGGAAACCACCCCTCTGGGTAAGACCACCAACCCCTACGGTGAGACCAAGCAGATGATCGAGCGCATCCTCACCGACACCCATAAGGCCAACCCCGATTGGTCGGTCAGCATCCTGCGCTACTTCAACCCCGTGGGCGCTCATAAGTCGGGTCTCATGGGCGAGGACCCCAAGGGTATTCCCAACAACCTGTTCCCCTACGTCACCCAGGTCGCCACCGGCCGTCGCGAGTTCCTCTCGGTCTTTGGTAACGACTACGACACCCCCGACGGCACGGGTGTCCGTGACTACATCCACGTGGTAGATCTCGCCCGCGCCCATCTGTGCGCCCTCAACCGTGCCCGCAAGGTCACCGGCGTGGAGCCCTACAACATCGGTACCGGTCACGGCTACTCGGTGCTGGATATTGTCCGCTCCTTTGAGGAGGCTACCGGTAAGAAGGTCCCCTATAAGATCGTGGATCGCCGTCCCGGTGACATCGCTACCTGCTACGCCGATGCCACCAAGGCTCGCGAGATCCTGGGCTGGGAGGCGCAGTACGGCATGGTGGACATGTGCCGCGACGCCGATAACTGGCAGACCAAGAATCCCAATGGCTACGGCGACTGACAGGAGGAACATACCATGAATATCTATTCCCGCCCCTGGGGCACTCTTTCGAGCGGCGAGACCGCTACCCTCTATACCCTGGTCAATGACAACGGCATGACCGTGGAGATCACCGACTTCGGCGGTACCATTATCAGCATCAAAACCGCTGACCGTAACGGCAAGATGACAGACGTGGTGCTGGGCTACGACTCGGTGGCCGACTACGAGAACGCAGACGGCTACCTGGGCGCTCTGGTGGGCCGCGTGGGCAACCGTATCGGAGGGGCTTCCTTCGAGCTGGACGGCGAGACCTACGCCCTCTACGCCAATGACGGAAACAACACCCTCCACGGCGGTCTCAAAAGCTATTCCTACGTCATCTGGAAGGCCGAGCCTGCGGTCACCGAGGCGGGGGCTACCCTGACCCTGACCCATTTCTCCCCTGACGGAGACGAGGGCTTCCCCGGCAACCTGAAGATCAAGGTCACCTACGTTCTCAACAACGATAACGCCCTCTCCATCCGCTACGAGGCCGCCACCGACAAGGCAACCCCCGTCAACCTCACCAATCACGCCTACTTTAATATGGGCGGCAACGCCTCGGGTACCGTGTTCGGCCAGGTGCTGTGGCTGGATGCCGAGTCCTACGTGGCAGGGGATAAGGAGCTGATTCCCGTAGCCATCAAGGCTGTGGACGGCACTCCCTTCGACTTCCGCGAGGCCAAGGCAATCGGCCGCGACTTCTTTGCAGACTGCGAGGACCTGCACCTGGCAGGTGGCTACGATCATTGCTTTAACTTCACGAACTGGAAGGATTGCAAGTCGGGCGGGGAAGTCAAGCTCCGCGCCGTGGCCTGCGACCCCGTGACCGGCCGCAAGATGGAGATGTACACCAACCAGCCCTGCGTGCAGTTCTATTCCGCCAACTTCCTCAAGAACCCCAATTTCCCCCTCCGCGGCGGCCTGCACCAGACCACCCAGACGGGCTTCTGCCTGGAGACCCAGTCCATGCCCGACAGCATCCACCATCAGGGGGATGAGGGCTTCACCAACGGTGTGCTTCGCCCCGGCGAGATCTACGATTACACCACGGTGTACAAGTTCTCGGCGGAGTAAGGCTTTATGAGTGGCTATGTCACACTAAATGGTTGATTTTTTCATAAAAATATGCTATAATGATAATAGATAAAAACATAGGAGTTGATTTCAATGTCTGCTATTAAAGATATTTTAGATAAAATCGATAAGTTAAGCCCCGCTGATCAAGAGCGTCTTAAAACAATCCTTTTTAGCAAAACTTTTACAAAAT
>SVRS01000002.1 GCA_015064695.1 Oscillospiraceae bacterium | reverse complement strand
CTTACGACATCTGGGTTTTTTGGGGTGGCATCCATTAAGGATGCACAATATGGTTGCGGGGGTGGGACTTGAACCTCACGGCCTCCGGGTTATGAGCCCGACGAGCTACCAACTGCTCTACCCCGCGATAATATGAAATTGGGTGTGGTGCCGGTGACCGGTCTCGAACCGGTACGATACTCTCGTATCACGGGATTTTAAGTCCCGGGCGTCTGCCAATTCCGCCACACCGGCAGAACTTACAAGCGCTAAGTGCTTCTCGCTGACGACTCGTTTATTATAGCACACCTTTCCCGATTTGTCAATAGGTTTTGCAAAAAAAATTAAAATATTTTTTTCTACCCGAAGATGCTTGCCGCGGTATTCGCGGCAGGCATCTTTTCTGCTTTTTCATCACAGAAAAACCAGTTCCTTTCCCTCTGCATCTGCATCGGAAAATCCCACCGATCGCAAGGCAGGATCTTCTTCTGTAGCAAAAAAATACCGTCCTGCTTTCCCATCCATGCAACAGGTATAGAGAGTTCGATGTGACATTCCCTGCGGTGTCAGAACGGTACCGGCCATGGGCGACACGGAGGCCATCACGCGGAAGAATTGATTCACAGGGGCAGCGCCTTCCGTTTCGTTCCCGGCTGAGGTATGCATCATCCAATCTGCCACCCAGCGTCTCAGGGTTGCGGCACGGACGAATCGGGAATGGGAGGAATAATCCCCGGGAAGTCCCCATCCTCCCTCACCCAGAGACGTTGGATCGGCATTTGATTCACTTCCTAGCAAAGCTTTCCTTTCCCGCTCCGTCACAGGATCGGGGCGATTGGACAAACGCATGGTTTCGGTATATCGCAAAAGCTGGTAAAAGAAAGGAGGATTATTGGCCAGCACCCCAACGGGGTTATCATAAATCCGCATGCCTGCCGAGGTGATCTCCAGCACCAGCTCACCATGGTCGGGATGGCCGTCCGCAATATGCCAGTGAAGAGGGGCGGCAGGAGTATTCGCATCGTAGGATCTGTCGATCACGCAGATCTCTCGCAGGGCATTGCGCACCTCATTGACGGTTGCGTACTTCCCTAACAGGTAGGGGATCAGCTCCCACGGTGCCAGATTGACCTTTCCAACGGTGGGATGGTCTGCATAGCGGGCATTTCCGGAAAAACGCAAGCCGGCCATACACAACCCCCGCTCGTTCATCGCCTCGGCGTACAGGGGATATGCCGCCGTCGCCGCCATGCCCAAAAGAGCGTAATGCTCTGGCAGATTCTCTCCATGATTCAGCCACACCAGGGGATAGCGGCGGGGGGTGAGTAAGGGACGTTCTCCGAAATGCGCGTCCAGGTCGAGGGTACGCCCGAAAAGCGCACGGTCACCCGAAAGCGGCAGGGTCATGGAGGTACACATGGATATACTCCTTTCTGCTCTGTTGTACGACTGAATGGAGTATGCACGCTTCTACGGCGAGCTATGCAACGAATTAAAAAAGCCGCCTCGATCATTCCTCGAGACGGCATCTTTTTATGGTCAAATCAAGAACGAAACACAGAGACCTGCAGGTCGCAGATATAGGGCTCACCGTTTCCACCGCGAATTCGCTCCACCTGCATGGTATACTGGTGGTCGGGATAGGTTTCCCGCAGAGTACGCACGAACACGGTATCCAAATACCCCAGCTGCTTGCCCTGGGTATTGAACACGCCAACCAAGTCCTCGGTTCGTTTTCTCTTGGCAGGACGGCAGATCACACCCTCTCCCTCGGTCATATCGGCCATGAGCTTCTGTCTCGATTTTTTTCCCCTTTTATTGGTAAAGGTCGTTCCGATCAAGCGTGTATGCAGCACGCAGGTCACGGCAGGCACGTTCAACTGCAAGAGAGCCTCTCTCCGACGCATAGCATTGACTCTTGCACGCATTTTCTCTGCATCCGGATTCTCCGTAGTATCGGCGGTCTCTTCACAGGGAGCAACCTCAGCGGGTTCAAGAGCTACTGCTCTCACCTTACGACGGCGGGGCGACAGGATCATCACCACGGCACCCATGATCACCAGGATACCCGCCATAGCAGCAAACACGTTCAGCCGCATATCACTACGGCGCATCTGTTCGATCAGATTCAACCTTTGGCCATTCGCACCAAAAACGGGTGCTTGCTCCAGTATACGAAGGATTTCCTTCACCACAGGAACCGTGTACAAAAATCCCGCCAAAAGCAGGATAATTCCCCATATTCGTTTTTTCACGGGATCATCTCCCTTCCGTATCAGTTTCTCTATTATACCACGTTTTTGGCATTTTGTCAAGAGAACATCACCGCAATCCGCTGAGAATGGCCAAAGAATCTCGATCGGGCGATCGGACAGTCAGGCGGTCATCCGCCACTGTCTGATGCTTCTTCTCTGCCGCAGGTCCTTTCCACGGCCGCGAGAATGACGAGCCTTGCTCCTGCCTCCACCAAAAGCTCAGCGCAACGGTTGAGCGTCGCGCCCGTCGTGCAAACGTCATCGCAGATAACCGCAATACGGCCGTTCACGGTGGTAGCGGCGGACTTCTTTATCTTATAGGAGCGGTTCGCGTTTTGTTCTCTTCCCTCAGCATCCAACTCCTTTTGTTCCCTTCCGCGACGATTGGAGCGACGGATGACTGATGCAAATTCTCCTCCGCAGGTCTTTGCCAAGGCCTGCGCCAGGCGCTTAGCTTGGTCAAATCCGTCCTCTCTGACAGCGGCTGAACGACGAGGCGGATAGGTTACCAGAATGGGAAATTCCCGTGCGTTCACGGTCGCATCAGCGCGGGTGGGAAGGCTCTCGGCCGCCCGCAGTACCCGGGGAGAGAGTCTTTCTGCCACAAAGGCAAAGATGCGAGGATCTCCTTTATGCTTAATGCGATAGATCATGCGCTCGGGAACACCGTCGGTGCGGTTACTACGGTAAAAGGTCAAATAGATCAGCCCACGGGAGGCATCCCGCTCGGCCTGCTCGGCGGCCTCATTCACAGCGCTCTCCCAGGCAGTACGGCAAAGAGGACAAAAAATCGCATCGGGACCTGAGAACGGTGCCAAAAGCTCTCCGCATCCTACGCAGCGGGGAGGAAAAAGGAGGTCGCGGAGAGCAAATGTCAGTCTGTTACCCATCACTTCACACAAGGACCGAGCTTGCGTTGTCCCAATACGCCTCCAGCATGGCCCGCAGATGCTCCTCGGGCATGTCGGTGGGATCCTTCTGATCGAAGTAGTAACAGCCCTTGGGGCAGACGGTGTTTCTCCAGGTCTCCCAGACCGTGGTGCCGTCGGGCTCGCGGCGGAAGCTGTGGGCGGCGGGGATGCGGTAGGTCTTGCCCCACAGCTCCTGCTCCTTCCAGGCGTCAGCCTCCGAGCCGCGGAGGTGGGAGGGACACATATTGGGGGAGTCCAACAGGATGATATCCCCGCCCATGGCGGCGATTTCGGGCTCCTCAAAGACGGCGTTGAGCATGAAGGTATCCAGGCGGGTGGGGGTGTCCGGACTTGTTCCCAGGATACGCTTGAGCTTGTCGTAGGTAGCGATATGCAGTCCTGCAGTCTCACACCCGCCCAGGCCGTTGGGGATACGATCGGGGAGCTTGTGTGCCAGCACGGCACGAACTCGTTCGCGGGACGTCATGGGAGCCTCCTTATCTTTTTAACTTACATATTCTGATGGAAATCCGAAAGCTTGAGTCCCGGGTTTTTATCCAATGCCCAGTCGATTTCGTAATCACCCACGAAGACCAGCAGGTTTCTGCCCCTCACGTCCTGCACCCACTTGGTGTTCTGCATGAGGCGGAGGAAGGCGGGATTCAGCTCGGCGGGGTCGTTGTCAATGTAGCGAATAAGCTGGTGAGGAGTATCCCGCTTGTGGTACTTGACGCCGTACTCGGATTCCATGCGGAACTCCAGCACGTCGAATTGAAGCACACCCACAACGCCGACGATGACCCGCTCCATACCCGTTCCGGGTTCAAAGAAGATCTGAATGGCACCCTCCTGGGCGATCTGGGTCATGCCCTTGGCGAACTGCTTGCGCTTCATGGAGTCGATCTGCTCGATGACGGCAAAATGCTCGGGGGCAAAGGTGGGGATTCCTGCGTACTGGATCTTGGCGCCCTTCGCGCATATGGTATCACCGATGGAGAAGATACCGGGATCGAACACGCCGATGATATCCCCTGCGTAGGCGGTATCGATGATCTCCCGTTCCTGGGCCATCATCTGCTGGGGCTGAGCCAACTTAACGGGCTTTCCTGCCTGGACGTGGAAATACTCCTCCCCCCGCTCGAACTTACCTGAGCAGATACGCATGAAGGCGATACGGTCGCGGTGAGCCTTGTTCATGTTGGCCTGGATTTTGAAAACGAAGGCAGAGAAGGGCTCGTCGAAGGGGGAGATCTCGGTGGGCTCTGCGGCGGGATGGACGCTCTTGTGGGCCAGGGGGGCGGAGGTCATCTCCAGGAATCGCTCCAGGAAGGCCTCCACACCGAAGTTATTCAGGGCCGAGCCGAAGAACACGGGGGAAAGCTGGCCGCAACGGACCTTTTCGATGTCGAAATCAAAGCAGGCGCCGTCCAAAAGCTCGACCTGCTCAGTGAGGATCTCGCGGGCGCGCTCTCCGATGAGCTCGTCCAGTTTATCGGTATCGTTGATGTCGCACTCGATGCCTTTAAGGCGCTTACGGCCTGCGTGATGCTCGTCGAAGGTGAGGATGGACTGGCGGTCCCGCTCGTAGACGCCCTTGAACTCCACGCCGCAGCCGATGGGCCAGTTTATGGGATAGGTACCGATACCAAACTCCTTCTCCAGCTCGTCAATGAGGTCGAAGGGGTCTCTGGCCTCGCGGTCCATCTTGTTGATGAAGGTAAAAATAGGGATATGGCGCATGGCGCAGACCTTGAAGAGCTTACGGGTCTGCGGCTCAATACCCTTAGCGCCGTCGATGACCATGACCGCGCTGTCGGCGGCCATGAGGGTACGGTAGGTATCCTCCGAGAAGTCCTGGTGGCCGGGGGTATCCAGGATGTTGATGCAAAATCCCTCGTACTCGAACTGCATGACCGAGGAGGTGACCGAGATACCTCTTTTCTTTTCGATCTCCATCCAGTCGGAGGTTGCGTGGCGGTCGGAGGATTTGCCCTTGACCGCGCCTGCGGACTGGATCGCGCCTCCGTAGAGGAGAAATTTCTCGGTCAGAGTGGTCTTACCTGCGTCGGGGTGGGAGATGATGGCGAACGTCCGACGGCGTTCGATCTCTTGCTTTATATCTGCCATGGTGGAGATTTCCTTTCCAAATATCAATCTGAATCTTATATGTGTATCACAAAGAACATGTCTGCTTACATATTACATGGGCGGCATCCTTTCATGAAATGTCTATCTTATTTATTATAGCCGAAAAAAGCGGATATGTCAAGAGTCGAACGGAGAAATTTTGCGGTATCGTACATTTTTTGCGAGAAAAAAGAGGACACCGCCCCCAAATATGGGGGCGGTGCATGGTGGGTGGTCAGAATTCCTTTGCAGCATCCTGCAATCGCTTGCAAAGGGCCCGGAAGCGGGGATGCTCGCGGATGGGATCGTAGCGGTCCTGCTTCATCTTGGCCAAAAAGTAGAAGGCGTGATTGGCGCATCGCAGATCGTCGAAATCCTCGCTCGGCTCGGGATAAACCAACAGATCGGTAAACCGCGAGGTGAAGGGATCCCCGGGCATGGCCTCGTCTGCGGCCATGACGTGATCGCACATCAGCTCCAAGCGATCCAGCGTTTCCTCCACTTTGCCCTGGGCAACCAGGTAGGTGGCGATGACGCGGTGGACGTAGGCAACCGAGCCATGATGGAAGTTCAGATCCTTGCCGTAGATCAAATCGTACAGATCAAGGACCTTTTCAAAATAGGCGATCTTTTCGTCCCAAACCTCGGGGTCATTGGGCATGACGTAGGCCACGTACTCGGTCAGTTGGGCACAGAGCGTCTCGGTCAGCCGATGGATATAGTCCTGGGCCGGGAGGGGATCATCCCCCATCTGGTAGCTGAACAGGCTGGCGCGAACCCCCTCACGGCAGTACTTCATGGAGGGCAATCGGCGAATGGCTCTCTCGGCACGAAGCTTGTCGTGAAATCCTACCACGTAGAGGGCGGCCAGGGACTCTAAGGTAGCGTTGCGAAACTCCGGATTGTCCGTGCGCTCGATCAACGCGAGATAAATTTTTTCTGCCTCCTCCAATTCTTTCAAATGCTCGGGGGCCTTGCCGTCCCACATGTAGGTGCGGCAGAGGGTACACGCCAAATGGGATTGAATTTTTTCGTCCGAGGGAAATTCCGCCGCAAAGCCACGGGCTTCGCGGATAACATCCTCCCCGTCGGTTCCCGTTTCGCCGGCTCGGTCGATGAAATCGTAAATTTCCGCCAGTCTCGTCTCCCTCTCACTCCGATTCAACCCGAGCAGATCGTCGGTGCTGACCGAGAAGAACTCGGCAATGGAGGGCAACAACTCAATATCCGGATAACTGGTTTCGGACTCCCAGCGGGAAATAGCCTGCGGTGTACAACCCAGGAACGTGGCAAGCTGGTCTTGAGTAACCTTATTCTTGGTGCGGAGTTTTTTGATGGTTGTTCCGATTTTCAGATTCATATTGTCTCCTTTTTCTGTGTTTCATATATGGTAAATAGGGTGTGTTGTAAGCTTACGCCTATATCTTAACACAAAAAAGAGAAAAAATCAATTATCAATCAGTTGTTACGGGGTTAAGTGTCGGTTACCTTACATACAGTTATGCTCATTTTTGTCCGTGGGGCGTATGGTATGACTTTATCTCATCCAACATTCTTGACCAAAACCACCCCGTAAGCCGGGATGACGTCAAACGCCTGCTCCTTCAGTACGTCATATCCCGTCAAGTGGACCTCCTTGTCCCCATAGTTGAGGTACAGGGTGTAGTCACCCAAAACAAATTCCTCCACGCAGGGGTCAATGGGACAGCGGCAAGTCACATATCGGCGGATGATGTCGGTGTACAGGTCGGAGGCGTGCTTACAGTAGCAACCGACGTAGTAGACGTTGCCGTTTCTGACCACGGCGGGACGGCCCTTGCAGAAATCCTCGGTGTAGACGGCAACAGTCTCTCCTGCCTCGGGCGTCAGCATCTCGTAGTAGGTATCCGCGGCGTAGGTCTTGCCCTCCATCTCCACCGACTGGGTCTGGTAGTGGGTCATGGCGGTGAACCAATCCACGCAGCAACCCGCCAGGTCGCGGAAGACACCGGGAGCCTTTGTGGGACGGTAATGGCCGTTTTGATCCTTGGAGCCACTCCGAGCGGAAATCAAGGCAATACCGCCGCCATCGGTGAACTGCTTGATCTTCTCGGCCAGGGCCTCATCCGCCACGGTGATGTGGGGGACCACCAGGACCTTGTACTTGCTGAAATCGTCTTGAGCATCCACAAAATCCGCGTGGATATTTTGGCGATTCAGGGCGGTATAGATGTACCAGCTGTCGTTCTCGGCAAAGTCCTCCGCAATGTCCGCACAGTCGTTGCGGTAGTCCTTGTAGATAGCTACCTCGATGTTCTGTCTCTGATTCACGAACAGGTCACCCAAGCGCCCCAGCTCCTCGCCGATCTCGCGGACCTCCGCACTGCGGTGGTTTTCCTCCAGATCGTGATCGTAAATACCGTACCAAAGCTGTTCAGCACCGTAAAGAGCGGTGCGGTAGCGGAAATACAGGATACCCACGGCGCCGTAGGCAATGCTCTGATAGGTCCAGAGGCGGAGCTGACCGGGGCGGGGGGTGGGGTGCATATAGGAGAGCTGACCGCCGGGGCCTGATTGCTGCTCGGGAACCAGAAATTTCTCGCTGCAGCTGTGGGTCAGAGACAGCTTATAGGCAACGTCCCGATCGCCACCCTGCACGTTTCGGGCATACGCGGCGGGATAGCTGTCGTAGGACAGGAAATCCAGGCAAGAGCGAGTCAGTTTTTTGTAGTCCAGCTTTTCAAAGTAGCCGTTGTGGGTGATGAAGGTATGCGGCATATAGGTGCGAATGATCTCGGCCTGCAAAGCCGCAAAGCTGATGGCGCCGTCCGACGTGAACAGGTAGAAGTCCGTGACCCAGGAGGGGTTACGCCAGGTGGGGGTAGGACGGGGACAGGTAATCTGATCGAAGGAATTGAATTCCAGCGACCAAAAGCGATTACCCCAGGCTCGGTTAAGATTTTCGATGGTGGTATATTTTCTCTCCAACCAACGTCGGAAGGCTTTGTCATCGGATTCAGAGAAGCTTTCGTTTCGGTGGCAGTTCAGCTCATTGTCGATCTGCCAACCGATTACGTTGGTGAAATCCGCGAAATACTTGACCATGGCCTCGGTGATGGCAGCGCAGTAGCGAAGATAGATCTCACTGGTATGGTTATGATGCTGGCGGCTTCCGTGCTCCATGACGGTTCGTTCAGCATTGACGCATAGCACCTCGGGATACTTGTCGGTCAGCCATTTTGGGGGTGCGGCGGTGGGGGTACCCAGGATTACGTCAATGCCCAGCTCGCCCGCGATACGGACGGCCTCACCCAGAAAGGAGAAGTTATATTGCCCCTCTTCTTTTTCGTACATACTCCAACTGAACTCGCCCATACGGATGGTGTTGAAGCCCAGGGACTTCATGCGAGCAAGATCATCCCGCAGGTCCACGTTCTCCCAATGCTCCGGATAGTAGCAGCAGCCAAACAAAAATCGATCTGTCATGATATTTTCTCCTTAAAAAGACACTACGGGGTATTATGCCATAATGTTCTGCGTAATACAAGAGTTTCTTGAAAACAATTCCACGGCGGCATTGCCTCTATTTAACCACCACGTTCTCCTTCCCAAGCGCATTTTCCAACCGTGTCAACACGAACGATGTGACCCGCATTTTGAAATTCGTTCCGTAATACTTCCCTTCGCTCATATTATAGAAGATCACCATGGTACCACCGTCGCAGAAGATTTCGGCCAGGTTCAGGGCTTTCCTGTAGATGTCTCCCTCCATGTCGGGGACGCGGAGGTAAATCTTTTGCGGGGCGGGAGCTTTTGCGGGCGGGGCTTTCCGTTGGGGAACGGTTGACTCCGCGGGGGAAGGCCGGAGCGCAGGCCCAGCCGCGGCTTGCCGCGGCGGGGTTGAGGGCGCAGGCATAGATTCATAGGGGTTATAGGCGCGGACAGGAGGCATAGCATCGTAGGGGTTATACGCTCCACCGAAAGCCTGCGGCCGTTCGTCCGTCGCACGAGGTGCGATGGACTCCTGCGCTCCGAGGCTGGGTTTCCTTTCACTCATGGGGGGAGAAGCTTCGGATGCCGTCTCGGCCTTGGGCGCGGGGGTGCTATTGAAATGCTCGTTATCCACCAAGGCAGTCATGCCGGACACAAGGATTTTCGGAGATTCATCCTCGCGAACCGACAGATTCCCCTCCACGAACACGGCGTTATCCGTTTTGATGATCTCGCCATATTGAGCATAGACCTTTGGGAAGGCCAGACATTCCACGGAGCCGCCGGAATCCTCTACTGTAAAGAAGGCCATCCGCTCCTCCCGCTTAGTGGTTTTAGCGGATACCCCCGTGATAATACCCGCCACCTTGACCCTCGCGCGGTCAGGCAGGGCAAGGGCTTCCTCCCCTTCTTCTCTCTCCTCGTCGGGCGGGACAATGGTTCGGATTTCCACAGGAGCTAAAGCGGTCACACATTTGGAGTAATCGTCCAAAAGCTGGCCTGAAAAGAACATACCCGAGGCCTCCTTCTCCAGCATAAGCATCTCACGCAAGGTATAGGGTCGGATATCGGGGTATTCAAAGGAGGGGGAGATATCCGAAAAGTCCTCTCCCATGGAGAACATATCCATCTGTCCGGCCAGATTGGCACGGCTTTTGGCGGTCAGGGTATCAATCATGACCTCGTACACGATCAAGAGCTGAGCGCGGTGGTTGGGGAGGCTATCAAAGGCCCCCGCCTTGATAAGGGCTTCAACCTGCCGCTTATTCAGATCCTGTCCCGACAACCGCTCCAGGAAGTCCTCAAAAGAGGCAAAGGGCTTGCGCCGCCGCTCGGCAAGGATGGCGCGGAGAAAGGCCTCGCCCACGTTCTTGAGAGCCAGCAGGCCATAGCGGATGTGGCCGCCCCGCCCCGTCTCGGAGGCGTGGAAATTCATCTGACTCTCGTTGATGTCGGGGGGCAGGACGCGGATATCGAACTTGGCGCATTCGGCGGTGTATTCCGCCATTTTGGGCTGATTGCCCAGCACACTGGTAAGAAGGGCGGCGAAATATGCCCCGGGATGATGGGCTTTGAGGTATGCGGTGCGGTAGGAAATGAGGGCATAGGCGGCGGCGTGGGATTTATTGAAGGCATAGTTGGCAAAGCTACCCATGTCATCAAAAAGGGCCTCGGCCTCGGCGTGGGTCATGCCGTTTTTCTCGGCACCGGCCACGAAATCTGCCCGTTCGGCCTCCAGCACCGAGGCTTTTTTCTTGGACATGGCTCTGCGGACGATATCTGCGTGGCCATAGGTATAGCCCGCCATAACTCGGAAGATACTCATGACCTGCTCTTGATAAACCGTAACGCCATAGGTAGGGGCGAGGATGGGCTCCAGAAGAGGGGAGGGATACTGAACACGCGACGCATCCTCTCTGTTGGCGATGTAGCGGGGGATAGCTTCCATAGGGCCGGGGCGATAGAGAGCAATGGCGGCCTCGATATCTCCGATATCCCTGGGCTTCAGCCCTGTGAGCATTTGACGCATACCGCCGGACTCCAATTGGAACACACCGAGGGTCTGTCCCCGGCTGATCAGATCGTAGGTTTCGGGATCATCCAGGGGAATTCGATCCAGAGAAAAGCGCGGATCCGACTCTCTTACCTGCTCTTCGGCATCATGCATGATGGTAAGGTAGCGGAGACCCAAAAAATCGAATTTCAGCACGCCGAGCTTGGCGACGGTATCCATATCGTACTGGGTAACGGTAGTGCCGTTATTCACGGCCAGAGGGACGAATTCCGACACAGGCCGGTCGGTAATGACGATACCGGCAGCATGAACCGAGGCATTACGAGGCATGCCCTCCAAAGCCTTGGCGGTATCCACCAGCTTTTTGACCTCCTCCGAGCCCTCGTACAAGGCCTTCAGATCGGGAAGACGGAGAGCCTCCTTGATGGTGATACCCAGCTCATGGGGAACGGCACGAGCCACCACATCCACGTCGGCATAGCTCATACCCATTGCTCGCCCTACATCGCGAATAGCGGCGCGGGCAGCCAACGTACCGAAGGTGATGATCTGGGATACGTGATCCCGTCCATAGCGCTCGGCCACGTAGGCAATGACCTCGTCTCGACGCTCGTAGCAGAAGTCCACGTCGATATCAGGCATGGAGACGCGTTCTGGATTCAGAAAGCGTTCAAAAAGCAGGTCGAAGGCTATGGAATCCACCTCGGTGATGCCGATGCAAAAGGCCACCAAAGATCCTGCCCCCGATCCACGGCCGGGACCAACGGGAATACCATGGGATTTAGCGAAGCCCACGTAATCCTGGACGATGAGGAAATAATCGTCATAGCCCATGCTTCCGATCACGCCCAGCTCATACTCAATGCGAGCGCGATAGGCATTTTCGTTTCGGTTTGGATTGCTCTCGTCGAACATAATCTGCCCCGCTTGGATGCGACGTTCGAAGCCCTCCGCAGTGAGACGCGCCAGAAAATCACCTGCCGAAAGCCCGTTGGGGCAGGGGAATTTGGGCAAATGGGTTTTTGAAAAATCGAATTCCACATGACACCGCTCCGCAATCCGGACGGTATTCTCGATAGCGCCGGGGTAGCGGGAGAATAGCATTTCCATCTCTCCCGTATCCTTATAATAGAACTCGTCTGTGGCAAAGCCCACCCGTCCATCCTCGCCTACGGTTTTACCGGTTTGGATACAGGTAAGCACCTCCTGCATATAGGCATCGCCGCGCCGAAGATAATGGCAATCATTGGTGGCCACCATAGGCAGACCGCACTCTCGCGCCAGGCGAAGCAGAGCAGGGAGAATCTGCCTTTCCTCAGCCAGGTTGTGATTCTGCAGCTCGATGTAATAGTTCCCTTCTCCGAAAATTTCCGCCATAGTCAGAGCGGACCTTTTCGCTCCGTCAAAATCTCCCGCCAAAAGCTTCCTTGGCACGTCTCCCGACAGGCAAGCAGACAGGGCGATCAGACCGTCATGGTGCTTGCGAAGAAGCTCCAGATCCACTCGCGGACGGCCGTAAAAGCCCTCCGTAAATCCACGGGAAACCAACGTCATGAGATTTTGGTAGCCCTCCATGTTCTCACACAAAAGAACCAAATGGTGGTATGCCCCCTCGTGACCTTGGACGACCGTTTTATCGAACCGGGAGCCGGGAGCCACGTAGACCTCACAACCGATGATTGGCTTGACCCCCGCCTTACGGCAAGCATCGTAAAAAGAGACCGCGCCGTACATAACGCCGTGGTCAGTAAGGGCCACTGCATCATGGCCGCATTCCTTGACCCGTGCGGGCAGGTCGGCAATGCGGCAAGCGCCGTCCAGCAGACTGTATTCGCTATGAAGATGGAGATGAACAAAGCTTGCCATAGGGTCTCCTTTCTTGTTGAGGGAATCCAAAGAAATTACGGAAGCACAGGAATCGGACGGTACAAGGTGTGCCCCGGGTGTTACGCACTTGAGACACACCTCACTATTCATCCATCAAGGCCAACCTGCGGGGGTCGGGGATCATTCCTGCGAGTTGATCAGATCAATGCTTTCCAAAGCCTACCTCCACCACAACGCCGGTGGATTTTTCCTCGAAGTGCACCTCCTGAGAACGGAAGAGAAGCGAAGGATGACCCTGCTTGTCCACCACCAGGACGGCCTGCTCGGCATCTCCATCGGGGCCTACGATCCGGAAAGGCTCTCGGCGTGCGGCACGCAGGGAAAGCGGGCCTGCGGACAGGCTGTATTCCTCCCCGTCCAATGTAACCGTAACATGACCGGAAAGACGATTTTGCGAATAGGTTACAATATGCTCAGCATCCTCGGTTTGGATGCGCCAAAGGGTAATCTTTGCCATAATGCCCTCCGTCAGCCCTGTGCCGCCTCGATAGCTGCAGTCAGGGTATTCTGCATGAGCATGGTAATGGTCATGGGGCCTACGCCACCGGGAACAGGGGTGATGTAGGATGCCTTAGGCTCAACGGAAGCGTAATCCACGTCACCTGTCAGCTTGCCATCTGCCCGACGGTTCATGCCCACGTCGATGACCACGGCTCCCTCCTTGACCATATCCCCGGTGATGAAATCCGCCTTACCGATGGCCACCACCAGTATATCGGCACGACGGGTCACCTCGCTGAGATCGCGGGTACGGCTATGGCAGACCGTCACGGTACCGTTGGCCTGGAGCAGGAGCATAGCCATGGGTTTACCCACGATATTGGAGCGCCCGACAACCACACATTCCTTACCTGTGCAATCGATCCCCGAGCGGCGGATCAGCTCCATGACACCTGCAGGGGTACAGGGGAGAAACTTCTGGTTTCCGATCATGATACGACCCACGTTATAGGGATGGAAGGCATCCACATCCTTCTTGGGATGGATGCGGAGCAGAATGGATTCCTCGTCCAGATGCTTGGGCAGAGGAAGCTGACAAAGAATGCCATGGATCTTGGGATCTGCGTTAAGTCGATCCACCAGGGCCTCCAGCTCGGCCTGGGTGGTTGCTTCGGGAAGCTCGTAGGACTCGGAATAGAAGCCCACCTCCTCACAGGCGCGACGTTTATTGCGCACATAGACCTGAGAGGCCGGGTCAGTACCAACGATGATGACCGCCAGGCCGGGGGTTACACCCATGGATTCGATAAAGCTTTTGGTATTCTCCTTGATCTCCCCGCGCACGGCGGCGGAGATGGCTTTTCCATCAATGATATGTGCCATTTTTTATTCTCCTATTTCAGCATCCGGATCCTCTTGGATTTCTTGCAGAGCATCCTCGGTATTGTGTTTTTCGTCATTGGAATCATCAATCTCGACATCTTCGGACTCATCAGCAGGAGCAGCTGCTTCCCCGTCGCCCTCCTCGGTAGCGGCCGCCACGGCCTCACCGATTTCGATCTGCGCCCATTTTACCTGCAGGCCCTGAGCAAGCTTCCCCTGCTTGGCCAGGATCAAGCCCGCCACGAGGAAGGAAGCCCCCGCCAGGAAGCAGACCATACCGATCACCTGGGAAATACGGAAGGGACCGACGTACAGGCTATCGGTGCGCAGCCCCTCGATGAACATCCGTCCGAAGCCATACCAGGCAAAGTACATGAGCGTGACCTGGCCGTTGAATTTCTTCTTGCGATAGAGAATCGTAATGATCACGAAGCCAAGAATATTCCACAGGGACTCGTAGAGGAACGTGGGATGATAATATTTCATTTCAGAGCCCGTGTAATCCGAGATCAGACCCATGCGGAAGCGGTAGAGGAAGCTATTCTCTGCCACCTCGTAGCCGTACGCCTCTCCGTTCATGAAATTGCCCCAACGGCCAATGGCCTGGGCCAGGCCAACGCCGGGCGCAATGGTATCCGTCACCTTAAAGGGATTGATCTTCTTGTAAAGAGAGGTAAAAATTATGGCAGCGGTTCCCGCTATAATACCGCCATATATGGCGAGGCCGCCCTCCCATACCGCGATCACGTCAATAAAATTGTTGTATTCATGGACGTCCAACGTGGTCAGCACGTAGTACAGGCGCGCACCCACAACACCAAAGATGACGGTAAAAAGACCTACGTCCAGGATATCGTCTCCTTTGATCCCCTCCTGCTTGCACCGCAGATAGGCGTGGACAAAGGCAGCCAAAATACCCAGCATGATGAAAACACCATACCAGTAAATCGGCTTTCCGAAAATTTCGACGGCGACGCGATCGAAGGAAAAATTGTCGATCCCGAGGCCGGGAAATGAGACTGTCGTACTCATAATTGTAACCGTAGCTTTCACAGGCGGAAAGCTTCCTTTCTTGGGAAATGGAGCATTTTCGATACGGCAATGATTCTGATCGCATCAAGGCTCCTGTATTTTGTCCGACGGAAGCACCGTCGAAAGGGTAAATTGCTTTTCATGGAACACGCGGGTAAATAGTTCTGTGATCTCCTCAAAGGTTAATCTGCGGTCAATCTCCATCAGATCAAAGAGCCGAACGCCGTCCATGGCGGTCGCCATCAGGGAGGATGCGATCCCCTCGGTTGAATCGAAGCCGTAAAGGAAATCGGCATACACGGTATGGCGAGCGCGGTCAAAGGCCGTACCATCCAAGCCGTTTTCGTGAAGCGCAGACACGTAAGCAATGAATGCATCGTAGACCTGCTCCGGGCAATCGCATTCCCCGGACAGGTAGAAGAAGCCGTATCCGTCGCCGCCGCCCAAGGCGGGTCTTCCCAAGGATGAGCCGTAGGACATTCCCGGGCTGATCAGTCCGTTTTCAAACAGGCTGTCGTAGAAATCCCCCGATCTTGAAAACAGCATTTCCGCAAGGACCGTCATCTGCCGATCCAGATGGGTCAGCTCCACGGGATCCTTCGGCACCGAGGGGAGCTTGATACCAATTGTGAACAGAGGCTTGGCCGCATCCATGGAAACGGACACCCGGGGCTTATACACCTCGGCAGGCTCCTGCCAGCGCCGACTTGAGAGCCGGGATTCTTCGTTATCCATCGGTGCAGGCATATTCTCAAACACCTTTTCCACCGCTTTCCAAACCTCCTCCGGTGTCACACGGCCGGACACAGCCAACGTCATGCGGCTTGGATGGTAGAAGCGGCTATGCGCCTCTGTCAGCAGAGCAGGTGTAATACGGCGGATAGAGGCTTCCGTTCCGCAGATCTCCTCGCGAACGGGATTCCCGCCCTTTCTCACGGGAGTATAGAGACCGCGCAGCATATTGGCGTAGCAGACCTCCCACGGATCATCGGCGTTCATGCGGATCTCCTCGGCAATGATCTTCCTCTCGCGGGAGACGGAGGCTGACGTCACCGACAATTCCTTCACCATGGTCAAGAGTGCCTCCAGGGCCTGGGACAGGTTTTCCGTAGTGGAGAACATATATGCCGTACAATCGTCTGAGGTATAGGCATTCACCTCGGCGCCGAGGGCTGCGAAAACATCCTCCCAGGATGCATCCCCTTCCCTTTCAAACATTTTGTGCTCCAGGAAATGAGCGATTCCCATGGGGAGCGCGCCGCCGGAGAAGCGATCTCGGGAGCCGTACTCGATGCCCACGGTTGCATACGCCGCAGAAAGCTCCTTGGGTGCTACCAAAACATGAAGGCCCACAGGATGATGCGCCTCGTAATAGCGCTCCTCCAGCTTGGGACAGGTATGAAGTATCCATTCACTCATCGAGATCCTCCTCCTCGTCGCAAGCCGAGCCGTTCAGGAAAAAGACCGTATCCGGCTTGAAGGCTTGGGCAACCCTTTTCACATCGGCGGGCGTTACCCTCCGTATCCGCTCCATTTCATCCTCTATGCGATCCTCCGTTCCATTCATGAGACGGCTGAAGGCATAGACCTCCATAGAGGATTGACTATCTCGGATCTGTCGGTAGCTATTCAGCAGAGACAGTTTGGCCAGCTCTACGTCCTTCGGATGGATCATTCCCTTCTGCAAACCTGAAAGGCAGGTAGTAATGGCCTCCTCGGCCTCGTCACGGCGGTCCGGACGGATTCCGCAGGAGACCCACAGGATTCCCTTGGTCATATCCAATGCCGAATCGCAATAGTAGCACAGCCCTAACTCTTCCCTCACGGTGCGGAACAGGATCGAGCTTTGCATCACGCCGAGCAGCTCATTGCAAACGGTATATGCCGCCAGGGTATCCGGATCACGGCGAAGAGTGGTATAATCCTCACCGCAGGACCACCCGATGCAGAGCTTTCCCTGGCTGACCGCCATATCCTCGGTTACCGAGCGCGGGGCGGCAGGGGGAATATGACGGACATGGGCAACCGCGGGCGCGGCCGCGGGACTCCAATCCCCGAAGGCTTTGCAGAAGGCCTCTGTGACGTTGTCGGCGGTCGTCCGTCCCGTATAGAATATCTCCATCCGGGTATGAGCCAGCAGACGCCGGTAACAGTCGGTCACATCGGCAGAGGACATGGCGGCTACCTGCTCCACGGTACCTCCTATAGATAATCCGTAGGGCTCGCCCTCGCACATGATCTCCCGCAAACGGTTTCCCGCGTACACACGGGTATCGTTTTTCAGAGAACGCAGGCTATCCGCCAAGGCGTTTTTCTCTTTTTCCACGGCCTCCGGGCGAAGCTGTCCGTTCGCATCGCAGAGAGGGTGCAGGATCATATCCGCAAGCAGCTCCATGACGCCCCCCAGGACGTCGGGATTTTCCTCACTGTCAGGCAGAAAGGCCTGCTCCGGCATTTCTGCGGTATAGCACACCACGTGACGGTCGCCATGCAGGTAGTTCCGTATGGAGAGTGTTGTTCCGTACAGCTCGTCCAATCGTCGGTTCAACAGGGATAGCCGAGGGTACCGTTCGCTTCCCCGCCGCAGAATTCCGAAGAGCAACGTAATCAATGGGGACTCCTCCCTATGGGCGGATATCACCGTATACAGGCTGAGTCGCGCCGTCTTAAAGCGGTCATCGTAGGTATGGTGCAGAGTTACGGCCGGGCGCAGGGGAAGGGACACAGAATTGATCATGCTTCGTGCTTAATGGAATCCCAGATGGCATCCAGCTCGGCCATGGTAAGGGTCTCCATATCCTTCCCTTGATCCAGCACGGCCTTCTCTACCTTTTCGAAACGGTCAATAAACTTATTCGTCGCATGGAACAAAGCCTCCTCGGACTTAACCCCCAGCTTTCGGGCCAAGCTGGTCACCGTCAGAAGCAGGTCACCCAGCTCCTCCGCAACTGCATCCTGATTCCCTTCGGCCGCTGCGGCCTTCACCTCGGCAATCTCCTCGTCCAGCTTCTTATAGACCTCCTCGGCACTTCCGAAATCGAAGCAAGCGGCCTTCTTGCCCACCTTTTGCGCCCGCATGAGGGCCGGATACATGGGAGGGATGGCTCGAAGCTTGTCCGTCATGGTGACCCGCTGCTTTTCGTCGCCCTTGATTGCCTCCCAATTTTTCAGAACCTCGGCGGAATTCGCCACCTCTACCGTACCGAACACGTGCGGATGGCGGTGGATGAGCTTGGCGCAGATGTCATTGGACACCTCGGCCATGCCGAACACGTCCTGCTCCTGCTCGATGCGGGCGTGAAAAACCACCTGAAGCAGGACATCACCCAACTCCTCCCGCAGGAGGACAGGGTCTTCGGTATCGATGGCTTCGATAACCTCGTAGGTTTCCTCGATAAAGTCGTTTCGAATGCTCTTATGATCCTGCTCCATATCCCAGGGACAGCCGCCCTCGCTGCGGAGAAGCTCCACCACGGTCACAAGGTCATCAAAGGTATAGGGCGTATTTTTTTCCAGGAGATAGCGGACCTTACCGTCGCGCTGCTCTTTTGTGAGTTTGTTCATAGCATAATTTTCCTTCTTTATTTATTCAGGGGAGCGGGACTCCGGCGGCTCAGAACCCTTTTGAAAAGGGGTTCTGAGCGTTCCTGAAGCTTTTTCTCTATTTATTCGGCGTGCGGCGAGAGCCGAGCAAGCTCGGCGGCGAGAAGATTTTGCGACATAGGGCATCACCCCGGAGGCCCTGCCTCATTGATGTATTTAGGGGGCGCGGGGAGCTTACTCACCCACGGGTTTACTCGTTTACATATGTTTTCGATACGAATATATTCCGATCAGCATACCCGCTCCGTACAGACAGGCCACGCTGACCACGGTGCCGAGGGTATGGAGGGGGTTCGGATCTGACCATCCCAGCCATCCCCGCAAAAGCCGCACCGTAGCAACTGCCCCGGTCGAAAGCAGGAGGGGAATCCCGAATATACCGACCATTATACGAGCAGAGGGGAGCATATCGGGGGCGTGCCGAAGCAGAAAATACAGGTTAACCATTACGATCACTGTATCGCAGACAAGAGAGCTGACGGGGGCACCGACCATACCCCAATCGGGCCTTCCCAACAGGACGTAGGCCAAAAGGATCTTACACCCCACGCCAAGCAGCATAGAGACAATGGGGCGGTTGGCTTTCCCGGCGGCCTGCAGCATGGCTCCCGTCAAGGTAACCAGGCAAGCAGCGGGGATGGACAGTCCCAGGAGGGAGAGCCAAGGGGCCGCCTGGGTGATAGCCTCGGGTTGCCCCGCAAACAAGAGGGCAAGAATGTCCTCGGCAAACACGGCAACGCCCAAAGCGGCGGGAATGGCCACGGCCATGGTCAGACCCAGAGACGATATCGCCGTTCTCTGCAGCTCCGTCTTTCCCTCCTTCCCCTTTTGCAGGGCTGCCGACAATGCCGGAACGGCCGCGAGAGCGACGGATGAGGTCAGAGAGGGCAACACGTTGAACACGGGAATGGCCAGGGTGGAATAGCATCCGTACAGGGAGTTCGCCTCGGAGGCCGTATAGCCCACAGATTGCAGTCGGCGAAGGATCAATGCAAGGTCGATACACTTGGTCAAGCTGACCAATCCTGCGCTCAAGGTCACGGGTACGGCAGTCATCAAAAGTCCGCGCAAAATGGGCGTTTTTCCCTCTGCCGAAGGCACGGGCATGGCTTCTTGACGGTCGGATATGCGCTTACTGACCGCCAAATACAGAACGGACAGCGCCGTTCCCACGGTCACTCCGGCCACGGCATAGGCCGCCGTGGTAGGCAAATCTGCCTCTCGTCCGCGAGCATATACGGCGAAAGCCACCCCCAAAAACAGCTTGCCCCCCGCCTCGATCACTTGAGACAGGGCGGTGGGAAGCATATTGCGCCGTCCTTGGAAGAAACCCCGAAAGGCCGAAGATAAGCAGATGAGCCACACGGTGGGGGCGATGGCACGCATACAGACGGCCGACATCGGGTTTCCGAGCAACCTCGCCAAGGGATGGGAGAATCCCCACAAAAGCGCCGTTCCCACCGCGCCAATACCGGCAAACAATGCCAGAGCGATTCGATAAACCCGCTCGCTTTCCCGCCCGCGTCCTTCTGCCTCCAGGGAGGCGATCAGAACGGACATGGCTACAGGTAATCCCGCCGTGGAAATCACACAAAAGAGGGCGTATATCTCGTAGGCGGTGTTGAAGTAGCCCATTCCTTCGGTTCCCAGAAATCGAAGCATGGGTATGCGGTATAACAGGCCGATCAATTTCACGGTCAGTGCGGACAGGGTGAGCATGCTCACTCCCGACAGGAATGCAGGTTGCTTGGAGCGAATGGGTGAACGCATACGTATACCTCGCAGAAACAGGTTCTGCTCTATGGTATGACGGAAGCGTGGGAATTATTTCTGTTTCAGAATGAACTCGTGGTAAAGAGAATTCGGCGCCAGGCAGGCATCGGAAATTCCCTCTACGCCCTCGATGGATGCGAGAATGGCATTCTGTACCTCTACCTCATCACCGTCGCAGGGCTGCTCCGCAAAGATCCGTCGGAGATGGGGGGTCAGCATATGGATATCGAAGGCCATGTTGGAATCGATTCCGTAATCACAGGCTGAGGCGTAGGGCAGAATGGACTTCAACTCATTCTCCCGCACACTTCGCCACAGAGTCAGTGTAAAATCCGGTGAGGAGTCTCGCTTGGCCTCGTCACGAACGAGTCGGCGCAGCAAGCGGATGCGGTCAGCCGTAAAGACCCGCTCGTTCCCTGCCTCGTCATAGAGAACGGTATCCTTCATGACATTGATGAACAGGCTCCGCTCAGGAATACCCTCGAACAGGGCAGTTACCTCGGGATAGACCGCCTGGATTCCCTCAAACAGGAAGATGGGCTCCTCTCCTTCCGGAACCGTCAGTGTACGGTAACCCTCGCAGTAACCCGTTTTGAAATCAAAAATGGGAATTTGAGTATTTCCCTGTTCCATCAACTCACGAACGCATTTACGGAGTGCAGGCAGATCGATCGTCTTGACCGAATCATAATCCAGCTTCTGCTGGCCACTTTCCTCGGCCATTCTGTGAAGCACGTCGCGTCCGTAGAAAAAGTCGTCAATGGAGATGGGGTGGACCACCCGTCCTGCGGCCTCCAGAGCCTCGGTAAGCTTTTCAGCGGCAGTAGTCTTGCCCACGCAGGTCGGGCCGGACAGGCGGATCACACGAACGCCGTGAGCCACGCAATCAGCGCTGATGGCGGCGGCGCAAGCAGTGAGCCGTTCATCCATCTCGCGCTCGTTTCGCTTAACCAGGGCCACCCCCTCATCGGGGCTTCCAAAGGTCAGGGGGAGACGGATAGGGGTAGTGGATTGGAATTTTTTCATGGTACGATCTCCTTTCCGGGAGGGTGCTACTGCATTCCGTTTTCAATCAATGAGCAACGGAGGGCAGTATGGGCAGAGGACACACGTTGTTCAGAGAAAACCGCCAGGCCGTTAGACCGCTAAAATCGCTCAATCCAGCATGGAACGCTCCCGATAGAAGGTATCCGCCCGTACCAGCTTCTCCTGCATGGCGGCGGCACCGGTCTCGTCCAAATATTCGTAGGGGTACTTGGGATTGAACATACGCTCGATATAACGGGGGGAGCCATCGACCGGAGAGTAATCCACCAGCTTGGTCACCGCACCGGCACCTGCCGCAAAGATGGAATGGACCTCTTCCATCATGTAGATGTTGTAGAGTCCCTCATAGCCGGGCAGAGCAAAGCCCACGTTTTCAAAGTTTCCGACGGTATTCTTTTGTCTGTACATATAATATGGGATATACCCCTCGTGGGTGCATTGAATCTGAGAATAATCCACGCACTTCCCCGTATCACCGCCCCGCATGGAGTAGATATCGGCTCCAGCCTGGCGAAGCTCGGCGGATTTTTTCACGCAGAAGGTATGTACCGTAACGTTTTCAGGACGCAGCTCCATGATCTTATCGAAGGAAGCCGAGAAGGTCTTGAAGCCATCGCCGGGCAGACCTGCAATCAAGTCGGTGTTGATGACGGGAATCCCCGATGCACGGGCGATCTCATAAGCCTTGTAGAACATCTCGGTGGTATGGGCCCGGCCCACGTGGCGAAGCACGTCATCGCACAGGGTCTGGGGGTTAACGCTGATCCGTCCAACGCCGAAGCTACGGGCGACGGCCAGCTTATCTGCATCAATGGTATCGGGTCGGCCCGCCTCCAGCGTATATTCCTCCAAGGCACGGACGTCGGTCATGCGCTCAATAGCCCCCAACAGATACTCCATCTGACCCGCATCCAGGATGGTAGGCGTACCGCCACCGATGTAAATGGTGCGGACACGGAGCCCCAGCTTATTGATGGTTTCAAAGGTTCCCTCCAGATCCTTGACCAAACGAACCAGATAGTCGGGAATCAAGGATAAAAGCCGCTTTGAGGTATAGGACACAAAGGAGCAATAAGCGCACCGAGTGGGACAGAAGGGGATGGACACGTACACAGAGCAATCCTTTTTATGGGGCGTTCCCACCAAGCGGGCCTCGTTGATGGCTACGTCGGTGGCCAAAGCGGCCTTTTTGGGAATCACGAAATAATCCTTGGTCAGTTGCTTACGGATGTGGGTTTTACTCATACCCTTCTGGAGCAATTCCGTCGCAACCTTAGAGGGACGAACCCCCGTGAGCATTCCCCAAGAGGAGCGGTAGCCCATGACCTCCTCGCATACCGTGGTCACAGCATCTCCCACGGCGATCTTTTCCAATCGCTCACGGGTATACCCCTCGCGGTAGTCGTAGTGGCGGGCAGCCTCGGAGGACTGGCCGCGATAGGACAGCTTTGCCATTACGTCCACCCCCGCTTCGGGAGATTTAGTCATGGATACCCACATCTCAGGGGTATCCTCGGTGATGGGCTCGTCATCCGAAAATTTCGAACCCGGGAAAAAGATCATACAGAGTGTCTGTACATAGTATTTGTTGACCGAGCCTTCTATATAGAGTCTCATGTTTTTCTCCGAAAATATATCTGAATTTTGATCTTCCTGCGGCATTGCTTCCGTGCCGCGCGGATCACGCCTTCGTCGTCGGGCGCAGGACGTCGCTCTCCATCACGATGGTTACAGGGCCGTCGTTCACAAGAGATACCTGCATATCCGCGCCGAATTGCCCGTGGCCTACGTGGCAGAGAGATGCACTCGCCCTCTCCACGAATTGCTCGTAGAGACGGTTTGCTTCTGCCGGAGCGGCGGCGCCCATGTAATCGGGACGGTTTCCATGCTTATAATTGGCCAGCAGGGTAAACTGGGAAACCACCAGCATCTCTCCGTTAATATCCTGAACTGAACGGTTCATTTTCCCGTTTTCATCCTCAAAAATGCGAAGCTTCAGGATCTTTTGGAGCATGCGGTCAAGATCCTCCTCGGTGTCGCCAACAGCGACCCCCAACAGGATCAGAAGCCCGTGGCCGCAGGAGCCGACCAGCTCACCGTCAACCTCGACCTTTGCGGAGGCAACTCTTTGTATCACTGCTTTCATACTATATGAATCCTTATTTTTAAAGTTTTTGGGATTCCTAAACCTTTTTTCAAAAGGGGTTTAGGATGCCGGAGGCACGCTCCCCCGTCCCCTCTCTCCTCACGAAAAACCTCTGGTCACGTCCAGAATGTTCTTGAGAGCGCGCAGGCGGGAAACGATGGAATTGTAATGCTCCACGTTCTTACAGCTCACCTTAAGGTTAATGATCACACGGTCCACGCCCGCCTTTTGGGAATTGATATGGAGAATGGATACCTTCATATCCGCCAAAGCCACCGTGATGTCGGCCAGCACGCCCACGGTATCCAGAGTATGGATCTGGAGCAAGGCCTCGTACACGCTTCGGGAGGAATCCATTACAGTGCCCTCCCAGTGTGCGGGCTTCCAGCGCTCCGCCAGGTCAGGATTATCCTTACCCTGCAATACGTTGGGACAATCCTGTTTATGAATGGATATCCCGTAGCCCTTGGTAACGAATCCCACCACCTCGTCTCCGGGCAAAGGATTACAGCACTTGGCGAACTTTACGGCACAGCCCTCAGCGCCGTCCACAACGATTCCGCTATTATGCTTGAGGTTGTGGGGGCGAACCGAGGTAGCCACCTGCTGAACGACCTCGGCGGTCATCTTGGTCACGGAAACGGCTTCCTCCGCAGGCTCAGGAGGCATCATTGCCTCCACCTCCTCCTTCAGACGGCGGAGGGGCTTGGCAATGGGCAATTCTCCGTATCCGATGGAGTTGTACAGATCGTCGGAGGTAGCGTATCCCATACGGGCAGCTACGTTGGCCACGGCCTCAGCGCGCTTAGCCTCGGGCAGACGGGGGGCGAGCTTCTTGATTTCCGCATCGATGGCGGCCTTACCCACTACGATATTATCGGCTCTCTTTTCCCGTTTAAACCACTGGCGAATCTTATTTCGCGCCTCGCTGGTACGAACGATGTTCAGCCAATCACGGCTGGGTCCCTTGGAGGTCGAGGAGGTCAGAATCTCCACGATCTCGCCGTTTTCCAGAACACGGTCAATGGGCACGATATTACCGTTGATCTTGGCGCCCAGCATCTTGTTTCCCACCTCCGAGTGAATGGAGTAGGCAAAATCAATAACCGTCGCGCCCTGGGGCAGAGCGCACACGTCACCCTTGGGAGTAAAGACAAAGACCTCGTCATGGAAAATATCGATTTTCAACGCAGTCATGAATTCTTCGGGGTCACGGGTTCCGTCCTCGGTCTCAATGAGGCGGGAGATCCATTCCAGCTTCTGATCCAGATCGGCCTGGGAGGTCGCGCCCGACTTGTACTTCCAGTGGGCGGCGACACCGTATTCCGCGATGTGGTGCATCTCCCAGGTACGGATCTGTACCTCAAAGGGGATACCGTCCCGACCGATAACCGTGGTATGAAGGGATCGGTACATATTGGGCTTGGGAATGGAGATATAATCCTTGAAACGGCCGGGAATGGAGTTGAACATTTCGTGGATGATACCCAGCACCGTATAGCACTCCAGCTCGGTATCCACGATGATACGCATGGCATAAAAATCGTAGATCTCATCAAAGGACTTATTCTGCTTGAACATCTTGCGGTAGATGGAGTAGGCGGTTTTAATGCGTCCCTCCAGATGGAATTTGATCCCGTTCTCGTTCAATTTCTCTGCCACGATACCGCGGATATTTTCGATAAATCCCACACTCATGCCGTACTTGCGCTCAATCTCGTCCTTGACCTCGGCGTAGCCAATGGGATCCAGGTATTGCATACCCAAATTCTCCAGCTCCTGCTTGATCTTCTGCATACCGAGTCGATGAGCCAGGGGCGCGTAGACCTGCATGGTCTCCAGTGCGGTGATACGCCGCTTATGGTCAGGCTTCGCCTCCAGAGTACGCATATTATGGAGGCGGTCGCAGAGCTTAATAAAGATGACTCGCACGTCCTTGGACATGGCCAACAGCATCTTACGGAGGTTCTCGATGTGAGCGTCCTCCTTGTCGTCTATCTGCAGAGTCACCAGCTTGGTCAAGCCCTCCACCAGCATGGCCACGTCGGCACCGAAGCGCTTGGTGATCTCCTGGCAGTTGGTCTTGTCGCTGCAATCCTCCACGGTGTCGTGGAGAAGGGCGGCGCAGATGGAGTCTGTATCCAGCTCCAAGCCCGCCACGATTTCGGCCACGGCGATGGGGTGAGTGATATAGGCATCCCCACTGACGCGGAATTGCCCCTCGTGCAGACCGGCGGCATAGGCATAGGCCGCCTGGATCTTATCCAGGTCATATTTTTTTCCGGTAGCTCGGAGTATTTCCAAAAGTCGGTCGATGCCGACGTGGGTGGATTGTTCCATAATCTGTCCTTTCAAGGCTGAAATTTCGGATGTCAGTTATGCGATTCCGCCTGCCCCGCCAAAAGCTGCAGCCGCAGGCTTTGCATCAAGGGAGAGGCGTCTATGCTGGTTTTCGGGGATTCAAAATTGACCTCAAAAATGTATATACCGTCGATGGGATCCCGTATGCGGCAAACCTCCATCTCGTTGAGAATTCGAATGATCAGACGAAGCTTCACAAGCCCGATGGAAGCCTCGGCGTGGTCGCCTCGGTTTCCGCAGTTTCCGCGGTTTCCGCGGTCTCCGCGGTCTCCGCGGTTGACCCGATCCAAAAGATTGCGCTCGCTGACGGTACAATTTCCAATCCGCGCATCGTTGCGGAAGACCGTAAAGACCTGCGCGATCTCCTCTCGGGTCGGAAGAAGCTGCTCTTCCTCAAAGATTGGATTCCCCTCCAGGATCTCCTTAAGACGGGTCTCCTCCAAGCGGCGTGCCTCCAGGTAATGCTCGGAGAGACGCAGATCCTGCACAATGAGCTGCAGATTCCGAACACCCTGGTAGTCGTTGATATTCAACTGGAACAGGACGTCCACCGTATCTCCCACTACGAAGGGCAGGCTTGCCGTGGCCTTACTGAACCAGATTGCCTGCAGAATACGGCCGTCCTTATAAATCATCAGTTTGGAGTGCTTCCCTGCGCCCATGGAAATAATCTTTTGCACCACCGCATCCCGCAGGATGAACAAGGGGGGCTGATTTTCCACACCGAAGGGCTCTAAAAGCTCCAGCTCCTCCGCCACCTTCACAGTTAGGCTATCCATGTCTGTCTCACAATCAGCCTCGAACCGAACGGCGGTCATATCCTCGGTAAGCCGTTCAGCCGCATAGGCGTTGATCCGCCGACGAAAATCGGGGATATCGGCGCGGCGGATGGTAAGACCTGCCGCCAGCTCATGTCCTCCGAAACGAACCAAAAGCTCCTTGGAATCTGCCAATGCATCTACCAGATTCAAGCCCTTTACACTGCGGCCGGATCCCTTTCCGATATCATGCGGTGAAGGCTCGCCCATGACGGCGCCCTCAAAGGATATCAGAATAGAGGGGAGGCCGTACTTTTCAGTAATACGGGAGGCCACGATACCCACGATGCCCTGCATCCATCCGTCCTCCTCCAAAACGATCACACCGGGGGGAGGAAGCTGACGGGCCGCGGCATCGGCCAATTGGGCTTCGATCATAGCGTACGCCTGCTCAGCGATGCGATTCTCTTCGGCTTGACGGCGGCTATTGATCTCACAAAGCTCCTCCGCCAGGGCTTCCGCCCGCTCGGGGGTATCTGCCAACAAAAGATCCACCGCCTTCATGGCATGAGCAATTCTTCCGGCTGCGTTGATGCGGGGAGCGATGCCAAATCCCACAAGTCCTGCGTTAACCTTTCTGCGGGGCTTTTTCGCGGTAGGAAGATTGGAAACCGGGCGACTGGTTCCGCTTCCCGAAATGGCATCCAGCAGAGCGGCCAAGCCGGGACGTTGCGTATGATTCAGCATAGCCAGGCCGCGGGACACGATGAAGCGGTTTTCCCGGGTCAAGGGCATCACGTCGGCTATGGTACCGATGGCGACCAAGTCGATCATGCGGTTACTGATGGCGTCCAACGCCTCTCGGGGAGAGCATTGCGTGCGGGTCGCCTCACAAGCGCAGATAAATTTGAAGACAACCCCTACACCGGCCAGCTCCTTGAAGGGATAGGGGCAATCAGGGCGATGGGGATTGACGACAGCGGAGCATAGCGGGATCTCGTCGTGGCATTCGTGGTGGTCGGTCACCACCGTATCGATGCCCAACGCGGCCGCATGGGCAATTTCCCCATGGGCGGTAATACCCGTATCCACCGTAATGATCAAGGTAACTCCCATATCCGAGAGTTGATCCACGGCACCCACCGACATACCGTATCCCTCGCCCAAACGGCTGGGGATGTAACAGGTCACGTCCGCCCCCAACTCTGTCAAATACAGGTATAGGGAGGTTACCGATGTGACACCGTCCACGTCATAGTCTCCGTAAATGGCAATTTTTTCCCCGTCACTGACAGCTCTCAGTGTCCTCTCCACAGCGTGAATCATGTCTGCCATCTGCATGGGATCCTGCCAAGCCCGCTCGTCGTTATGCAGAAAAAGCTCTGCCTCAGCAGGGGTGGTATAGCCGCGGTTGCAAAGGAGCCTCGCGGTCAAGGGTGTGATCCCCAGTTCACGGCAAAGGGTTTCTGTCGCGGTCTTGTAGCCCGGATCATCCACGTCGCAACGGAGCGTCCATATTCGCTCCCGCGCCGCGGGGTGCTTGGTCTCTGTATCTTTCAAAATGGTAATCCTTTCATATGCGGTTCTGAAACGCCCTTTCCCCTACGGAAAGGCACTCATCATGCGTTTCTGCACGATACTCGTTCTCCGATCGAAAGCAGAATCGCATGTTCTCTCATGGGGACCTTTACATACTCAGCATATCCTTGCAAAAACACCGCAAGAATTTTCGGGATATGCTCCATATAAATCGTTACTGTGCCGGCGCATAGGCTGCCAGGATCGCCTGCGCCACCTTAAGGCCATCCACAGCCGCGCTGGTGATACCGCCTGCATATCCGGCCCCCTCACCGCAGGGATAGACCCCGGGACAGCCAACTGCGCAAAAATCCGTTCCCCGCAGGATACGAACGGGAGCAGAGGTGCGGGTCTCGGCCGCAGACAGAATTGCCTCAGGCATGGCAAAGCCCTGTACCTTGCGATCAAAGGAACGGAGTCCGTAGCGCAGGGACTCGCAGACGTACGAAGGTAGAGTTTCACTTACGGGAGCCAGTTTCCAATGCTCGCCGCCGCGGTAGGAGGGCTGGACGCGAGAGGGTCCCCGGGTAGCGCGATCTCCCGTGCCGTCCAGAAAGTCCCCTACGGTCTGAACGGGAACATCATAATTTCCACCGCCTGCGCGGAATGCCGCTTTCTCGATACGGCGCTGGAAAGCGATCGCGCCCAGCACCTCGCTTCCGTCCACTGATTCATAATCCGAGGTTCGGATGGACACGGCGATAGCGGCGTTGGAATTCACTTGATTTCGTGCGCGGCAGCTCATACCATTGACCACAACGGTATCCTCCTCCGAGGCGGCCGCCACCACCTCGCCTCCGGGACACATGCAAAAGGTATAGACCCCTCGCTCTCCGCGGGTATCAGACAGGTGATACTCGGCGGCCCCCAGGTCGGGATGTCCCGCCATGGAGCCGTACAGCATGGTGTCCATATCCTTTTTCAAATGCTCGATACGCACACCAACGGATATAGGCTTTGCCTCCAGCATCATGTTCTTTTCCAGAAGCATTTTATAGGTATCCCTCGCGCTATGGCCGGGAGCCAGGACGATCACTCCGCAGGATAGCTCTCCACGAGTGGTTTTGACCGAGAAAGTTCCGTCTGCACGGCGCTCAAAGCCATCCATACGGCAACGGTAAACCACCTCGCCGCCCATCTCCGAAATGGCATCCAGCATTTTTTGCACCACGCCTCGAAGCACGTCAGTGCCTACGTGGGGCTTGGCCTGGAGAGTAATATCTTCGGGCGCCCCCATCTCGCGAAGTGTTTCCAGGACGAAGGAGCAACGGGCATCATTGATACGGGTCAGAAGCTTGCCATCCGAAAAGGTTCCCGCGCCGCCTGCGCCGAACTGGATATTGGATTCAGTATCCAAACGTCCGTTTCGGTAGAAGCTCTCCACCGTCCGCACCCGATCCGCCACGGAATCTCCACGGTCGATCAAAATGGGGAAAAAGCCCTCCTTGGCAAGAAGATATGCGCAAAAAAGTCCGGCAGGACCCATGCCCACCACCAAAGGACGGGCAGAAAGGGGGACAGATCCCCGTTCCACCTGCAAAGCCGTTTCGCAGTAGGGCTTCATGCCCATACGATGCAGTTTCTCCTCGGAAAAGCCGGGATGCTTCCCTTTGGCGGTGGCGAGAACCGAATAGACCAGGCGGATATCCTCCCGCTTCCGGGCATCCACCGATTTTTTATAAAGGCGAAAATGAAGCGATCCGACAGGAACGCCGCTCCGCTTCATTTTCTGCTCCGCTTTCAGCAGCACGTCAGCTTCCGACGTACCTACGGGGACCGAAATTCCCTCGATAATAACTCCCCGATACAGCCAATCCTGATTCATACTCATAGACATAGGAAGCAGCACTCTCACACACTTACGGCCACAGGGGTACCGTTCGTTTCGAGAAGGCCATAGGTATCTGTATCGGTAGACTCGTATGTGGCGGCGGTATCCCGACCGGCGGCCGCTCCGGTATCCTCGGGCAATTGGCTGTTGAGCTTGGAAAAGCTGACGACGTATAGCCAAATCAAGAAGGCCAGGGCCAGGCAGATCAGCAAAACGGGGATGCGAATTTCAATGCGATCCCGCTTGACGACAGGCTTCCGAATGCTCTCGCCCTCGCGCAATTTATAATGACTCATGGGTATTGATCCTTTCTTGAACTAACCTCGAAGGGCTCAGCGCTCCGAGTCGGTATCCGTACGGGACGTTTCGTCTGTAGCCGAAGGATCCGCCGCTGGTCGCACGTCGAATTCCTCCGACGCAGTTCCCTTGGATACCTGGGTAATGTGGTATCGGTTCTTTTTCCCCTTAGGGAGATGATTCCCGATCTCGCGGTTAACGGCAGGCTTCTGCTTATCCGCTTTTTCGGTTTTGGCGCCAAAGCCCCAGGTAAATCGGATCTCGGGCAAAATGCTCTTGCGCTCCACCTCATCTCCGTCCTCGTCGGTGGCGCCGAAAATCTTGGTATCTCCGCGAAGCAATCGCGCCAGGTCCTTACGAAGGGCCTTCTGAATGGACTTAGCGCTGGCCTCATTCAGAAACTCGTCTGCCTTTTGATTATAGTTCTTTTTCAGATATCCGTTATTGGCAATGGAGATCACGTGCCGTTGCTCCGACACGACAACGACCACGCAATCACTGACCTCGGTAATGCCCACGGCCGCGCGGTGACGGGAGCCCACGCCTCTGACCACCTCTTCGTTGGAGGTCAAGGGTAATTCACAGCAGGCGGCGGCTATACGGTTATTCCGAATGATTACGGCACCGTCGTGCAGAGGGGTTCCGTCCACGAAAATATTTCGAAGGAGTCCTGCGGACACCTCGGCATCCAGCTTATGCCCACGATTGACAAAATCGCCGAGGGGGGTGGAACGCTCAATGACGATGAGCGCGCCGTCCTTGTTGGTCTGCGCAATCTGACAGGCGGCCTCTACCACCTCACTGATGACCTTCGCGGTATCTGCATGATCCCGATTGTGAATGAGAAATCCAAAGGGCTTGTCGCCCAGGCGCTCCAGACCATCCCGGATCTCAGGTTGAAAGATCACCGCTACCAGAACGATGAAAAAGGGGGCGATCCAATCCATGAGTTGATGGACGGTTCGCAGACCTGCCAGGTCGCCAATCACATAAATCGCCATCACGATGACCAATCCTACGGCCAGTTTTCCGGCGCGTCGCTCCTGGAAGAACAGGAACAAGCCGTACAAAACGGCCGTCAAAACCAAAATATCCAGCGCATCTCCAACCGAAAAATTGGAGATGGGATACCATATGTAGTTCTCCCAAAGATTTTGAATTGCCGCTGCAAATTCGCCCATAGAACAGACACCTCACTCTCTCGGATTTTACCGTAGATTTCCTCCGCCGTCTTCATGAGGATTCATGCGGATTAAAGATAATTATAACATATATATAGACAAAATAAAACATAAAGAGCAAAAAATTTAGAGAATGTTTACAATCAAAAGGCACCACGCTTCACGGAAAGACGCAAAGCGTGGCGTATCCTCGGAGTCAATCCCCATCCACCAATTCTCCCACCGTGACGAAGCGATATCCGCGGGCAAGCAGCTCGGGGATCACCATGCGCAGCGCCTCGGGCGTGGGGCTGTCATGACCAATGAAATCGTGCATAAGGATGATATCCCCCGCCTGAACCGTATCCAAAATGTGTCGGCTGATCTCGGCAGGCGGCGTGTGTGCCCAATCCCGTGTATCCACATCCCACAGAATGATCCGATAGTGCAGAGTCCCCACCACGCGCCGCATGGCATCACTCATCTGCCCCTCGGGAGGGCGGATAAAATGAACGGGATTCTCGGACACCGAAGCAATGGCATCCTCACAGGAGGCAATTTCATCCAGCATCTCATGCTCGGTCATGCGTCCGAACTTCCGATGGGAAAAGGTATGATTCCCGATTTCATGGCCGGCCTCTACCACGGCGCGGGCGGCAGCGGGATAGTAGCCCACGTTCTCTCCCACCATAAAAAAGGTCGCCTTGATACCGTATTCCTCCAGAATATCCAGAATGATCGGAGTGAGGCGAGGGTGGGGGCCGTCGTCAAAGGAGAGGGCAATCTCCATGCGATCGTTTTTGCGGCTATGGTACACGATCTCGTCGTCTGAGGTCTCCCCTCCGCTTCCCATTTCGGATACCGGGATATCCTCAGCATGAAAGAACTGCGCAACGGGACTTTCCTCCGTCACGGATACAAAATCGGAGTCTGCCTCCTCCAGGGAATGATGAAAGCGCCCCGCACCGTAGCCCTCCGCAGCCCGTGTCCGCACCCATACCCACAGGGTCACGGTAACCAGCAGCAAAAACACCGCTGCCAGCACCACCCACAGGATCCTTCCCTTACGGGCAGAGCTTTGTCTTCGTAAACGGTCGTTTCGTTGATTGATCGCCACGTTATACACCTCCCGTCAGCTCGTCCAAGGTACCAAAGCGGTATCCTTGGGTCTTCATCTCCCGAAGCACGTCTCCTAAGATCGCGGCGTTGGTGGCGGATGTGGGATGCAGAAGAATCACCGCTCCGTTATGCAGGTTGTCCAGAATCTTTTTCTTAGCCAAGGTGGGATCGGGTTGCTTGGCATTATCCCAATCGGCGTAGGCAAAGCTCCAGAAAATCGTTTTATAGCCCAGCCCCTGCACCTCAGAAAGCATGGTCTCGTCAAAGCATCCCTCGGGCGGCCGGAAATACTTGGCGACCTCCACACCTGCACCATCGCGGCAAGCAGTCTCCAGGCGGATCAGCTCCTCGGAGATCTCAGCCGCCGATCTGCCACACAGGTTTTTATGGCTGTACGTGTGATTGCAAACCAGATGCCCTTCCGCCGACATACGCCGAACCAGGTCGGGATACCTTTCGGCAACGTGACCCAGAATAAAGAATGCGCCGACTGCGTCCTCAGACTTGAGTGCATCCAAAACCTTCGCTACGTTCCCATTTTCGTATCCCGCATCAAAGGTCAGGTAGACCACCTTATCCTCTGCGTCAGGCTGTGTGTGGGTATGATCGATATAGTAGCCGCCGTATTGCTCTACCGCTCGAAGCGAAGGATCAGCTATGGGCTGGACATGATTTTCCGTACGGGTGCAATACCAGCTCACACCGTCGGCGCAGGCAGGCCGGAGGATCATCCCCGGCACCGCCAAAAGCACCAAAGCCAGAATTCCCCCGCGATACAGAGGCGAGCGCTTTTTTTCTTTGAACATGATGAAAAAATCTCCTTTCGCGTAAACGATTCAGAGATAGTGTGTACTGTCTCAGCCAAATTAGCCGCTGAAAAAGTTGGGCAACAGGCGGCTTATTTCGCAGATACCCATAAATACTCGTAAATAATCTGTGAATTTGCCGGTTTTCCTTTTTTTGTTCACGCCTCGGTCATAGTTTGGATTTATAATAGAAAGTGTTTAATTTTTTTAATAAAAAAAACGGAGGCTTCATGTCTAACACTTTCCGAAGAATGGAAAAAAAGACCATTGTTCAGACGGCGCTCATAGCAGACCTACAGGCTCGCCTATCTGCTCACATGGACTTCGATCCCCACAACGCCGACGGTAAGCCCTACATGATCTCCAGCCTCTACTATGACGGGGCGGATGATCACGTGATCCGCAATTCGGTAGCCCTTCCCTACTACAAGGAAAAGCTACGACTTCGCAGCTACGGCGTCCCTACTCCCGACTCTACGGTTTTTCTGGAATTGAAAAAGAAGCAGGACGGCGTGGGAACCAAGCGCCGCGCCAAGCTCCCTCTCCGCGATGCGGAAGCCTTTCTGGAAACCGGCATCCACCCTGCAAGGCTGTCCTATATAGACGAACAGGTTCTCAGAGAAATCGACTACTACCGCTCTCACGAGGACGTTCAGCCGCGAGTCTACGTCAGCTATCTCCGCACCGCATACCATGAAAAAAGCAATCCCTCCTTCCGCATAACCTTTGACAGCGACATCCTCGCCCGCCGTCACGATCTGCGCCTGGAGCTGGGCCGTTACGGCGATCCCCTCCTGACCGCGGGATACACCTTGATGGAGGTCAAATTTTCCGGTGCGGTTCCCTTTTGGTTCTCCCGCGTCATGAGCGATTTCGGCTTATCCTTCCACACGTTCTCCAAGGTGGGAACCGATTTCAAGCTCACCTCCCATGCCCGCGCCTGCGCAGCCCATCCCGAGGAAGCGCATTATCTAAGACTCATACATTGATCGGAGGCTTCAACCATGAATTACATTTTGGAAACCATTGATATTACCGTCATTACCTTAGGCCACGCCCTGTCTGTGATGGGTTGTGCCATGGGGCTGTCGGTGGCCATCATGCTGGTCTACCTGTTCACCCACCGCCGCACGGGCTTTCGTCCCGCCATGCTCTTTACCATGATGCTTCTGGGCCCCATCGTATCCGTCATTGTGATTTGTATCGGCTCCAATATCGCCCGCGCCATCTCCATCGGCGGTGGTCTGGCGCTGATCCGCTTCCGCAACACGGTAGAGGATCCTCGGGATATCGTCTATTACTACATCTCCATCGCGGCGGGTATTGCCTGCGGCGTGGGCTTCATCGGTTTTGGCGCGATTGCCGTCGGACTGATCCTGGTATTCATTCTGATCACCTCGATCATTGGGCTGGATCGCTTTGGCGGGACGGGCAAGCGGCTCCGCGTCCTCATTCCCGAGTCTTTGGACTACGACGGGGTGTTTGAGCCCGTACTGAAGGAATACTGCCGCTATTCCCACCTCAACCGCATCAAGACCCAGGACTACGGCACCCTCCTGGAACTGGACTACCGCATTATCCTGAAGGACAAGCACCGCGAAAAGGAGTTCATCGATCAGCTGCGTCAGCGGAACGGCAACCTGAACATCTCCCTGGTGCAGAGCGGAATGGAAGATATGTGAGAGAGCGGGAGAACGCCAAAGGGGCTCCCCAAAAAACCTTCAATATTTTATTATGAGAAAGGGCAATACCATGCAGATCAACAATCAAACCGCCTATACCTACGATTGCATCATTGAGTTCAATCGCCACTACAGGCGCAAAGCCAACTTGATCCTCAACATAATTTTGGGTGCTTGTAGCGGCATACTGCTCCTCTGCTTGCTCCTATCCGGCCTCTTTTTCTTGATCGACGGGGAATTCATGCTGGACTTCACCTCGGTCGCATACTCCATCATCATCATTGCGCTCTCCATGGTCTTCATCTTTGGAAACCCCGTATTGATCAAGCACGTCGCCCGTAAGCAGGCCGCGCTGAATACCGTCAGCACCTATCGGTTCACCGAGGATCATTTTGAGGATTCCTCCGAATCCACGGTCAAGACCGAGCTGGTGAAATGCAAGTACGACGCCATCATCAAGGTAACCGAATCCGAGCAGTATTTCTATCTGTGCATCAACCCCCGGGCCGCCCACATCGTCGCAAAGAACGGCTTCACCGAAGGCTCCGAGCAGGACTTCCGCGACCTTCTGCGGACCGTGATCGAGGCAAAGAAACTCCATATCAAATAACGAAAAAACAGGCGATCTACCATCTCGGTAGGCCGCCTGTTTTTTCAATTCACTATTCTGCATTCTGCATTACTGTACCCCCACGTACCCGGATCCCTCCACGATGGCCTGACCCTCCTCCGAGAGCATCCAAGCCACGAATTTCTGCACGTTGGGATTGGTCTCCCCCTTGCGGGTGACGGCGTAGAAGTCGTTCACGATGGGATAAGAGCCGTTGCGGATATTCTCCACGTCGGGGTAAACGCCGTCCAGGGACAGCATCTTCACGCCACCGTTGGGCGCGTTTTCTCCCACGATGCCCTCCACGTAGAAGCGGAAGGAGAAGCCGATGGAGCGGCCGAGGAAGGAGAAATAGTCGGTCTTTATGGGAGTATCGCCCATGAAATTCAGAAGGGCGGACTGACTGCCGCTCCCTTGGTTGCGCCTCAGGACCGCGATATGGGTGTTGTCTCCGCCCACCTGCGACCAGTTTCGGTACTTCCCTGCGTAAATGCCCTTGAGCTGCTCCACGGTCAGGTTATCCACGGGATTGTTGCGGTTGACCAAAAACACGAAGGCATCCCGCCCGATGGGGGTAAATTCCAGCTCCACGCCCATTTCCTCGGCGTAGGCCAACTGCTCCTCCGAGGGGGCCACGCAGATGGCGATATCCACAGTACCGTCCACGATGCCCTTGTAGGCACCGCGGGTGTTGGTGTATTGCAGCGCGCTGTCGGGGGTGAAGTTCTCGCCGTCAAAATGCACGCTGTCAGCGGGATAGACGGCGTTGACAAAGCCCGAAAACACGGGGTAGAGAGCCGCCGCGCCGTCGATGACCGGAAGATCGTCCTCCAGCTTCAGAGAGCCGTCGATATCCGTGATCTTGGAGCTCTCGTCGAAGGGGAGGTAAGCGTTCAGCTCAATGGATTTAGCCTGCATCCCCTCGCTGGTGTTGGGGATGCAACGGCGGGTGAAAACCATGAAAATGGTGAGATTGAGCAGGGCAAACAGCAGGACCAGCGCGCCCAGAGACAGGAGCTGATGGGCCAGCTTTTGGCGGTCAATCGTCTGTTTTTCGGTCATGTTACCAGCCCTCCCCTGCTATATAACTGATGATGGAAATGTGACTGCGGAGGTAGGCGGTATGGGCCACCAGCCCACCCGTCAGGAGCATTCCCAGGGCGAGGATGAGGGCGACGAGTTTCTTGTAAAGCTTGTCGGACATGATAATTCTCCTTGGATGTCAATGGATTTTTGCGTTACATAAAGGCGATCGCCATGGCGAACAGCCCGAACAGAGCCGCGACCACGATCAAAAGGAACACCAGCAGAACGGTGGCCACCGTCAAGCGGGCTTTCAGCGGAGGGACCTCGTCGTTTTCCTTCCAGCGGACACGGTTATAGAGAACAAGGGAGAGGATGAACCAGCCGATGATGGCGGCGGGGACGGTGATCAGAGCGCCGAGGATCAAGGCGGCGGAGATGCTCACGCCGAACAGCAGGATCAAAAACAGGACCGCGTAAAGCCCCGCGACGGCGGCGCAGAAAACGGCGGTGGATTTGCGTTGGAACATGGTGGTTTTCTCCTTTCGGGTTTGGGTCTATTATACCATGCGGCGATTGGGTTGTCAAGTGAATTGGAAAATTCTTAATAGTATGAAGTTTTGAAAACAGAAACCCCGACTGCCAATTGACAATCGGGATTCCAAAAATTCCATTACATCGAACCAACGGTTCTGGGATACATCAGTGTATCGCGGATATTCTGCACGCCGGTAATGTACATGAGCATCCGCTCAAAGCCCAGGCCGAAGCCGGAGTGAGGAACGGAGCCGTACTTACGGGTATCCAGGTAAGCCTCGTAGGACTCCAGGGGCATATTGCGGGCGGTCATGGCGGCGACCAGCTTATCGTAGTCGGCCTCACGCTCGGAGCAACCGATGATCTCGCCGATACCGGGAACCAGCAGGTCGGTTGCGGCCACGGTCTTGCCGTCGGGGTTCTGCTTCATGTAGAAGGACTTGATGGCGGCGGGATAGTTGACCACGAACACAGGACGACCGAAATGCTCGTCGGTCAGATACTTCTCATGCTCGGTTTGGAGGTCACAGCCCCACTCCACGGGATACTTGAACTCCTTGCCGGAATTTTTCAAAATTTCGATGGCGTCGGTATAGTCCAGCTTGACGAAATCATTCGACAGCATCTTATTGAGCTTGTCGATGACACCCTTCTCTACCCACTGGTTGAAGAAATCCATCTCCTCGGGGCAATGATCCATCACGTCCTTGACGATGAACTTGATGAAGTCCTCGGCGATCTCGATGATGTCGTGGATATCGCAGAAGCATACCTCGGGCTCCACGTGCCAGAACTCGGCTACGTGGCGGGTCGTATTGGAATTCTCCGCGCGGAAGGTGGGTCCGAAGGTGTAGATACGGCCCAGACCCATAGCGGCCATCTCGCCCTCCAACTGGGCGGAGACGGTCAGACCTGCCTTACGGCCGAAGAAGTCGTTTGCGTAGTAGGCGGCCTCGTCCTCGGCGGTGGCGTTCCAGGGCAGGGTGGTCACGCGGAACATTTCACCTGCACCCTCGCAGTCGGAGCCGGTGATGATGGGGGGATGGACGTAGCGGTAGCCGTTGGCATGGAAATACTTATGGATGGACTGTGCCAGCTGGTCGCGGACGGCAAACACTGCCTCGAAGTAGCGGGCGCGGACACGGAGATGGGGGATGGTGCGGAGGTACTCCAGGGTGTGACGCTTCTTCTGAAGGGGATAATCAGAGGGGCACTTACCCAGGATGGACAGGGTCTCGACGTTCATCTCCACGCCGTTACGGTCAGAGGCGATGAGAGTACCGGTGGCGGTCAGGGACGCGCCCACCATCATAGCCTCGCGGACATCCTCCTCGGAAATGCCCTCGGAGCCTACCGAAGCCTTATCGATGACAAGCTGAAGATTGCGGAAGCAGGAGCCGTCGTTGACCTCCATGAAGGAGACGTTCTTGGAATCTCTGGCGGTACGGACCCAGCCGCAGATCACCACCGAGGTCCCGACGAAGGACTCGGACTCGGCAAACAGCTTTTTGATGTCTGTGTGTTTCATGATGTATATTTCTCCAATCTTGGAAATTTCAAATTACATTTTATTATAGCACAATTCTTTCTCATTTACAAGGGGTAAGCGCAAAAAAATCAGTCGGATTCGGGCAGTTTTTTGCATTTTTGCCGCAAAATACGGATCAATCCCATCCCCGCAGTCACCAGTGCGCCGCCGACACCCAGGGTCACCACGTAGGCCGCAAAGAACACGGGATAGGGCGTATTGGCCTGAAACCAGGAAAGCACGGGGATCATGCAGTAGCCGTCACGGGCGATGTAGAACATATTGAAGGTATAGTCTCCCGCAAAGCCCACGGCCATTTCCCACTCATTGAGCAGAAGGGCGATACAAGGCATGGGCAGGTAGACGGCGGCAGCGGTAAGGGCGGTATCGACCGACGGAGCAACCGTCTCGGTAAGCCAAAGGTAAAGTCCAAAGAGGAACATGCCACCGTGCCAGAGCATGGTGTGGATATTGAGGAATACGATCTCATGGAACACGTCGGAGGAGGGATAGAACAACACCGCACAGCCTGCTACGGGGGAATAAGTGGCAAGGAAGCTCACCAATGCCCGACGGATTCGCCCCGCAGGCAGACACATAGCCACGAGAGCGACGTAGATGGGTGTGGAGCAAAACTGGAAGGGAAAACGGTCCCAGTTGTAGGCCCAGCCTGCGGCGGTGTCGTAGCTGTACGCCAGCTGCTTGCCGATCTCCAGAAGGAACAGGCTCATTCCAAATATCATCAATCCCCGTTGGAGGTGTTTTTCGCCGCATGGCAATCTCTTGTGAAGGACGACCATGAGAACTGCAAGTGCCATAATGACCGCCACCGAGATCAGATGAAACGCCCCAAAGGGCCGCGGACGGACGGCCAGACGGGGGGTATGGTCCAAGAGGTATGCAAGCAGGGGCATAGGTGTCTCCTTTCTGACGGACTCTGTGGGCAGGCACTCGCGGTACATGGCGGTATTATACCATAAAAAGCAATGAATTGCAAGTGCTTTTTCAGAATAAAACAACAAAGGATAAGAGCGCGCCGGCATCCTCCTGCATATTGGTGATAGTAAACAAATTTATTCTTGTGTTTTCGTGCAATCCGACTCAAAAAGAACTCTTGACAAAACAGGCGTTTTGTATTATAATAGTGCAATAGTTTTTATCACACTAAAGTGTTAAAGGAGACCGGATATTTCATGAAGCCTCTTCATAATGCCGATGTGGATGCGCTGTTTGAAGCCGTCCTTTCCCTGCGGACCCTGGAGGAATGCTACGCATTCTTTGAGGACGCCTGCACCATCAAGGAGATCCTGGACATCTCTCAGCGGCTCAAGGCAGCCCGGATGCTCTCTTCCGGAGCGAACTACGCCGACATCAGCCGAGAGACCGGCATGAGCACCGCCACCATCAGCCGGGTCAGCAAGTGTCTGGAATACGGTTCCGGCGGGTACAAAACCGTCATCCATCGAACCGACGCCGAGTGTGTCCCCTCTGCCGAAAAAGCAGACGAACTACCCGATTACTGATTGCCATAAATTTTTAAGGATAGAACACCATGAACGAAACCTACTTCAAGCCCGAGGAGCGGGCAGTATTCACCCTGCGGGAGCTCTACCGTGGATACGGATACCTTCCCTTTAAAATGAGCAAATTTGAGGAATACGATCTTTACGTCCGTAACAAGGACTTTCTGATCGATGACCGTATTATCACCTTCACCGATATGGGCGGCAAGCTTTTGGCCCTCAAGCCCGACGTGACCCTCTCCATCATTAAGAACGGTGACGATATTCCCGGCTACAAGCAGAAGGTCTGCTACAACGAAAACGTCTACCGCGTTTCCGGCAGTACCCATCATTTCAAGGAGATCCTGCAGACAGGCCTGGAGTGCATCGGTGACCTGGACACTTACGACATTTACGAGGTCGTTACCCTGGCCGCAGCCTCTCTCGATACCATCAGCCCCCGCTTCATGCTGGACGTCTCCCACATGGGCATTCTCTCTGCCCTCCTCGACGATATGACAGCCAACACCGAGGTTCGCCGCTCCATTACCCGGTGTATTGCGGAAAAGAACGCCCACGATCTCGCCCGCGTTTGCAACGAAGCGGGAATCAGCTCTGAGGATGCCGACACGCTCTGCGATTTCGTGGGAATTTACGGAAATATGGACGAGGTGCTGACCCGTCTCGCCCCCCTCTGCCGCCAACACGAGGCCGCGACCATCGCCCTCGGTGAATTGACGGGACTCCGCAACCACCTGAAGCAAACCCCCTATGCCGACCGCGTCCGCTTTGATTTTTCCATCATCAACGATATGACCTACTACAACGGTGTGGTCTTCTGCGGCTTTCTGGACGGCATCTGCGAGTGCGTTCTGTCGGGCGGCCAGTATAACAAGCTCATGCGCCGTATGGGGCGCCAGGCCGGTGCCATTGGATTCGCGCTGTATCTGGATCTGTTGGAGGGGCTGGAGCAGGCCCCCTCTGCCTACGACGTTGACGTCCTGGTGCTGTACGATCACTCCCTCCCCCCCGCCGACGTATCCGCTCGTGTAGCCGCCCTCCGCGCCGAGGGAAAAACCGTTTCGGCCCAGCGAACCATCCCCGATAAGCTCCGCTACGCCACTCTGTGTGATCTGAGAAAGGAGGCGGCAAAATGATCAATATTGCTCTTCCCAAGGGCCGTCTCGGTGAGAAGGTCTACACCATGTTCGCAAAGGCAGGCTACGAGTGCCCTGCTCTGCTGGAAAACAGTCGCAAGCTGATTTTTGAAAACCCCGAGGCCGGCGTTCGATACTTTTGGGTCAAGCCCTCCGACGTGGCCATCTACGTAGAAAGAGGAGCCGCCGACATCGGTGTGGCCGGCAAGGATATCCTGCTGGAGTATAAGCCCGACGTGTTCGAGCTGCTGGATCTGAATCTGGGCAAGTGCCGCATGGCAGTGGCTGCCAAGAAGGAGTTCTATGACGACGGACAGAGAACCCTGAAGGTCGCCACCAAATTCACCAATATCGCAGCTGCCTACTACGCATCCAAGTGCCGCGAGATCGATATTATCAAGCTCAACGGATCCATTGAGATCGCACCCATTCTGGGTCTCTCCGACGTGATCGTGGACATTGTGGAAACAGGAAAAACCCTGCAGGAAAACAATCTTGAGGTCAAGGAAACCATACTTCCCATATCCGCCCGTCTCATCTGCAATAAGGCGGCCTTCCGCTTCAAGACGGCCGAAATCGAAACCATCACATCCTTTATGAAAGGACAGATCAACCATGATTAAGATCTATAAATACGGCGAGGTCTCCAATAGCGAGATCTTTGCCCGCGACAACATTGCCTCCAACGTGGAGGGCATCGTCACCGGCATCATTGCCGACGTGGTGCAGAACGGCGACGCCGCTCTGTACGCCTACGCCAAGAAATTCGACAAGGCCGATCTGACCTCCCTGGAGGTTACTGCAGAGGAGATCGACGAGGCCGTGGCGGCCGTCGAGCCCGAATTCCTGGATATTCTTCGCGAGGCCGCCGTTAACATCCGCGCCTTCCATGAAAAGCAGGTGCGCAACAGCTTCATCATCAGCGAAAAGGACGGCGTGGTCGTGGGTCAGAAGGTGACTCCCATCGAGAAGGTTGGTCTGTACGTCCCCGGCGGCACCGCCGCTTACCCCTCCACCGTGCTGATGGATGCCATCCCCGCCAAGATCGCAGGGTGCGCCGAGATCGTTATGGTAACCCCGCCCTCCGCCGCAGGTAAGGTCAACCCCGTCATCCTGGCCGCCGCCCACGTGGCCGGCGTGGACCGCATCTTCAAGGTGGGCGGTGCCCAAGCCGTGGCCGCTTTGGCCTACGGTACCGAGAGTGTCCCTCGTGTGGATAAGATCGTGGGACCCGGAAACGCCTTCGTGGCCGAGGCCAAGAAGCAGGTATTCGGCCGTGTGTCCATCGACATGATTGCAGGGCCCAGCGAAATTCTCGTGGTGGCCGATGCCACCTGTGACCCCAAATTCGTTGCCGCCGATCTACTCTCTCAAGCCGAGCATGACCGCATGGCATCTGCCGTCCTGGTCACGGACACCTACGCCCTGGCTGAAGCCGTCTCCGTCGAGCTGGAGCGTCAGATCCCTCTGCTCCCCCGCGCAGAGATTGCGCGCGAGTCCATCGACAAGAACGGCAAGATCATCGTGGCCGAGGGCAACCTCATGCTGGCCATCGACATCGCCAACGAGATCGCCCCCGAGCATCTGGAGCTTGCCATGGATAATCCCTTCGATTACCTGGACAAGATCAAGCACGCGGGCTCCATCTTTATGGGCAAGTACTGCCCCGAGGCTTTGGGCGACTACTTCGCAGGTCCCAACCATACCCTGCCCACCAGCGGCACCGCCCGCTTCTCCTCCCCCCTGTCGGTGGATGATTTCGTCAAGAAATCCCAGTTTACCTACTATACCCGCGATGCTCTCTCCAAGGTGGCCAACAAGGTGGCCTACTTTGCCGAGAAGGAGGGTCTGTCTGCCCATGCACGCAGCGCCACCGTCCGCTTCGCGGAGGAGGATTGAGCATGAGCCGCTTTTTCAGCCACAGACTTGACAAGCTGGTTCCCTATACGCCCGGCGAACAGCCCAGGGATATGCAGTATATCAAGCTCAACACCAACGAGTCTCCCTTCCCTCCCTCCCCCTCGGTAATCGAGGCTGCCGCCGGGGAGGCGGGACGGCTCCAGCTCTACTCGGATCCCACCTGTCGGGAGCTGACCGACAAGCTGGCCGAGGTATACGGCGTTGCTCCCGAGCAGGTGGTTCTGACCAACGGCTCGGACGAGGTCCTGAACTTTGCTTTCATGGCTTTTGCCGACGAGGACCATCCTCTGGTATTCCCTTCCGTGACCTACGGCTTTTACCCCGTGTTCGCTGAGCTGAACCGCATCCCCTACGAGGAGATTCCTCTGAAGGAGGACTTCTCGGTGGACTACCGAGACTACTTGAATCTGGATGGCAAAACCATCGTCATCGCCAACCCCAACGCCCCCACGGGGCTCTGCCTCTCTCTTTCCGAGATCGAGGAGATCCTCAAGACGAATCCGGATGGGGTGGTGATCATTGACGAGGCCTACGTGGACTTCGGCGCCGAAAGCGCGGTGGCCTTGGTGGACAGGTACGAAAATCTATTGGTCACCCAGACCTTCTCTAAATCCCGATCCCTGGCCGGGGCTCGATTGGGCTTTGGCATCGGGCAGAAGGCTTTGATCGCTGACCTGCACACTGTGCGCTACTCCACCAACCCCTACAACGTCAACCGCATGACCGCCGCCGCAGGATATGCTGCGCTCTGCGACAACGAGTATTATATGGCCAATTGCCGCACCATCATGGAGAATCGTGCATACACCACCGAGGCGCTGGAGGCTCTGGGCTTTGAGGTGCTTCCCTCCACGACCAATTTTGTTTTCGCCAAAACCGACAAGATAAACGGCGAGGCCCTGTATCTGGAGTTGAAGCGCCGAGGAATCCTTGTGCGCCACTTTACCAAGGCCGGCATTTCGGAATACAACCGCATTACCATCGGAACCAAACAACAAATGGAGGCGTTTATCGCCTCCGTCCAATCCATTCTGGAGGAACTGTTATGAGAATATCCACCATACACCGCAGAACCGCCGAGACCAACATTACCCTTTCCCTCAATCTCGATGGAACGGGTGTCTCCCTCATTGACACGGGTTGCGGATTTCTGGACCATATGCTCACCCTGTTTTCCCGCCACAGCGGATTTGACCTGACCGTTACCTGCGAGGGCGACACCGACGTGGACGATCACCACACCGTCGAGGACATCGGTATTTGTCTGGGCAAGGCCTTTGCCGAAGCCCTGGGCGACAAGCGCGGTATCAAGCGCTACGGTGACCGTATTCTTCCCATGGACGAGGCGTTGATCCTCTCCGCAGTGGATATTTCGGGACGGGGCGGATGCTTTACCGAGCTGAGCTTCCCCACCGAAAAGATCGGTAGCTTCGACACCCAGCTTTGTGATGAATTCTTCATCGCATTGGCGCAAAACGGAGGCATGACCCTGCATATCCGTCAGATAGTCGGCCGCAACAGCCACCACATTATGGAGGGAGCCTTCAAATCAGTTGCGAGAAGCCTTCGTGAGGCTGCCGCCATCGACGAGCAGGATCCCGATTCCATCCCCTCCACGAAAGGACTTTTGGAATGAGTACCACCGCCATCATTGATTACGGAGTGGGCAACCTGTTCTCCCTCTGCTCCTCCCTGAAAAGCATCGGCGCAGATGCCGTCGTCACACCCGATGAGGCCGTGATCCGCGCCGCCGACCGCATCATCCTCCCCGGCGTGGGCGCATTTGCCGACGCCGCCGCCAAGCTCCGCGCCACGGGACTGGACAAGGTTCTCATTGAGGAGGCGCAAAATGGCAAGCCCATCATGGGTATCTGCCTGGGCATGCAGATGCTCTTTGACGAGAGCCACGAATACGGTATTCATACGGGTCTTGGCCTCATCCCCGGACGGGTGATCCCCATGGCGGGCTACATCCCCGAGGGGCTGAAGATCCCCCACATCGGTTGGAATCCTCTGATCCTCAAGGGCGAAAAGCATCCCCTGCTCCGTTACGTAAACGAGGGAGACTGCGTGTATTTCGTCCATTCCTACTTTGCCTCCGAGTGCGAGGACGCGGTGATCGCTACCGCCGAGTACGGCCGGGAAGTAACCGCCGCCGTGGCTTGCCGCAACGTCATGGGCTGTCAGTTCCACCCCGAAAAAAGCGGTCCCGTGGGGCTGCATATTCTGAAGGCGTTTTGTGAGATGTAATTTGCGAATGCAAAATGCAAAATGAATGTAATTTTTTCGCTAAATCGAAAAAATTATTGAATGGTATCCACACATATTTGTATAACCAAAAACTCATTGTCCCTATGGGAAATCGAGCTTTTCGTCTAACAACATTCCGTCTCATTCCATGGAATTGCGTTTTGCCAAAGCAAAACGCTTCATCAATTTTGCATTTTGCATCTTGCATTTTGCATGAATTCCACAACAAATCATAACAAGGAGATCCCCCCTATGAAGCCCATCAAATCCGACCGTTTTGTTTGCACCGAGATTTCCGGCGGTACCTTTAACACCTGCCAGTGCCGTATTCTCGTGGACCGCGAGACGGGCGTGAACTACCTATGGACGGCCGCAGGCTATGCAGGCGGCTTGACCGTTCTGGTGGATGCCGAGGGCAAGCCCATCGTCACCCCCGTCCCCACAGCAGAAGAATAACAAGGGAGCTTACCGAATATGCATATTTTCCCTGCAATCGACTTATACAACAAAAAAGCCGTCCGCCTTTTCAAGGGCGACTACGAACAGATGACGGTCTACAGCGATAATCCCATCGAGATCGCCCGCGATTTTGAAGCGGCAGGTGCAAGGTTCATCCACATGGTTGACCTGGAGGGCGCCCGTGACGGCTCCACCCCCAACCTGTCCATCGTGGCTGACGTGGCGCAGAACACCTCCCTGTTCGTGGAGATCGGCGGCGGCATCCGTGATATGGAGACCGTAGAAAAGTACCTGTCCGCAGGTGTTTCTCGCGTCATTCTGGGCACGGCTGCCGTCAACGACGAGGCGTTTCTCAAGGCCGCCGTGGACAAGTACGGCGAGAAAATCGCCGTGGGGGCAGACGTCAAAGACGGCTACATCGCCATCAAGGGCTGGCTGGAGCAGTCGGCCTACACCCTGGAGGCCTTCCTCGCCAGGATGCAGGAGATCGGAGTGAAAACCATCATCTGCACCGACATCTCCAAGGACGGCGCCATGAAAGGCACCAACCGCGAGCTGTACCGTCAGCTTTCGGCACAATTTGACATGAACATCGTCGCCTCGGGCGGCGTATCGAGCATAGACGACATCAAGGCGCTGGCCGACATGGGGCTCTACGGAGCCATCATCGGCAAGGCCTACTACACGGGGGCCATTAACCTCCGGGAAGCTGTCGAGGTGGCCAGATGATCACGAAACGAATTATTCCCTGCCTGGACGTAAAAAACGGGCGGGTGGTCAAGGGTGTCAACTTCGAGGGGGTTCGGGACGTTTCCTCCCCCGTGGAGCTGGCCAAGTTTTATTCCGATAACGGCGCGGACGAGCTGGTGTTCTACGACATCACCGCCTCGGTGGAGGGTCGCGCCCTGTTCACCGATATTCTCCGTGAGGTTGCCTCCACCATCTTTATCCCTCTGACGGTGGGCGGCGGCATCAACACCCTGAACGACTTTGACCGCGTGCTGAAATGCGGCGCCGACAAGGTCAGCGTCAACTCGGGTGCCATCCGTAACCCCGGCCTGGTCTACGAGGCCGCCCAGCGGTACGGTGACCAGTGCGTGGTGCTGTCGGCGGACATCAAGCGGGTGGACGGCGAGTTCCGCGTGTTCGCCAAGGGCGGCCGCGAGGACACCGGCATGGAAGCCATCGAGTGGATCAAGCGATGCGTGGGAAACGGCGCGGGCGAGGTGGTGGTCAACTCCATCGACACCGACGGTGTCAAGCAGGGCTTTGACATCGAGATGCTCCGCGCGGTTTGCGATGCGGTGAATGTCCCCGTCATCGCCTCGGGCGGTGCGGGGTGCGTACAGGACTTCATCGACCTGTTCCACAAGGTCCCCGACATTGACGCAGGCCTGGCTGCCTCGGTCTTCCATTTCGGAGAAATACTCATCCCCGACCTCAAGCGGACTCTTTCCTCCGAGGGAATCAACACGAGATTGATTTAACAACGAAAGGTTTAGAAATATGTTGAACATTGACGAACTCAAATTTGACGCGCAGGGGCTGATCCCTGCAGTCGTGGTGGATTCCATCACCAAAAAAGTATTGACCGTGGCCTACATGAACCGCGAGAGCCTGCAAATTTCTATGGAAAAAGGGCTGACCTGCTTCTGGAGCCGCTCCCGCCAGGAGCTGTGGCTCAAGGGCGAGACAAGCGGTAACTATCAGCATATCGTCTCCATCACCGCCGACTGCGACAAAGACGCGCTGGTGGTGGTGGTAGAAAAGGACGGCCCTGCCTGCCATCTGGGCACCGATTCCTGCTTCAATAGCCCCGTTTACCAGAGCGAGGAGCTGCACGAGTTCACCCTCCAGGGTCTGGCCGATCTGCTCCAGGGCCGCATGGACGAGCGCCCCGAGGGCTCCTACACCACCTATCTGTTCGACAAGGGTCTGGACAAGATCCTCAAGAAGGTGGGCGAGGAATGCACCGAGGTCATCATCGCGGCCAAGAGCGATGACAAAAAGGAGACGGTCTACGAGATCGCTGACCTGGCCTACCACGTCATGGTGCTGATGACCCAGATGGGCATTTCGGTGGAGGACGTACACCGGGAGCTGGCTTCCCGCCATATTATCGACCATAAGGTCAAGCAGGAGAAAATGGTGTAAGAACGGTAGAACCTGCCTCCGGTGGCCAATGACCTTCGCACTGCAAGCAGTGCATGTAGAAAGAGTCTTGGAACCCCAAAGACTTTACGACAAATGATTCATAGGGTGCTACTCGTAGGAACGGTCGGCCTTGTTTTACCCCCATGTGGGGTCCCTCCCCCATTGGTATGAGAGGGCGGTTAGGCGTTCAAGGTTTTTGTTGATCATTCGTGCGACGCAAAATTTCAATCATCTGTTAAATAGATAACCCCGAGATTAACTCTCGGGGTTTTGTCTTTTATGCGTTGGGGTCGTAGATCAGCTTGGCCGTGCCGAGAATTCCGTTTTCCCAATCACCGCGCACAAGCTCATATACCCGTCCGTCCTTGGCAGTCATGTGGCAACCGGGCCAAAGCGGGTGGTGCAGTCCCTTCTCTGCGGTTATGGGGCAGTTGGGGTCGGCGTGGCATTGGGACAGAATGCATTTTTCATCCGTATCGTATGGCTGGATCTCGGTCCAGGTTCCGTCTCCAAAGATGATGAACTCACGGTCGCGACCGTCCTCGTGGCGGGTACCGAAGAACGAGTAATCATCCACACCCCTAATGCAAGCATGGCCTCCTCTAATACTTTCTTCCTCGGCCAGCACGGTGGAGATGATCTCGCCATAGATGGCATAACGCGCCTCAAAGTCAGTTGCAGGGCTGAAATCCATGGAAGCAAAGGCCGCCTCGGCACCCGCTTCAAACTCACCGATCAGCGCGGTCACCTGCTCCTCGGTCACGGTAGTGGGATCGGAAATGCGAACCGAGCCCAGAACCGCAGCACGGGTCACTGTCGGATTGAGGATTGTAAGAGTTCTTCCCCGTTCATCCACGCTCAGCATATAGTATCTGGCAACACACACGCTTGCCGCGCCCGTGATCTGCCCTTCGGCGTTTCGGACGGTGAAGGAGACCACGGTCTTGTCAAGGTCGGTATTCGTGGGGCGGAGATTCAGGTAAACGCAAGAGGCGGCAGGGTCAAAGGTAGCGGTGTTTTCAAAATAGGTATACTCCACGGGGCCGCTTTGGGTAGAATAATAGATGGGATGTTCCCTTCTGTGGGCATAGTGACACAAATTCAGCTCAATATCCGGAAAGAGATCCGTCACCAGCACGGTATCGTAGTTCATGTCTATGACAGCCATGCAGTCGGTGTCGGCGGTGAGGGTCACGGTCTCCCCGGGCTCGCAATCAACGGTCAGGAAGGAAAAATACTCAAAGGAATCATTCAGGTTGTTGACCTGGGTGGAGAGGTCCTCGGTTGGAAGGGAGGGGGCGGTGATCTCGGCGCTCTCGGTGGCCGAGAGACAGCCGATCTTAACCAGCGGAGCCTCCACGTAGAAGGGCTCCCCCTCCTCGGTGGTGACCGTAACGGGGGGCTGAGTCCCTGCAGGGTCATCCGCCGTCAGAAGCGGCACGGCGAGGATAGCTCCCGCCATCATGGCCAACGCCAGGCAAGCCGCGGCCATAACGGCGAATCGGCGGCGCAGGGTAGCGCGGCGGGTGATCTGCGCGGCCCGTGCAGCTTTCATGACTTCGGCATGGGTTAGGGCATTCTGTACGGTTACCTCGTCCACCATGCCCAGAGCATCGTTCAGCTTATCTCGGTTATTTTGTTTTTTCATGGTAAAATCTCCTTTCGTGAAACATTCAAATATGGATTCCCTCGTCCTCCAGGGCTCGCCTCAATTTCTTGCGGATGCGCACCAGCCGCATGACTACCGCAGACTCCCGTATACCGAGCGTATCCCCTATCTCGACATTTGACAGGAACTGAAAGTAGCGTAGCAGGAACAGAGTGCGATCCTCCTCTGAGAGACGGCTCAGAAAACGGTTCAAGCAATCGCGGATGATCATGGTGTCCAGGGAGCTTTCTCCGCAGGGATCGGCCAGGCAATCCGCCAACTCATCCAGAGAGCCGTCATAATCCCCACCTCCGCGGCGTCCTGCGGTCTTATAACGAACACGATCCACCGCCCGTCGTCGGACCAGCATACTCATGTAAGCCAAAATATGGGTCGGTCTGTCCGGCGGGACAGCGTTCCATAAATCCAGAAGTGCATCATTGACGCATTCCTCTGCGTCCGCCTCGGAGCCTGTAATGCGAAAAGCCAATCCCCTTAACAGAAAACCGTACCGATGCGACACGATTTCCAGCGCGGCTTCCTCGTGGTAGTATAGCCTCTCGCAAAGCTCCTCGTCACTCTCCGCGATCCATTGATTGTTCGACATGACATCTCCTTTCTGTTGTTTCGTTGAAGCGCTTCACCTATTATGTCGCAATATGCCCTTGCATCACAACATCCTTTTGGGAAAAAAGTTCTTTAGGATAAAAAAAAAGGAAAAAACACGCCTCTTTCACACAAAAGCCCTCGCCATTTTGGCGAGGGCTTCAAAATTATTCAGCCATCAGCTTCTCCAACGCCGCCAAACGCAGGCAGATGGTCAATCCATCCATAGCCATGGTCAAATCAGCCAGCGAGGGGAAAGTGGGTGCAATGCGGATATTAGAGTCGGCAGGGTCCTTGCCGTAGGGGTAGGTAGCGCCCACGGTGGTGAGAGTAACCCCCGCCTCCTTGGCCAGGGCATAAGCGCGCTTGGCGGTGCCGGGCATGGTGAACAGGCTGATGAAGTAGCCGCCCTTGGGATCGGTCCAGCGGGCAAAACCGGCATCATCCAGATCCCGGCTCAGAGTATCCAGCACCACACGGAACTTGGGACGCAGGATGGAGGCCTGCTTCTTCATATGCTCCAGAATGCGCTCGGCGTTACCGAAATACTTGACGTGGCGCATCATGTTGAGCTTGTCGTAGCCAATGGTCTGAATACCGATGATGGGCATGACCTGCTTCATGTTACGATCAGACATGGCGAAGATCGCCACACCCGAACCGGGGAAGGTGATTTTGGAGGTAGAGGCAAAGTAGAACACTCTGTCCTCGTTCCCCACTGCGGCGGTCTCGGCAAAAATATCCAGCAGGCTGTCGTTCACGTCATCGTACAGATCATGTACCACGTAAGCATTATCCCAAAAGATGCGGAAATCGGGAGCGGCAGTCTTCATGGTTGCCAGCCGGCGGACGGTGTCGTCGGAGTAGGTGTATCCGTCGGGATTGGAATACTTGGGACAGCACCAAATACCCTTGATTGCGGGATCAGCAGCCACAAGAGCCTCCACAGCATCCATATCAGGGCCGTCGGGATTCATATTCACGGAGATCATTTCAATTCCCAGGGACTCACAAATCGCGAAATGACGGTCATAGCCGGGCGCGGGGCAGATAAATTTGATGCCTCCCTGCTTGATCCAGGGCTCACCGTCGCAGTTGCCGTAAAGCATACAACGAGCCACGGCATCGTACATCAGCTTCAGAGAAGAGTTACCGCCGATAAACAAATTCTTCTCGGGAATATTCAAAAGCTCGGAAAACAGCTTTTTCGCCTCAGGTGTACCGTCCAGAAGGCCATAGTTTCGACAATCAAAGCCACCCCCGGTCTTGCAGTCCTCAGCGTTCAAGCAATCCAACATGTCAATGGTAATATCCAACTGCTCAGCGCCGGGCTTACCGCGAGACAGATCCAGCTTCAATCCCTTAGCACAAAATTCCGCGTAAGCGGCCTGCATAGCCGCAAACTCTGCCGCAAGCTGCTCGCGGCTCATCTGATTATATCTCATAGGGAAAATCTCCAAATCGAAAAATTCATACCGAAACCGACCGACGCAAAGCGCCGAAGCACGTCGGTTTATTGCACGGGCTATATTGTATCACACTTTTGCGAAAAAAGCAAGAGGTATTTGAAATTTTTGCAAAAAAATCTCGATTTTTTCTTATTTTATGATGAATCCCCTTCATGTTTGCAAGAGATAACAAAATTTCATGCATTTTGGGCAAATAAATCAATGATTTCCTTCCCGAACACTTTTCCAGAAGGATGCCAAATATTCATATAGGGAGGGTGCGTCCCCCACGGCGGAGATCTGCTCCCAATGAGCCGGATACAAATGGAGATAGGGCTCAGCAGAATACCGATCGTCGATCAACACCACGATACCATAGTCCTCTGCCCGACGGATGACACGGCCTGCGGCCTGGAGAACGTGATTCATGCCCGGATAGGTATAGGCGTAGGCGTATCCCTCTCCGCCTCCGCCATCTCCGCTATCGCGACTCTCATCGTAGTACTCCTTCATAATATTCCGCTCGTTGGAAAGCCCCGGTATGCCCACACCCACGATGATTGCGCCGATGAGGCATCGTCCCGGGAGATCCACGCCCTCTGAGAAAGAGCCTCCCAGCACGCAGAATCCAATTTGCAGCTCCTTGGAATCCGGTGTGAAAGCCGCAATAAAGGCCTCTCGCTCAGCATAGGTCATGCCCGGAGTCTGTACCACGGTTTTTACCGTGGGATATTTCTTCTGAAACAAGGCGTATACCTTATCCAAATATGCGTAGGAGGGAAAATAAACCATATAATTCCCCCGCTTGGCCGATACGGCGGCGGAAATGTAGGACATGATATTACGGTAGGAGCTATCCCGATCCTCGTAACGGGTGCTGATGCCGTCACAGACCGCCACGCACAGGTGATCCGTAGGAAACGGCGATTCAAAGCTGACCAACACACTATCCTGATCTCCGCCCAATATATCTGCAAAATACTCATTGGGTGTCAAGGTCGCTGAAAACAAAACGCTGGCCGTGGAGCGCCGCAGGATGGGCCGCAGGATCCCGGCGGGATCCAGGCAGTTCAGCCGCACTCGCACGTCCTCGCCCTCCACCTCCACAAAGGTAGCGAAGCGGCGGTCAAAGTAATCGGCGGCCGTGCGAAAGGTCTTCAACGCTGAGGCCAAGCTGTCCACCGTAGCGTACAGAGGATGGTTCAAATGACGGCGCAGCCATCGATCGCACAGAGCGGACAAGCGTCCAACGGTTTCGCAAAGAACCACGGGCTCCTGCCGCTCCAGGGATACACCTCGGCGCACACCGTCGGTATCCGTTACCATGGTTTCGTCACAGGCATGACTCATGCGAGAGAGCGTGCCGATCAGATCATCCAGAGAGGATGCCCTCAATTCCTGCCGTTTGGACTCGCCCTCCCCGTCAAGGCCGTCCTCGGCCGGGAATATCCAGCCATCCGACTGGGATTCCCAGGTGTGCAGAGCATCCTGAGCCTTGCAAATCTCCGCAAGGGACAGACCTCCGCTATACATATCCCGCGCCCGATCCGGGAGATTATGGGCCTCGTCCACCAAAAAAATATATCGGTGGCCGCGGCTTCCCGGGATATCCTCATTGAAATAGCGGCGCAGATATACCGCAGGAGAGAACAGGTAGTTATAGTCACAAATGACGATCTCGCACCGTTCCGAGAGATCCAGCGCCAGCTCATAGGGACAAACCTGCCATTTTTGGGCGGCAGCGCGAATATCCAGCCCTGAGAAAAGGGTCTTCCCCCCCTCCAGCATATCAAGAATCACCGACTCGACCCGATCGTAATATCCCTTGGCATAGGGACACGTGTCGGGGTTGCAGTAGGAGGACAAGCGATTTCCTCCCTGCTTGGCGGCCTCACAGATACAGGCCCCCTCCCGAGAGGTGATCACACAGGCACGCACCGACGTCCCCGCCTCGTTGATCTTTCGCACGGAGCCGAATGCTTCCCGTCGTGTGGCATTCTTGGCGGTCAGATAGAAGATCTTATCGCACCTTCCCTCGCCAAGGCATCGCACGGCCGGGTACAGGGTAGCAATGGTCTTTCCGATGCCCGTGGGTGCTTCGGCAAAGAGGATCTTCCCCGCCCGCATATCCCGCCAGCATTCCAGGATCATTTCCCGCTGGGCATCCCGCATTTCCGTATAGGGAAACACAGCATTTTTCGCCTCCCTGCGTATGACGGTTTCCCGCTCCACAAGATCCAATGCTCGCGGAAGCACCATCCGAAGAAGCGCAACGTAGGCTGCCTTCAGCCCCTCCGCACTCATGACGGAATCCACCGAAGTGGCCTCCTCCTCATGACCGGGGCTCGCATAGGTCAGCCGCAGCGTCACCGCGTTCAGTTCCTTGGCGGCACATAGGAAAAAGCCGTAGCAGGAGAGCTGAGCCAGATCCGCCTGTCGCGGTGTCAGGGCGTAACGGTCGGCCGTTCCTGTCACGGACTTGATCTCCTCCACCACGCATCCGCCCGACGGGTCGTACCAGACTCCGTCTGCACGCCCGCTGACGAAGAAGGTCACGCCCTCCATACGGCAAACGTGATGCAACGTCACCTCGGCATGATATCCCACAGCCGGCGTCACCACAGGCTCGCCAAATGCCTCCTCAGAGCCGCGAGGGCGCCTGGTGACCCTGGCGTCGTGCGCAAGGCCAACGCCCTTCTCGCGCAGAATACGGAGCTTTTCATGGACCTCGCGTCCCTCATCGGCACGACCGAGAAAGGAGGCGGGCATACGATTATCCAGGCTTCCGCCCTTAAGGGCCAAGGCGCAAAGCTCACGAACCGACAGCTCGATGCGGTCTTCCTTGGGATTGTAATGCATTGCTTCGCCTCCTTTCATTTGGGGTGGGAATACATGATTCCCTACTATTATACGCGATTTTCGATTAAAAGTCAAGGGAATCAACCAAATTCCCCCTTCGCAAAGCAAAAAAATTCGTCCAATTCGACAGTTTCATCTTGACTTTTCGAGCATAAAGTGGTATGATATATTTGTATAGGTATCGTGGGAGATGTTTTTCCGTAATCCGCCCCCGACTACAAATTTATAAGACGTATTCCACGCGTGTTCCCCGTTTTGTTATCAAAAATCTCATATAAAGAAAGGAACTCAAACCAATGGCCAACTATCTCGACAACTACAACCGCTGGCTCACCTCCGACAAGCTCTCCGAGGCTGAAAAAGCCGAGCTTCTGTCCATCAAGGACGATGACAAGGAGATCCAGTTGCGCTTTACCGACTACCTCTCCTTCGGCACCGCCGGTCTGCGCGGCACCATGAAGGTGGGTATGAACGCCATGAACGTTCACACCGTGGCCTACGCCACCCAGGGTCTGGCCCAGCTCATCAAGGAGGAGGGCCGTTGCGCCGACGGCGTTGCCATCGCCTACGACAGCCGTAACAACTCCGAGCTGTTCGCCAAGACCGCCGCCCGCGTGCTGGCCGCCGCCGACATCCCTGCTTACCTGTTCGACGAGCTTCGCCCCACCCCCGAGCTGTCCTTCGCACTCCGTGAGCTGCACTGCGTGGCGGGTATCAACATCACCGCCTCCCACAACCCCAAGCAGTACAACGGCTACAAGGCTTACTGGGAGGACGGCGCACAGCTCCCCCCCGAGCACGCCGACGTGGTGAGCGCCACCATGGCCAAGCTGGACATTTTCGAGGACGTCAAGCTGGCTGATTTCGACGAGGCTCTGGCCGCAGGCAAGATCATCATGCTGGGTAGCGATATGGACGAGAAGTACCTGGCCTGCGTGCAGGCTCAGGCTGTCAACCCCGAGGCCGTCAAGGCTGTGGCTGACGAGCTGAAGATCGTCTACTCCCCCCTCCACGGCACCGGCTACCGCCTGGTTCCCGAGATTCTGCGTCGCAACGGTCTGAAGCATCTTTACACCGTGGACGAGCAGATGGTCATCGACGGCAACTTCCCCACCGTTTCCAAGCCCAATCCCGAGTACAAGGAGGTCTTTGACATCGGTATGAAGATCGCCGACGAGGTGGGCTCCGACCTGGTGGTCGCCACCGACCCCGATGCCGACCGCGTAGGCGTTGTCACCCGTACCCCCGACGGCTCCTTCACCACCATCACGGGCAACCAGATGGGTGCCCTGCTCATGGACTACATCCTGACCGCTTACGAGGAGACCGGCACCATGCCCGAGATCCCCTTCGCCGTCAAGACCATCGTTACCACCGAGCTGGCCGCCAAGATCTGCGAGGCCCACGGCGTCAAGATGCACAACGTCCTGACCGGCTTCAAGTTCATTGGTGAGGTCATCAAGGACTACGAGAAGAAGGGCTTCGGCACCTTCGTGCTGGGCTTTGAGGAGAGCTACGGCTATCTGAAGGGCACCTACGCCCGCGACAAGGACGCTGTGGTCGCCGCCATGCTCATCACCGAGATGACCGCCTACTACAAGGCCAAGGGCATGACCCTGTCCGACGCACTGGATGCTCTCTACGCCCGCTACGGCTACTGCTACGAGGCCAACGTGGAGATCTACATGGAAGGGTTGGACGGTCCCGCACGCATGGCCGAGAAGATGAACTCCCTGCGCAATCCTGCCCCCGCCGAGATCGCGGGCTGCAAGGTGGTCAAGTTCGGTGACTACCAGGCACAGACCATCGAGGACCGCGTCAGCGGCACCGTAGAGTCCACCAACCTGCCCAAGTCCAATGTCCTCTCCTTCACCCTGGACAACGGCGATGTCATCGTAGCCCGTCCCTCCGGCACCGAGCCCAAGATCAAGTTCTACTTCATGCTCATCGGCAAGGACAAGGCCGAAACCGTGGCCAAGATGGAGACTTACAGACAGGGGCTTGGCGTTTAAGAGAACCGCCGAGCAAGCTCGGCCGGACTCTGCTTGAAAGTTCTTGAAGATTCTCAAGGGACTTCTTTCAAGAAGTCCCTCACAGGCTTGCCTGTCGGACGCCAGGAGGCGTGCTACCCCCAGAAAACGAAAACCACCGTCCATCCGGGCGGTGGTTTTCGTGTCTGTCTTTCGTTTTATGCTTACAAAAATCAGTTGTTTCTGTTCTGGAAGCACTCGCTGCAGTAGACGGGACGGTCGTCGTGAGGCTCGAAGGGAACCTTGCACTCCTTGCCGCAGTTGGCGCAGGTAGCGTCGAACATCTGGCGGGTGGGAGCCTGACCGCGCTGAGCCTTACGGGCGTTGCGGCAATCACGGCATCTCTGAGGCTCGTTGGTGAAGCCCTTCTCGGCGTAGAACTCCTGCTCGCTGGCGGAGAAAACGAATTCGCGTCCGCAATCCTTGCAGACAATGGTCTTGTCAGTGTACATTGTTTACCTCTTCTTTTTCTGTGCGTGTTCGCACATGATGAGGATATTATACATCCTTTTGTGAATTTTGTCAAGACCTTTTTTGAAATTCGTGTGAATAAATCGCAATTTTCTTTGCGAAATGCCGAATTTGACCGTTTTTGTGACAAAGGTGTCATACAAAATTCCCATGCAAGGCACTCGGATCGCTTGTCAGCAGCTCCACCGATCCTCCCATTCTCCGCCACGTGCGCGGAGCAAAGAAGCCCCCGACCGTAGGAGGTCGGGGGCAGTTCATGACGTTAGGGTAAGAATCAGCGAACGATCTTCTTCTTCTTAGGGGTATCGAATTCCTTCATGAGACGATCCAACTCCTCGTCAGCGGAGGCGCGGGGCTTCTCTCTCTTTACGGGAATGCTCTCGGTTCTGACGGGAGGACGACGAGCAGGCTGTCTTGCCTCCACGGGCTTCTCCTCCTTCTTAACGGGAGCGGGTGCCTCGGGTTGCTTAGAGTTTGCAAAGCCGGTTGCGATGATGGTGATGTGCATCTCATCCTCCAGCTCACGATCAATGTTTACGCCCCAAATTACGTTTGCATCAGGAGATGCCTCGGCGGCAATCATGCTGGAAGCCAGATCCACATCCTCCAGACCGACGTCGGGAGAAACGGTAATGCTGATCAAGATACCGTGAGAGCCGGAGATAGAGGACTCCAGCAGCGGGCTGGAAATAGCCTCGCGAGCTGCCTGCTCAGCCTTATCCTTACCGCTGGCGCTACCTACACCCATGTGCGCGTAGCCTGCGTTCTTCATAACGGAGGAAACGTCAGCGAAGTCCAGGTTAACGAGACCGGGAACAGTGATCAACTCGGAGATGCTCTTAGTACCGCGAGACAGCACGCCGTCTGCGATTTCAAATGCATTCTCCAGCGTAATGCGAGAGTCGGAAACCTGCTTCAGTCTGTCGTTGGGAATCACGACGAGGGAGTCCACATACTGGCTCAACTCAGCAATACCGGCAACAGCCTGATCCATACGGCGCTTTCCCTCGAAAGCAAAGGGCTTGGTCACGATACCGATGGTCAGAATATCCATCTCGTGAGCAACGCGAGCAACAACGGGAGCGGCACCGGTACCGGTACCACCGCCCATACCGGCGGTAATGAATACCATATCTGCATCCTGCAGGATAGTCTTGATCTCTTCGATCGACTCCTCAGCGGCGCGAGAACCGATCTGAGGGTTTGCGCCTGCGCCGAAGCCGCGGGTCAGCTTCTCACCGACGACGAGCTGGGTGGCGGCGTCGGAATGGTTCAGAGCCTGACGGTCGGTATTGATCGCAACGAATTCCACGCCCTTAATGCCGGACGTAATCATACGGTTTACTGCGTTGTTTCCGCCGCCACCGACGCCGATTACTTTAATGCTAACGCCGGATTCATAAGTATCATCGTGTTCAAAGGTCATTGTTTCTTCCTCCCGAATTATACATATACGAAATGATTATTGGCGCGATCCGCTCACCCGAAGCGGGTACGCGCATCCCATCCCGCCATTTTCGGGCAGGATTATATACCATATCTATATAATAAACTTTTTTCAGCAAAATTGCAATAGTTTTCTTCGTAAATTCAATAAAAATTTACATATTCGAAAAGAAACTCGCCGTTAAGCGAGTTCCTTGGCCCAATCGGGCAGTTCTATGTCGGGGGATGCGCGGTGAATGATCCGGGAGGGCACCGAGACGTCCACGAGAACGGGCATGCTTCCGTCATCCTTTCCCTGCTCCGTTCGGTCGTTGAGGGATCGCTCGGTCATGCTCAGCTTACGGTCCAGCTCATCCATACTGCCGATTTTGACCTTGATCCGACGGTCCAGCACGAACCAGATATCGTAGCGGTCACCAAGCTCCATGCCTGTCACGCGACTCCCCAAGGACGATTCGCTCAGCGCCTTCACGAATTCAAATACGTAGGCATATTCCTCGTCGGGCTCATCCGTTTCCACCTCGTAATCCACCAGATTATCGGGAATCGAATCCGGTTCGTAGGGGAGGTTGATGAAGGATAGCCTTTCACCCACCCTCACTCGGGCGTTTTCGGGAAGTCCCAGGTAAACTGCCCCCACGCGTTTGGCCTCACGGGAATCCGAGAATACGCCAAGCACCTCCCGATCCTCAGCGGAAATTACATAGTAATTGGCGTTATGGCAGGTATAGTAGACCTCCGTAATTTCCTCAAAGCTGATCGTCACTTCCCCGTTCAAATGCTTTCTCACCTTGATGTGATCCAGCATAGGAAGCCCGGCCTTGAGCCGTCTCACGACCGAGGAGCTGTCAAAGCCCAGCATGGCATCTCCCGCCCGGATTCCCGCATATTCCTCAACCACAGCAGAGGTGTACAACGTCCCCTCCGCCGCGGTTACGTCGGATACCGTCCACAGACTTCCGAGGAACAGAACGCCTCCCCAAAGCAACGTGCCGCAGAACAAGCCCAGCAGGACACGGGGGAGATAGATATTCTTTTGCGTGATCTTCCCTTCTCGGTTGCCGAAGAATTCTGCATCCGCGCTGAATTTTTCCTGAAAGGATCGGGGTCTTTGCCGATGTGGAATCCGTAATTTTTTCATAGGAATATCCTTTTCATTTGGATTTGATCAGATTCATAAGATTTTCGTAAATGCGGTCATTGGCATCGGGACAGGCAAATTTTTCGCGGATAGCCATGCCCATTTCCCACCGGCGGTCAGGAGCCTCGATCAGCTCCGACACGCATTGGATCAGCGCGCCGTCGGGGAGAGTATGCTCCTCCACACAAACGCCTGCGCCGTCCTGTACCAGCGCCATAGCATTTTTCAGCTGATGCTGCTCCGCCACATAAGGCGAGGGAATCAGAACGGCGGCCTTTCCCATCAGCGCCAGCTCGGACACCGACATAGCGCCCGCGCGGGAGATCACCAAATCCGCGGCGGCCATTTGATCGGGCATATCGTAAATATAATCCACCAGCCGCATGCGGGAGCATGATCCGACGGAGGACTGATCCCAAGCGGCTCGAGCGCGGTCATAATCCCGTTTGCCTGCCGCGTGGAGCAGCTTGATCCGCGGATTCTCCGTGAGGGCAGCCGCCAGCTTCACCACCGCATCGTTGACGTATTCGGCTCCCAGACTTCCTCCAAAGGACAGAACGAAGATATCATCGGCGGCAAGGTCAAGACGCTTTCGAGCTTCCATGCGGGATATTGCGCGAAATCCGGGCATCATGGGATTACCCACGCGGATCATACGGTTCCCGTCGGTTTCGCCCAGCCGTCTCAGCGTGGCGGTGAAGTTCACCATCACCAGATCCGCCTTATCCTTCAGCTTGAGGACCGCCTGTCCAGGAAGGGCATTGGACTCATGGAGAGCCGTGGGGATTCCCTTTCGGATACCCATGCGACAGGTCGGCCAGCAGGCAAAGCCGCCGGTTCCCACGATCAGATCGGGACGGAAACGGTCAATGATCTTCCCTGCCTCTCCTTGAGATCGAATCATTAAAAAGGGGAGTTTAAGATTGGACAGCGACCAAAGGGGGCGCGCCATGCCTTGAATATGAACGGTATGAAGAGGATATCCCTCTCGCGGCACCAAATCGTTCGCCTTGTCGCGAGGCAGAGCCGACGCCACGAAGGCAATCTCTGCATCGGGGTGCTTTTCTTTTATAGTCGCGGCAATCGCCAGCGCGGGGTTCACGTGCCCCGCCGTACCACCGCCTGTCATAAGAATACGCATAATTGGTTCCTTTCTGTGGAGAATACGGGAGAACCGCCGAGCAAGCTCGGCCGGGCTCTGCCCCCGGTTTCATTGCGACTCGGTCACTACCGCGGTGCCGCTTCGCTGCCCCCACTTGAAGCTTTTTGAAATAAGGTTCAAGACTCCAAAAACCTTTTTAAAAATTATCTTTTCTGATAGGAATAGCGGGAAATGGACAGGATGATGCCCATTTCAAAGATTTGAAGAATGAGCGACGTGCCGCCCGAGGAGAAGAACGGGAGGGCAATTCCCGTATTCGGCGCGGTGTTGGTTACCACCGCGATATTCAAGATCGCCTGGAGTGCCACCTTGCAGATCAAGCCGTACACCACGATGGAAGTAAACTTATCGGGCGCCTTAGAAGCAATGCGGAAGCCGCGCCATATCAAGCATCCGAACAAAAGGATCACGGCGAGAGCGCCGATGAAGCCCAGCTCCTCACACACGATGGTGAAAATAAAGTCGTTCTGAGGCTGGGATACGTAGCCGTACTTCTGCTGGCTGTTGCCCAGACCGCGGCCGAATATACCGCCCGAGCCGATGGCGTTGAGCCCCTGGAGAGTCTGCCAGGCCGAGCCCAGCGGGTCTACGTTCTCGATATTGATCCAGGTCGTAACACGGAGCATGGCATAATCCGATACCAAAAGCACGAAAACGACCGCAGTAGCGCCGAGGGCGAACAGGTAGAAAAACCACTTTTTATCCGTTCCGCCAATGTACATGGTTACAAGGCCCATAAGACCGATGATAATGATGCCCGACAGGTGATGCTCCAGCATGACCAGAACACAGATAAAGCCGAACACGATCATAGGATATAAAACGCCGTAGACGAACTGACCACCGAATCGTTGACGGGCGGCAATCTGCTTTTCGTACTTACTCATGATCAGAGCAATACACAGAACCACCGCCATTTTGGCGATCTCCGAGGGCTGAATGGAGATGGGGCCGAGCTGAATCCAGCGAGTCGCACCCGAGCCGTAGCTGGAGCCGATGATCAACACCAGCAAAAGCAGAACTACCGAGAGGGCATAGGATGCCACGCCGAAGAAGCGCCAAAACCACGGACGAGCCTTCCAAACGAAGGGAAACGTCAACGCCGTTCCCAAAACCAAATACAGGATATGACGCTTGATATAGTAGGCACTGTCATCGTGATACTGAGCGGCGTACACCGAGCTGGCGCTATAAGCCATCAGCGCGCCGAAGAGACAAAGTACCACCACGACAAAAAGGAATCCGTAATCGATATGCCCACAGGTCAGAACCAGATCCGAGGTATCCTCGGGCTTGGGCTTTTTATACACGGGTTCGGAATAGATGGGATCGTTCCGTTCGGTTTTGCGATCCACAAAATCACTGAGAGAATCCAGACCGTGTCCCACGTCCTCTCCAAGGTTTTTGGCACCATCCTTGTTGGGCGTGTACCGTTTCAGTTGCTTTTTTATACGGTCTTTATCCATACGGGGGAGCTTGAATTTCATGAATAACGGTCACCTCTCTTTCGGAAGAATGGAGTCTGCATCACAACATTCCCAGCCATGCCAGCAGGCAGAACAAGGCGGACACCAGGGAGAACACCCCCACGATCTTGACCTCCTTCCACCCGCACTTCTCAAAGTGGTGGTGGAGGGGGGCCATCTTGAAGATGCGCTTGCCGTGGGACAGCTTGTAGTAGACCCGCTGGAGCAGGCTGGACAGCATCTCAATGACGAACATGAATCCTGCCAGCACAAAGAGGATCAGTTCCCCCGCCAGCACCGCGCTCCCCATGATGACCGCTCCCAAAAACAGGGAGCCGGTGTCACCCATGAACATCTTGGCGGGGTGGTGGTTGTAGACCAGAAATCCCAGCACACAGCCCAGCAGAACGGCACCGATGAAGCCCGGGTAGACGTCGATCACCTGCGAAATACTGCGGGTCGTCATGGTCAGGCTGTAGACCACCATGAACACCGCCACGGTGGCGCAGACCGAGGAGGCCAGACCGTCCAGACCGTCGGTAATGTTGGTGGCGTTGACGAAGCCAACCATGACGACCAGGTAGATGGGGTAGGCGAACCAGCCCAGATCCCAGTACACGTGGAAGAAGGGGATGTGCAGAACCGTGGTCATGGTTCCCACGATCTTCATCATGGCCAAAAATGCGGCGGCAAGGACCACCTGCAAAAGGAACTTCTGCTTCTCGGTCAGACCCTCGTTCTGCCGTCTCATGAGCTTGAAGTAGTCGTCCACGAAGCCGATAGCGGCATTGAAAAAGGCATACAGACAGACCAATGCTAGCGGGATGAGGTTTCGGCTCCACCAGCCCTCCTGCAAGACGTAGTAAACCATGAAGCCCGCCATGACCACCAGAAACGCAGGGACGAAGCTGATACCGCCCATGGTAGGCGTACCCGCCTTGTATTGGTGCTCCTTGACGTACTCGTTGATGGGCTGTCCCGCCTTTTTGCTCCGCAGAACGGGGAGGGCGAAGTGCCCGAACAGCACCGTCAGTCCAAAGGCCAAAGCCAGGCCCACCGCCAAAACCAAACCATAAGATACATACGGATTCATAGGATCTATCCTTTCTTTTCCATCACAAAATTACGTTAAGCCTGCAACCCCTCGGCTACTGCGGAGGCCACCGCCTCGGCCATCTTCTCCAACGCCATAGCGCGGCTGGCCTTAAACAGTATGCAGTCACCTGCCCCAAGCTCGCCCAAAAGCCATCGGGCGGCGGCGGGGTAATCCTCGGGGCCCGTAATCGATCGGACCGCCTCGGCGGGGAGTCCCGCATCCATAGCACCTTGGGCGATGTGCTGACCCAGCTCACCCACGGCCACCAGCAGGTCCACGCCCTGCCGTACCGCCTCAGCCCCCACACCTCTGTGGAGGGCCTCGGTGTTGTCACCCAGCTCCCTCATGTCCCCCAGCACCGCCACACGGCGGGCGGCGGGCGTCAGGGCAAGGACTCTTAAAGCGGCCCGCATGGACTCGGGGGCGGCGTTGTAGCAGTCCTCAATGATGGTCACGCCCCCCAGAGTGCGGGTATTCTGCCGCATATCGGCGGGGCGGTAGGTGGCAAGTCCTGTCTTGACTTGTCCTTCGTCCAGGCCCTGTATCTGCCCTACGGCGGCGGCAAAGGCGGCCGCCCACACCAGATGCTCCCCCATGGCAGGGATCCAAAGGTCACGCCAGATCCCCTCGGGGGTGGCGAGGTCAAAGCCCATGCCTCGGTCGCGGGGAGTGACGTTACAGGCCGTGTAATCGGCCCCGTCCGCCCCCGCCAGGGACAGGCGCAGGACGCGGATGCCTTGGGGGATCACGGGTCGGTCATGGTCGAAGTCCTGCCCCAGGGCGGCCAGCAACGGCTCGTCCCCGTTGATGAGCAAGGTCCCGCCCGGGCGCAGACCTTGGGCGATCTCCAATTTGGCGCGGGCGATGTTCTCACGGGTCCCCAGATGCTCCAAATGGGAGGAGCCCACGTTGGCGATCACGGCCACGTCGGGACGGACGGCGGAGGTCATGGAGGCGATCTCCCCGCGGGAGCTCATGCCCATCTCCAGCACCGCCCCCTCGGTGTCGGGGGCAATCTCCAGGAAGGAGAGGGGCAGGCCGATGGTGCTGTTGTAGTTGCCGTCCTTCTTGAACACCCGGCGTGCGGATGCCAGGACGGCGTAGATCATTTCCTTGGTGGTGGTCTTGCCCACGCTTCCCGTCACGGCCACCACGGGGAGAACGTCAAGGTCCCCCTCACGTCTCGCGCCTGCCATCCATCCCATGGCCTCCACGGTATCGGGGACCAGGATGGCGGCATAGGCGACCGAAGGCAGATCGTCGGGCAACCGCTCGCACAGAAACACCGAGCATCCCAGGGAGGCTGCCTTCGGGATGTAATCGTGCCCATCCACCCGCTCACCGCGGATGGCGCAGAACAGGGTATTCCCGTCGGCCTCGCGGGAGTCGGTGCAGATATGGGTAACCCCCACGTTCTCAGACATACCGAACAAAACCAATCTGCCCCCCGCCATAGCGGCAAGGGTATTCAGGTCGAGGGGGGTGTATAATTGGATTTTCATAACGGCGGCCTGCCTTTCTTTCGGGGTTTCATTCAGGAATGCGTATTATGTGGTTTCCGTATGAACCGAATGGAATTTCTTTGCGGCTTCCACCGCTATATCTTTTTCGCAGAAGGGATGCTTCCCTTCGCGGTCGATTTCATAGTTTTCGTGACCCTTGCCCGCCAGCAGGATGATGTCCCCCGCACGGGCGTGGCGGACGGCGTAACGGATGGCCTCGGCGCGGTTTGGCACAACGGCAAACTCACTCTCCTTATCCACCCCCGCCAAAATATCCGCGATAATCTCATTGGGGTCTTCTGTACGGCTGTTATCCGAGGTAATAACCAGGGAATCCGCCATACGGGACGCAATGCGCGCCATCATCTTGCGCTTGGAGCGGTCGCGGTCACCTCCGCATCCGAACACGAGGACAATCCTCTGCCCTCGACGGCGGAAGCCGTGAACCGACGCCAACAGCTTCTCCAAGGCATCGGGGGTATGGGCAAAATCAATGAATACCGAGAACGGGATATCCGTATCGGGCAGACAGATCCGTTCCATCCGGCCGGGAACGCCGGCGAAGGATGCCAAAGCATCCCGCACGGCAGAAGGGCTCACACCCAACGTCAAAGCGGCCACTGCGGCCTCCATGGCATTCATAACCGTGAACTTTCCCGGAACAGGGCAACGAATCCGCAGGCGAACGTCGGGCGACGTCAGTTTAAAGGAAACCCCGTCTCCGCCCAAGTACTTGATCTGCTCGGCGTAGTAACGGGTGCAGGTTCCTTCTCCTGCAGGGCACATACGGTCGGGAGACAGATTCTGCAGTCCCTCGGCGTGACAGATGTGATAATGATGAACGGGAGCGGGCTCTGCAAGAAGGCGGCGTCCCCATCGGTCATCAGCATTGATCACCGCCTCGCGGGAGACTTCAAATAGTCGAAGCTTGGCTTCATAGTAATCCTCCATGGTTCCGTGGAAATCCATATGCTCGGAGGAAAGATTGGTAAACACCGCCAGGTCAAAGGTCAGTGGAGCCACTCGCGCCAGGCACAGGGCATGGGAGGTGACTTCCATGATCACAACGGTTTTTCGGCGAGCCTGGGTCGGCGCCCTTGCGGCCATGCGCGCCAGTAAGGGATATAGCTCGTCAGGGTCGGGCGTTGTCATGCCACTATAGAGCGGCTTCTTCGATTCCTGCGAAATGCTTTCGCAGGAGGGACCGTTATCGCCCGGCAGGAAGCACCCGATCGTTCCGATCAGACCGCAGGGGATCCCGGCTTCTCGCAAAATAGCGTGCAGCATCGTGGAAACCGACGTTTTTCCATTGGTTCCCGTAACCCCCACCAGGCAAAGCTCCTTCGAAGGATGTCCATACCAGGCATCCAGCAAGCAGGCTGCAGCCGTCCGGGCATTCGGCACAATGACCGTAAAGGCATCCGAAGCGGGGAGTTCCCTGTCGGTATCCTCTTGCACAATCACCGCAGCTCCATTGGCCACCGCCTCGGGGGCATACGTACGGCCGCCCGTGCGGAAGCCGCGAATCGCAACGAACAGATTTCCCGGAAGAACCCGCCGGGAATCGGTGGAAACACCGCTGACCGTGATCTGCTCCGCCCCCTCGGGGACGGGCAGACCCGCTTCGGTCAGCAGTTGAGATAAGCGCATGGAAGATGGATGGAACGTCATGGAATACCCTCCGGGAGAACGCGTTCTTACACATCCTTCATCTTACGCGTGGAGCGAATGGGATTTGCTCATTGTTCCAACGGAATATCGTCGGCATCCTGGTTACGGAAGGTCACGGTGATTACGGTTCCCCGCTCCACCTGAGTTCCGGCGGCATGGGATTGGGAAATGGCCACAGCACCTGAGCCGCTCATGTAATTATTGGTTCCCGCAATGCGGATATTCAAGCCGTTATTGGCCAGAATCTCATTGGCAGATACGGCGGTTCTTCCCGACAGATCGGGCACCGTTACGTACGCACGCTCGGGCTCACGGTCCGTATAGAGGATGATCTTGGCATTTTGGGATTCCACAACCGTACCGGGAGCGGGAGATTGGGCGCGGACCATACTACCGCTGCCGACGATCTCCACCTCAAAGCCTCTCAGCTCGGCCTCGGCCTCCGCAATGGTATCGTAATATCCGACCAAGGAAGGAGTCTTGACCGCCAGGTTTGCCAGCTCTTTATCGGTATAAACGGCCTCCACTCCCAGGTACGGGAGAACGTCTCGCATGATATTCGCAAGGTAAGGCGCCGCTACGGTACTGCCGTAGAGTACACCCTTGGTGGGCTCATCCACCAGAAAGATGACCGCGATCTCAGGATCGTCAGCAGGGGCAAAGCCTACGCAGGAGCAAACGTAATACTCCTTTCCCGTCTCGTTCTTCTTATCGATCTTTTCGGAGGTACCCGTTTTTGCGGCTACGCGGTAGCCGGCCACGTACGCGTTCTTCGCACCCGCGCCGCCCGACACGCCCTCCTCCAAGACCGCTGCCAGCTTTTTGGAGGTGGCTGTGGAAATAACCTGCCGTTTCTGATCTGCAGAATAGGTTTTGATCACATTACCCTCCGAGTCCAGAACCTCCTTTACCATACGGGGAGTCATAAGGTAACCGCCGTTGGCCACGGTGGTGACTGCCATGACCTGCTGTATGGGACTGATCTTAAAGTTCTGTCCGAAGGAAGCGGTCGCCAGGTCCAGCTCCGAAAAGGCGGTTTCAGGATAGAAGATGCTGGTACCCTCGCCCGGCAGGTCAATGCCGGTTTTTTCCAGATATCCAAAGGAACGGAAATAGTTGTAAAATTTCTCCCGTCCAACCCGAGCGCCCATCATCATGAGAACGGGGTTGCAGGAATTCTGCAGTCCCGTAGCAAAGGTCTGCGAGCCGTGACCCTCGGTCTTATGGCATCGCATCTTGATGCCCAGCACTACGTGGTAGCCGGGGCAATAGAAGCGCTCGGAGTCCACCACCAGATTTTCCTCATAAGCCATGGAGGCAGTCACGATCTTGAAGGTAGAGCCGGGCATATACACCTCGGTCACCGCCTTATTGGACCAGGTTGCAAGCTGAAGCTCCTGCTGAAGCTTCCGGTATTCCTCGCTATCGGGAGCGAAGCCCGATTGATCCAGAATGAGCTGATCTGCCTCGTTCATTTTGCGAGGGTCATTCAGATCGAATACGGGATAGGTGGCCATTGCCAGCACCTCACCCGTTTCCACGTCCACAACTATGCCCGTGGCTCGATTTTTTCCTCCGGATTCAATATAGGCCGTACGAAGCTGCTCCTCGAGGGCCGCCTGCACGTTGATATCCAGCGTTGTCACGATGGAGTATCCGTCCTGGGCCTCGATGTAGCTTTGGTATTCGTAGGGCATTTCATTTCCGTGGGAATCACGGGCGGTAATATACTTGCCATTGGTTCCCGCCAGAATGCTGTCGTATTTCAGCTCCAAGCCGTACTGTCCCGCACCGTCACTTCCCGTGAAGCCCAGAGCATGGCAGGCCAACGTTCCGTTGGGGTAGTAGCGCTTGGTTCCGGCCTGCAGAAACACCATGTCCTCCAAATCGTTGTCCTTGATGATCTTACGAACCTGCTTTGCTACCTCCTCGTCCACGTTCCGAGCCAGGGTACGGTCCATGTATTTGGTGTAGGTGGTTTGCTTCAGAATGTACTCATAATCTACGTCCAGGACGGGCGCCAGCTCGGTAGCGATAAGCACGTCGTATTTAAGCTTCTGCTCCTCCGAGACCTGGGCAACAATGCGGGGAGCGATAAACACGCGGTAGGTGGTGGTACTGGTAGCCAGCAGGACACCGTTTCGATCGTAGATCTTACCTCTCTCCGCCACTACCTCGGCCTCCGTGGTGATTTGATTCAGAACCTTATTCCGATACTTATCGTAATCTATGGTCTGATATTTCAGAATCCGAAACAGCAGTAAAAGAAAAACAGAAGCGAACAGAACACCGATAAAGCCCGCTCTCTTAATGGTGCCCGTATCGGTCGGGCGAACAGGGGGTTGCACAGAAAATTCCTCCTTCCGGGAGTGGAACGACTCCGCATGGTGCAGAGCCTAAGCATATTATGGATTACCGAAGGCATTTCGGGGGGAGAAGCCTCCCGGAAAGGCCTTCAAAGGGACACTCTCACGGAAAAAATTGCAGGTGGCGAGTCGGAACACACGCCACCTGAAATCATTCGTATCCTGCGGTCATACGCCGATGGGGTCAGGAGCGTCCCTTTTACAGTATGACACCTCATCGCTCGTTATGCCTGTTTCGAACGGACACTCGGCCCAAGTCCGAGGCTTGCACAGAGATACGGGATCGATCAATCCCCGATTCCGAAGGCGGAGAGCAGCCAAGCAAAGCCGGTCTTCTTATCGCCGTTCAGATCCTCGTCGTAGATTTCCAAATGATCCTCGACGTTTTCCTGCAAATATTCACCGTTCAGATATTTTTCATGAACCATGCCCAGCTCGTTCGTGGCCTTATCCTCGATCGCCAGCACATCATTCTTCAAGTTGAGCTGATCCGACAGCTCGCTATGGACCTCCTGCATCTCTGCAACGCTCTCCTTGAGCTCGCTGACCTCTCTCGTAGCCTGGCTTACCGACACCGTGCTGGTGACCACCATGGTCATGGACATCACCACCGTGACAAGCGCCGCCACGAGTCCCGCAGGGATAGGACGACGACGACCGAATCCGCTCTCGCGGCTCACGGCATTCTCTTGTCGTACCTCGACCTCACGGGGGAAAGTCTCGCCTGCCCACTCATTCAACCGCACGAACCAAGGGCGTGTCGAAAGCTTCTGCAGGAAAACGGGGAGCTTGTCCGTATCAGCAAGCCATCCGGCTTTTTTTGGCTGTTCAAGCCTCGTTTCAGCCACATTGGCTGCTACGACCGCCTGGACGGCCGCAATGCGCTCGGCATCGGTCACCTGACGATACTGAGGATACTTGTATCCTCTCTGATCGTGGTAATAGCGGGCAAAGTCCTCTGCCGTCATATAGCGCTTACCGTCACTGACACCGGTGCGGTATGCATCCAGCTTTTCCTTGCCGGCCAGCTTTTCGGTTCCCACGTAAGAGCCGGGAGTAATGGCTCTGGACAGAGCCTCCTTCTTTTCCTGCTTGGCGGCATCCGTATGCATGCGGCCGGCGATACCGCGATCCCGGTACCGATTGCAGAACATCTCTATGTATTGACTTTCAGCACCACCGCATTCCATCTGCTTCCGACGCAGTTCGGCGGGGTCGATCTCATCTTCTTGAACCAGGCGCGCACTGCTTCCCGCCGTATTCAGAGTCAGTCGGTCGTACGCTTTCCGTTCTTCCCGTTTATATTCCTGTTCCATGAACGTCCTTCCTTTCTATATAATGATCTATAACGGTTTACTCCAATTTCTCAGCTACCCGCAGTTTAGCACTGCGAGAACGCGGGTTGATCGCCAGTTCCTCCTCGTCGGGAAGAATGGGTTTGCGGGTGACCACCTTGACCAAAGGCTTTTTCCCGCATACACATACGGGAAGTCCCTTGGGACAAGTGCAACCGCTTGCCATATCGGCAAAGGTTTGCTTGACGATGCGATCCTCCAACGAATGGAAGGTGATCACCGCCATACGGCCTCCCTTGCGAAGCCGCTTCGCCGCCGCCTCCAAGGCAGGACGGATCACGTCAAGCTCGGAGTTGACTTCAATGCGAATAGCCTGGAAGGAGCGTTTCGCAGGATGATGGCCACCCTCCCGCGCGGCTGCGGGAATGGCCGATTTGATGAGAGCAGTTAATTCTCCCGTGGTTTCAATGGGCTTGGCGGCGCGCGCCTCCACGATGCGTGAAGCGATCCGCCCTGCAAACCTCTCCTCGCCGTAATCGAACAGGATACGGCGCAAATCGAATTCGCTATAGGTGTTCACCACAAGGTAGGCGTTCTTTTCCGCACGCATATCCATGCGCATATCCAAGGGAGCATCCGCCATATAGGAGAATCCCCGTTCGGGGGTATCTAACTGATAAGATGATACACCGAGGTCAAGGAGTATCCCATCGATCTTCTCGATCCCCAGGGTATCCAGCACGTCAGCTACGTGACAAAAGTTGTTTCGCACCACTTGAGCTCGCTCACCCAAGGGAGCAAGCTTGGCCGAAGCCGCCTTGATAGCCGCCTCGTCCTGGTCGATCGCAATCAAACGGCCTGTGGTCAATCTTGATGCGATCTCGTAGGAATGTCCGCCGCCTCCGGCGGTTCCGTCCACGTAGATGCCGTCGGGCTTGATGGCCAAAGCGGTCATACAGGGCTCCAGCATCACCGAGCGATGGGCGAAGACCTGACCGCCGATATCCACGGGCGCACCGTTCACGGACAGATCCACGGGATCCATTGCGTATTCACGTTCACTCATGCCTTGGCACCTCTTGCTTCCCGTCTCAGCTTGCGGAGACTTGCGGCGATCTCCACCACGTCTTCCTCCTCCATCTTAGCGGCATATTCTTCAGCCGACCAGATTTCAGCGTAACGGCCGCAGCCGACAATGACAGCATCTTTCTTGATCCCGGCACGGGCAATCAACGTATCATTCAGGGTCACTCGCCCCTGGGAATCCACATCACCGCGAACCGACTCGCGGTACAGATAACGAAGGATGGGAGCCGCCTCCTCGGGGTCCATAGCCTCGATGGGCGCTACGAAGGCCTGCCATTCCTCCATGGAATACACCTTCAGACAGGGATCGTATAAATCACGAACGATTATAAAGGAAGTCCCCAAAACCTCCCGATGCTTAGCGGGAATAAAGAGTCGCTTTTTCGGATCTATCGCGTGTCTATATTCGCCGGTCAGCATGCCGATACCCTCCCTTCAGCCGTTTTTGCAGCAAGCCTATCGCTTACGAGTGTCAGTAGGTAGAAGATTCGCACCACTTTTCCACCATTTCGCTCCACTTCTCACCACCGTGCCCCAATTATAATATAATATGGGAATTTTTTCAATAGGTTCAAAAACAAATTTACATTTCATTCCCTGTTTATTTACCGTAGGTTCATATCTTTCATGTCATAACCGACACCTTATCTGTATAGAATGTTATTAATTTGTGCATTTCAACCAAAAATTCGACAGATTTATTGACACAGGCACTTTTCCTCCCCCACCACGCACCACAGAAGCCCCCCCTTTTTTCTCCACTTTTTTTGAAGAATCCCCCCCTCTTGATTCCCTCCTCCATTTCTCACCACCACATTCTTTTTCCATCGTTTTTCCTCCACTTTCCACCACAGCCTCCTCCATCATACCTCACTTCCCCACCAAAAAAGCGGCAGTTCACCGAAGATCTCCGCCGCTTGATTTGAATGGTATTTCAGTTGTCCCGGTCCTTGCGGACACGGAAAAACAAGGATTTGAGGGCTTTCGCGTCAAAGGGTATCAGCGGGTACAGGTAATGTCGCACCCCCGTAACCGTAACGTTGGTCAGAAGCAACGCGGCGATCAGAATAATTCCCGCGCCATATCCCCATACACCTCCTAATGCTGTCAGAATCAGCAGACCCATCCGCATGAATTTGAAGGCGTAGCCCAGCTCGTAGCTCCGCTGGGTGAAATTGGCGATAGCCACGAAGGCCATGTAGAGGATGACCTCGGGGATCAACCAGCCGATTTCCACCGCAAAGTCCCCGAGGATCAAGCCCCCCACCACCGACAGGGAGTTGGATAGCATGCTTGGGGTATTCAGCGACGCCATCCGCAGACCATCGATCATGAACTCGACCAGAAGTAGCTGAGCCAGAATAGGAATCCGCCCCGTTTCAGTGGGGATAATGAAGGATAGCCAGTTCGGGAGGAAATCGGGGTGCATGACCAGCAGGTACCAGGTGGGGGTGAGGAACAGGGTCAGCCAAAAGACCGCGTGGCGCACCAGGCGGATATAGGTCCCCGTCAGAGGCGGGAAATAGAAGTCGTTGGTTTCCTGCATGAAGTCGAAGATGGAAGTGGGCAGGATCATGACCTGGGGGGAGGTGTCACAGAGGATCAGTACGCTCCCCTCCATGAGCTGTGCCGCCGCAGTGTCGGGGCGCTCGGTGTAGCGGATCTTGGGGAAGGGGTTGTACCACCGCCGCTTGATGAGCACCTCAGCCAGGGACTCGTGGCCCATGGTCAGCGCATCGGTCTGCACCGAGGCCAGCTTGCAGCGGACGCGGTCAACCAGCCCGGGGTCGGCGCGGTCGGCCATGTAACAGACCACCACGTCGGTCTTGGAGCTGGTCCCCACCGACAGGTAGGTCATGGTCAGCTCGGGATTGCGAATGCGGCGGCGGATGAGGGCGGTGTTAAAGATGAGGGTCTCCACAAAACCGTCCCGCGCCCCACGCATGACCTTGTCTCCCTCGGGCTCAGTGGTGTCGCGGGCGGGATAGGAGCGGGCGTCGATGACAATGGCCGATGCCCCGAAGGGCGACCCCAGCATGACCGCCGCCCCCGACAGGATCATCTGCACCGCCAGCTCCAACGAATCCACAACGTCGGTTTCCACGTAAGGAAGGGCGCGGGCGCAGAATCGGACGGCGGCGGCGGTATGGGGTGCCTCGGTGGCGTTACCGAGACTTCCCTTTCCGTCCTCGGTAGGGACAGTCATACCGTCCAACGTGAGAAAGGACATCATCAGCTTCATCATGACGGTATCCTTGATGAACCCGTCAATGTAGTACAGAGTCATCTCATCCTTGCCGATCTTGAGGGGCTTTTTGATGAGATCGAAGTTGGTCTCGGGGCGCAAAACGTCGTCCAGCAGGGCGACGTTGGCGGCGTAGTCAGGGGCGAAGGGAGTCTTGGACGTAGAATTTTGGTGCATAGCGGTTCTCCGAGGATTGTTTTTCATTTGCAGTATGCCCCTCAATCGAAAAAAATATACGGAGCGGCCGAAAATCGGTCGCTCCTCAAGATTCATTTATTCACTGGCAAACAGACTCAGCCACACCCGTCCCTCCCCGCAAGGCTCGGACAGCTTCCCTGTTCCAAAGGCGGCGGCCAGGGCGCAGGGGATGAAATAGTTGAGGAAATTGGTTAGGAAGTTCCCCATTTGCCCATGCAGGTGAGCCGGCACTTGACGGCGGTAGCTCTCCAGCACCATGTTATAGGCGGCGCGATAGTAGGGCTTCACCAACGGGTACAGCTCGTCCACCATGCCCTCCAGCTCCTCGCGAGCGGCGGCGGGGACGAAATAGTAGTTGCAGACATACCCGCCGTCGGGGGTTCGGTCGAACAGGTGCTTCTCCAACGCCACGCTGAACAGGTACTTTTGCCGTTCATCCAGCTCCGAGACCGCCGCCTCCCCCTTGATGATGGCGCGCCCCAACACAAAGACGTCGTGGGGAGTCTCAAAGAATATGGAACTGTCCACCCGCCCGTCAAGGGCTCCCCATTCATGAAAATGAGCCATCTCGTAAGCCCCCGCGCCGACGGCCTGCTGGAGGCACAGGTCGGAGGGGTGAGCCCGCTTCAGCAGAGGGGAATTGTAGTCTATACGGCTGTTGTCAAAGCCTATGGCGATCCACCGCCCGCCGTCGGGACGGTAGGGCATATCCGCCCAGGATAGGATGAGCCCCTCATCCTGCTTGAAGCGGCTCCCCGTTTCGTGGATAAAATAGGGCAGATATGTCCACAACAGCCGCTCCCAGGTAAAGCCCGACAGGTTAAAGCGGGGACTCTCCAGCTCCTCGCGCCGCGCGGTCAGCCAATCCAGCAGGAGATCCATATAAGCCGTCCGCCCCTCGGGATGACGGAAGAATACCTCCTCCACGCGGTCGTTCATGGCCAACGCGTCCCCGTGGGCAAGGATAACGAAATCCGTTTGATACTTCCCCGACGACACCTCACGCAATAGCTGTTCTTTGGTGAGGGCGTAGACCTCATCCTCCATGTAAGCGGCAGGAATGCCCGTCTCCCGGCACAGCTCCTCGATGGTCATAGGGCTTCGGTAGGCGGCCAGCAGGATATTTTGCGCAGACTTGCGCGCGGCACAGGAGATGGGCTGATCGGACGTTCCCGGTGTTCCCTGACAGGACATGCGCAGACTCCCCGGACGATAGCTTCTCTCTCCGAAATGTTGATTCGTACTCATAGTTTCCATTCCCTCCTTGATGATTCTCCGCGCGTCGTGGAGCCACCACTTGACCGTCCCCGCGCTCCGTCCCAGCCGCCGCCCGATCTCCTCGCAGGAGAGGCCGTCGAAGTAGTGCCCAATGACGGCCTGGCGGTAATTCCCCGTCATCATGGCCAGCTCGCGGCGCAGGAGAGCCAGTTGCTCTGCCAGCACGTAGTCGCCTTGCAGATCACCGTCGGGGTCTGCGATATGCAAGCTCTCCTCCAAGGGGGCAAAGTACCGCTCCCCGCTCCGCTTTTTTCGGCTTATGCGGCGCATCAGATTGCAGAACACGTGGTTGGAGACGCTCCACACAAAGGCGCCCAGATCGCGGATCTCCTTGCCCGCGTGAATGGTTCTCAGCACCTCATAGGCGATATCCTGAGCCAGATCCTCGATCTCGGCGGCATCGTCCGCCGCCCCCAGCTTCATGTGGCAAAAGCCGTAGATCTTGGGGAGATATTCGGTTTCAAAGGCCTCGTACAGGGATTTCTTTTCGGATTCGGTCATAGTGGATTCCTTTCACGGATGAATTTGAACGCGATGCTTCGGTTCGTTCATAAGTAGAGTAACCGTCGGTGGAAAACGGTTGGAAATTTTTTATCATTATATCATATTTTTTTCCAAAAAACAAGACTTCGCCCCGCCCCCGTCTTTTTACCGAAATAATCCTCCCTCCTCTTGACCTTTTCCTCCGTTTGTTGTATAATAGACCCATTACTACCCCAAAGGAGCTCGCTATGAAAACCATCCGCCTGTTCGATCAAAACAGCCACCTTTATACCTTCACCTCCGCCGTCCTCTCCGCCGAGTCGGGTAAGACACCTGACACCTTAGACGTAATCCTGGACGCCACCGCCTTCTTCCCCGAGGAGGGCGGACAATACGCCGACCCCGGAAGCCTGGCCGGCTGTCCCGTCACCGACGTGCAGGAGAAGAACGGCATCATCACCCATACCGTCAGCATCTCCCACCTGAACGGACAAGCCCACCCCTTCACCATCGGGGCCGCCGTCACGGGAGAATTGGACGCAGCTACCCGTTTTGCCCGGATGCAGAACCACAGCGGCGAGCATATCGTCTCGGGCATCGTCCACCGCCTGTACGGCTATAAAAACGTCGGATTTCATCTTGGCGATCGGGGCGACACCCCCGACGTGACCCTGGATTTTGACGGCGTACTGACTCGCGAGCAATTGGATGCCATCGAGAACGAGGCCAATGCCATCGTAACCGCCTGTTTGCCCGTCCGCGCCTGGTACCCCGAGCCCGAAGCACTGTCGGCCATGGCCTACCGCGCCAAGCTGGATCTGACCGAGGGAGTCCGCATGGTACAGATTGGCCGCGACGAGGACATCAAGGACCGTTGCGCCTGCTGTGCCCCCCACGTGAACAACACGGGGGAGATCGGGATCATCAAGCTCTTAGATTTCATTCATTATAAGGGCGGCGTCCGTATTCATATGCTCTGCGGTCCCTGGGCCCTTCGGGATTACCGCGCCCGCTACACCGCCGTTGCCTCCATGGCCGCCGCTATGTCGGTCAAGCAGGAGAAAGTGCTGACAGGCTTTGCCCGTCAGCAGGCCGAGATCGAGGACAAAAAGCGCATCATCGCTGCCCTGCGTGGAAAACTGGAGGATCACACCATCGCCGCCATCACCCCCACCGAAGGGAGTCTCTGCCTCTTTGACGAGGGGCTGGAAGCCTTGGAAATGCGCCGACTGCTTAACCGTGCCGTGGACAAGTGCGGGCGATTCTGCGGGGTGTTCTCGGGCAACGATGAAGCCGGCTACCGCTACGTCATCGGGCGGGGAACCCCCGACATAGACCTCAAAAAGTATATCAAGGAGATCAACACCTCCCTCTCTGCCCGCGGCGGCGGGTCCTCCGAGATGCTCCAGGGCTCCTGCACGGCGAAGCGGAGTGAGATCCAAGCATTTTTCGAGAGATTGTAAGAAATTCTCCAACATTCGCAGACAAATTGCACAAATGCTCTTGACAGAGCGACCTCTTTCCTGTATAATTGTAAAGATAGAAAAACCCAAAGTTAGGAGACCAACATGCTCAAAATAGAACGCTCATCCGTCATGAATCTGGACAACGCCATCCGCGGCGCCCGCAACCCCATGAATAGCTGGGGCAAGTCCGACAGTTACTACGACGAGGACGGCAAATTCATCCTCGGCCCCGTGGACGTGGATTTCGGCCACCGCCTCGCCGTGTCGGGCAGCGACCATCGGAAATTCCTCCGCCAGGTCTTCGTGTCCGTGGACATCACCGCCCCCCTGTACTGGTGGAAGGAATTCGATACGTACAAGGTAGGCACCGTGGCCAATTCCTGCTCCACCATGCACAAGATCCACGCCAAGGCCTTCGACCGCGACGATTTCTCCCACGACCGACTGGACGAGGGAGGGTTGGCTCTCCTGGACGCCACCATCGCCTACCTGGAGGCCGAGCGGCAGAAGTTTCTGGCCGACAAGGAGGACCGTCAGCCCTGGCACAATATGATCCAGATGCTTCCCTCCTCCTACAATCAGATGCGCACCGTCACCCTCAACTACGAAAACCTCATTAATATTTACTATGCTCGCAGAAATCACAAGCTGGCCGAGTGGCACACCCTGTGCGACTGGATCCTGACCCTGCCCTGCGCTACAGAGTGGATCTGTATCAAGGTCTGAAGCAGGAAAGGAACGACAGCCATGTCATTCACCATTCACAATCCGCTGCATAACGGCTGGTACGCCGATCCCGAAGCGCGGTTCTACGAAGGAAAATATATCATTTACGTTACCCACTCCGCCCCCTTTGAGGATCAACACAATCACTCCTGCTTTGTATCCGAGGATCTGACCCATTGGGAGTTACACGAGAATATCATTGATATGAGCGGCTTTCCTCACGTCATAGGTGCCGTATGGGCTCCTACCGTAGAGAAAATTCATGGAAAATATTATTATATTTTTGCCGCCAACGATATCCCCCACATGAGCAAGATCGGCGGTTTGGAGATTGCCGTTTCAGATTCCCCCACAGGTCCCTTCAAGGCTCTTTCGAGTCATCCGTTGGTGGGTGAATTTCACAACGGCGCTCAGCCCATCGATGCCCATCTCTTCAAGGATGACGACGGGACGGTGTACCTCTATTACGGCGGCTGGCGGCATTGCAACGTCTGCCGCATGAACGAGGATATGATGGGCTTTATCCCCTTTGAGGACGGTGTTACCTTCCGCGAGATCACGCCTCCCGACTACGTAGAAGGTCCGTGCATGCTCAAGCGAAACGGAATCTACTACTTTATGTGGTCGGCCGGAGATTGGGCCGATGGGACCTATCGGGTCAACTATTGCAAGTCGAACACACCGTGGGGCCCCTTCTCTGAAGCCACCACCATCCTGTCCACAGGAGACAGCACCATCGCCTGCGGCCCCGGTCATCACGGCTATCTATATCTCCCCGAGGACGATCAATACCTTGTGGTTTACCACCGACACGATCCCGCCGTGACGGATCATAACGCACGCTTTCTCTGCATCGATCGCATGGATTTCGATGAAAACGGCGATATTCGCCCCGTGACCATGACCGAGAAATGGCGTTTTCCCTCTGCCTAATCTCCATATTCTACACATAGTTTGAAAGGAGTCAGTTATGTCCATCACCATCACCACCCTCAAGGAATCTAAGATTACCAAGCAGGTTGTCATCCGCACCAAGAACACCATGTACGTCCTGGGTATCTTCGCGGACCGCTTCCCCGTTCATCTGTACTACGGCAAGAAATCCCGCTCCGCCGACACGGGCTACCACCCCTTCGAGCGGGCCTTCTCCCCCTACTATCCCGAGTGTGGTTGGGATTATATGCCCAACACCGTGGAATCCGAGTATCCCTACTTCGGCATGGGCGACTTCCGCGCCTCCGCCATCCGCGTCCGTGACCTCTCTACGGGCAGCGATGTCACCGAGTTCACCTTCCGCAAGATGAAGAAGTACAAGGGCCGCGTGGCGATCCAGGCTCCCATCTACGGCGAGCTTCCCTACGCCGAGGCCGACGAGGACACCGAAACCCTGGAGATGATCCTGGACGATACGGTCACGGGCTGTGAGCTTCATCTGTTCTACACCGTATTCCCCGAGAGCGATGTCATCGCCCGCCACATGACCCTGATCAACAAGGGCAAGAATACCGTTTCCCTGGAAAAGTGCATGAGCCTGTGCCTGGACATCAAGCGGGATAATTTGGATCTTATCTCCACCTACGGCGGCCACGGCCGCGAACGCATGGTGGACCGTCACACGGTGTCCTACGGTGTCCACCGCATCACCAGCCGTCGCGGTGCCTCCTCCCACATGGAAAACCCCTGCATCATCCTCTGCGACCCCAAAGCCTCCGAGGAGCGGGGCGAGGCCTACGGATTTAACTTCGTTTACAGCGGCGATTTCCTGGACGAGCTGGAGATCGATCAGACAGGCAAGACCCGCGTACTGGTGGGCCTGGGCGACGAGACATTCTCCTGGCGGCTGGAGGCAGGCGAGTCCTTTACCTCCCCTGAGGCAGTCATGACCTACGCTCCCAACGGTATCGGCGAGGTCTCCCGCAATTTCCACCGCTTCACCCGCAAGCACATCCTCCCCCCCGAGCCCTTTGAGCGCCGTCCTGTGGTGCTGAATTCCTGGGAGGCCTTCTACTTCAACATCGACGGCAAGCTCATGGAGGACTTCTCCGCCGGTGCCGCCGAAGTGGGCATGGACCTCCCCGTTATGGACGACGGTTGGTTCGGCGCACGCCGCCACGACCGCGCCGGCTTGGGCGACTGGGTTGCCACCCCTGAGCTGTTCCCCGACGGCCTGGCCGCTTTTGTGGAGCGGGTCAAGGCCAAGGGCGATAAGTTCGGTATCTGGATCGAGCCCGAGATGGTCAACCCCGACAGCGACCTCTACCGCGCTCACCCCGAGTGGGCCCTCTCCGCCCCCGGTCGTGTGCCCTTGGAGTCCCGTAACCAGCTGGTGCTGGACATGGGCAACCCTGCCGTGGTGGATTACCTGTCCGATATTCTGGGCAAGACCTTCAACGGTATTCCCTTCGACTACTTCAAGTGGGATATGAACCGCCACCTGACCGGGGTGTACTCCAACATCCTGCCCCCCGAGCGGCAGAAGGAAGCCTCCTTCCGCCACATGTGCGGCGTGTACGAGCTGTTCCGCCGTCTGCGCGCCATGTTCCCGAACGCCATGATCGAAAATTGCAGCGGCGGCGGCGGACGCTACGACCTGGGCATGATGAAGTATTCCACCCAGATCTGGACCAGCGATAATACCGAGCCCGTAGACCGTACCTACATCCAGTACGGCAGTACCCTGGGTTATCCCGTGACGACCATGAGCTGTCATGTGGCCAACCACGACAGCTCCATCGAGGACCCCCGCAAGCTGAACTACGGCTTCCGCGTGGCCATCAACGGCCCCCTCGGCTATGAGCTGAACATCCTGGCCGCCTCTGAAACCGCCAAGGCCACCATGAGTGAGCAGATCAAGGAGTACCGCGCATACGAGCATCTCATCCTCCGAGGCGACTTCTACCGCCTGCTGAGCCCCTTTGAGTGCGGCCGCTACTCCTACTACTTCGTCTCCGAGGACAGCCGCGAGATCCTCCTGTCCTACCTCCAGAACTTTGACGACGCAAAGAAAACCGTCTACAAGCTCAAGATCAGCCGCGCCCTCCCGGGCGTGACCTATCGCGACACCATCTCGGGCAAGACCTACACCGGCGAGGAGCTTCGCCGCGGCATCGAGGTGGAAAGCGATGAAAAGGGTCTCTACGCCGTCATGTGGCACCTGGTGGCAGAGGCGTAAAGGGCAATAAGCGTGCCTCCGGCATCCCAAACCTTTTCCGTAAAAAAGATTCGGAATGCCCAAGAACCGATATTCATCGCTTCTAAGAGAAACGTATAAAAAACAGAAAATCCCCCGCCGTTGCGCAGTCATGCGTACCGGCAGGGGATTTTTGATTCAATTCCGACGTTCGCCCGAACGCCTGCATCGTTCGCCCTTTCACAAAAAGACTGTTTTTTTGCAACCTCACCCATCCATTCTTGTCAAATTTTCAAGAATCTTTCCTGTTTTTTGCTTTTTTCAAAAGAAATTTTGCAAACCCCCTTGACATCTTCTTGCAAATGATGTATAATAGGCTCATCGTTTTATTTTTAACGATGTCAAACCGCACTAAAGCGGAAATTTATATGTTTTTCCATTCGGAGGTAACAGTTATGAACAGAGTGTTTAACTTTTCGGCAGGTCCCTCTATGCTTCCCGTCCCCGTTCTCGAGCGAGCAGCAGCAGAGCTGGTCTGTTACGGCGAGTCCGGTATGTCGGTCATGGAGATGTCCCACCGATCTCCGGATTACGAAGCCATCATCCAGAAGACCGAGGCTGATCTTCGCAAGCTGATGAACATTCCCGACAACTACAAGGTGCTTTTCCTGCAGGGCGGTGCTTCCACCCAGTTTGCTTCCATTCCGATCAACCTGATCGGCCGCACCGGCAAGGCTGACTACGTCGTTTCCGGCCAGTTCTCGGGCAAGGCTTACAAGGAGGCTCAGAAGATGGGCTACGACGTCAAGTGCGTCGCAACCACCAAGGACGACAACTTCGACCACATCCCCGAGGTAACCAAGGATATGATCCGTCCCGACGCCTCCTACGTACACATTTGCTTCAACAACACCATCTACGGTACCAAGTACAGCTACATCCCCGACACTGGTGACGTGCCCCTGGTTGCCGATATGTCCTCCTGCATCCTCTCCGAGCCCGTAGACGTTTCCAAGTTCGGCGTGATCTACGCAGGTGCCCAGAAGAACATGGCTCCCGCAGGCGTGACCGTGGTCATCGTCCGCGACGATCTGCTGGATTACTGCGATCCCAAGGCTCCCACCATGCTGGAGTGGAAGACCATGGCTGAGAACGACTCCATGTACAACACCCCTCCCTGCTACACCATCTACATGCTGGGTCTGGTCTGCGAGTACCTGCTTGAGCAGGGCGGTCTGGAGGCCATGAAGGAGAAGAACGAGAAGAAGGCCGCTCTCCTCTACGACTACCTGGACAACCAGGATTATTACCTGGCTCCCGTCAAGGCCGGTTCTCGCTCCATGATGAACGTCACCTTCGTCACCGGCAACGCCGATCTCGACAAGAAGTTCGCCTCCGAGGCAGGCAAGGCCGGCATGAAGAACCTCAAGGGCCACCGCTCCGTCGGCGGTATGCGCGCCTCCATCTACAACGCTATGCCCTACGAGGGTGTGGCCGCTCTGGTCGAGTTCATGAAGAAGTTCGCCGAGGAGAATCCCAAGGCGTAAATAAGTAAGAACGCAAGGGGGAAACTTCTTGAAAGAAGTTTCCCCCTTGACCCTTTTCAAGAACCTTCAATAATATGTGTTGAGGTTTTAGCAAGGGTTTAGGGCAAAGCCCAGAGGTAGCGCCCCGGGGTGCTACCCCGCATTATCAATTTATACAGGAGATATTCCGTCATGAAAAACATTCAACTGCTTAATAAGATCGCAAAGGTGGGTACTGATAAGCTGGATCCCGCCGTATACAATATTGGTACCGAGGTAGAGGCCCCCGAGGGCATCATGGTCCGCTCCGCCAATATGCTGGATATGGATTTCAACCCCGAGCTGCTGGCCATCGCCCGCGCCGGTGCCGGTGTCAACAACATTCCCCTTGACAAATGCACCAAGGAGGGTATCGTGGTGTTCAATACCCCCGGTGCCAACGCCAACGGCGTTAAGGAGCTGGCCGTATGCGCCCTGCTCCTGGCTTCCCGTGATATCGTCGGAGGTATCGAGTGGGTAAACACGCTGAAGGACGATCCCGATGCTGCCAAGACCGTGGAGAAGAACAAGTCCAAGTTCGCCGGCTGTGAGATCCAGGGTAAGACCTTGGGTGTCATCGGTCTGGGTGCTATCGGCGGTCTGGTAGCCAACATCGCCGTCCGTCTGGGCATGAAGGTCGTGGGCTGCGACCCCTTCCTGTCGGTTGACGCCGCTTGGAATCTGAACCACAACATTACCCATGCCGCTACCTACGAGGAGGTCTACAAGGTCGCCGACTACATAACCATCCACGTTCCCGCCACCGCTGACACCAAGGGCATGATCAACGCCTCCACCATGGCTATGATGAAGGACGGTGTCAAGATCATCAACCTCTCCCGTGACTCCTTGGTTAAGTCCGCAGACATGATCGAGGCCCTGGCCTCCGGCAAGGTCTCTGCCTACGTCACCGACTTCGCTACCCCCGAGCTGATCGGTGTCAAGGGCGCCATCCTGATTCCTCACCTGGGCGCATCCACCGAGGAATCCGAGGACAACTGCGCTGTTATGGCCGCTATTCAAATGGACGATTACCTGGAAAACGGTAACATCAAGAACAGCGTAAACTTCCCTGCTCTGTCCATGCCTCGCTCCGGCGACGCCCGCATTTGCGTGCTGCACGACAACGTGCCCGGTATTCTGACCCAGCTCACCGGCGTGATGGCCGAGGAGGGTCTGAACATCGAGAACATGACCAACAAGTCCCGTGGCAACGCTGCCTACACCATCTTCGACGTGACCGGCACCGTTCCTGCCTCCCTCTGCGACGATCTGAAGTCCATTGCCGCCGTTCTCCGCGTCCGCGTGATTTGATCTCCCCCCAAAAATCAATCCTCCGTACGGGTTTATTCCGTACGGAGGATTTTTGAATTATTTCTGCAAAAGCTCCGAGGTCGATGTACCGGGAATATAAGGCAGCATCATGGTATGTGCCCGATAATCGGTCACAACGTACTCCTTGAAGTTGGGACCCTGCAAAAGGGTCTGGTTGTAGTCAGCCTCAAAATATCCGGGAATCTCGCTGTAGTAGTTGCAGAACAGGATCACCGGGGGAGAGAACAGCTCATTGACCTCCACAACACCGCCGAAGTTGCCGTGATGGTCGGCTTGGAGAATATCGCACTTGAGATAGTCCCCGTAGGTCTTGCCCAAAATCACGTTGTTGCGGGCATCGTTGTCCCCCTCAAACATGATGACTTGTCCTGCAATCGTTGCCTTGATCAACAGATTGCAGGCATTGTAGTAGTACGGGAAGCCGTCCGTCGTACCGGTAAAGCTCTCGTGGGTGCCCAGGATCTCGGCACGCAGGCCGGGGAAATAGAACTCATTCCCGGGATGGGGCTTGTAGAAGGGCACATCGGGGAATACCTCCTTCATGGCCTTGCGGATGAGCGCATCGCTCCAATCCAGCCCCTGCTTCCCGGCCTGCTCGGGGCAGGCAAAATTGGCGATCACGTTCTTCAGGGTCACCTGCCCGCGAAGCGTCTCATAGGCCTCGGTAAACTGGGTGAAGGCGGCGATGTGATCGTCGTGAGAATGGGTGAATATCCAGGATTCAATGACGATATGCTCCGGGTCCAGCGCCATTTCCTTCATGATACGGTAGGTATTCTCCCACATACGGCTGTCCGCACCGCCATCCATCACGATAAAGCCGCCGTTTTCCAAGCGCAGGACGAACTCCATACCCGTCATGCCGGGATGATCGCCGTGTCCGCCCAGGGCAACCAGGGCAGGCCGGACCTTACCGTTCTCCTCACAGGGCATGACCTTGGGAATCAGGGGAATATGATCCTGAATGGTTACTCGCATCTCGGAAGAATACCCGATGCGCCAGGCATCAACAGTCAAGGTATCCTTTACAAAAGTCTTGTACTGATTCTCTCCGATGAAGTTGGATGCGTATTCAGTAAAGCCTGCTTGCACCATCTCGGCGCAGTAGCCCTCATAGTCCGCCTCGCTCACGCCGTTGTACATAAACAGAATCGCCCCGTCGCCCGCATCATAGAAATCCCAAGGGGCGGTCGTATTGAACACAGGAATACAATTCAGAATGGAGTCTCCATTCATTCTTTCGGCCGCCAACCTCTCAGCGGCATTCATATAACGTTCGTCCATATTCATGGCCATAGCTTTCGCTTGGCGAAAGCATCCTTTCTTGCAAAATTGGGGCTGGTTTTGCGTAGCAAAATCGCCATTGCCCCGATGGTGAAAGCCAGAAAACGCTGTTTGAAAGATTTATCTTTCAAACAGCGTTTTTGTATCGAATCAATCTTTTTCCGTCAGGTTATTTAATTTCAGGACGATCTTGTTCATACCGTTCTTGGCACTCTTGGCAGCCGTCTTGAAGCGAGAAGCGGTATCGTTGGTCTTGCTGGCAATCAAATCCTGGAAGGATTGATGGAAGGAGCCGTCCGTAGTACCTATTGCAGCAGAGAACACAAAGCCGGGGTCAATGTAGATGTTGTTGATGATCAGATCCATCATCGCAGAGGATTGAGGATCCTGGGCGATCTTGGTGCGCAAGGTAGTCTCGTAATAAACAGGGCGAACCAATTTGTAGCTGGTGGCCGCCATGGCCTCCAGGACCGCACTGACCTTATCCAACTTCTCTCCCTGCACCGTGGTGGGGATGCAAACGATGGAGAAACCGTCGTGCATCTGGCTACGGTAAGTCGTCTGGATCTCGTCGTACTTGGGAATCGGCACAACGCCGTACTCGTCGGTCATCTGTCTCATCTCACTGCTTTCCAGGCCCTGAATAACCATGGTCGCCATAGCCGCGCGGCTACCGGAAAACGCCGAGAGAACCACGTCCTCCGAGATGGTATTGTCCGTCTCAATATAGGCACCGCCGTCGGTGGCATAGAAAAGATTCAGCACCTTGTCGGCCATATCGTGCATTCTATTGGTATCAAAGACCCATTCGTAGTCGCCGTCTGCGTTCTTCTTGATAATATCCACGCCGCAAGCAGCCCAGTAAGGATCTACCGAAATGAAATCGTTGCTGACGAATCCAAAGATGTCATTAGTCAGATCCTGTACTTGATCACCGTTATCTACATAGAAGAGGGGGACCAAGGAGGCCTGCTTGTCCAACGTCCAGGTACCGTTATCCACGTACTCATACAGATACTTCTGACCGGCATCCGTAAACATGGCCTTGTTGAACACGGTGGTATAGGTGCGGCGGTACAAAGAGAGCACCATCGCGCCCGTTACGGCGTACTGTGCATCATGGTAGGAGATGGCGTCGTTAAAGCTTTTATTCCACCAAATCTTGTCAAAATCAAGATATGCGGTGTTTTTCAGATCGCTGAAGAAGCCGTCAATGGTCTTCGGTGCCGCTGTCCAGCATTTTGCGTCCACCACGTCGTAGTCAGCACTACCGCCATTGATGCTGGTTACGACCTTATCAATAATGTTAGCGGTATTATCCGAAAAGCAGGTGATATTCACATTCAAGCGTTGCTCCACCGCCTTGTTTCTCTCGAAAACAATGTCATTCACAGGGTCGCTGGTCAGTTTTTCGGAGAATATCTCATTCGGGAAATCAGAGATGAAAACGATCTTATCTCCGCCGTAATTCAGATTCTCGGGCAGGCTGTCCTTTAATTCGTCGTTCTGGGTCTCGTGATTGTTGTTTTGCGTTTCACGGGTATCTGCCGACTCATCATCATTGGCGCAGGAAGCCAATGACGGCATAAGAAGCAGTGCTGCAAGGATCGCAGCAAGGGTGCGGGTGTGTTTCATATAGAAACCTCCTCATTTTTTTATCATATCTTATTATATCACGATTTCATCTTCTTGTCAAGAACTTTGAGCAGGAAGCACAAATTATGCGTCACCCCCCCGAATTATTGTGTATTTGCAACAATCTACGAGTTGGAGACTTTAAAATTCTCCGGAATCAAATCACGCGTGATACTGAATCCGCGCCACGCTGTGAGCAGGGACCTCAAATACGTACTCATCCCCATTCACCGAAACATCCAGCTCGCTGATCTCAAAGTAAGAATGGGGCAGGATGGATCTACCCTCGTACAACCTGGCCTCGGTGATTCCCTGCCCGCAAGGCAGAACAAAGCCCTTAGCTTCATCCACCGAGGGGTTGATGAGTGTCACGGTCACGATACCGTCCTTCTCGCTGGCCACCACCCACTCGGAGGTATAACGCAAAGTGCCCTCGCAGTGGGGCTTCATGATGGAGAAGGCCTGCCCCGTAGCCGACAGGTACGCCTCGGTGGGGGTCACCTTGATGGCACTCTCGTTGACCGACTCAAACTGGCAGGAGATGCCGATGCCGCTCTGCTTGGCCTCTCCCATCATCGCTTGAAGAACGCCTGCGGTGTAAATACCGTCGATCACGCAGGAGGGCCGCCGCCATGCGTGCCAAATGTTCCACTCGTCAAAGGAAATTTGGGTGGGGCAATCGCCGAGGATGCTCCGCATATACCGCGCATGATTGCGGGCATGGTTCACGGCCTCCACGCAATCGCGGTAGACCTGATCGATCTCAGCGGTCCGGGCATACCGGACGCAGGAATCCCACACGACGTACTGATGGAGGGACACGAAGCCGACCCTATCCACCAAGGGCTTCACCACGTTTTCGACCCACTCCTCATGGGGATGAGGGCCCGATGAGCAAAGCTCCAGAGTGGGGTCCACCGCCAGCATAGCTTCGGCGTTCCTCCGCGCCAGATTGGCGTAGCCCACGGAGGTATTATCCCCCTCCATGTGGCCGTAGCCGATCTCGTTTCCCAACGACCACAGCTTGACGTTGTAGGGCTCGGCATAGCCCCGCTCCATGCGGAGCTTGCCGTAGGTCGTATTCTCGTTGCCGTTGCAGTATTCCACCCAAGCGGCACTCTCCTCGGCGGTGTTCCAGACGGGGTTGATGGTGACGTAGGGCTCGGCGCCGATCTCACGACAGAGAGCAACGAAATCGTCGGTGTTGATCTCATGGAAATCATAGCCCAGGGAGTGGGGTTGTGTCTCCAGATTCATGCAGGATTCCAGGGGCGCTCGCTCGTCCACGGGGAGCAAGCCGTCAAACCAGTTGTACTCGCCTGCGAAGTTACCGCCGGGCCAGCGCAGGACCTTGATACCCATGTCCTTGAGGCAATCGACGACGTCCCGGCGTATACCGTGGAAATTGTCGTGATCCATCAGAGACACCGCGCCGATCTCCACAACGCCTGCATCCTCGAAGGTGATCCGCAAATCACCGTCAGCTTCCCCCTCGGCCATAGTCAGCAGAGCGCTGTATCGCACCCAATCGCCGTCCTTCGGGAGAGACCAATCTGCCTTTGCATGGGTTTTCTTTCCCCATCGGTCGGTAAGGGCGGCCGTCAGCGTCAGATTTTCGGTGGCTCTGGCCACTACGGCAACCTCATAGGTTTTTCCGGCCACCAGGGGCAGCTCGTGCTGACCAATACCGCAGAGCGTACCCGCCGTGGGATTCATAATCCCCTGGGCGTTGCACTCATTTCGACGCCGCATATGATAATGCTCTCCATCGTGGCGGGTATAGGAACCGTGGAAATAGGCGTACGTCTGCTCGCCAATCCGATACCACGCCATGGCCACGCCCTCCATGGCGGAGGGGCAACCCACGAACTTGCGGTTCTTCAGCATTTGGGCGGAAAGACCGCCGTAAATACTGCCGCGGGTATGCTCCAGGTTGGTGCCGAACAGGCGGTGAGAAATGGTACCAAGATCTGCGCCCACGGGGATCGCAATGCGCTCGTAGTTTTTTTTCATGATGTTTTTCCTTTCTGTAACCGTTAGCGGCGTTTTCACTTACGAGTAGTAGAACGCGTATTTCTCCATGGCGTCCATCAATGCCTTGACGTTCTCCAACGGAACCCCGGGATAGAGACCGTAGACCATGGTCAGACCGCCCCGGGGAGTGGCGATCTTCTCCACCTCCTCGCGAATGAGGGCGTCGATCTGAGCGGGTGTGCCGTAGGGGGTAATCTTTTGACGGTCAACATCCAGGTCCACGCAGATTTTACCGCGGAAGCGATCGGCGATCCAATCAATACCGTTGACCAGGTCCTGAAGATTGATGATCTCCACACCACTGTCGATAATGTCGTCCACCAGGTCGCGGATATCGCCGTCAGAGTGCATATGGATGGGAATTCCCGCATCTACCGCAGGCTTCATGAGCTTCTGGTAAGCAGGCTTGATGTAGCGACGGAAATGTTCGGGGGAGAGCATGGGACCGATCTGCATACCCAGGTCCTCGGGATAGCTCATGGAAGCACAGCAACCGCTGTTGATGAAGCGGTTGACCAGGGTGAGGTTGAAGTCGGTGAGCTGCTCGATCAGCTCGTCAAGCAGGAGCTCCTCGTCGGCCATGTCATACATAAGGTTCTGGTAGCCCCGCAGGTCACAAAGCTGCATAAAGGTGTGGCCGTGGCGAAGATGTCCGCTGATATGCCCTCCCTGCCCGCGTGTCTTGGTCCAGGTTGCTTCACAAGCCTTCCAATCCACGGGATTGATACCGTCGGTGGTATTGGGATCGGGCATATGCCAGGTGGTGCCAAACGCGCTCCAATCCGCCAAGGGATGCTTGGTCACGGTGCCGCGAATTCCCGAAATGGCCGTCTCCCACACGCACCCCATCACATCCCTGTAGGGTTCTCCCGCACGAGCATCGGGACCGTACCCGGGCATCCAGGCGGGGTCGGGACGGGTGAACCAGGGGAACAGATGCTTATGCTCCTCCATCAGGTCCCACAAAGCCTCCTTGGGATAGCTGTGCCAGCAGGCGGCGTTGATGTGAAAGCTCATCGGAATATAATCCGGGTGCTCAAACCGGATCGCTCTTGTATAGTTATCCATGTGCGGCTCCTCCGTAATCGGTTATGCGATGGGGGACAAGGCTACGAACAGGACGCTGTGCCCGCTGACCACAGTCTCCTCGGGCTTCTCCACGGTGAATACGTTGCTTTCAAAGCTGTATTCTCCCGTCCGGATCTCGGTGCAATCGACGAAAGTGTATCCGGGGATCTTCAACCGGCAGGGGGTATCGCGGCGATTGACCACCGACACGAACAGGTTTCCGTCATGATCAGTGCAAAGAATATCCAGCCCCTCGCAGTCCGCATGACACGCCACCACGCGTCCGCCCTTATGGCCCGCCATGAGTCGGAACAGCTCACCCGAGCTTTCGATTTTGCAATTCATGGGGGTGACCGAGATCATGCCCTCGTTGACCGGCATGAAAAACTCAGCGCGGTCGATGTGATAGGTCTCCTTGCTCTTGGCCAGGAAATGGAACTGGAGAGCGTTGGAAAAGAACAGGGCATTGCTGGAATCATAGCCCCATGAGTAGTTCCACTCATCCACACAAATATGGATGTCCGCGAAATTGTCAGCAAATAGCTTATTGCGGTAGAAATTGAGGCCAAAGCACTCGCCGTCGGCAAAGTTCTCCTCCAGGATCTCGCAGGTGGCCATGCCGTTGTGGCCTTGGGAGGCATCGGGCAGGATGCCTATGTAGTCGTGGTAGGAGACATACTCGTATGGGCTGGTCAGATTCGTCATGAAATCAAAGGCCCAGGTTTGGAAATCGTTACCCCAGGTCAGCCCAATGGCCACCGAAATGGTGGGGTCTGCCTGCTTCATGGCGGTGATCAGCTCGTCGGTACGCTTTGAGGCCGCCACAGCAGACTGGTACTCTCCGCCAAAGAAATAGGCTTCATTTCCCACGTACCACAGGCGGATATCGAAGGCATCAAAGCCCAGCGCCTGTCGCTTGGCGCCGTACTCGGTATTCTCGTCGCCGTTGCAGTATTCTACCAAACGGCGTGCATCCTCCCCATCCGAGAGGATCAGGCTGACGGTATACTCGGGCTCGGCATTCAGCTCCCGGCAGAGCATCATGAACTCGTTGAGCCCAATATCCAGGCAGTCCTGGTTGTAGCTGTCGCGGAACAGGAACCCCTTGGAGGAGCCGTCGTTGGGCTTGCGGAATTCGGGAGCCTTCAGACTCTCCTTCCAATCAAAGTGGTCGGCGGCGCATCCGCCGGGGAAACGAAGGGAGGTTGGAGCTAAGGCGCGGAGGGATTCAATGACGTCTCGTCTCATGCCGTAAAAATGGTCGGTGGGCAGGAGGGACACCTCAAAGACGGCCACCTTCCCTCTCGCCGTTACGGCAAAGGTATGCTTTTCCGTGTCCTCGCCCATAAAGGTAAAGGAAAGCTCCTTGTATGCACCGGTGGTCACGTCGGCGGTTACCGTGAAGGTCTGCTCCATGCCCTCCACGCCGAAGGTCACCTCGGCCGCATCGGTCAAGGCCTTGACCCAAGCCTTGGCTTCATACTCGCGGCCCCGTTGCAGAGTAATCCGATCCGCCGTCTGCACCATACGGCCGCCGTCCTTCAGAATGACGAAATTGCTCTCGCAAAGGCTCTCGCGAGGGCGGTCGGTGACCCGCTCAAAGCCATCACAATCCCATCCGTCCACCCCGTCCTGCCCCATGAGGAGCTTGCGGTTGTTCAGCATTTGGGCGCACAGTCCGTGGAAAAATCCTTTACGGGTGATCTCCATGTTCACGCCAAACAGCCCGGATTCAAAGGGGTAGCCCCCCGCGTGGAAATCGGGCATAAGGGTTGCCGTTTTTTGACGCGTCATATTCATGATTCATGTACCATCCTGTTCCATATCATTTTGCCTCGGCGTCGGGCATGGGAGGCGCATCGTAGTCATCCTCCCGGGTCTCCACCTTGGCATCGGTAAAGGCAGCCGCTACGGCACGGATATAGGCCACGGTTGTTACGTAGTAGCTGATGAGATGTCCCTCCGTTCCGCGATCCGGCTTCATTTCACCGTATACGCAGAGATACTCCTTGGCAGCGGACATAGACTCGTCCAAAATCGCATGGACACGAGCCATCTGCGCTTCGGTCAAGGGCTTGGGATCATCGTAGTCATAAATGGTCTCCAGCTCATCCAGTGCGTACATGGATCGGATGTGGAGAATAGAGGTATAGCAGCGATTCATCATCAAACGAAGGAAGGCAATTCCTTCTCGTGTGCGAGCGGTAGGCAGCACCTTGCCAAAGGCCTCCACGAGAGCCTCGTATTCGGCCATAGCCGCCTTTTGGGGCTCTGCCGCGAAGCCGCGGGGCTTCATGCCGCCCTTCCGTCTGTGCCAATTAAACCAACAACTCACAGCGCAGAAGCCAATATTGAACAGTTCATCCCGGTTGTGAGTATCCAAGGCAGCCAATCTGCGGCAGGCCTCGGTAAAGCCCTGAACATCGCCAATTCCCAGCTTACGGGCATAGGACAGGTAGAAATCGGAGGCAGAGACTCCATCAATGGAGGCTTGAGCGGAATAGGTAATGGCCAAGGTATTCTCAGCGGTGCGCCAATGATTGATGCAGTAGCCGTAAGAGGATTCCGTCTCAGGCATATTGGCCAGAGCCTCGATGCCATCGGTGGACATTTGCTGAATAAACATATTGCCGTCAAACTCCGCCCAGGAATAGTACATGGTATTCTGCCAATCCTCGGGGAGATTGCCCGTCTCCTCAATATTTCGAGTCACGGCTAAAGCACCGTGAGCCGAAAGCAGGCTCATTGTGGTGTCCGCAGGGCGCTTCATCCGCAGGATGGGACGAAGCACGCGGAGGGTATCGGTGCAGGTCAGATACAGCCCCACCCGCAGAGCGGGAATACGGGAAAGCCCCTCTGTCCAGCGAGCCTTCAGCTCTGCCGCCTGCAGGACACGCTTGGTGCTGACCGCCGAACTTCCCAGCTGGTGAGGGAGATAGTCGGGAAGGCCCGGCAGATTCCCATTCCTATCCAGAATATTCTCGCCAAACAGCCCCACGATAAAGTCCTTGACGTTCTCGCGGGTCACGCCGGGCTGGTCGCGGAAGCCTCCGCACTCCTCGGAAATCAGCTCCAGGGTGTCGATGAGAGGATAGGCCCGGCAGATGGCGCGGAGCATTTTTACCATGGCCTCCTCATCGTCGGTGATGATCTCCACAGACAGCGTGATCTCCATCCCCGCCTCCTTGGCGGTGGCCATGATCTCGTTGAGCCAGTATTTGGCAAAAGACGCCCGCTTGGCCTCGTCCTCGAAAACTCCCTCGACCTCGGGAATACAGAAATACTTTTTATTGTCGATACGGCTTGTCAGAAGAGGCTCGTCCTCGGGCAAGGTATGCACCTGACCGTAAAAGAAATGACCGGCGTGATCCGCAGGATCATCGGGACGTACCTCGTGCCACTGACCCGGATAACTATGAAACGTAATGGCGTTATAGCGCATACGGGCCAGAGAGCGGATGTATTCCTTGGCCTCCTTCAGCGCATAGGAAGAGATGTCCATGGGGAAATTGATGTGCTGGCGGATACCGCGCAGACGGAATCTGGGCTTGACCTGCTTACGCACCGAAAAGACTGCATCCAGGTCAAAGGCCAGCGGTACCGAGTAGCCATTGGCCTCAAACAGAATACCGGCATCGGCCAGCGCCTCGTACACTCCGCACAAAACAGACGACTGATTGCCGCCACGGATCACGGTATGGGTCCCGTCACCGTCTATGGCGTAGTGATGCGCAGGCATCGTTTCATCTACAGCCAGCGTGATGGTTCGGTCGCCGCCCTCCCCTGCCAGGATCACAGCATTGGTATATTCGGTCAAAAACCTGACCATTTCTTGCTCGGCATAGACCGGCGCGGAATTCATACGCAAAATTGAAATCGTCATATTCTTATACTCCCTTATATAGCTGTTTCCTATCGTGAGCATCCGATAGAAGCCCGTACCATTATACCACACTTTTCACAAAATGGCAATATAAATTCGTCTGTTCCTTCGTTTTTTTGCCATTTGTTCTTCCATTTTTCATTTCTCCTGATTTTTTAAAAAATACCAAAAAATTTCCTGTTCTTATTGACAAATTTGCAGAAAATGTGGTAGTATATATACAATATTATTCACAATCACATCCAGGAGGTATCCACCATGTCTATGCAAGAAATCCTGATCCCGTCCTCTCTGGACGGCACCGAGCAACCCTCCCTCCTGTACCTCTCGCCTTCCCCGGAAAAACGCCCTCTGCTGGTCGGGCTTCATACGTGGAGCTACGATCGCTTCAATCAAATCGAGGATCTGCTCCCGCTGGCCCGCAAGCTGGATTTCAATCTGATCCTCCCCGAGTTTCGCGGCCCTAACCTGACCACCAATCCAAATCCGGCCGAGGCCTGTGCCTCCGAGGTAGCCATGCGGGATATCCGCGACGCGGTGGACTACGTCTTGGAGAGGGGCTACGCCGATCCCGAAAACGTGTTTCTCTACGGAGCCAGCGGCGGCGGCCACATGGCTCTCATGATGGCGGCCTACTGCCCCCACTATTTCAAGGCCATCGCCTCCTTTGTGCCCATCACAAATCTCAAAAAGTGGGCTGACTACAATGCAAATTACCGTCCACACATCCTTGCCTGCTGCGGAGACGACGAGACCGAGATGGTCAAGCGCTCTCCCATATCCTACATCGACAAGATTGCAACCGCCAACCTCAAAATCTACCACGGCAAATATGACGAAAGCGTTCCCTTCTCCCACAGTATGGAGCTTTTCAATGCCGTCAATGAGAAGTACCCTCGCTCCCGCGTTTTTTTGGAGATCTTTGACGGTGGCCACCAGGCACTCCTCCATCGCACGGAGGAGTGGTTCACCTCCCAATATACAACCGCCGAGTCCGTCTCGGTCAGCGGCTGAATCTGCATCACTACTATCAGAAAGGACAATCACCATGAAAGAAAACAAAATCTGGCACAATACACCCACCAACGATTGGAACGAGGCCACCCCCTTGGGTAACGGAAAATTAGGCATGATGGTCTTCGGAGGCACCGCCGAGGAACGGATCCAGCTCAATGAGGAGTCCTTTTGGTCAGGCTGGGAATGCGACGAATACGACAGCCCCGAGACCGCCAAGCATCTGGACGAGATGCGGCAGTTGATCTTTGAGGGCAAGTACACCGAGGCCCAGGCCCTCTGCAACCGCTACATGGTCTGCCGCGGGCAGGGACACCATGACTCCCGGGCCGCCTACGGCTCCTATCAGACCGCAGGTGACCTGTACATTACCTTCCCCGAAAACACCCCCGATGTCCCTCCGGACTACCGCCGCAGCCTGATTCTGAACGAGGGCCGCGCCGAGGTCACCCACGGGAATATGAAGCGGGACTATTTTGTCTCCTACGGCTACAACACCGCCGTCATTCGGGTGCAAAATTGCCCCGCAGGAACCACACTCCGCTACGCACGCGAAAATACCACCGTCATTTACGATCCCCATGAGATCATCGCCGTAGGCTACCTGCCCACCAAGTTCACGGTGCTCATTCACCATGAGCAAAAAGACGGCGACCTCTACGTCTATATCACCGCCGCCACCGCCTACAAGACCGACCGCGACCCCAAGGCCGTCTGCCGTGAGACGCTGGACTGCGCCATAGAGGCGGGATACGACGCACTTTTGCAGGAAACCAAGGAGTATTTCGCCTCCATGCTGGACCGCGTGGAGATCGCCTTCCCCCAATCGGGCTCCAAGGCGGATATACCCACCGATCAGCGTATCGCCAATCCCGAGGGCGATATCGGTCTGGTGGAGCTGTACTTCAACTTCGGCCGCTACCTGCTGGTAGGGTCCTCCCGCGGAAGGCTCCCCGCTAACCTGCAGGGCATCTGGTGCAAGGACTACTACGCCCCCTGGAGTGCCGATTTCCACATCAACATCAATCTCCAGATGAACTACTGGTTCGCCGAGGTCTGCAACCTGCCCGAGCTGGTGGAGCCCTTCTTCGAGTTCATCAAAATACTGGTGGAGCCCGGAAGCCGCACCGCCCGCGTGGCCTATAACTGCCCCGGCTGGGTAGCGCACGTGTGTACCACCCCTTGGGGCTATACATCTCTTGGATGCCATCCCGTGTACGGTGCCTTCGCCGCGGCAGGCGCTTGGTGCCTCCGCCACGTCAAGGAGCGTTGGCTGTACAGCGGCGACAAGGCCATCCTGCAAGAGTTCTACCCCATCATCAAGGGTGCCTCCGAGTTCTTCTGCGCTTACCTTGTCCGTGATCCACGCAACGGCCATCTCGTGACTGCCCCCGCCAGCTCCCCCGAGAACTGCTTCATCAGCCCCAACGACGGCAGTGTCGTCAGCATCTGCGCAGGTCCCACCATGGATACCTCCATCATCCGCGAGCTGCTTGAGTTCAACATCGAGGCCGCCAATACCCTCGGCATCGACGGCGACTTCGTCAAGACCCTGGAGGAGACCGCCGCACAGCTCAGGCCCTTCCGAATCGGCAAGCACGGGCAGATCATGGAGTGGTCCGAAGACTTTGACGAGCCCGAGCCCGGCCACCGCCATATATCCCACCTCTACGGCCTATACCCTGCCGCCCAGATCCGCCAATCCACTCCCGAGTTGTTTGATGCCGCCCGCAAAACGATTGAGCGCCGTCTGGCTCACGGAGGCGGTCACACCGGCTGGTCCCGAGCCTGGATCATCAACTTCTTCGCCCGTCTGGCCGACGGAAATGCCGCTTACGAGAACATCGTCGCGCTTCTTAAGAACAGCACCTTGCCCAATATGTTTGACAACCACCCGCCCTTCCAGATTGACGGCAACTTCGGTGGTACAGCGGGTATTGCTGAAATGCTCCTGCAAAGCCACGACGACTGTATCGATCTGCTCCCCGCTCTGCCCGATGCCTGGAGCGACGGCGAATTCAAGAACTTCAAGGCTCGAGGCGGCTTCACTGTTTCTGCCAAGTGGCAAGGCGGCCGTGTCGTGGATTGCCACATCGCGGGTAAGGATGGGCAGCCCTTCCGCGCCCGCATCAACGGCGATGTGATCGAGGCCAGCGGCCAATATATCTATCAAGCGTAAAGGAAACCGTCTTATGAATCCCTTTTATCAGGTCCTTGGCTTTCGCCCGGACGACGACAGATTCATCATCACCCGCCATACGGGAACCCGTTATCCCATCACCCGCTTCCGCTCTCGTGAGGAGGCGGATCAACGTCGCGAGGCTCTCCGATTCAATCTCCGAATGGCGGCGGGATTGTATCCTTGGCCCGAGAAAACACCCCTCCACGTCAAGAGAGAGCTGGTGGGAACGTACGAGGGCTACCGTGTGGAGAAGATCATGTTCGAGAGCTACCCCGGAATATGGTCCACCGGAAATCTGTACCTGCCCCTTCCTCTGCCCCAAAAATCTCCTGCCATTTTGAATGTCATCGGTCATTGGCCGGAGCAGCGTCTGACCCGCAAGGTGGGCGAGGCCGATTACCCGCAGCAGCTTGCCAATTTTGCCCGTATGGGCTTCATCTGCCTGGCGACCGACATGATCGGCATGGTGGACAGCCGTCAGGTTTCCCACGATTATGGGAGAGATGAAAAGGAGCTTTGGCTTTCCAACGGTCTGGGTATCCAGCTTTGGAACAACATCCGCGCCCTGGATCTGCTCTGCTCCATGCCCGAGGTGGATGCCGAAAACATCGGCATGACAGGTGCTTCCGGCGGCGGCTCCCAAACCCTTTTCCTGGCGCTTTTGGATGAGCGGGTCAAGGCATCCGCGCCCATCAACATGATCTCCCTCCATATGCAGGGTGGTTGCACCTGCGAAAACGCCCCCGGTCTCCGCATCCATACCAATAACGTGGAGATGTGCGCATTGATTGCCCCCCGCCCCCTGTTTTTGGCCGGCTCGGACGGAGATTGGACGCAAAACCTGGAAACCGCCGAATTACCCGCCGTCCTGGAAGCCTACCGCCTGTACGGCGCAGAGGATGTGGTGGAGCATTTCTACCAGCATGCTCCCCATCAGTACAACGAGAAAACCCGTCAGCGCGTGTACAGCTTCTTCGCACGCTATCTCATGGGCAAGGACATCGAATGGGAGGAGCAACCCATTACGACCGAAGATCTGCAGGATCTCACCTGGTTCCGCGGACAGGGTCACGCCCCGGGCTTTGAGGGAAACGAAGCCTACTTTGTCGCCCATAAGACGGAATTATCCGCCCGGATCGCATCTCTGCCCGACGCAGAAAAGCGCAAAATGCTGGCCTGGATCACGGGAATCAGAGAAAATGATTTCCGCTTGATTCCCGTTTCCGAGGACTCCTTGAACGGAATTACCGCCCGCCGTTTTGTCGTGCTGGGTGAGCATGGAGAAAAGCTCCCTTTGGTACAGCTTATTCCCGCCGAGGGAAAGAAAAAACGACTCTGCCTCGCCCTCAGCGGAGAAGGAAAGGCTTGTCTGGATCACCCGTCCCTGCAAGCTCTGCTGGCTGACGGTGTTCAGGTCATCAGCGGTGATCTGTTTCTGACGGGGGAGAGTGCAGAATGCAAGCAGGAGGTCAGCCCGACCGACACGAACAGCCCCTACTATTACAACAACCTCCATCAAACCACCTTCAATTATACCCCCGATGCCCTTCGCGCCCAGGATGCTTCCCTGCTGATCGCCGTAGCAAACCGCATAGCGACCGCCGAGGGAGCAGAGCTGACGGTATGGGCAGAGGGCTGTGCGGCTCGCGCAGTGGCCTGCGCCCTTCCTCTGTGCGTCGGTGTAGCCGATGCCGCCCTGGAATCCGCCGCCCTGCACCTCGTCGATGACGAGGCCTATTACCGGGATTTCTTGATTCCGGGTATATGCGCTTTGGGAGGACTTCAGGCCTGTCTGAGGCTGACCACCTGTCCCGTGCATACATTTTGAACCGAAAGGAGCGCCATCCATGATCCGCATTCTGTTTCAAGGTGACTCCATCACCGACGGAGGCCGACTCAAGCCCGTGGAAAGCCGCTGGGACCGGAACCACCAGATCGGTCATTCCTACGTCTACCCCATCGTAGGAGAATTGGGGCGACGTCACCCCGGGAAGTATGTTTTTATCAATCGAGGCCTATCGGGAGACAAGGTGTCTACCATTGGCGACCGCTGGCAGACCGACACGCTGGACGAGCATCCCGACGTCCTCAGCATTTTGCTGGGCATCAACGGCAACGGAAATATGGACGGACAATACCCCGAGGGAGCCGAGGAGCATCTGCGGGTATTTGATGCCCAATACCGCGCCCTCTTAGACACGGCGAGGGCGCAGAATCCCGACCTGAAGCTGATCCTCATCGAGCCGTTTGCCCTCCCTGTAGGGAAATTACAAGAGCATTATGATGACTTTCTGGCGGTCTTTTCCCATAAGCAGGCCATCATCCGACGCATCGCGGAGGATTACGGTGCCATCTTCATTCCCGTTCAAAAGCGGCTTGAGCAATTAGTTCGAGAGACCGCCCCTATCCTGACGGCCAACGGCTGTGACACCGACCCCTGCGCCTACTGGATGTGGGACGGCATTCACCCCACCGAGCCCTTGCATCACTATCTGGCCGAGCTTTGGCTGGAGGCGGCAAAGGACATTCTGTAGCCCAAAAATCCCCGTATCCGTCTCGGAAATACCGAAACGGATACGGGGATTCTATTTTGGAAAAATCATCTGAATTTGATGACACGATAAACGGTATTGCGACGGAACTCGTCGGTTCCCTCGGTGGTTTCGGAGATGGTCCCCGTGGCATCATCGTAGGTGATCGTCACGGCGGTGTACTCGCCCTTTTCGTAGCCGTAGCCGTCACCCGCATCGTTGTACAGGGTGAATCTGCCGTCGGCTCCGGCGTAGATGCGAACCTCGCAGACTGCATCGGGATCGGCATCCACATACGACATCACAGGGGACGTGGGCACGATGGAACCCGCACGGACAAACAGAGGAATACGGTCGATGGTGCAGGGGATGCGGACGTGGCGACCTCCCTCATAGTATGCCTCGGTGTGGAAGTCGTACCAACCGCCCTCGGGGAGGTAAACGTCGATGTTACGATCGGGTTTCACCACCTCGACCGAGCCCGCGGTATAGTACATGGGATGGGTCACAGGGCAAACCAGAAACTCATGGCCGTAGAGATACTGGCCGCTGATCCTTCGGGCGATGCGGTCGTTGGGGTAGGCCAGGGCCAGGGCGGTGATGGGCATGGTGCCCTCAAAGGTAACCGCCGCGTTGATCGAATAGAAGTAGGGGGCCAGACGGTAGCGCAGGGCAATTCCTGCCTCGATGGCATCGCGGAACATGGTTCCCCGCTCTCCAAACTGCCAGACCTCACGGGGCGTGTCGGTGCCGTGGGAGCGCATGAAGGGGGTAAAGCCCGCGAACTGGAGCCAACGGGTATAGAGTTCTCGGTAGCCCAGATCGTCCTTGCCGTCGGGATAGTCGCCGTCACCGAACCACTGGTACCACTGCTTGACGAAGAATCCTCCGATGTCGGCGTTCCAGTAGGCCTCGCCGCAGGCGATGTAGTTCTGGGCGATGGAGATCTGCTTTCGTAGGGTCTCCCAGGTGGCGCTGACGTCACCCGACCAAACGATAGTGCCGTAGCGGTGCTGTCCCGGGAAGCCCGAGCGGGTAAGGTTGATGACCCGCTTTTGGTCGGTAGTCTGCCGTTGGCCCTCATAGATGCCCATGGCATGGAACAGGGAGTAGGCGTTAATGATGCCGTCATCCAGATACTTTTTGAATTCACCCGTAGACACCGTCATACGCTCGGGCATGGGAGGCCGCTCCTCACCTCCCCAGACCGCGTCAAAGGGCTCGGAGGCATCACACCACCAGCCGTCCACGCCATAGTTAAAAATGTTGTCCCTGGCCTGTCTCCAGTAAATAGCGCGAGCCTCGGGATCGAAAGCGTTATAGGTAGCATTGTCACCCAAAAGCTTGCCTGCAGCACCAAGCTCACGTTGATCCTCACTCCCCCCTTGCGGGTTGGGCCAGATGGAGAGAAGCATGTGAATATTCATGTTGTGGAGCTTGTCCATCATGCCCTTGGGATCGGGGTAGCGGGTGGGATCGAAGCGTTTAAAGCCCCAAAGATTTTCGGGCCAAATCTGCCAGTCCTGAACGATGCAGTCCACGGGGGTACCGATCCTGCGATACTCCTCGGCGGTCTCCAGGATATGGTCCTGGGATACGTACCGCTCACGAGATTGAATATACCCCACCGCCCATTTGGGTAGCATGGGAGTTATTCCCGTGATGGTGCGATAACCGCGGCAGACGTCATCGAAGTCGTCACCGACGATGAAATAGTAATCCAGCGCCTCCACCGAATCGAACCACAAACGGCCGTGGCGACGGTCGGTGGCATCAAAGGTCATGAGGGAGCTGCAATCAAAGAGGTAGGCATAGCCCTTGGTGGAGACAAGATAGGGGAGCGCAATGCGCATATTCTCTTGATATAGCGGCACGAACCGTCCCTTGAGACCGTGGTATCCCTCTTCGTGGCTGCCGAGACCGAACAGCTCCTCGTCCTCGGAAAATGCGAGGTTCAGCTTACCGTGGTTGGAGGTGCGTAGGAATTCCCGCTCTCCGTTCTGAACGGTCACGCGGAATCCGTCCACGGTCTGACGTGTCTCGGTACTGCCGCCGACGTTCCGGTACATCTCATACTCCTGCAAGTCCGCCCCGAATTCACGGGACAGAAGGGTGCCGTCGGGGCGCTCAAAGCGGACGGCCAAAGAGTGCTTGTCTACGGTCACCTTCACTTGGGAGGTGCTGACTACAAGCTCCCCATCGGTTTCGGAGGCGGTGACCGCCACATTGGGCAGGGCCTTCGGATCTGCGTTGACCATAATACTGTCGTGCTTTACCGTTCCCGAGGGGTCTTTACCGTAGGTAATACGGATGATCTTGTCGGTGAATACGGTTACAGACAGTATAGCCTTTTCTGTTTGAATTGAATAGTTCATTTTTGTCCTGCTTGTCCTCTCGATTATTATATCAGTTTGGTCATATATTTCCTGCTTTTGCGTTTTTTGGATATTTCAAAAATCTTTTTTCAAAAGGATGCTTGGCGGGGTCAGGGGCAAGGCCCCTGACCCCACTCCCCTCACCTCTCCCACTTGTCCATCAACGCCCTGATCTGGGCAGTAAACTTGGCGTTATCCTTATTGGGACGGCTCTCGCAACGCTTAGCCAATGCCAACAGCGCCTCGGCCTGGGAGACAAGATCGTGATGGATGCTATTCTTGCGGGAGCGAGCCTTGGCCACGTCAGCGGCGGTAACCCGCTTTTTCTCGGTATAAGCGGTCATGATCCCTCGGATCAGATCGTATTCTGTTCCGCTGTACGGAGTCTCCACCGCGTAGCCTCGCTCCTTCAGCTCGTCGGACAAGACCGCAATGGACTCCTCGTTTCCGTGGTTCAAAAAGACCGTTTTCGGCTTATGTTCAAAGCTCATCAGCCAAGAAATAAGTCCCTTTCGGTCTGCGTGTCCGCTTGTGCCCTTTAGGGACATAATCTCAGCCCGTACGGCGATATCCTCACCGAACAGTCGAACCGTGGGAATTCCCTCGATCAGATTCCGTCCCAGGGTTCCCTCGGCCTGGTAACCCACGAACAGAACCAGATTTTGCGGCCGCCACAGGTTATGCTTCAAATGGTGGCGGATACGCCCCGCCTCGCACATACCGCTGGCAGACAGGATCACCTTGGGCTCGGGATTTTCATTAATGCGCTTGGAATCCTCCACCGTCACGGACAGACGGAGATTCGGGAACCGGATGGGATCGATTCCGCGGGCAAGCAACGCCCGGGTTTCGTCGTCAAAGCAGGCGGGATCGCATTTAGAGAAGATCTCAGTGGCCTCAATGGCCAAAGGGCTATCTACGTACACGGGAAATTCCCTGTTTTTCGTCAGCCCTCGATCCTTGATCTCACGGATGGCGTACAAAAGCTCCTGGGTGCGACCGATGGCGAAGGAGGGGATGATGACGTTTCCGCCTCGGTTCAGGGTTCGGTCGATCATCTCGGCCAGCACGTTCACCGTGTTGTCGTGTCGATCGTGGTCGCGGCTTCCGTAGGTGGATTCCAGCACCAGATAATCGGCCTCCGCCACGGGCGTGGGGTCCTTAATGAGGGGCTGGTTGGTATTTCCCACGTCGCCGCTGAATACGATCTTACGATCAGCATCCGCCTCCCTTAGCCAAATTTCAATGGCTGCCGAGCCCAACAGATGTCCGATATCGGTGAAACGAATATCCACGCCGGCGGATACGGTGATCCGCTGGTCGTATTCTACGCCGCGGAACAGGGTAATGGCCCCCAAGGCGTCCTCCATGGTGTAGGTCGGGGTATAATTCTCCTCGCCCGACCGCTCTGCCTTGCGGTTCTTCCACTCCACCTCCGTCATTTGGATGTGAGCGCTATCCTTGAGCATGATGTCCGCCAGCTTGGCCGTAGCCACCGTGGAATAGATAATTCCTCGGAAGCCGTCCTTGTATAGCCGCGGCAGCATACCCGAATGATCAATATGGGCGTGGGTCAGAAAAACCGCATCGATACGGCTGGCAGGCACGGGAATGGCAACATTCTGAAACACGTCGATTCCCTGCTCCATGCCGCAATCCACCAAATAGTATCGGTCATTAACCTCCAGCAACGTACAGCTACCCGTAACCTCTTGTGCTGCTCCGATAAATTGAATCCTCATAGGCTCACCTTTCCTTTCCATGTAGTGGTATGACTCTACGGCAGTCTCGTAATACCGCAGCCGCCTCTCCACCCTTATTATACCATATTTATGGAGCGGGGTCAATATTTTTATGCATAAATCCCTAATTTTTTTCAGAGCGATCCGTCAAATTCATCCAAAAAGACAACGCCGCCTAAAGGGTGAAGTTCTTAGCGGCGAAAATGAAACAAGGGTATGGGCATAGCCCGATGCATTTGTAAAACAAATGCGAAACCGGCGATATAAAGCAGAAGAGAGAGTGCTGCGGAAGTAAAATTCCGTAAGACTCTCTCTTTTTCTGCTTTTCAGTTTAGAGTTATGATATGATTGCCCTTGCAATCTTCAACTTGGCGAAGCCAACCATAACGATGCGGAGCATCTCATAACTCATAGCTTGCCCCCATGGGCAATCATAGTTTAGCATGATTGTCCGTTAAGGACATCACGCTAAAGCGACGCCGTCTTTTTATGACCATGGCGTCATGGATCCGGTCAGATCACTGTTCCGCCTCGTAGAACTCTGTGATCTTCTGCATCAAGCGCTTCTCGGGGCGCTCCTTACTCTTATAGAAGGAAGCGACCTTGTTATATTTCACGGTATCGGCGATAAAGCGATACTGAATGCCGCTGGGAACCGCATTGGCAAACAGGTATGCAAAGCTGATGACTTGCTTCTCAAAGATCAGATTCAGCATCTCGCCGCAATCGGGGTCGGTGGCGAAGCGAGTCTGCAGGGTCTTTTCACAGTAAGCGGGCAAGAGATACTTGTAACCGGCATAGGCCATGGCCTCCAGAACGATACCGATCTGCTCCTGATCCTTCACCGTATTGGGCACAGAGAACAGGCGGTCGTTACAGCCGGCATAGTAATCCTCCTGGTTTTTATCGATCTTGGGGATGGGCACAATACCGTAGTCGATGTTGGCCTCCACCGACATGGGAGCCAGCTCGCCCACGGCCGCAAAGGTAAATGCAACATGATCCTCAGCAAACATCTGATTGCCATCCGAGGATTCCAGGAAATCCACGTACACGCTATCACTACCGGAATAGAACCAGGTGTGAAGCTTGTCGATCAACGTATAAGAGCGTTCGTTGGAGGTATCCAGCAACAGAACGGCGGAATCGGCAGCCTCCTTCTGATACATTTCAATACCAAAGGACTCCAGCCAGCCGTAGGGGTACGCGACGAAGGCGAAGCCCAACAAGTCTGTCTTATCCTGTATACCGTCACCATTCAGATCGTTGTAGATCGAGGTAGACATTTCCGTGATCTTGTCCAGGTTCCACGAGTCATTGCGAACCAGATCGTAAGGACTCTCCAGCCGGTACTCGGTCAAAAGCTTCTGGTTAAAGAAGCATGCGCGGGTCCAAGCCAGCGATTGGTAAGAGGCGTAGTTGGAGTAGTAGTACATCTTACCGTTCAGCGTCAGGGAGTCAACCGTGAACTGTGGCCACCACTGAGCGCTCGTATCCATATAGGGCAGGTCATTGATATTGAGGAACCACCCCTGGAGGGATGCAGTCGCGGTGGTACAATCGTGGAGGTATGCCACGTCATACACGTCGTCGCCGGCCATGATAAAGCCCTGGATCATACCCGTATCCATATCGTTTTCGATTGTCAAGGTACCGAATTTAATATTGAACTGATTGCTCACCGAGAGGTTCGCTTCCACCACGGCATCGTTGACCACCTCGCCGTTGGTTTTGGAAGACAGCACGTACTTAAAGGCATCGCTCGCGCCCAAAACCGTAAAGGTATCCCCCTTATAATTCTTCTCAGGCAGATTGGGCTTCACCTCGGCCGTATCGACCTCAACGGTGGTATTGACGCCTGTATCATCGGGGGCCTCTTCCGGTTCACCGCAGGCCACGACACTTGCCAGCATCAAGCCGGCCAAAAACAAACACAGAATCTTCTTAATCATCATTATCTCCTTTTTTATCATTACTTCTTTTATCGCATCTTGTATCGGTTTCGGGCACTCTCTCCACAATCCTCCTTGCAATTCGAAGAAGGAAACCACTTGTATTGATCTTGCCGTTTCAGGAACCCGGGTAGGGTTGGTTGGTGCTGGTGGGGCCGTAGACCTCCAGACGATCCACACCGGACGCCGTGGGAGCAAAGCGCGCCCGGTCGATACAGGTCATACGAGGATGGATCGCCTCGGTGCTGTTGTGGCGGTGATAAACCATCCACAGGTCTCCGTTCGCATCGGTGGCAAAGCTATGATGGCCGGGACCGTGAACCGCGTAGTTGAAGCACAGAACAGGATTGGTTTCGTTACGTTCAAAATCCCCCAACGGCGAATCCGCGGTGGCGTAGCCCACGGCATACTGATCCGAGGTATAGACCGTACCCGAATAGGTCAGATAGTAGGTACCGTTATGCTTGAGCATATAGGGTCCCTCCACACAATCACCGTCCACCTTTTCCCAAGGCTCCTGCGCACGCAGCATCAGCTTGGTGGTTCCGGGCTTGACCGAGAGAAGATCCTCCGTCAGCTCGCATCCGTAAATGGCATATTCCGACTGCCAGCTCACGTAATAGAGGTAGACACGTCCGTCATCGTCCACGAAGATGTGTCCGTCGATGGATTTTTCATAGAGCCAGTTCTCCTGGGGAATGAAGGGGCCCAGGGGGCTGTCCGCCACGGCGATACCGATATGCTCGTTGACCGTGGCAATCATGTAAAACTTTCCGTCCTTCTCGATGACCTCGGGTGCCCAATACCACTGCTTGAAGCCCCACATTTCCTCGGCGCAAAGTCCCGCGTAGGTCCAGTTGACCAGATCCGTGGAGGTATGTACGTAATAGCCTACGGGAGCAGACGTGGCGTAGCAGTAGTATACACCGTCGTGGTAAAGCACGTAGGGATCGGCCGATTCAAACACGGGATTGAGATAAGTCTGCTCGGGCGCAGGGGCGGAGGCGGCCTCGGTCACCGCAAAGAAATCAAAGGACGCGCCGCCTCTTCCGTTATCGAAATAGCCAATGCCAATGCCCTGCATATCCGTCAGAGCCACTTCAAACTCAGGCCAGGGCTCCACACCCTCCAGATCATCACAGAAATAGAAGCTGAATGCGTCTCCCCTGCGAACCACCCGCAAGGTACCACCCGTTTTGGTCACGCCGCGCAGATTCCCCACGCAATGGGAAGCCAACTCCGTCAACTCGGTTTCTCCGCTCTCGTTGATGAACACACGGTAGAGGTAGATATATTCCTTCATAAGGGTAAAGGCATACCCCTCAAAGCGTTCCCCGTCCTCCGATACCTTGGCGCCGAACAGAAGTCCTGCTTCTGCCTTCAGCGTACCGGGGGTCACGTGCACGATCGCATCAAAATCTCCGTTCAGACGCTCATCCTCATAGAATGCGGCACCGTAGGCAAAGCCCTTGGAGGTCACCTGGGCAGCCTCCGCAGAATTTCCGTTGAAGGTGTAGTGGGCACCCGCATAGGAAAATTCGATGGGATCAACGTCAGGGAGAGCGTCGGTCTCAGGGACCGTTGTTTCGGGAACCGCCTGGGTCGTAACCTCCGCAGGATCGGTGACAGACTCTGTTCCCTTCTCGCTCTCTGCGGTGTTGGGCAAGGTGATCGCAGAAGTGGTATCTTCCCCTTTCCCGGCAGAGGGCTGACAGGAAACCCCGCACACCGCCAAAAGAGCGGCCAACGCCACCGCGAGGGTACATCTCATTCGTTTCATAATCATAAATTTCCTTTCTTAGCGTCTTTGCGTTTTTCACGCACCTCAACAGTAGAAGCTTCAGCGGTTCCCTTAAAGGATCTCTCCATTGCGCTCAAGCAGGCTATGCATCACAGGCCAGGCCGCATCCGCATAGAAGCGATGCCCCTCCTCCCCGATCACCAGCGCGCAAGCATCCTCGGCTCCCGAAGCCGTATACAACCGTTTGATGGTGTCAAATGTGGAAATTACACCGTGCAGGGGGAATATATCGTCGTATCTTCCGCAAACAACCACCAGCTTTCTGGGCGCAATCAGAATAGCCAAATCCCCCATGTCAAAGTATCGAGCCGCCCGTGGGATATAGTTGCAGGTGCAATGATGGGTCACAACAATGGAATCGTGGTAGGTACAAACGGCACAGGAGGGCATAAAGCCCGCAAAGCGATGCTCCAGGCAGGCGGTATAGTAGGTTGCCGTTCCTCCGCCCGAATTGCCCGTAAGAACCGATCCCTCCAGAGTCGCAACGTGAGAGAAATGCGCTTCTACGGCATCCAGAACTCGCATGACATCCCAAACCCGTTCACCAATCAGCGTACGTCCCAGAAGCAGCGCCGTCATGGCAGGGCGATCGCAGGCAGGGCCGTATTCCGTTCCGCCGCAAAGCCCGAAGGCTCTCTGCTCAATAGCCAAAGCGGCAAAGCCCTCCTTTACGGCTCGCACCGCAAAATCCCGGTCTCCGCCTTTTATAATTTCTTCATCTCCGGGGTATCGGGGCTGTCCCAAGGAGATATGCGATCCCTTGGAATGACCCTGCAGACACACACACAGAGGGAGAGGCTTATCCTGCTCCGGCGGTAAGAGCAGGTCACAGTGAGTAAAATACCCCTCCTCGGTCTGAAGCGTGAAGTGAACGTGGCGGTTTCCGTTCAGCTCACCCTCCTCCGTAACGGCAAACAGCGGCTCACAGGGGACAAACGAATCCATTCCCAGCAGATCCCACAATCGATCGTGACAACGCGCCCGCCATTCCTCAACGGGGGTAACGCCATCCCAGCGAAGCTGGGGAACATGAGCCTCGGATACCTGCTTGTGATGCTCCAGCGGTAAATAATTTTTCATAGGAACAAACTCCTTTCCTATCAATGACGTCTTATATAGGGGGACCTCTAAATATTCAGCGTGCGGAGAATTTTTAGCGGCCCCCTAAAGTCAGTATTCCGCAAGAATCTCCTTCAGCCGCGCCTCGGCCTCGTCAGCGCGGAGGCGGTCAACGGCAAAGGCCCTCCGCAAAAGGTCTCCGGGGATATGCTCGTCATACTTTTCAAAAATCGGCACCTCTCCGCTCTGTACCAAAGACACGCAATCAATGCCGTCGGTTTCAACGATCCCGGCCAGATGGGAGATCAAATCGTAATCGTTCCCCCGTTCCATGCGGAAGGTGATATAGTAGCAGCCCTCGAATTCCAGATTGCTGATCTTGCACAAAGAGGAATTGCGGGCAATGAATTTCCGCAGGGTGCGGAAGGAGCGGGTACCCAGCCAGGGGAATAGGCACCAGGTATATCCACCCAGGGATACCAGGGAATGCGTGAGCATCCCCGTGTTGCGGGCAACGTGGCGGGCGACCTCGATGCGTTTCATGGCGTTGGGCTTGAGGTAGGGGTAGGCCGTATCCTCCTCCAGAATCTTGCGCATCCGCTTGAGGATTTTGGTGTGGATCTCCCCGAAGTCTCCCGGCCAGGAAACCTCCATTTTACCGTCTACCTGCTTAACGTAGATGAGCTTGCGCTGGATATCCAGCTCTTCTACCTCCCAGACACGGCCGGCAAGGGCAAACCGATCCCCCACGGGGGGCGGGGTGGTGATGGTGCCGATCTCATCGGATCCCGCGCGTACTGTGAAGTCCTCGGAGTCCTTGAACACGGCGTAGAACTTGAAGCTCTTTAGCAGTCGCTCACCCGCAAGACCCACGATGAGGCCTTTTTCCTCGGTCATTTCGATGAAGTCATGCTCGATCATGGACACCATGAGGGTACGGTAGTCCTCCTTAGTGACCTCCGAGAAGGGGGGGAGGGAGAGGACTCGCTCGGCCAGACGGCGTGGGGGCAGCTCCCCCGATGCGGCCAGCACCGACAGGGTCTGGTGGAACAGGAGGCTCATAGGCATTTGCTTTCTGCACGGCGGCTCGATGAAGCGTTCCTCAATGTAGAGCTGGATAATGGCGATGCCCCGGAGCAGCTCCCAGGGAATGAGCTGAGGAAGAGGGGTATTAGGTAGGGGATCCTCCTCGCGAAACACCATCATCATTTCGGGGGGCTCCCCCCTGCGTCCCGATCGTCCCAGACGTTGGAGGAAAGAGGACACGCTATTGGGGGCCTGACTTTGCAGGACACGCTCCAGGCGGCCAATATCAATACCAAGCTCCATCGTAACGGTAGCGCAGGTAACAGCGAACATCTCCTCGTCCTTCATTTTGGCCTCAGCCTCCTCTCGGAGGGAGGCTGACAGGTTGCCGTGATGGATGAGGAACACATCTCGCTCTCCCCGTGCCTTAGCGATCTGCCGAAGGGTGGCACAGAGGTATTCCGTCTCCTCGCGGGAATTGGAAAACACCAAGGATTTCTTATCCTTGACGCAGTCGTACATATACTCGTAGCCCGCGTCCAGGGGGTGAGCGGCGGTCTTTGGGAGGGCGGACTCCACCATGGAGGCGGCGACGGCCCGGGCGGTGGAAAGTTCAAGAGCCTTTTCATAGTCCATGGGCGCGGATTCATCCTGCTCCGACAAGGCTTCCTCCTGCCGGATGTCGGACGGCTCGGAGGCTTGATTCGCCTTTGTATTCTGGATATAGAAATGCTCCAGCCCCAGTCGCCATTTGATCTTCCCTTCCTCAAAGGTGGGGACGTCCACGGGAATACCCGTGTCTCCCGCCAGCCAGTCGGCGGCGAGGTTTGGGTCACCGATGGTAGCCGACAGGCCGATACGGCGGGGGGGACGGCCGATGAGGTGTCCGATGCGGGTGAGCTGGCAGATGATCTGGTTGCCTCGATCCGAGCCTGTGAGGGTGTGGATCTCGTCGATGACGATGTAGCGGAGATCACCGAACAGCCGCAAAATATCGTTGGAGCGGTTGATGAGCATAGCCTCCAGGGATTCGGGTGTGATCTGCAGGATCCCGGAGGGCTTTTCCAGGAGCTTTTTCTTGTGGGATTGGGCCACGTCCCCGTGCCAACGCGTGACGCGGATGCCCGTCATGTCTAAAATCTCCTCCATGCGGGCGAACTGGTCGTTGATGAGGGATTTCAGGGGACAGATATACAGTGCCCCCACGCTCGCGGGCGGATTCTCGCAGAGGTCGGACAGGATGGGGAAAAAGGCCGCCTCGGTCTTGCCGCTGGCAGTGGACGACGTGAGCAGGAGGTGGTGATCGGTCAAAAACAATGTTCTCGCCGCCGCCACCTGCACCCCCCGCAAAGACTCCCAGCGGTGGGTGAAGATGTACTCACGGATAAACTCGGGAAATCGCTCAAATATGCGGTCGGCTTCGGTCATGGGGGCTCCTTTCGGAAATGCAAAATGCGAAATTGTGATGCAGAAAAGCTTTTTCGGTTCAAATGCCCAATATCCACTCCCCGAGGGGAACTGCGGCGAACAGGGAAAAGAAGGCGAGGACAAAGCTCGCAATGCCCAGGACTGTCCACATGGTCTCCACCGCAGATTCTTCCTCCGTGTAGTTTGTACGGCAATTGGACAGGACGATCTGGGACACGATGAAATGAAGGGCAAGGGGGATCAGTCCAATCGTCGCAAAGCCCAGACTCAGCACGTTGATCCCCGCAAAGATCAGATGTATCAAGGTCGTGATACGGGTATAGCGAACCATTTTCGCCTCCCTTTTACCCGAGATACGCGGCTTGCCCAACAGCTCGCGCAGGGGAGTATGTACCCGCCCGCAGGCCTTGGATACGATCTCGTCACACTGTACCACGGCGGCGGTCACCATCCAAAGAAACAGAGCGATCGCGCCAAGGACCCCTACGGAGATCAATACCACCGAAACGCCCTCAAGTATGACAATGCGGTGTTCCTCCAACAGGCGAACAAGCGTCTCGCCGCCAATTCCACATAGGAAACAGCCTATCCCACATCCAAGCCAAATACGCAGGGCGCGATGGGTGGCGGGATCAGATCTTTTCATATCAAAACCTCCTTGCTTAATCCCTTCCGTAATATGCGAGAAGTGATCGATCACGCACGATCTCATCCAAGGCTCGGCGGATCATGCCTTCATCAAGGCGTTTTACCACGATATACTTGAATAACGGGGATATGTGATCCTCGCGGTTGGATTCCATCAGGAATTTGAGATTATCGGGTGTGATAAAGACCAGCGTGTAGGCTTCGCCGTCGGCAGTGGTCACGCACACGTCTACGTTGTCATTAGCGGGATCAGCTATGCTTTCTATGGGCGTAGGGAAGAAAACGTCATACTTCACGGCGATCTCCTTTCAAAAGGCGCGAAACATATCCGCGATCGGCCCCATCTCTGCGCCCGTAAGCTTATGCTTGCGGATGACCGCGGCCACCCGCTCGCTACACACGATCATAGCGGGAAAATCCCCCACGCGGCAGAGGTCGTGACCGCTCCACGTGTCCATATCCACGGCGGCGGGGATGGTGTACAGCCTTTCACGACTCCACGCAAACCGCCCACAGGAGGAGCAAAGGTTCTTTTTCTTTAGCTTCATGGCGGGGAGGTCAAGTTCCACACGGCCTATGATGGACGCGAGCTGGTAGACAGGCTCGGAAACAGGCTCGGTCTTTGCCCCTTTCACACGAAAGACAGGAACCGACTCGATCTCCCCCAAACCGCTGATCCCCGCCTCGCGGAGCAGGTCAATCACCCGCGCGGAGCAGAGAAAAGCTCCCACAGGAACCCCCGTAAACGCCAAAAAGTCGGGGTATCTGGCTCCGCCCTCCGCTTCATACGCGCGGGGAGCGGTGCGCGGGAGAGGAGTGGCGATCTCCCGCCCACAGGAGGGACAGGGAGTACGGTCATAGCCCGCAAAACCACGGTCACGGAAGGCGTAGGCGTAGCGGTTGGAGGAGTGGATGGAGAGAGTGTAGAGCATCATCTGTTCCACTTCAAAAATCCAGATCCTCGGGGTTAAACTTCTTCCGCTCTTCGGCAAGAGCAAGTCCCCGCCCTACGGGTGTCTCTGAGGACTTCTCTGCGGCCGTCGGTGCCCATGCGTCCTCGGGGTCGCTGTCCTCATGCTGGAGGGTAACCGCCGACCCCACCACCTGCTCGAAGGTGGCCTCGGGGTTCTGCATGAGGATGTTCAAAACGGTCATGTAGTCCCGGAGCATCTCGCGGGGGGTGATCATGCTGTCGGCTCCCGCGCGGGAGAGGCAGAGGTTGAGAAAGGCCAGCTGCTGGTCGTCAGTGATACGGGCATCCCACTTGTAGAATTGGGCGTAGAGTCCCGTCACGCGGCGGATGAGGGCTAACAGCTCGTCGTCGGCCAAACGGCGCAGACGGATGACGGGACCAATGAGATTCTTGAAGCCCTCCAAAGCAAATCGGCTGTCACAGAGGCGGGAGCGGAGAGCCTCATAGGAGAACAGCCCCCGGCGGGGATCCTCCAAAAACTGGGGCGTACCGCCAAAGACGATGCCCAAGCCCGGAGCGCGCCCCTGGAGAGTATCGTTGAACATGGCGAGGATCTTTTCGTAGTTATTCTCGCGACTGACACGATGGGTAATCTTATACAGGTTCACGCACTCGTCGATAAAGACCACCAGGCCGCGATATCCCATTTTGCGAACGAGAGCCGCCCACAATTTGAGAAAATCGTACCAGTTGTCGTCGTCGATGATGACGGAAACCGCAAAACCCAGCTCCCCGCGGGCCTCGGTCTTGGTGGAATACTCACCTCTGAGCCAGCGGAGGCAGGCGGACATACGGAGGCGGGCAGACTCGCCGTCCTCGCGGTAGGCCTTATAGTAAGCGGTGATGACGCGGGCGAAGTCGAAGCCGCCCACCAGGAACTCCAGCTCCCGCATGGTGTCGCTGACCTTTCGCGCCATGAGATCGTCAAAGTGAGGTGAGTCAGGAGAAACGCCGTCGCGAGTCAGCTCGTCCTGCATCATGCCGATCCAGCGGGCGATGAGCTTTGGCAGCGCACCGCCGTCGGGAGAGGCCTTGGAGGCCAGGTTCTTCATCAGCTCGCGGTAGGTAGCCACCCCCGAGCCGCCGCTGCCGTAAAGACGTCTTTCGGGAGACAGATCGGCGTCTGCAGTAATGAACTCCCTCTCCAGGGCGTAACCGCGAATCAACTGGATGAGGAAGCTCTTTCCGCTACCGTAACGGCCGATCAAGAAGCGCATGGAGCCGCCGCCCGCATCGATCTGCTCCAAATCCGAGAGAAGAGCGGCAATCTCGTCCTTACGGCCAATGGCAATATAGGGTGCCCCTGCGCGGGGCACGACTCCTGCTGAAACAGACGACAGCAGGGACGATAGGATGCGGCGAGGAACAGCAGGAGTTTGGGTTGATTGCATGGAAACCTCCGTATATAATTATGGAATGCAGATTCAAAAAACAGGATCTAAAGGGAAAATCGACATGAAGCGACGGAAACGACGTACATTTGGAAAGCAGATGCGCACCCGCTTATTCCCTACCCTCCGTAGCGGCTTGCACCCACTCGCGGTAATCCTCCACTACGGTGTACACACCGCATCCATTCTCCTCCAGTATAACATCCCCGATCTCACCGTCAGCCGTCAACGCGTTGATCTCATCGGCCACGGCATCCGGCATTTTGCGCAAACCGGATGCCGCTTGCTTCTGTGCAGACGCATCTTCACGCAGAGCGGCACGGATGAACGGAAAATAGGGAGTTAAGGGTGATGTGGTATCCACCCCATCCAAGGCCGAGCTTGTGCAGGAATCGAGAGGCGCGGTGAGTTTCTCCGTTTCCAAGACGGGCACAGAGGATTGCATCTCAGGGAAAATCATCTCCGGTGGAGCAGAAATTTGAGAGGGCTCCTCCCCAGCAGCATGCTCCTCAAAAGCCTCCACCAAAATGCGAGTAGTCTCCCAGGAATCTGCCTCAATAGCCGAAGCGTCTGCCAGGGACACGGGCTTCGTCGGAAGATCGTACAACGCCTCGTAGGAGGGGCGGGGGGCTTCCTTTTTCTTTGTCGGCAAAGCACTTTTCGGCGGTGCAAGGGGGTTCAGATAGGCATCCAGCGCATCCCTCAACGGAATGGGCAAGGACATGACCGACAGCTTGGATCGAACGCCGATCCAACCGCGCAGACGATTCTCCACATGCTTGACCATATCTCCCATCAAGAACCGTAGCTCATGGGCACGAGAGAAAGACGTATAAGCCACACGAACACGCCGTTTGTTGCGGTAGGAGCAGAGAGCCCCCGTATACGCATCCCTCACCAGCGTGGAATCCAGCATTTCAATAACAGGCTTTCTTCCGCCGGCTCCCAAAAGCATGGGAAGAGCCGAGGCTATGGCGGCAGGAATCGTGCGATCGAACAGCTCCTTATGCTCCCCCGATGCAAATTTGGATTTCCGATAATCGTATTGACAGCAATGCCTCATGAGAATGCGGGCAGTCTCGATCCCCATAGCCGACTCGCCGCTTCCGTCCGTCGGAACCCGAACTGCGGCCGAAAGGTAGAATTCCTTGAGTCGACTTTCCGTGATGATGTCATCCAGGGCAGGAGCCAACAGATCGACCGGCGCATCAAGGCGGTGGATCAGACAGTAATCGCAAAGCCATTCGCACATGTAATGATCCAATCGGGGATGGGCGCGTCGGTAAGCCATCCATACGTTGGCCATCAGATCCCGATTCGTGCGGGCCACGGCCGGCTCATCGGCAGGGAGATTGATCAGTTCAAACAGATACAGGAGAATATAGGCATAATCGGTATCGGCGTAAATTCCGCGGCGCACGCCCTCACGCCAGTACAGATACCAGGCGGTGGAGCGGCGTCCCAATTGCACGTACTGGGGAAAATAGGAGAAAAAGGGCACGGGAGAGGCACTCTCCACGGGGCGCATGGCATCGTATCGAACAGCGTCATCTGCAAAGCTGTCAAAGTAGTGGTAATTTCCTTCCCAGCCGTATACGGTGACACGGTGGAGCAGCGCACTGTCCGGCTCATAATCCACCAGTGGAATCTCCGTGTCCCCCATGGTTCCCTGCTCGGACACGTAATGGGTGATCGAGGAAATTCTCGCGGAATTTCCCGCGGGATGCTCCACCGTCAAAGGGGTATCGCATACCTGCTTCGAATCCCCATTGGCTTCACGAGCGGGAGAGGGTTCCCTATCGGATGGAACGGGTAGCTCGATCTCCACAGCCTCGGGACGAGAGACCTGTGAGAGGGAGACCTTACTGCCCGTCTTGCGCGGGAGCAGATCCTCCACGTTCCAAAAATCATCGGGTACACGATCTTGATCGGGCATGGAACAAGGCCTCCTTTTCATTTGAATTCATTTGGAATGATAAAGTATTTTGGTAATATATTATTGTACCATACATCCCGCAAATTGTCAACCGCATTTCGTAAATTTTACAGCATGATTCAATAAGGGACTCATCTCCATGAAAGGAGTTCTCTCCTCCTCTTGCCGGAAACGCACTGCATATTCCGCAGCATACAGGAGTAACGCCGCTTCACTCCTTCGACATCTTGACTTTTTGATTAAATTTTTTGTTGTTTTTTCTACATTTTATTACATCGGTATATAAACAAAAGCATTCAAACATCGACAAAAAAGCATGATTCCCGACAAGCGAAAATCATGCTTTTATCATAGCACACGAGTTATTAGCTCAGCTTAGCCAAAGCCGCTTGAGTAGCGGCAAGCTTTTCCTTAGCGGAAGCGAGCTTGGCGCGCTCGGCCTCAACGACAGCGGCAGGAGCCTTGGCGACAAAGCCCTGGTTGCCGAGCTTGCCCTCCAGGCGCTTGACCTCGCCCTCCATTTTGGAAAGCTCCGCAGACAAGCGAGCCTTCTCTTTTTCGAAGTCGATCAGATCGGCCAGAGGCAGGTAGGCGGTGGCGGAGGGGGTGATGATCTGCACGGCGGTATCGGCAGAAACCACAGCCTCGTCAAACTTATCGGCCACGGTCATCTCCGAAGCGGAAGCCAAACGGGCAAAGAAGGGGGCGGTACCGGCATGGAAGGTATCGGCGTACTTGGTCTCAATGAACAGCGCCGCCTTGCGGGAGGGGGCCACGTTCATCTCAGAGCGGCGGTTACGGATAGCCTTGATCAGCTCAATAATGCGCTCCATCTCAGCTGCCTCGGCAGGATAAGACAGGGACTCGTCAAAGGCGGGGTACCTGGAGATCATGATGCTCTCTGCATCCCCTGCCAGAGTGGGCAGAGAGGCGAAAATTTCCTCGGTGATAAAGGGCATATAGGGATGCAAAAGCTTCAGAATGCCGTTGAGCACGTAGGAAATAACGTTCTGGCAGGCCACGTTCGCCTCGGTGTCCTTCTCGGTGAGTCTTGCCTTGGCCAGCTCAATGTACCAATCGCAGAAGATATCCCAGGTGAAATCGTAGATAGCACCCAAGGCCACACCCACCTCAAACTTCTCGATGTTGGCGTTGACGCGAGCGGCCAGCTCGTTAAAGCCGTTGAGAATCCACTTATCCTCGGGAGACAGCTTGTCGGCCTCGGGGAGGACAACCTCGTCAATGGTCAGGTTCATGCGAACGAAGCGGGAGGCGTTCCACAGCTTGTTGGCGAAGTTACGAGCGGCTTCCATCTTCTCGTCGGAGAAGCGCATATCGTTTCCGGGAGAGTTGCCGGTAGCAAGGGCAAAGCGAAGGGCATCTGCGCCGTAGGTGCCGATGACCTCCAGAGGGTCGATACCGTTGCCCAGGGACTTGGACATCTTGCGCCCCTGTGCGTCGCGGACCAGGCCGTGGATGAATACGGTGGAGAAGGGCTTAGCATCCATATGCTCCAGGCCCGAGAAGATCATGCGGGAGACCCAGAAGGTGATGATGTCGTAGCCCGTGACCAGCACACTGGTGGGGTAATACTTCTTCAGATCCTCGGTCATATCAGGCCAGCCCAGGGTAGAGAAAGGCCACAGCGCGGAGGAGAACCAGGTATCCAGCACGTCGCTGTCCTGGTGAACCTTACCACCGCACTTGGGGCAAACGTCAATATCGGTCTTGGAGACGGTCATCTCGCCGCAATCGTCGCAGTAGAAGGCGGGAATGCGGTGACCCCACCACAGCTGACGGGAAATACACCAGTCAAGGATGTTGTTCATCCAGTTAAAGTAGTTTTTGGAGAAGCGGTCGGGGACGAAGCGGATGGAGTCGTTCTCCACGGCCTCAATAGCGGGAGCGGCCAGGGGCTTCATCTTGACAAACCACTGATCCGAGGTCAGAGGCTCCACGGTGGTGCCGCAGCGGTAGCAGACACCCACGTTATGGGCGTGGGGCTCCACCTTAAGGAGATAGCCCTCGGCCTCCAGGTCGGCCACCAGGGCCTTACGGCAGGCGTAGCGGTCCATTCCCTCATACTTGCCCGCATAGGCATTCATAGTGGCATCGTCGTTCATGACCTTGATCTGCTCCAGGTTATGACGCTGGCCCACCAGGAAGTCGTTGGGGTCATGAGCAGGGGTGATCTTCACGCACCCCGTACCGAAGCCGATCTCCACGTAATCGTCGGCAATGACGGGAATCTCACGGCCCACACAGGGCAGGATCAGAGTCTTGCCGATGAGGTGGTTCATGGCCTCATCCTCGGGGTTAACAGCCACGGCGGTATCACCGAACATGGTCTCGGGGCGGGTGGTTGCAACTACAACGTAGCCATCCTCACCCTTGATGGGGTACTTGATGTGCCAAAAGTTACCGGGCTGATCCTGGTATTCCACCTCGGCATCGGAGAGGGCAGTCAGACAGCGAGGGCACCAGTTGATGATGCGGTGGCCGCGGTAAATGAGGCCCTTGTCATAGAGATTGACAAACACCTCACGGACGGCGCGGGAGCAGCCCTCGTCCATGGTAAATCTCTGGCGAGTCCAGTCGCAGGAGGCACCCAGCTTTTTGAGCTGGCCGGTGATGCGAGCCTCGTAAGAGTCCTTCCAGGCCCAGACGCGCTCCAAAAATTTCTCGCGGCCGAGATCATAGCGGGTCAGCCCCTCGTCCACGCGGAGGCGCTCCTCGACCTTGATCTGGGTGGCGATGCCGGCATGGTCGGTGCCGGGGACCCAAAGGGTGTTGTAGCCCTGCATCCGCTTGGTGCGGACCAGGATATCCTGGAGGGTCTCGTCCAGGGCGTGGCCCATGTGGAGCTGACCGGTTACATTGGGGGGAGGAATGACCACCGAGAAGGAGGGGGCGGTGGATTCGGGATCGGGGGTAAAGTACCCCTTGTCAACCCAATTCTGATAGATGCGATCCTCAAATTCCGAGGGCGCATAGGTCTTTGGCAATTCGGTATTGGGATTCATGGGAATATTTCCTTTCTTATGATATAGAGAGACGGGAAACGAGGGAGCCGCCAAAACCTTTCAAACAGGAATCGCGGGGTGCCGAGAGGGCGGAGGAGCAAGCCCCTCCCCTACCAACTTGTATCCTCAACAATTTCTTTTTGAAAGTTCTTTGGAGTTCCAAGAGCCTTTCTTGCGCGTTGCTTGCAACGCAGAGATGGTTCTCGGCCGCCGGAGGCACACTCCCCTAAAAACAAAAAACCGCCCTTTCGTATCAGGACGAAAAGACGCGGTACCACCTGATTTCGTCTCCTTTGGATGCAAACCGAGAAGACGCTCTTGACGAGCTGTAACGGGCTCACACGGTAGGCGCTAAACGCAGGCTCTCTGCGGCTCACACCCACAGGCTCACGGGCGACCTGTCTCCCCCTCCGCAAGGACTTGCACCAACCGTCCCCTCTCTGCGCGGCTCTTGGGAAACTCCTCCCGATCAACGCCATAGTCTATCGAAATAAACGATAAGCGATAAGCGATAAATGATAAAAGCGACCCGCACGGGTCACGGGAACATACGGTGAGATACGCGCCGACACGCAGAGCAGACAAGTCCCTGCGTGTCGGAATATCTCTGAGCAAAAATTACTCTGCAGCGTAAACGCTGACCTGCTTCTTGCCCTTGGCGGCGTGCTCGAACTTGACGGTACCGTCGATCAGAGCAAACAGGGTATCGTCCGTACCGATACCGACATTGTTGCCGGGACGGATAGCGGTACCTCTCTGACGAACGATGATATTGCCGGCGATAACTGCCTGGCCGTCAGCCTTCTTCACACCCAGTCTCTTGGACTCGGAATCACGGCCGTTCTTGGTAGAACCGACACCCTTCTTATGAGCAAAAAACTGCAAACTGAGCTTCAACATCATGAAATCCTCCATTTTTCAGTAAATAGGTGGGTTGGCGAATGATTGGGTAGAACGTTGAAAACAGAAACGGAATTCACCGAAAACGGTCATGCTCCCCAATGGCGATTGACCACCTTGACGTCCAGGAAATCCCCGTACTCCTCCAACATATCGGTAAGCTGCTGGTAATAGCCCAGAAAGATACCCGATACGGCATACCGCTTCAAATCGTCCTCCTCAAACTCAGGAAGGGCAGACTTGCAGGTAACGCGGATGGTGGTTGTGCCGTCGTCGATCTCGTAATCAACCGACGAGGAAAACGCTACCTCCACGGTGTTGATGAGGAACATGGTCATAGCCGAGAGTGCGGCGCAGAGGATATCGTCCCCTTCCTCGCCGTAGCCGGTGTGACCCTGCTCTTCAAATCCGTAGAAGACGCCGTCGCTTCTGTAAAATACGATCTTGGTCATAGGATAACTCCCTTGACACGGCCGAGGAAATCAACCCTCGATCTTAACGATCTGCACCTTGGTGAAGGGCTGTCTGTGACCGATCTTCTTCTTCTCGTTCTTCTTAGCCTTGTACTTGAGAACGTAGATCTTCTTAGCCTTACCGTTCTTCAGTACCTTGCCGGTAACGGTAGCACCCTCAACGACGGGAGTGCCGACCTTGAAGCCTGCATCAGTGGACAGAGCTGCTACGGGGAACGTAACCTCTGCGCCCTCCTCAACATCCAGCTTCTCGACAAAAATGATGTCCTGCTCGATGACCTTGTACTGCTTTCCGCCTGTAGTAATAACAGCAAACATGAAAAGCACCTCTTTTCTATAGACTCGCTATGGGGGCGTCGCATCCTTTCGGGCACACACTTAAAAAGCCCCTTTTAAGCGGCGATTTATTATACCATAAATCATCCGCCTTGTCAAGTTTTTTTCATCAATTTCCATCGTCGTTTTCAACAAAAATACAGCATTCCCGCATGTCTCTCTGCTCAAATCTGAGCATCTCCACAAAAAAATAACAGTTTATTCCCATACAGTTCATATCTGTGTGCAATAATATTATATATTGAATAAAATTCCGAACACACAAGAAATGAGAGGTATGATTATGACCCTGTCTCAGAGCATCAAGAAACGACTCTGTATTGCCTTAGCATCACTTCTTCTTTTATCCTCAGCAGCGGTCCTCGTAGGTTGCGGTGAGACCACAGACTCCCCCGGCAGCGTTACGAATAACAGAAACCCCTCCTCTGATGGAGCAGAGACGGACGGAGAAGACCATCGCTTCGACGGTATCAACTACCACGGCCGCGAATTCCGCATCTACACCAGTATCAACAAACTCGGCTCCATGGGCAATTCAAACTTCCTCATTGAGGGCGATCCCGATCTGGACGGTAACCTGGTTAACGATGCCGTCATGGAGCGTAACGTTGCCGTTGAGGAGGCCCTCGGTGTCAAACTGGTATTCATCCCCGCAGATGTGGGACAGATGGAGGTCCAGGCCGACATCAAGAAGTATTCCTCCGGCGGTCTGGATGAGTTCGACCTCATCATTAACGACATTTTCGGTCTCGGCCCCCTGGTCATCAGCGGCCATTTCCGCAACGTGCTGGATCCCGAGTGCGAGTTCGACTTCGACCGTCCCTACTGGTATCGGGATTTCATGGAGGATCTCCGCATGATGGACGGTTACCAGTACGTGCTGGCAGGTGACTTCTTTGCCGATATTCTCCGCTCAGCCCACCTGCTCCTGCTCAACAAAGATCTCTACCAAGACTACTACAATCGCTCCGCCGACGAGGTCTATGACCTGGTCGCCAATTATGAATGGACCTACGATAAGATGAACGAGATCATCACCGACAAGTATGTAGACCTGAACCTCAACAACACGGTAGACAGAGGCGACCGCTTTGGCTACATAAACGGCGGTAGCTGGGGCTGGTTCATTCCCTTCTCGGTCAGCGGCAATCCGCCCTACATCGTCCGTGACGAGGAAGGTGTCCCCTCCTTCTCCCTCCACGAGGGGGACCGAGCCAACACGCTGGCCGCCAAGATGGGCCTGCTCATCCACAACGAAAGCACCTCTCTTGAATTTGGTGATGGCACTATGCTCAACGCCTTCACCAACGGTGAGTGTCTGATCGCCAGCGGCGAGCGCATGGGCTCCCTGGAAAACCCTATTCTACGCCAGATGGAAAGCGATGCCGCAGTGCTTCCCTATCCCCTGCTCTTTTCCAGCGATGAGAAGTACGTGACCTCGGCCCACGATACGACTGAAATGGGCTTCATTCTGACCACGTCCAAGGATATGGCCTTCATTTCCGTAGTCACTGAGGTGCTTAACCGCGAGACCGCCAAAACGGTGGTTCCCAAGTATTACCGCGAGTCCCTCCAGCTCCAGTGCGTGGACGATGAAAAGGCCTCGGCCATGCTGGACATCATTCATGACAATTTCGACAACAGCTTTATCTTGGCCTACAACAATGCTTTGGGTAATACGGTATTCGACGCCATCTACACCGCCGCCCATGACAACCGCGAGTTCTCGGTGGTCTACAAGGGTATCCAAAGGGCCATCGACAAGAAACTGAACCAGTTCATCAATCAGTTCCGGAGGCAGCAAGGGATCTGATTGGGACGGAAAGACAAGCCGCAGCCTATAGCCTTCTCCGAGGGAGAAGGCTTTGGGGTCGCGGCTTGTTTTTCGCTTTCTTCCGTGGGATAGCTCAGGGTCGCAGCACATCTTGCCCTCCCCCGGGGGAAGGTGGCAGGTCATCCTGAGTGAAACGAAGTGGAGCCGAAGGCTCTCTCTCCCGCCAAGAGATCCTTCGGCTCCACCGATTTTCCTTTTATCGAGCGAATCTATTCCGCTTTCTCCAAAAAATTCCGCAGGACGGTCACGGCAAACCGACAGAATTCGGGCATGATCTCCTCGCCGTAGCGGGGGAGGTGGAGCTCCATGTTATACACGCCGTCGTAGCCGATCTCGCGCAAGGCTGCGGCAGTCTCGTCCCAGTCGATGGTCCCATCCAGCTGCCAGCCGCTCTTGTCCACAAAGGGGAGCAGGTGCTGGTCGCCCTGGGTGTTGTTGTCGTTGAGGTGAAGCACCGTGATCTCTCGACCCAAACGGCGGATGGCCTCGGGGACCTTGGGATTCCCGTTGAATTTGGTGGCCTTATTGGTGTGGCCCGTGTCCATGCAGACCGTGAAATAGTCTCGATTGTCTCCCACGGCGCATGTCTGCTCGTAGGCCAGGATGAACTCGTCCAGGTTGCCGAAAAAGTCACAGCACGCCCCTCCATGAACGTCTCCGAAGGTCTCGGTGGCCACCTTGATGCCGTACTCCTTGGCGTGAGGGAGGATCCTTGCGAACATATCCTGATTGAGACGGCGCATGAAGTCGGGCTCCGCCTTCGGGTGGAAGCCCGTGGACACGGCGTGCATCACGCAGACCGGCGCCCCCAGCAGGGAGGTGGCCAGGCAATCCAGGCGGGCGTTTCGGATGAGCGCGTCATCCTCCTCGGGGATATTTTTGAACCCTGAGCCTCTGCCGTGGGTCTGGCTGATGATCAGGCCGAGGCGGTCGGCGTGAGCCTTGAGATCTGTGAAATAGGCGCGGAATTCCGCCTCGGGCAGGGCGTACACCGAGCGCGGGTTGCGGTAGTCGTACCGTCCGCAGAAATCCTCCAAGCCGAAGTCAACGGCGTCTGCGCCGCAGTTCTTGGCAATCTCCAACGCCTCCTTGTCGCCGTAGCGCACCTGGAGCGGGAGGATGGACAGGCCGATCTTAGGCATAACGTTCTCCTTTCGTCATCTACCATTTAGGTGATTGCATAACGACAAAATATATTGATATATATTGACCAATAAAACCGAGCCTTTTCCGCATCCTTGCCCTCCCCAGCGGGAGGGCATGGGTGCGTGATTCCTTCTGTTTACGGAGTTTTACAATTGCATATCATCTACCATTTCCGCTCCCTCACGTTCGGGCATTTCATCCTGCGCCAGGCGGCGCGGAATTCCACGTAGCAGCCGCATTTCATGCAGACACCCGAGAGAAGGTGGTCGCAGGTCTTGCAGGCCGTGAGACGGCTTTGGTAGAGGGTCTCGTCGGCCTTATCGGCCGTGGGGATGGTATCCAGTTTTTCGCGGACAGCGGAGAAGGTATCCTCCTCTGCCGCCTCGCGGAGCAGGCATTTTTTGCAGGTTTTCATACGATCCTCAATCTGAAAGCGGGAGGAGCAAGCCCCCCTACCAACCTGCATCCCCAACAATTTCTTTTTTGAAAGCTCTTGGGATTCTTAAACCCTTTGCAAACTTCGCCGAAGGCGAATTTGCACCGAGCAACGCGAGGAGGCTTTCAAAGAAGGGTTTAAGCCGCCGGAGGCACGTTCTCCCATATTACTTGATCACAAACTTCACCACCGAGCAAGGGGGGATGACGGTGGTAAAGCCGTCGGCTTGGGGGGTAAAGCCGGAGAAGGCTACGGTCTTTACGGTGTCCTTATTCTCGAAATCGTTGTGCGCGTGGCTGTCTCCCGTCAGGATCTCGGCTTCGATGCTTTCCACGGCAAAGTCTGCCACCTGGCAGGCAATCTCGGCGGCATCGGTCAGGGAGGTGTTGACGATGGTGGAGACAATGGTGCCGTCCTCGCGGATGGAGGCGCTCTCCTGCAGTTGAGGCAGGTAGCCGTCACCCAGGTTGGGTGTGGTGATATAGGAACCTAGCAGGGTGTTTTCCTGGTGGTCCTTGTACATCTTGAACACGTGGTAGGTGGGGGTCAGCACCATTTCCTCGCCGTCGGTGAGAGCCACCGATTGGAGGACGTTGACCGTCTGGGCAATGTTGGCCATGCGGACGCGGTCGCTATGCTTGTTGAACACGTTGAGGGTCAGAGCCGCCACCATGGCGTCCCGCATAGAGCTCTGCTGGTAGAGGAAGCCGGGATTGGTTCCCTCCTCCACCTTGTACCAGGTACCCCACTCGTCCACAATGAGACCTACCCGTTTGGCGGGGTCGTAGCGGTTCATAATCTCGCCGTGACGGGTGACCAGCTCCTCCATGCAAAAGGCCTTGCGGATGACGTCGTAGTAGCCGTCGTCATCAAAGTCCAGAGCAGTCTTTTGGTTGGCCCAGCTGTAGTAGTGGAGGGAGAGACCGTCCATGTGGTTGCAGGCGCGGGACATGAGAACCTCGGTCCAGTGGTAGTCAAAGGCGTTGGCACCGCCTGCGATCCTGTAGGGACGGGGGACGTTGCCGTAGCTGCGGATGTAGGTAGCGTAGCGCTTGTACTGGTCTGCGTAAAATTCAGCAGACATATTGCCGCCACAGCCCCAGTTCTCGTTGCCCACGCCGAAGTAACGGAGAGCCCAGGGCTCCTCACGGCCGTTGGCACGGCGGAGGTCGGCCATGGGGGAGGTGGCCCCTGAGGTCATGTACTCCACCCACTCGCTCATCTCCTGGACCGTCCCCGAGCCCACGTTGCCGCAGACGTAGGGGGCACAGCCAAGCTGGTCGCAGAGCTCAAAGAATTCGTGTGTGCCAAAGGAATTATCCTCGACGACACCGCCCCAGTGGGTGTTGATCATACGCTTGCGGGCCTCCTTCGGGCCGATACCGTCCTTCCAGTGGTATTCGTCAGCGAAGCAACCGCCGGGCCAGCGAAGAGCGGGGATGCCCATATCCTTGAGGGCGTTGATAACATCGGTACGCATACCCTTGACATTTTCGATGGGGGAATCCTCGCCAACGAAGGTTCCCTCGTAGATGCAACGGCCGAGATGCTCGGAGAAGCAACCATAGATGTCCTTATGAATCTTACTGATCCGCTGATTGGGATTTATCAGGTATTTTTGCATAGTCATTGTCTCCTTATAAGGATTTTGAATCGGATATAACGGAATCAAGCAGGCAGGATATATACCATGTCAGGGACCAGCCTCTGACTGTCCCTGCGCCGGTCAGGTTCTCTTTTTGTTCACCATTTGCAGTTCACCGACCAGGGCATCGGACAGCTCCTCCTGTCCCATCCGGCCTGCGTAGCGGGCCTTGTCGTAGGCTGCGAACAATGCCTTTTCGTCGTCCTCCATGGCCACCTCGGTGCCGATCTCGGCGGGGGTCATAGATCGCTTCATGAAGTATCCGCCTTTGATCTTGCGGATCATGTAATCAATAAAAATGAACCGTACGCGGGCGGCGTTATCCGTCTGCTCCACCCATTTCAATTCATTCTTCAGCTTCTTTTTGTGCTTACGAGCCTTCTCGGTTTCTTCGAAAACGAAGGTTCGCTCATCCCGTCCTCCCAACCGATTGCGGCGGGAGAGATCGATGCCAATAGACAAAAGCAGCTTGTTGACCGCCTTGACGAAGGGTGAGGCCATTCGCTGCGCGAATCGGAGCACAGCCTTTCCCAGCTTCCTTCGCATACTGGTGGTAAGCATGCGCACAAACGAACGGCAAGCCATGGCGATGAAGAATATGGCCATCAGAATGGTCATCAAGCGAATGGTGTCCTGGTGGACAAGGAAAAACGTATACGGCAGACCTGGCAGAATGATGGAGGCCGCCAGATCCGCCACAATGAGCAGAACCCACAGGATGAATTCCAGCATTCGACGTTTGTCAATGGTGCGCCAGACCTCAACCAGCACATTTCTTGTCTCATCATCCACCGCGCGGCGCCGCTTCACGGGTTTATCTCCCTCGAGGGCTTCCTCCTTGCCGGTTTTGCCAGGCTTTATGCTCTTGGCGGTTTTATGGGAAATCCGAACCACCTCGTCGCCGCCTTCGGCAGGGGCAGCGTTTTCCTTTTTCTGCCGTGTCTTAGGACGAAGCTTATTGGCCCGTTTTCGGCAAGCAGCGGCCTGCTCGGCGGCATCGGAATACTCCGCGATCCGCTCGAACAGCTCAGCGGCCTCGTCGAATTCCGAGAATACGCGACCGTTCTCCATCAGTGTCAGCGCCTCGTTGTAGGTACGGTCGAAGTAATATTTTTCAAATCGCTCGATCAGCTCGCGGCTGTTCTTGAAGGATTTGATGGTTTTGAGCAGCGCCACTCCCTCTCCGATCTCCTCGGTGGTCGCCTCGGAGTCGGAAAGCAAAATCATGGCCTTTTCATAGGTCAGCGCGTTAGCCTTGACGGTGTAGACACGCATGATCTCGCGGGCATCCTTGTAATCCTGGATGATCTGCAGAATACGGGCTGCCTCGCGGAAATCCTCGGCCGTGGCCTCCGCGCCCTTTTCGCCTATGGAATCAACGATTTCCCGATAGGCAGGTGCCGAGGCGGCCTTCACGCATTGGTCGTACTTCTTCGCGGAATCCTTATAGGTATCCAGAAAGCGGAATTCCTCGGCAAGCGACAGATAATCCCGCCAATTCTTGACCTGGGCAAACTTGTAGGCAGCGGCAGTATAGCGCGCATTCAACTCACTTTCGGTCAATTTGATATTCTTTTCATTGGCCATCCTCGTCGTCCTCCTGCTCCAGAATTACCGTCTGTACCGAGTTTCCGAACTGCTCCAACAGCGCAATTCGATCCAGCATCTCCTCGCTCTGGTCGAAGGCCACGACAATGATCTCGGTATCCCGCATACCGTCACGAATATCCGCTTCCAGCAGAGAGGAGAAGGATGCGCCGTCAGCAGGATTCATGCGAGCCATTTCCTTCATGACGGCCATGAGATGGGCCTCCGAGCTTTCACAGGGGAATCGGGAGGACAGCTCTCCATCGATAGCCTTGCAATTAGCGGCAAAGCCCACCGAAAAGCCTCCGTAAATGGTATCCCGGACCAGGGCGGCACAGAAGGAAAGTCCCTTCTCCGCCCGCTTATAATACTGCTCGCCATCGATTCTCCCGTCCACAGGGGGATGGAAATTCATGTAGATCATCAGGCGGCGGGATGCGCAGTAATCTCTTGCATTGACCTTCAAGGGTGAGCTGGACGAGCCGGACATGGGCACGCGAGCCGAGGCCTTGAAGTTGATTTGGGAGATAGAATCACCAAACCGATAATCCCGAATCCCCGCCAGAGAAAAGGGATCCAAAAACAGGGGGCGGTTGGATACGAAATCGCCCTGCATGCGCCCCACGGCGATCACAGGAAGATTCAGAGGGATCGCCTTGGGATACACGTACAGCTCTGCAGGCGCCTCCACGGGAATGGGCGCTTTCTTAGCGTAAATGGTGGCAATCTGAAGCTGATAATGTCCTCTCTTACGGGCAGTAATACGATGGTGCCGCTTGATCTGCATATACGGCCACAGGTGAAAGCGGGATATACAGTACTGCATAGTACTGCTTCCGTCCGCCTCATACTCCTCCAACTCCAGCTCATTGAAAAAGTAGGACTCCACGTCCACGCCCAGCAAGGGAAAAAACCCGGGGTTTCGGATGATCTCAATCAACTCAACCTCGTCTCCCTCGTATACTCCCTCCTCTGAAAAACGGCGCTCGTAGATGATCCGTCCCAATCGGGCCGCGCGCATGGAGCCGTAGATCCGCAGAAGAATCCACGCAATGAACAAAACGATCAGAAGCGCCAGGATCACAGCGAATGCAGGGGATTGTACGAAGTCGATCACACCGTTAATCACAGCCTCCAAGGAGGATCCAACCACCGAGCCCCCTGTCAACAGGAAGAGGTTTGGTATGTAGGACAGACTCATATCAATGCTCCTCAAAGACGGCCTCCGTGGGAACCGTCACCATACCGAGAATATCCTCGATGATCTCATAGGCGGCATTCTTCTTGATACGGGCGGCATTCTCCAGGGTAAGACGGTGATCCAGAACGGGATGGGCTGCGCGCTTGACGTCGTCGGGCGTGACGTAGTTACGGCCGGCAATGGCGGCGTAGCCCTTGGCGGCCTTCATGAGAGACAGGGCACCACGGGGAGATACGCCCAAAAGAACCTTGGGATAGGAACGGGTCTTCTCCACTACCGACGTCATATAACTCATCATTTCACGGCAAACGTAAACCTTCGGCAGTTCCTCAATGGCACGCACCAGCTCTTCTGCCGTGACCACAGGCTGCAGGGTCTCCAGGGGGGATGCCTTATCAAATCGAGCCAAAATATCCACACCCTCGCCGTGGTTGGGGTAGTCCATCTTACCCTTCATGAGGAAGCGGTCCAGTTGAGCCTCGGGCAGGGGAAACGTACCCATGGACTCCACAGGGTTCTGGGTCGCGATGACCATGAAGGGCTGAGCCAGCTTGAAGGTCTTACCATCTATAGTGGCCTGGATCTCCTCCATACACTCCAGAAGACCCGACTGGGTCTTGGGGGTGGCGCGGTTGATCTCATCGGCCAGGACGATATTAGCAAAGATAGGTCCGGGGACGAACTCGAACTCGGACTTCTTCATGTTAAAGAAGTTCACACCGGTAATATCGGAAGGAAGCAGATCGGGGGTGAACTGAATACGCTTGTACTCACAGGACACCGAAGCAGCCAGAGATTTGATCAGCACGGTCTTGCCCGTACCGGGAACGTCCTCCAGCAGAACGTGACCTCCGCAAAGCATAGAGACGATCAACATATCAATGGTGTCGGATTTACCGACGATGACCTTACCGACGTTGTCCTTGATCTTTTGGTACACCTCGGTGATATGGGCAGAAATTTGGGTGGACATGCTTGTTTCCTCTTTTCTTATAAAATAAGGGGGTAAATACTATTTTATTGTATCATTTTTCAGATAATTTGTCAAGAGAAACCCGAAAAACAACACAAAAAAACAGCCGCATCTGCTGATGCGGCTGTGCAATTTTTTGAGAAATCCGTTTCCTTCAGCGGAATTATCTGACTCTCTCGCCCAAACGGGTGTCGGGATGCAGGAATACAACTCTTACATCCTCTTCCCCGGAGGCCAAAATCATGCCGTTGGACTCCACCCCGCAGAGCTTGGCAGGGGCGAGGTTGGCCACCAGGATGATCTTCTTGCCGATGAGATCCTCGGGCTTGTACCACTTGGCAATACCCGAGACCACCTGTCTCTGCTCGTAGCCCAGGTCCACCTGGAGCTTAAGGAGCTTCTTGGCCTTGGGCACGGGCTCGGCGGCCAGGATCTTGGCGGTGCGCAGCTCCACCTTCATGAAGTCGTCAATGCCGATCTGAGCCACGCCCTCGGGCTTCTCCACAGGGGCGTTTGCCTTCTCCTTGGCCTCAGCCTCAGCGATCTGCTTGGCACGGATGGCATCGAACTCGGCCATCTTGGCCTTCTCGTCGATGCGGGCGAACAGCACGCGGGACTCACCCACGGCAGAGCCTGCCTTGAGGTTGCCGAACTTGCCGCTTCCCTTCCCGCCGATGGAGGTGTAGTCACGGCCCTCGGCACCCAGCTTCTCCAGGATCTCGTTTGCGGTATCGGGGATAAAGGGCTTGAGCAGGACGGCGCCCCAGCGGATGGTCTCCAGGAGATTGTAAAGCACGGTACCCAGGCGGGCGGTCTTGGACTCGTCCTTGGCCAGGGACCAGGGGGTCGTCTCGTCGATATACTTGTTGGCGCGGCGGAGCATCTGGAAGATGCACTCCACGGCATCGGCGATGCGGTAGGCATCCATGTTCTCTACCACCTGCTCGTAGGCGGTCTCGCAGGCGGCAATGAGGTCGGCATCCAGGGCGTTCTCCTCGTCGATGCCTGCCACGGGGGCGGCGATCACCCGATCGAAATACTTCTTCTGCATATCCAGGGTGCGCTTGAACAGGTTGCCGAGATTATTGACCAGGTCGGTGTTGAAGCGGTTAATGACCGTTTCGTAGGTAATGGAGCCGTCGGAGGCGTAGGGCATCTCCGAGAGGGCGTAGTGACGGACACCGTCCACGGTGAAATGCTCGGCCAGCTCGTCGGCGTAGATGACGTTGCCGCGGGACTTGGACATCTTGTCGGCGCCGAAATTGAACCAGGGATGGGCAAAGACCTTCTCGGGCAGGGGCATATCCATGGCCATGAGGAAGATGGGCCAGTAGATGGTGTGGAAGCGGATGATGTCCTTACCGATGATGTGGACGTTGGCAGGCCACCACTTCTTGAAATGCTCGCTCTGCTCCTCATAGGACTTATCGGGGTCAAAGCCGATGGCGGTGATATAGTTGGTCAGGGCATCCAGCCAGACGTAGGTGACGTGCTTCTGATCGAAGGGCACCTGGATACCCCAGGTAAAGGAGGTACGGGAGACGCAGAGATCCTGCAGGCCCGCCTTGAGGAAGTTATTGATGATCTCCTTCTTGCGGGACTCGGGCTCGATGAAGCCGGGATGAGTCTCGATGTAGTCCACGAGGCGGTCGGCGTACTTTTTCATATTGAAGAAGTAGGCCTCCTCGGAGGCTCTCTGAACCTCGCGGCCGCAGTCGGGGCACTTGCAGTCAGCGGCCTGAGTATCGGTGAAGAAGGACTCGCAGGGCACGCAGTACCAGCCCTCGTAGCGGCTCTTATAAATATCGCCCTGGTCGTAGAACTTCTTGAACATCTTCTGGACGGCGGCCTCGTGGTAGTCGTCGGTGGTGCGGACGAAGTAGTCGTAGGAGACGTTCATCTTGTCCCACAGACCCTTGATCTCCCCGGCCACGTTGTCCACGTAGGCTTTGGGGGTGATGCCTGCCTCTTTGGCCAGGTCCTCGATCTTCTGGCCATGCTCGTCGGTACCGGTGCAGAAGTAGACGTCGTAGCCCATCTCTCTCTTGTAGCGGGCGATGGCATCGGTCATGATGGCCTCGTAGGTGTTTCCGAAGTGGGGCTTCTTGGAGGCGTAGGCGATGGCGGTGGTGACGTAAAACTTGGGTTTCTGATTCATGGTTTGTTCCTTTCCTGCGCGTGGAGCGACGGCTCTCTTAACGCATCCGCCCACTCAAATGGGAATCGGCGGTGAAATTGATAATATGCTATTATACCACATTTTTGGTGGTTTTGCAAGAGGAAGGAGGAAATTTTTTGAATTAGGGGAACCTCCATTCCTAATTCCTAATTCCTAATTCCGAATTTTCTCAATCAAATCCCCGATGCATCCTTCGTCGTGATGGCAGAGGTGCATCCCGCACACGGCCTTCACCGCCTCCACGGCGTTCTCGGGGCAGGCGGCCATATCGGCGGCTTGGAGCATGGGGAGGTCGTTTTCCTGGTCCCCTACGGCGATGGTGGTGACGGAGTGGCCTAACCGTTCTGCCATATAGCCGGCCACGAAGCGGAGTCCCGTGGCCTTGGTACAGCCCTTCTTCTGCAGTTCAAAGAAGCGAGGCGAGGAGACGCTGTACTCGAATATGTCCCCGAAGGTCTTCTCCACGGTGGGACGAATGGCCGCGAGATCCTCGTATTCCCCACGGAATACGATCTTGTACCAGAGTGCCCCCTCGGTCTGCCACTGCTCCACGGGCAGGATCTCCCCGCCAAAGGACACCCGCTCACCCAGGTCGCGGAGGATGGCATCGTTGATGCGGTTCTCATTGACCAGAAAGGCCTTTCGGGTGGACACCCGCGCGCCCACGCGGTCGGAGAGGGATTGGACCAGCTCCACGGCGGCCTTGACGTATACAGGATCCATGGGGGTGCTGTGGAGGCATACGTCGGCGGTGAGGTCGTAGATAAAGGCCCCGTTGGCGGTGACGGCAGGGGCGTTGAAGATGGACCCGCAATCGAGAATATCCCGACGGATGTTGGCGGGGATACGTCCCGTGGCGGGAGCGATATGTCCCCCGTGGGCCTTAAAAAAATCGATGGCGGTCAGGTTGCGCTCCACCAAGCGGGCAGATCTGCCGAAGAAGGTTCCGTCCAGGTCGGTTAGAATTAAGTAGCGGGAAAAGTCCGCAGTACTCATAGGTCAGTCTCCTTTCTCAAACGCGTAAGAACCGCATCGAAATCCGCGGGCAGGTCACAGACAAACCGCATGGCCTCCCCCGTTCGCGGGTGGATGAGTCTCAGTTCCTTGGCGTGGAGCATCTGCCCGCAGATCAGTCCGCCTACACTCCTGCCGAGCTTGGTTCCCTCTCCGCCGTACAGGGGGTCACCCAAAAGAGGGTGCCCCGTAGCGGCCATATGGACGCGGATCTGGTGGGTCCTTCCCGTCTCCAGCTCGCACTTGACGTATGTAAAGGCTTGTCCCCACTTCGCTCCCGTGGGAAATCGCTCCAGGACGGTATAGTGGGTGACGGCGGTGCGGATAGCCCCGCCCGAGTCCCCCGTGGGCGTGCCGACAGGAAAGGCCGCCATCTTCTTGCGGTCGGTGGGGTTGCGGCCTATGGGGTAGGTCAGGGTGCCCGTGTCCTCTTTAAGATTGCCGATGCAAACCGCATGGTAGACACGGCTGACGGTATGGGTCTTGAGCTGAGCAGAGAGGGCGTTGTGGGCATCGTCATGCTTGGCCACCACCAAAAGCCCCGAGGTGTCCTTGTCGATGCGGTGAACGATGCCCGGCCGCTTGACTCCTCCCACTCCGGACAAGCTGCTCCCACAATGGTAGAGCAGGGCGTTAACCAACGTCCCCGTGTAGTTGCCCGGCGCGGGATGGACCACCATGCCCGTTGGCTTGTTCACAACAATGATATCTCCGTCCTCATAGATAACGTCCAGGGGAATATTCTCCGCCGTTACGTCATAATCCTCGGGCTCGGGAATGGTGACGGTAAGGGTATCGCCCGCCTTGACCTTGGTATTCTTATCGGGAGTCACGCTTTTGGTGCCCTTTCCCGCTCCCGTGGTCAGAAGAACTCCTCCCGATTCGATCAGGCGGGTGACGGCGGCGCGGGTCATATCGCAGGCCTCCGAGAGGTATTTGTCCAACCGTCCCCCCGCCTCAGCGGAGGAAACGGTCAGAATCACAACCTGCTCCTCGGCATCCGGAGCTGCCTCCGGAAAGGAATGCTCATTCATGGTCGGCCTCCCCGGCAGACTCTGCGGATTCAATCTCGGCGGCACGGGCGGCCTTTTCGGCCTTGGTTTCCTTCACCATTTCCAGGATCAGATACAGGATCATGATACCCGCCCCTACGCAAACGAAGGAGTCAGCCACGTTGAACACGGCGAAATTGATGAGACGGAAATCGATCATGTCCACCACGTAACCGAGAAGGGTGCGGTCGATCATGTTTCCTATCCCACCACCCACGATGAAGGACAGGGCCAACGCCTGAGCCCAATGCATGGGTTGCTTTTTGATCCATATGTGGTAAACCATGTACCCCAGGATTCCCACAATTGCCACGCTGGACACCAGCATAAATACCCAGCGCGAGTCCTTCATCATACCAAAGGCCGCTCCCGTATTTTCTACGTAGGTCAGATGGATCACGTCTTGAATGATGGGCAGGGTGTCGATGGGCTTGAGATAAAAAATAGTCAGATATTTGGTGATCTGGTCTATAAAGACCGTCACAGCAATGATGGCAAGCCAGATGAACATAGAGGGTTCCTTTCTATGGGTATATTCTTTGGAAGCGGTTGGGTTGTCCCTTGGGCTTATCGAACCACCCGATACGTTCCCGACGTTGCCGACCTTCGGGTCTCCCCATCGGCAAAGTGCCAACCGTCGCTCAAGGCAACCGTTGCCCTAACGTCGTCGGGAATACGGACGGTCAGTTTGATCTCCTCACCGTCGCGGCTCCAGGCAGAGGACACACGGCCGGCAGGGGTATCGTAGTAGGCAGAGGCATTTCGCAGGGCTCGGACAAAGGCGGGCTTGATCTCTACCTCGTGAGCATCCCGACTGGTGGGATTGATGCGGATACCTGCCACAGCCTTGATGAACCAGGCGCTGATATCACCCCAGAAATGATGATTGAGAGAAGGAGGCGTCCAATGGGCGTTCGCGGGATAGAAGCTCTCCCAGAGAGTGGTTGCCCCCCGACGCGCCAGGTCACCGTAGGAAGGGTATCCCTGCTGAATGGCCAGCAGCCAGGCCAGGTCGGCATAGCCGGCCTCAGCCAGCACGTGAAGGATCACGCGGCCGCCCAAAACCCCCAGATCCATACGGTTGCCTGCCTCGCGAATGAAATCTAACAAGCGATCAAGGGCGGAAGACTTCTCGGATTCCTCGAAAACGCCGTAATGGAGTGCCATGGCCTGAGAGGTCTGACACTCGCCCCGCACCGTCATGGTTTCGAAATCAATCAGATGTTCTCTCACAGCCGCACGATACAGAGCGGCCTCAGAGCGGGCGAAGTCAGCCTCTTCAGTCATCCCGATGGTGTCCAACATGAATGCTACCTTGTTCGCGATATCCATGGATTCGATGGTGTCGGTCACCTCCAGGGGCGACATGGGCTTATGAATCTCCGTGTGACACCAATCACCCAGACCGATGTGCATGAGCCCCCGCTCATCCACGCGGGTGCGGAGGTACTTCAGATAGGCCACAAACGCCTCGGCAGATTCCTCGATCATGGCCGTTTCTCCGCGGTAGACGTAGCCCAGATAGGGGAGCCAAACCAGCACGCAGTCCCAGGCAGGACCGTTGCCCCAATGGAAGCCCCAACCGCCCGTGGGCACGATACCGGGCAGGCTTCCCTGCTCGCTCTGCGCTTTGCAGATGTTGCGCATCCATTCCCGATAGTTGCGCTCGGGATTGAAATTCAGCATGGCAGCCTCGGCAGACAGAGCCGCATCTGCCGTCCAGCCGTTCTTTTCGCGCTGAGGGCAATCGGTGGGGAAATGATGGAAATTGGCCAAGATGCTTCGTCTCGTAATTTCCTGGACCTTGTTGGCCACGGGGTCGGAGCAAATAAAATCGCCGCGGCTGTTCAGCTCGGTATGCAGAACCACGTAGGTAAGCAGATCGGGAGTCGCCTGGGACTCGGTGATCCCGTCCACGCGAACGTAACGGAATCCGTGATAGACAAAGGCCGGCTCATATGTCTCCACACCATCGCCCTTGCAGACGTACGTATCCAGATGGACGATATGGCGGTCGCGCTCCCAAAAATCACGGACAAACCACACGTTGTCCAGGCGAATATCTCCGTCCTTCAAGGCCTCTGCGTGACGAAGCTCGATTTTCTGTCCTTTTTCCCCCTTAACGCAGAGGCGGCAGATACCCGCGTTAATCTCGCCAAAGTCATAAATGTAGCCGTTACCGTTTCGGATCACGGATACGGGCTTGATTTCCTTCTCGGTCAAAATGGGAGCTACGTCGGCCACACGGATCTCTCCCTTAGGCTGCTCGGCAAGCAAAGCACTCGCCCAAGCGGAATCGTCAAAGCCGGGGAAATTCCAGCCGACTATTTCCCTTCTTGCGTCATAGGTCACGCCGAAGCGGTAGTCATCAGCCAGGATCGCCGAGGGTGCGATTTTAAAGGAGGCATCACTCTCCAGAAGCACGTTTGTCTCCCCGTTGCAGACCTCCAAGGCGAATTTCGGTGCGGATCGGAAGGAAGCCTTATCGAAATCCCAAATGTAGCCACCGGGATTGTTTTGGAATCCGTTGCCCAAAATCAGGCCAATGACGTTCTCACCCTTATGCAGAGTGATTTCGTACTCGTCGGCATAAACCAGATCATCGGGATTACTGATGTAAGGAGCCAGGTAGCCCTTGGTAATCTTTTCACCATTCAGATACAGATCGTAAAAGCCACAGACAGCCACACGCAAGGTAGCCGTCACCTCCCCCTCCGCCGTCACGGAGCGGCGAAAGCAGTAGGCAGGGACGGGAGTGTCAAAGGTATTATACTCCCTTGTCGCCGTAATAAAGGTATTCAGCGCCATCGTTATATCTCCTTAATTGATACGAATATTTTAAAACGCCGCATGAAGCAGATTCATCCTTCGTCCCTCTCTCTGCGGACAAGACATCTGCAGGCACGCTACACACCCCGCAGGAAGCATGCACGAAGGGGTATCTCTAATTATATGGGGGCACCCCAAAAAGATGCCCCCTCAAGTTAGATTTTATTCACCGAAAACCACTTTATGACATCTTGCGCACAGGCATCCACGGTCATCGCCCTCTCCATCAAAGAGAGGCGTGGTCACGAACATCCAGCAACGGTCGCACTTTTCGCCGTCGGCAGGTTCAACCGAAACGGCAATGCCCGACTGAGTCTCGGCAAAGGCTCCCTCGGGAGCGGTGCCCTTGACCACGGTAGCGGCGGAGGTGATGAACATGGTCGCCAGATCATCGGCGTAGCCGTTCAGAATGGCGAACTGAGCCTCGTCCTCGGTGTAGACCGTGACCTTGGCATCCAAGGACTTACCGATCATCTTGGCGGCGCGAGCCAGCTCCAAAGCCTTCATAACGTCATCACGCAGACCGAACAGCTCGTCCAGCTTAGAGGCCTCAGCAAACACCAGCGCCTCGTCGTAGGCGGGCATAGCATTCAGGAACACGCTTCGCGTATCCTCGGCGGCAGAATGAGGCATAGCCTTCCAGATCTCCTCTGCGGTGAAGCAGATCAGAGGAGCCACCAAGCGAGTCAGCATGGACAGAACGGTGTACATAGCGGTCTGACCGGCACGGCGAGACAGAGAGGCCTTTCCGTCGGTGTAGAGACGATCCTTGGTGATATCCACGTAGAGCTTGGAAAGATCGTTGGTGCAGAAGTTGTTAATTGCCTGGTATGCGATGTGGAACTCGTAGCCGTTATAGGCCTCGCGACAGGTCTTTGCCAGCTCATTGGCCCGGGTGATGACCCACTTATCGATCTGCTGAAGATCGGCCAAAGCCACGGCATCGGTATCGGGATTAAAATCGCCGATATTGGCCAGCAGGATACGAGCGGTGTTTCGGATCTTACGGTATACCTCAGAGATCTGACGGAAGATGGCATCCGAGCAGCGAACGTCTACGTGATAGTCGCAGGACGCCGCCCACAGACGGACGATATCCGAGCCGTACTTGTTGATCATTTCGGTAGGATCTACACCGTTGCCCAGGGACTTGTGCATGGCACGGCCCTCGCCGTCCACCACCCAACCGTGGGTCAGAACCTGCTTGAAGGGTGCGCCTTGATCCAAAGCGCCCACAGAGGTAAGCAGAGAGGACTGGAACCAACCGCGGTACTGGTCTGCGCCCTCCAGATATACGTCAGCAGGCCACAAATCGGGGGTACGGTACTTCAGACAAGCATAGTGGGTAGAGCCGGAGTCGAACCAGCAATCCAGCGTGTCCTTCTCCTTTGTGAAGGTCTTTCCTCCGCAGTGAGGACAGGTCAAGCCCTCGGGGATCAGCTCCATAGCCTCCTTCTCAAACCAGACGTTGGAGCCGAATTCGTCAAAGAGCTTGGAAATCTTTTCGATGGATGCAGGAGTGGAAACGGGCTTCTCGCACTCGGTGCAGTAGAATACGGGAATGGGAAGACCCCAACGGCGCTGACGGGAGATACACCAATCGCTCCGCTCACGGATCATGGATTCCATACGGTCGCCGCCCCATGCCGGGAACCACTCCACGTTCTCAATGGCCTTGACAGCTTGATCCTTGAAGGATTCAACCGAGCAGAACCACTGAGGCGTGGCACGGAAGATGGTAGGCTTCTTGCAACGGTCATGGTGAGGATAGGAGTGGACAACCTCCTCGGAAGCGAACAGAACGCCGCTCTCCTTCATATCCGCCAGAATAATGGGGTTGGACTCCTCAGTCTTCAGACCTGCGTACTTACCTGCATAGTCAGTATGACGGCCGTAGTCATCCACAGGAACGACCAGCTCGATGCCGTAGCGCATACAGGTCTGATAGTCATCCGCACCGAAGCCGGGAGCGGTATGAACCAGGCCGGTACCGGAATCCATGGTGACGTAGTCTGCGGTCATCAGCAAAGAGGTCTTGGGCAGGAATGGATGCTTGGCCAGCATCTTCTCAAAGAATGCACCGGGGTAGGTGGCCAAAATTTCGTAATTCTCAAAGCCACCAACCTTCATGGTCTTCTCCGTCAGAGCCTCGGCCATAATGTAGGTCTCACCGTTGTCGGCCTTGACCAGTGCATACAACTCAGAAGGATGGACGCTGATACCCATATTGCCGGGCAAGGTCCAGGTGGTAGTGGTCCAGATGACGAAGAAGGTCTTGCTCAGGTCAAAGTCGGCCAACTTGCCCAGGTCATCATGCATGGGGAATTTGACGTAAACCGTGGTACAGGGGTCATCCTTGTACTCGATATCGGCCTCGGCCACGGCGGTGGCACAGAAGGGGCACCAGGTAACAGGCTTCAGACCCTTGTAGATGTAGCCCTTGTCGAACATACGGCCAAAGATCTTGACCTCCTGGCCCTCGAAATGGCGGTCCATGGTGCGGTAGGGATGCTCCCAATCACCAACAACACCCAGACGCTTGAAGCCCACCATCTGCTTCTGAATGAAGTCCTCAGCGAAATCCTCGCAGGCCTTGCGGAACTCGGGAACCGTCATTTCCTTGTTCAGCTTCTTCTTGGAGTTTTCGATGGCGCGCTCAATGGGCAGACCGTGGTTATCCCAACCGGGGACGTAAGGGGTGTAGTGCCCCATCATGGCCTGGGAACGAATGATGAAATCCTTCAGGGTCTTGTTCAACGCGTGACCCATGTGAATATAACCGTTGGAGAAGGGAGGGCCGTCGTGGAGGATGAAGGGAGTCTTATCCTTGTTCTTCTCCAGCATGGCGTTGTAAAGATCAATGCTCTCCCAATACTTCAGGGTATCGGGCTCACGCTGAGGCAGACCGGCCTTCATGGGGAAGGAGGTCTGGGGTAGATTCAGAGTGCTGTTGTAATCCTTGGACATTGGTTTTCAAAGCTCCTTATGTTATGATAAATATTACTTTATGAATATCGGCGTTTCGCTTGGCGAGGCCGCTATTTTCAAATTGAATCAGAGATCCCGTGTCTCCATGAATCGGGACACCGTAATCTCACGGGCACCGAACAGATCAAAGACCCGCAGCTTTGTGTGATAGTGGGACATGAGCGGAGCGTGATACCGCAGATCCTGCAGTACCTCGTCGATATCCGCGATCAGCATATACCGGCCGCCGTCCTCCGCTTTGCACAGCGGGAACAGGGTCTGCTCCAGGGAACGCTCCTTCAGCGCCTCCAGGATCTCATTTTCTCCCTCGGGATCGTACCCCAGAATGCCGATGGCCATGCCGTACTTCTTACAGCCCTTCTTGAAGGCCTCGGCCTTTTCGGGAGCCAGCCACGGAAGAATATCCGCTTCGCTCCACGGGGCATCGTTGGTGTCCAGCACCAAAAACTTATGGGACAGACAAAAGGCCATATTGCGGGCAACGGTATTCGTCACCAAGCGGAGGAAAAATTCGGGCTTGTAGCGCATTTCCATCTGCACCACGGTTCCCTGCTCGCCCTCGACGTGGTGGATAATTACTTCGTCGTACTTGGCGTACATCCAATTCTTCCAATCCTCCCGATACTGCTCACCGCCCCGATTCAGACACCAATCGTGGCTGTAATCGTAATTGTGATTCCACAGACTCAGACTACTGCGCATCAGGTCCTTGAAACGTCGGGGGGAGGGCTTGACCTCACAGCGATAGGCGCAGGTGCCATCCAGCGTCATCTCGGTAAAATGCCCATTCAAGCTGATATCCCGACTCGACAGCGGCTTGAACCGCGTACACCCGGGACACTTTTCGTTGATGATTTCCCGCAGGCGATTGTTATAGGTCTTCTGATCCATCCGCTCCACCTCGGCGGGATAGACCGCGTAGGGCGAGGGGATGGTAAAGGGGACAGGCTCGTCGGCATACCCCGTCAGGAAGTAGGGCGCCAGGCACAAGCCTTTTTCCTGCGGCCACGAGGGGTCGTGATTATTCTCATGCAAACAGACCGCCTCCATCACAAGGGGGAAATTTTGGGTCATCAGCCAGTCCCGAAACTCGGAAAAGTCCGCAAACCCTTCGGGCAACAGAGCATATTGACCCGCGCAGTAAAAGCCTTGCTCCATAGCGTCTCCTTTCTATGCGTTCAAATATACTTCCCCGCCACCAACCTTATCCTTCCCTTTCTCGTGGTTCCGTCAAAGGCATGAACGGCAAATTTGCCATACCCTCTCACCGAGATCACGGCGGGCGCGTCCACAGTCGTGTCACAGGCCTCGCAGGCCTCGTAGTCCAGCTCCACAATGCCCGACTTTACGGCCATCTGGGCCTTCTCACGGGAGAGGTTGCAGAGAGCCGCTACCACGCAGTCCAGCCGCTCCGAAGCGACGGTGTCGGTGATGGGCTGAAGACGCCGGGTACCCCGAAGCGCCTCTCCCTCGGGCCAGCGGGTAACCTTAACGGTGTCAGTAGCGACCTTCGTCAAGGCAACGGCAAGAAAATCTCCCACACGGGCATCCGTAAACAAAATAGCGGAATGAGCATCGGGGATCAGAATATCCCCCACGGAATCCCGCTCCAATCCCAAGCCCAAAACCGACCCGAGATAGTCGCGGTGGGTAAGCTCGCGAAAGCCCGAGCCGCGGATCTGCAGGAGACAGACCGCCCCGGCGATTACCTCAGCCAGATCCTCCAAGCCCGCATCCCGCAAAGCAGACACGGGATCGGCAGTCAAGGTATCGGGATCCGCAATTCCTTCGGTATAGTCAGGCAGAATCACCGCACGAGTACGCTCTGCCTCTGCGTAACCGCCCCACAAAAGTGCCGTTCCGGCACGTATTCGTGACGCCAGATGAATGGCGGCATATTTTCCCTCGCGGGGCGTCAGGTATCCGCTGACAGCCGCCTCCCCTCGCTCGGCGCGTCGGCAAAGATCGTCCAATCGCGCAAGCAGGAGGCGGATATCCTCTTTTTGATAAACGGAATGATCACTCATAGGAATGCAATCTGCAAGAGCATGCTCGAAAACGTCAGCAGGATCATGGATAGGAAAAAGGGCATATCCAAAGGAAGTCCCTGGAACCAACCGAAACGGTTGCAGAGCAAGCGGATGGGTAGGATGATGGGCTCGGTCACCATATACAGGAACGCACTCAATCGACTTTGATTCCCTGCCGGGAACCAGCTGAGAACCGCCCGCGCCAGCATGGCAATCGACAGTATATCCATGGAGATCAACGCAAACTGCACAATGATATACATAGCCGCGGTCATGGGCATCCTCCTTTTTCATGGGGCGCAGGATCGTGGATTAAGGGAATCGTGAATTGCTTAGCGGACATTCGTTTCTTATTCCTCTTCGTCCTCGTACTCGTCATCCTCGTAGTCGATCTCGTCAAAATTATACTCGTCATCGTCATCGTACTCTTCGTCATACTCTTCTTCGTACTCCTCTTCGTACTCCTCCTCAGACATCTCTTCCTCGTACTCTTCCTCGGCGTACTCGTCCTCTTCGTACTCCTCGTACTCTTCTTCGTCCTCGTATTCCTCGTCGTACTCTTCCTCGTACTCCTCGGCGTCCTCGTCGAGCTCCAACTCGTCCTCATCGGGCTCGATCTCATTTTCCTTCAGCTCAACATCCTTGGGAACCAACACCACGGTCGTAGCAGCAGGACGAACCATCTCACCATCCAATGCCAGCACGGCACCCATCATGTAGTCAAAGAGACGAAGCACGTCGTTGGCCTCCAGCTTTCGAAGGCGAACCACCACCACGTGACCGGTAGCCAGACCCTTCACAATTCCCTCACGGCAATCACGGTAGGTAGAGGGGGTAAAATACAGATACTCGGGGGCAGGAGAGGGGGTAAATACGGCAGGCTCAGCGGGAGCCTCCTCTGCCTGAGGAGCGCGATAGCCGGGGGCATCGGCCTCCTGCCAAGTCTCGCGAGGCTTCACAAAGTTATCGTTGCCGACAGGAGCGGGCTCAGCGGGACGGGCCGCAGGATGCTCCACCAAACGCTCAACGGGACGCTCATTATCATAGTAACGGGTGTTCTCACTGCGGAAATCGGGCTCCTCATAGTTTCCGTTTCCGGTCTTGGGGACGTTGTAGTACCCTCCGGCAGGGGGCATATCGTTGCGGTAAGTCTCGCCCATACGGCGGTCATCAAAACGCTGATCGTCCATACGACGGTCGTCACTACGACGGTCGTCACTACGACGGTCGTCACCACGACGGTCGTCAAAGCGAGGCTCGTCGAAACGGCGGTCGTCCATACGGCGGTCGTCACCACGACGGTCGTCAAAGCGAGGCTCGTCGAAACGACGGTCGTCCATACGACGGTCGTCACCACGACGGTCGTCACCACGACGGTCGTCACCACGACGGTCGTCACTACGGCCGTCTCTGCCCATGTAAAAATCACCGTAATCCAAATTCAGATCATCCTGCTCCGCATCCTGACCCTTATTGATTCTCTTGAAAAAGTTCTTCATGTTGATTGACTCCTCTTTAAGAAATATTATTTATGAGAATTGAAAATTCACTTACTCGCCATCCTTGACGAACAGACCGCGGCCCACCCGCACCATGGTTGCCCCTTCGGCAGCGGCAGGCACGTAGGATTCTGACATTCCCATGGATAATTCCATCTTTTCCTCCGCCATGGGCAGTTCCGCCCAAATGGCTCTGCACAGCTCGCGGACACCCCTGAAAATCGCACGGTATTCCGCTTCGGTGGACTTGGGAGCCATAGTCATAAAGCCCCGCAGACGAATATGGGGATAATCTCCCCCCACCAGCCTGTGGGCAAACTCCCGAGCCTCCGACGGCTCCACGCCGCTCTTACTGATCTCGCTACCCGAATTGATCTCGATCAGAACGTCCATGACACACCCCACCTTGGAGGCTTGCTTTTCGATCTCCTTCGCCAGCTTTTCAGAATCCAGGGATTGGATCATATCAACCTTATCGATGATGTACTTGACCTTATTGGTCTGCAGCGTGCCGATAAAGTGGATGGAAAGGCCCTCACGATCCAATTTATCGTAGCGCTCCAGAAGCTGTTGCACCCGATTCTCTCCGACATAGTGAACGCCCAGGACACGGTGCAGGTAATTGATCTCCTCCACGTCGGCCGATTTGATTGCGGCGGTAAGCAAAACCCCGGCAGGGTCATATCCGCCCATCCTGCAGGCGGCCGCCAGATCCTCCTTGACCCTCGTCAGATTTTTATCCAGATAGGTATACTCCATACCGATCTCCTTTGCCTTGTTGGTGTTTCATGCTTGGAAACAAAATAGCCTGCATCCGGGGCAGAAGGCTTTCTTCGCCCTTCACAATCCTACAGAGGCTCAGCCAATGACCTTCCCCTCGTAAATTTCGTTTCCGCTCGTAATAATGTTGTCATTCAGATGTAAGTAACTCCATCCATCGGCAGAAAGAGCTGCGCGCTCCTCCTCAGACAGGGAGTCCAAATATGCTTTCATGTCCTCGTAGGTGTTGGCGATAACGTAACCGTCCCGCGCCACGCGGATGTTGATCTTGCGGAACTCCACCACGTTACCGACCAGGACGTACACGCCCTTTACATCCTCTCCCGTTTTATGGGAGTGAAGGGTCACGATGGATTCCGTGGGAATGCGGTAGCCGCTGACCTGCAGAGATACCGTTTCAGCGGTAAAGGATCGCGGGAAATCAAAGCCCGCGGGCATATCCTGGGAGCGAAAAACCAACAATGCGCCGTTTTCGTCGGGGACCAGGCGAACGATAGTCATATCCAGCTCCGCATCCGCCTCACCAACCACTCTCATGGTATAGGTGGTTCCATGCTGATAGCCTTGCTGAAAGACCTCCAAGGCCTCGTCGGACATGGACACGTATGCAGCGGCATACCAGGTCGGATTGTATACCATCTTTCCCACCGTTCCGAGGGGAATAGCGGCCGCCGTCTGCTCGGTCAGCTCGAAAAAGCTTTCAGGCGTCAGATCCAGCGCTGAGCCGTGATCAAAAATCGATTCGTATCCATCGCAGGTATAGTAAAAATATCCGCTCCGCTCGGTGGCCATAGAGGAAACGACCGGCAATCCCGCCGTCAAGGCAGCTCTCTCCCGCTCCAATGCGGCCTGAGACGTCTCTCCCGTTGCACCCGTCAGAATATCGTACCGGCCCAGGCTATCCTGCATACCGTCGGCATAACCGCCAACCGCAGAAAGATCGCCTCTCTCCACTGCGTCCAAAAGCCCGATGTAGTTCCGATCCGCCGCTTCAGCGGCATCGCGGGCATCCGCAGGTGTACCAAGACCGCCCAAGCTTTTCAGCAGCTCGATGCGCTCACCGTACGCATTCAATTTCGTTTGAAGATCCGCGGCAAGCTGCTCATCTCCAACGGCATAGGCAGTTCCCAAGGATTGCCCCACACCCACACGTCCGCCGTCCGGGACGGCGTAGAGGTAAGTATCGCTTCCCTCAGACACAAGGATCTGCTCATCGCGGAACACATACAACTCCAGCCGAACGTATGCCTCGTCTAAGATCTCCTGGGTACGCAGGGTATTAAGTCCCACGGTAATATGCTGCCCCACCTGGTATATGGCGAAACAAATAATGCCCAGCATGAGAAGCACGTAGCCCACGTTCAAAAGCATACGCTTGCGTGATGGCTTAGGGCGTTTGTTTTTGGAGCCATGGCGAAGACCGCGGGTCATCCGATCCGAAGCCGCCAACGGAAGCGGCAACGTATGCACCAATTCCTCCAGATCCGGCGCGCCATGCTTGGCGTCTGCCGCATCCTCAAAGCGCTGATGTCTCTCGGCAGATGCTTCCCGCTCCTTTTTGATTTTCATAAAAAAATACAGAAACATAATGCTATATCAAACCAATTTACAGTATTACCCCTATTATACACTACAACCCTTAGTATAACACAAAAGCCCTCTTATTTAAAGAGGGTTTTCGCATTGTTTACAATATCTTCAAACTTTTTTACAATTCCCCGCCCGTCGACGAGAGTATCGCACTCCACCCACTGCACGTAGGGCTTGGCGCGGAACCAGGTAAGCTGACGCTTGGCATAGCGTCGGGTGGCCATTTTCAACACGTCGGAGCATTCCGCAAGAGTTGCCGTCCCCTCCAGATAGGGGAACAGCTCCTTGTAGCCAATGGCCTGGGCGGCTGTTTGACAGATTTCAAACACTCCCGCGTCCCGCAGTCGCTTGGTTTCCTCCACGAGCCCCTGCTCCAGCATCAGATCCACACGACGGTCGATGCGGTCGTACAAGAGCTGGCGGTCGTTGTAGTGGAGACCGATGACCGTAGCATCGTAAGGGCACTCAAACTCCCGGGATTCGCGGTCCAGGTCGCTCTTTTTGCGGCCTGTGGTACGGCAGATCTCGATGGCGCGGGCCACCCGCTTGACGTTGTTGGGATGGATGGCCTCGGCGGATTCGGGGTCCAGTTTCCGGAGAATGGCGTGGAGGGAATCGGGGCCTTCCCTGTCGGCCAAAGCGCAGAGCTCGGCACGGAGAGCGGGATCGCTATCGGTGACCTCAAAGCTCCCGCCCCGCAAAAAGGCGTCGAGGTACAGCCCCGTACCGCCGCAAAGGATGGGCAGTTTGCCTCTTGCCTGAATATCCAAGACAGCCGCGCGGGCATCCTGCACGTAGTCGGCGCAGGAATAGCCGCGAGAGTCAGCGGGATCCACGAAGTCCATCAGATGGTGGGGGATGCCACACCGCTCGGCCTCGTCGGGGGTGGCGGTGCCGATATTCATGCCCTTATAGATCTGCATGGAGTCACAGGACACGATCTCGCCGTTCATTTGCTTGGCCAGCTCAATGGCCAGAGAGGTCTTACCGCCGGCAGTACAGCCGACAACGGCGAGAATACGGGGTTTGGGGAGTGAAATCGTCATAGTAGTTCCCTTTCCGATCAGGCCAATCAAGCCTTATTGCGTTTCCGAATCACAAGCAGAAGCGTGACAACGCCGATCACGGCTACCGTCGCACACGCCGCAACGACGATCAGAAGCTCGGTCTTAGAGGCGGAGCCGTCCTTCTCATTCGGTTCGGGGGTGGTTACGGTCGATTCATTCGCATCGGTGACGGTTTCCTCAAGAGTCTCCTCAAGAGCTTCATCCGTCTCCTCCTCGTTTGTTGGCACGGTACAGAGACCAATCTCGGGTAGCTGCAAGCTTCCCTTGTAGGTATTTCCAATGGCACCGCTGGTTCGGAGCTGCTCGCGGAGAACCAATCCCTCCTGCAAGCGTGTCGTGATATTATAGACACCGCGAAGCATATGTCGGCTCAACGTATCCGTGTCATTGAGCGTCCAAATGGATACCTGAATGCCCTCGTCGTTCAGTCTGCTCTGGATCTCCTCGGTCATACTGCTGTAATTTGAGTTGACGGTAAATTCAGGCAGGCCGAGTGCTTTGATACGGCCGATGAATTCGTCGGGCTGGTCTGCCATCGCTTCATAGGACAGGATAAAGTTGGGATTCATCCAAAAATCCATTCCCTGCTCCACGGCTGAACGGATGCTGTCTATATTCTCCATGACGTGGTCATAGTGGTTATCTCCCGCCAAGACTACGCGCTCATACGGGAATTCAAGCCGTTCGAGCAGAGTAAAAACCTCATCCAGGATACCATTCGTTTTGGAGTCCAGCTGGATACGCACCGTATTCGCGTAGGCAGGATCCAGCTCACCTGAACGCTCATGCCTTCCGGCCATCAGGTTGAGAACCTGCTCCAGCATTACGCCGCTATTTACGTCCACCTCGTCGTGGCCGAGCCAGATCTCCATCGCGCCGTCGCCATCCGCGTCAAGACCGCGGATATCAATTTCAACGACGTCGGGGCCGTAGTTGATCGAGTGGATGATGTTATCCAGCGTGTTGTCCACCTTGAGCTCGGCAGGATCGGTCGATGCACCGAAGCCCGAATGAGCCGTGATCATGGTATTCGGAAGGAGTGCCGTATTGGTGAATTTGGCATGACCGATGATGGTACCGACAACGCAGTCCTCGTCGGAGGCCTCGTTGGCGAGGGTGCCCCTGTAAATGGAGGCTACAACCACGCCGCCGTTGAATCCAATTACACCGCCAACCTCAGCCTTTGCATCAGACTGCACAGTCAAGCTCACGGTAGAGGTGATACCGAATACGGTTCCCATAGAGGACGCGGCCAGGCCTCCCGCGCGGGTCATATCTCCCCCGACGGTGATGGATCCGGACAGTTTCAGATTCCGAACAACGGCATCCTCTCCCAACGAGGCAAACAAGCCGCCCATCGTCCCTTCGCTGACCGTGATGTTTCGGATTACCTTGTCCTGCCCGTCGAAAGAGCCCGAGAATGGGATCTCTGTACATAAGGGCTTCCATTCGCCCACGCTCTCCAGATCAATGCTTTGGCCAAGCACGTAGTGTGCATCGGGGTGATCCTCTACGTGGCGCAGCTCCTCCGCCGTAGTGATGATGTACGGAGCATCAGCCGTGCCGTTGCCCGATGCAAAACCGCCCTCAGCGCATCCGCATCCCGTCTCTCCCGAAGCGACCGCCGTCATAGGCAGCACCGCTACGAGCATCAGCATAATAACACAAATCATTTTTTTCAGCATATTTATAACCATGGCTTTCGCTTAGCGAAAGCATCCTTTCTTGCGGAATCAGTTTTGGTTTTATTTAGTGAAATCACCGTTGCTCCGATGGTGAAGCCCGCAAAGCGCTATTTGAAAGATTTATCTTTCAAGCTTCTTCCCTCCCAGTAAAGTGCGCTTCATTCTTCCACCGCAGGAAGAATCTCCACCTTCTGGGTTCCGTTCATCAAAACGTAATGCTCCCGAACCCCCAGCTCCTCCATCCAACCGCGGACTATGACGGTCTTGAAAGTGTGGGTGTTAAAGCCGCCGCCCGCGTCGTTATTCCACAGCCAATCGGGAGCGCACCAGAAGCAGGCGGTAGGGGCAATCTCCTCGTAGACCTCCCGTCTGACGCCCCCCTGGCCGTGGTGGGCCATTTGGACGTAGTCGGCCTTGAGCTTGCCGCTTCCCTTGTAGAGGGCCAGGAGCCGCTCGCCCTCGGCGGGCTCGGCGTCACCGAGGAACAGCATCCGCTTGCCCCCCAGGGTCATCATAAAGACCACCGAGGTATCGTTGATGTACCCGCGAAGCTCGCCGTTGGGGGAATACAGGATCTCAAAATGCGCCTCGCCCACGTCGTACTCGTCGCCCTGATAGACAATCTCGATCTTGTCGGCAAAGCGGGGGAGGAGGCGGTTGAAATCCAGGATGCATCGGCCGTAGCCGGGCTCACGGCAGAGGTACTGGACCGAAGGGAAATTATAGTAGATCTTTCCCACGGTGAGACAGTCCCAGTGCTTCTCCACGATCTCGTTGAAGGCGTCGATGTGGTCGCCGTGGGCGTGGGTCATGAACCAGGCATCCACGTGGGGGACATCACGCCCCGTGGTCTCGCGGAGGTGGGCGAGCAGATTCTCGGCATCCTCACGGTAGCCGCCGTCGATGACGATGATCTTTTCGTCGGCGGTGGTGACGACGTAGCTGTTCATCTGGCCGCCGGTGACAGAGTTGAGTTGGCAAATCGTGTTTTTCATAGCAGAATCCTTTCTGTTAAGCATCGTATGGTGTAGAGAGGGCCCCGGGGAGGTGGGTGTCGATCTCCATTTGTTGTGGAATTTCTTCCGTAGGGGCGTTCTGCGAACGCCCGCGGGCGAACCGCCGAGCATGCTCGGCATGTCGCCCCTACCGTGAAAAATGTATTTTACTTTATAAACATCGCATCTGCAATGCTGATACTATACAAGAAATTAAATGAATTGACGGCGAGCCGTCATGAATTGATGCTTCACATCATAATTTCTCGTCGGCATTCCGCCTCCTCCATGATTTGAATTGCCCTGTTC
>SVRS01000073.1 GCA_015064695.1 Oscillospiraceae bacterium | reverse complement strand
AAGAAAATCAAAAGCATTTTTGTCACTCTCTGCTTTTTGCTCTAAGTATTTCTGTATTTTCTTTTTCTTTGTGAAAAACATTTTTTGTCTCCTTTTATCGCCAGTTTCGCATTTGTTTTACAAATGCTTCGGGCAAAGCCCATCCCCCTATGGTTGCACATATCCAAAGGCTCCCTCCGGGAGGGAGCTGTCAGCGAAGCTGACTGAGGGAGAGTGCGTTACAATGAGATTACTCCAAACCCAAAGTTACGCAGGCTCCTTCCGTCACGCTCCGCGTGCCACCGCATCCGCTTGCGGATGGCATCTCGGAGGAAGGCTTTTTGTTAGTTCCATTATAACACAAATCGGCAGAGAAAACAAGTCCTCTGCCGATATTTATATGTGTATCCGTAGGGGAGACCTGCGGTCTCCCGCGGGCGAACCGCCGAGCTTGCTCGGATGTTCGCCCCTACCGTGTTCCGAAAACATCCTTATGAGAACGCTCCTAATGCGGTGGCTTTCTTGTTTTGAATACCTTGAGTGAGACTCGTTCAATCCGCCGGTTGCCTTTTTCGTTTTTGCTTTCTTGGTGCAGATTGACCCCGAGCGATGCGAGGAGGGCTCCGATGGGTCACCAAAGCAGAAAAGGTACCACGTATGCGGTACCTTTTTGCTGCTTTTTTTCACCGAATTGAAGCCTCCTGTCTGACGGTGATCTTCCCTTTCGGGTTCACAACGTTAAAAGCTCCTTTTGAACGGGATGATCTTGGCTTGTTATTCAAGCCGAGCATTACTCGTCTCTGACAAAACTGGAATTGTAGGTATGAATATCGGCGGGATTCGACTCATCAAGCACGAACATACGGACGGTGTCTGTGCCTCCGTAGGAGGTGGTGGTGACGGACCCGGCGTAGCAAAGCTTGATCCCCGCGTAATTCACCATGAAATTGTTGAGGTGGTCGTGGCCACTGACAACGGCCTTGACGTCACCTCGGCCACGGAGAATCTCAAAGAGGCCGGAGTTGTAAGCGGAGGCGCTGACGGTATCCCCCTTCTCGCCCTCCCACTCCAGGGCGCGGCGATTCAACCAGGCGGCATAGGTCTCGTGGAGCGGGATGTGGAAGGCCATCAGGCCGGGGACCTTGCGGCCAAACTGCTCCTCAATCAGTTCGGAGGCCTCGTGGTACCATTGGATCTGATCGTAGTGGATGTAGTCGTATTTGACTGTGTCATAGCCCTTGAAGGTCGTGGAATTCAGCGGGAACAGGGCCTGCTTATCCGCCTCCGTCAGGTTGCTGTTGGAATCAATGCCCCACACAAGGAATTTGACCTCGTCGCTATCCGATCCGTAGATGGGAAGCACATAGTTGCCCACACCGGTAAGCTCCTTGTCGGGGTCCTTGGACAGGCAATGCTCGTAGGACTCGTAGATGGCCTGCTGCTGCTCCAAGGACACCCCCATTTCGGGGTCATGGTTGCCGTAGACGTGCATCCAGTAAATGTCCTGCTCCTCGAAATAGTCAACCAGGGAGCCCAGGGCCTCCCGGAAGGTATCCTCGTCGTTGAAGTCCCCCATCAGGTTGTCACCGACCAGGACAATCAGATCCGGCTTTTCCTTCTCCACAAGCTGACGAACGCGGGCCATGCCCTCCTCGGGGATTCCGCCCACAGGAATATGCAGATCGGACAGGGCCATAATGCGGAACTTACCGTCATCCCCGAAGTGAAGCTCAGTCCTGCTCTCAAGGAGCTGATTCAGTCGGATCTCCTCGGGGGAAGTCGCAGGCTCAGGCTCGGTCTCGGCCGCGGTGGTGATGATCTCCGTAGTCTCCACCGTGGTGTCACCGTCGACATCAGGGGTCTCCGCAGGCTTGCAGGCGGCCAATCCGGCCACCGTGATGAGGGCCAGAATCAAGGTCGTGAATCGTTTTTGGATGCTCATGTGTGTATTCTCCTTTGTTGATGAATCATGTCCCTACAGTCATGCACCGATGATCCTTCGGAATCATGTATTCTATTATACCTTTTTTCCCTCCGAATGTCAATGCCTTTATGACAATTTAGACACATTGCACAAGCGAAGTAAAAAAACCGCCCGATTCAGCGTTACAGGGCAGCCGAGATCACGGCTCCTGCCCTGAAGGCTGACATTGAGATCCACAAGGGACTCAAGCGGGACGGCAAGGAGGTCAACGGATACTACGACATAGGTACCAACACCATCCACATCAATATAAACGCCAAGCGAGATGGGCAGAGAATAGCCCTGTACACCCTCGGACATGAGGTCACCCACTACATCAAGGAATGGTCGCCCGAGGAATTCCGGGCGCTCTCCGACTTCGTAATGGAGCATCTGGGCAAGGACGCATCGTCCATGATCTCCGACAAGGCCGACTTTCTCCGCCAGATGCCCGACTACAAGGATTACACCGTTACCCAACTAAATGACCTGGCCGCCGAGGAAGTGGTGGCTGGCGGCATGGAGCTGCTGCTCAGTGACGGTAAGATCGTGGACGAGCTGGCGCGCACCGAAAGGACGGTGTGGAAAAAGATCAAGGACTTCCTCGCGAAGATCCTCGCGGACATCAAGAAGTACTACTCCAATCTCAACCAGGCCTCCAAGACGGCGCAGGTGCTGAAGGAGACCATGGACTCGCTGGACGACATCGAGCAGCTTTTCTACGAGGTCGTGAGAGAGGCGGGGAATCTCGCACAGATCCGCCGCCCTGTCGCATGATGTCCTTAACGGACAAATCACGCGAACCGATGTTTGCCCTTGCGGGCAAGTGATGACAGCTTCGCCATGTGATGTTCGCTACGTGAATGAGCCGTGCCTTCGGCACAGTTGGCAGACATCACATCACTGCGGGTATAGGCTCACAACATCATTATGAGCAAGCGAATAACATCACTTTTGCGATAGAAAAAGCATCACGAACAGAAAAAAAGAGAACATTTCGGTTTCCCCGATTTGTTCTCTCTTTCTTTCGTTACGAAGGGTTTGGGCTTAGCCCGTTTACATTTGACCACCCATACGAAAAAATTGACACAAAAAAAAGCCTTGAATATCAAGGCTTTCCATATTGGAGCGAGTAACGGGAATCGAACCCGCATAGCCAGCTTGGGAAGCTGGAGTTTTACCATTAGACTATACCCGCGAACGCATATATTATATACCATTCCACAGAATTTGTCAAGAGGTATTTCCAAATTTTTTTGGACTTTCCTCCGCCCTTTCCCGACATTTTTTTATTTCCATTCACCATCGGCCGCCTTCGACATATTCTGATAATGGAGACGGGATCACCGCTCCTACTTCATATCTACGGAGGTTCACTATGAACAACTGTCTGTGCAACGTATTCGACAACAACAACTGGATCTGGATCATCCTTATCGTTCTTTTCTTCCTCTGCTGCGGCTGCGGTTGCTGATTCCCTCCCCGGGCGGTCCGTCAAACGACGGGCCGCCCCTTTTTGGGCACTTTGGACAATTCACAAAAAAAATTCTCGTGTATTTTTTCCTGCCCACCGACAAAAAATCCTTTCCAGATAGTTGCGTTTTTTCAAAAAAGGTGGTATAATGATACGTGTCTATACACCCCCTCGCAAGCCTCATACGGCGCGCATTCCATTTGAAAGGATGTATCGAAATATGCTTGAACAGATCGAAAAACTATGGGACACGGTTGTCGCCACGATTTTCAACACCGTCACCTCCACCTATGCTCTGCTCAATCTTATCCTGGTCGTCATGGCCGCCTGCTTTGGCTCCATGCTCTTCGGGAAGGTCAAGGCCCCTTTAAAGGATGCCCTGCTGCGCGGGTTGGGTGTTTTCACCTTTCTGATGGGCGCTTCCCAAATGTGGGACGGCTTCTTCGTCCTGCAAACGGGTCAGTTTGAGGCATCGGGCACCGTTCTGGTGCTGATCTCCCTTCTGATCGGCTATTTCATCGGCAACGCCTTCACCGTAGAGCGTCAGATCGGTCGGCTCGGCGTATGGCTATGCCAGCTATTCTACAAAAAGTCCGACAAAAAGCCCGTAGCTTCCCAAAAAGCAACGGCAAAGGAAGTTCCCTCCGCTCCGCAAACCGAAAGTATTCCCTCCGCCGAGGGCTTCATGCTGGCCGCTCTGATCTGCGCCTTCAGCGCGCCCACCATTCGGTACACGGTGGAAAGCCAGCTGATCGGAGACGCCGTTCCCCTGCTCATTAAGCTGGGCTTTGATTTTGTCGTCTTTTTCATCCTGGCCGCCATTTACGGCACAAGCGTCGTTTTCGCTACACTTCCTTTGGCCGCTATGGAGGGCATCCTGTTCTTCGTTTATACCGTGTGGGGCGGTTTTTTGACCAACGCCCTGCTCGATCAGCTCACCATGATCGGTGCGGTGATCCTGATGGTTGCAGGTCTGACCCTCGGTATCGGCAAGAAGGCTCGTGCCGCCCGATTCATCCCCGCCTACTTTATTCCCGTTATATACGCCCTCGTCAAACTGCTGGTAGACAAGCTACTTGCATCCGCGTGATCCGCGGCAGAAGTTTTCACGTCAATTTTGGGGTTTTCGTTGATTTTATCCCCCTTTCGAGAGAAGCAACGGAGATCCCCTCAAATATTTCAGGAGGCATAAAATGGCAAAAGGTAAGTATTCCTACGCAAAGAAACGCAAGGCCGCACGCGAGGAGCGGGATCAGCTCAAAAAATCCGAGCTGAAAAAGAAGCTGAAGTCCCTTCCCAAGCGGTATTTCATCGACGCTATGGGCGCTATGGCGCTGGGCTTGTTCGCATCCCTGCTCATCGGCACTATCTTCGACACCCTGGGCAACTACATCCCATGGGATCCGCTGAAGCTCATTGCTACATACGCCAAGAGCGCTACGGGCATGGCCATCGGTGTGGCGATTGCCTACAAGCTGGGAGCCCATCCCCTGGTCATCTTCTCCTGCGCGGGAGTGGGTGCTTTGGGTAACGCCCTGGGTGCTGTGATTCTGGATAACAGTCTGATTGCATGGGCGGTCACAGGCAAGGGCGACGTAGCCGACAGTATTTTCTATAGTGCGGGCCCTGCAGGCGCCTTCTTCGCGGTGATTCTGGCCGCCGAGATCGGCATGCTGGTCTCCAAGAAGACCCCCGTGGATATTCTTGTGACCCCCGTTGTGACCCTGTTGGCGGGCTTTGCGGGTGCTTGGCTGTTCTGCCCGCTGGTATCCTATTTGATGTACTTCTTAGGCATCTTCATTGCCTCCACCACCACCCTGTACCCCCTGTTCATGGGTATCATCGTCTCGGTGGTCGTGGGTATCATTCTGACCCTGCCCATTTCCAGCGCAGCGATCTGTGCCATGATCTTCTCCCCTGCCGCCATTGAGGTCGCCACCGCCAACGGAACTCTGAAGGGGCTTTTGCTGGCAGGCGGTGCGGCAACCGTGGGTTGCTGCGCACAGATGGTGGGCTTCGCGGTGTCCAGCTTCCGTGAGAACAAGTGGGGCGGTCTGGTTTCCCAGGGTCTCGGCACCTCCATGCTCCAGATGGGCAACATCTGCCGCCGTCCCCAGATCTGGAT